>JAQBXR010000015.1 GCA_027623295.1 Planctomycetota bacterium
ATGCACTTGGCGTGCTTCCCCCGCAAGCAATGGTTGCGCGAGCTGGGCTTCATTGCCGTCGTAGGCCTGGTCGGTTGGCTGCTGGATTCTGCGCTGCATGTTTTTGGAGCCATCGGCTATGCGACCTCGGAACCTGCTTGGGGTTTGCGTTTGTCGCCCCCCTGGATCCTGGGTCTGTGGCTAGGCTTTGCCAGCATGCCCCGCTTTTCCCTGGCTTGGTTGGGCCGCTATCCCTGGGGATTGGCGGCAGCCTTTGGGGCTGTGGGGGGGGCCCTGGCCTTCTACAGCGGAACCCGGTTGGGGGCCATCGAAGCCGGCCTTGGGTTGTCGACCTACGCGCTGCTGCTGGTCGAATATGCCCTGCTGACCCCGCTAATGATGCTTTCCTACCGCAGACTCGTCTTTCCTGGGCACTATGGGGCAGGGCGTGGGCTCCAGGGCTCCGTTAAAGCCGGGGATAAGTTGCCTGGAAAGGATCTGAGGCTATAGCGGGGTCTGCGGGTTGGTGATAGGCTGGTACTGAAGTTGAGGCGCTCTGGCGGGCAGTTCTTCGACAGCTCCGTGCAGCCGATTCTGTTTTACTGACCAATCACTTTACTAGGCTGCCGCAGCATCTTGCTAATATTGCGGGATACCGCGGCTCTACAGCTTCACGCTATTCTTGATTCATGCACTAACGCCCCGGTAGACGCTAAGGAACGACCTGCACGGTGCGCGCGACGGAGCTCATGCGTCCGACGGCGGGGCCGGTGTCGAAGGTGGCGGCGGCAAAATAGATGGTGCGGCCAATGATGGGCGCCAGCGCGGAGGTGGCCTGCAGCGTCGCTTGTGCATGGGCGTTCGCATCAAGCGTGCCGTTGGCACCCTGGAGTGGGGGCGGCGCACCACCGCTGGCAAAGCGGTCGAAAATGTTGTCCTGCGTCAACGGGATGTCGAGCCCGGCCATGGTCGTCGGCCCTGTACCGCGGAGTGAGGCAAGCACTGCGTAGCGCGCTCCGGCCTCGCTGGCCGGGAAGTCCAGGTCGAGTTGCAGATTCCCTGCGCCGGACGCGCTGATGGAATCCGCGCTCGTCTGAAGGAAGGGGTTCAGGGAGTAGACGTAGGCGGAGCCCGCTTCCGTCAAGCCGCCCGGATCCGCGTTGGTCGCTCCCACGATCACGTCGTCGAAGCCATCGCCGTCGACGTCGCCTGCTCCCGACACGGAGTTCCCCAGTTGGTCGTAACTCGCCTGCCCGTCGAACTGCCAGATCAGGTTGCCGGTCGCGCCGGAGTAGACGTAGGCGGAGCCCGCATCCGTCAAGCCGCCCGGATCCGCGCCCCACGCTCCCACGATCAGATCGTCGAAGCCATCGCCGTCGACGTCGCCTGCTCCCGACCACAACGTACGTGAGACCCCCAGTTGGTCGAAACTCGCCTGCCCGTCGAACTGCCAGATCAGGTTGCCGGTCGCGCCGGAGTAGACGTAGGCGGAACCCGCAGACGACACGCCGCCCGGATCCGCGCTGGGCGCGCCGACGATCAGATCGTCGAAGCCATCGCCGTCGACGTCGCCTGCTCCCGACACGGACCACCCCAGTTTGTCGAGTCTCACCTGCCCGTCGAACTGCCAGATCAGGTTGCCGGTCGCGCCGGAGTAGACGTAGGCGGAACCCGCAGACGACACGCCGCCCGGATCCGCGCTGGGCGCGCCGACGATCACATCGTCGAAGCCATCGCCGTCGACGTCGCCTGCTCCCGACACGGATATCCCCAGGATGTCGCTACTCGCCTGCCCGTCGAACTGCCAGATCAGGCTGCCGGTCGCACCGGAGTAGACGAATGCGGAGCCCGCATCCGACAAGCCGCCTGGATCCGCGCCGTGCGCTCCCACGATGACATCGTCAAAGCCATCGCCGTCGACGTCGCCTGCTCCCGACACGGATCTCCCCAGTTGGTCGGCACTCGCCTGCCCGTCGAACTGCCAGATCAGGCTACCGGTCGCGCCGGAGTAGACGAATGCGGAGCCCGCTTCCGTCAACCCGCCCGGATCTGCCCAGAGTGCACCCACGATCAAATCGTCGAAGCCATCGCCGTCGACGTCGCCTGCTCCCGACACGGAAAACCCCAGTAAGTCGTAACTCGCCTGCCCGTCGAACTGCCAGAGCGTCTCCCACTGCCCGCCAACCATTTGCGCGTGCGCGGGTGCGGCTGAGAGTAGGGTGGCCAGGATCGAGGAAACGATGCAGGTGAGGGTGCGGTGGGGGAAGGAGAGCATGGTGGATTCTGAATGGGGGGAGACGACTGTCAGGGACAAAATCCAGCGTAGCAGAAGAAAAAATGTGGTGGGGTGAAACAAAGTCTGCCCTCAAAACAGAAAAGGTCACCGGACGAATCCGGTGACCTTTCTGATTTGGCTCCCTGAACAGGACTTGAACCTGTGACAAGCTGATTAACAGTCAGCTGCTCTACCAACTGAGCTATCAGGGATTATGAGCGGCAAAGTATAGCGGCGAGATGTTCTGTTGGCCAGAGCTTCCCGTTTTTTGAGCGCTCAAGTAGAGGAGAATTCAACTCTGCTGCTTCGAGCGAAAGCTCTGCAGCATTTGATCCAAGGCCCCTAGGTCAAAATCGGCCTCAATCACCGCATGGACGCCGGAGCGCTCCAGGGTGGCGCGGTCTAGGCAGTCCTCGATAGGGGCCTGAAGTAGGACCATCGGGCGCTGGCGGAGCGGTACACAGAGTGCAGCGCAGAGGCTCATGCCACAGATGCCTTGAAAGCGGCCATCGACAATTAGGTAGTCAATCGGCTGTTTGCGCATGTCGGCGCGGCGCAAAATGGAGGCAGCGCCGGCGGCGGAAGTCGCTTCACGAGTTTGGATGCCGAAGCTCCCAAGACGCCTAAGTAGGCGGCTTCCTAGGACCACATCATGCGACAACACCAAAGCCGTGGGTTGATCCAGGCAAGGGCCAAGCGAGAGCCGTAGTGGAGAGGAGTCGGTATCCATGATGCAGATATTACTATCGGCCGAGGTCGACCAAAACATTCGTGATTTATTGCGGCCGCTTAGCCGTTCATCACAGAATTTTGTTGATCGGCATAGCTCAGAAGCACTCCAAGGCGCTCTCGCATGCTGGAACGCTCCACAATCATGTCCACTTGGCCCTTTTCCATCAGGAATTCAGAGCGCTGGAAGCCATCGGGCAGTTCCTGGCGGATGGTGTTTTGAATCACCCGCGGGCCAGCAAATCCAATTAAAGCATTAGGCTCGGCCACGGTGATGTCACAAACACTGGCAAAACTAGCGGTCACGCCACCCGTGGTTGGGTTGGTCATGATCGAAATGCTGAAGCCGCCGCCATCGTGAAAGGACTTCAAAGCTCCACAGGTTTTCGCCATTTGCATGAGGCTGATGGCGCCCTCGTGCATGCGCGCGCCGCCCGATGCGGAGAACAGGAGCACTGGGATTCCCTTTTCACCAGCAAGCTCTACCGCAAGAGTGATTTTCTCACCGACGACTTCGCCCATGGAACCACCCATAAAGGTGAAGTCAAGCACTGCCAAAACCACTTCATGGCCACCAATGCGGCAAGTGCCGGCAAGGCAGGCATCGGCGTTTCCGGTCTTCTCTTGCGCTTTCCTGATCTTTTCCGCGTAAGGAATATTATCGATGAAACCGAGGCGGTCGGATGGCGCCAGGTTGGTGAAGGTTTCCACGAAGGTGCCAGGGTCCGCGGTGATTTCAATCCGCTTGCGAGCAGAAATCGTGTTGTGGAAATCGCACTCCGGGCATACGAACATATTCTGCTCGAGCTCCTTGGAGTAAATCATCTTTGCACACTCCGGACACTTGCTCCACAAGCCGCCGGGCATATCCTTCTTTTTCCTTAGACGAAACGCCATGTGCGTATTGTACTTGGACGGTGTAGTTTAGGTGAGAGTGCCGTTTTCGTGGGGCACAGTGGCTTCGATGGCCTGGTGGAGGGCACGCACGGCCGCTGGCATGGAAGCTGCCTTGTAGAGGTAGGTGCCAGCCACAAAAACGTTGGCGCCGGCGCTGGAGCAGGCGCCAATGGTGTCGTTGGTAATGCCGCCGTCGACCTGAATGTCGCCACGGAAACCCCAGGAGCGCAGCTGCTCGACTTTGGTGAGGACCTCGGGCATGAAACTCTGCCC
The DNA here is from genome assembly GCA_027623295.1 of Planctomycetota bacterium. Classification (GTDB taxonomy): domain Bacteria; phylum Planctomycetota; class UBA1135; order UBA1135; family UBA1135. The sequence goes on from JAQBXR010000015.1 coordinate 4,154, forward strand.
GCCGAATCCCGCATGCACCGACATGATGAGGACCAGGTCAAGTTGCTCGAGGTAGGGGCGGATGACGTCGACCCCGGCAGGTGGGTTAAAGGCCACGCCGACGGCCTTTCCGGTGCCGCGGAACTGCTCAAGGGTGGCATCGAAATTCGCGGCGGCGGCTTCATAGTGGAAGCTGAGGATGTCCGCACCGGCATCTGCATAACGCTCGGCCCAAGCACCCGGCTCCTCGATCATGAGGTGGACATCGAGTGGAAGCTTGGCGCACTTCTTTGCGGCGGCAACCACCGGCAGTCCGATGGAGAGGTTGGGCACAAAGTGGCCATCCATGACATCGACGTGGTGCCAATCGGCATCGGCTTCCTCGGCACGTGCCATCTCCTCGCCTAAACGCGCGAAGTCACTGGCCAGAATGGAGGGTGCGATGCGGTTGGGGAGCTGCATAATCCCAGTTTACCAGGATTGGGTTAGAAAGCCTGAGGTGATATCCTGCACCCATGTACGACAAGCTCCCCCCGTTGCTCCAGGATTACGTGAACTACTTTGACACCAGTCCCATTTTGGCGGTGTTGTTAGGCCTGGTTGTGGTTTTGATTGCGGTTGCACTCTTGCGCGTAGCTATGAAGCTGTTCGTGTTCTTCTTGTTGCTGCTTGTCGTTGCTCTAGTCGCTTCTTACTTCTTTGTAGGCGAAGAAGCCACCAATGATGCCTTGCGTCGTGGTGCAAAAGATGCCGGCGAGAAGGTGGAAGAGGTTATGGAGGATGGCAAAGAAGCTTTGGAAAATGAGTTGCTAGAGGAGTACAAGAAGCGTCAAGAGGATCCTGAGAAGTAGGGAGGGTTTATCCTTCCGCCGGGCGCGAAAAGTAAAGCCACCCGCTGGGCCGGATGACTTCTTCTTTCGGATATCGAGCCCTCATAAACGGAACTTCGCTCTTCGTTCGAAGCCTAAAACGCTTCGTCGAAGCTCACCTCTCCGGTGACTCCCATTTGATATGCCGAAACCCGGCGCTCAAAGAAGTTGGAGAGTTCTTGGACGTCTTGTAGCTCCATGAAAGCAAAAGGATTCTTGGAACCGTAATGCTTCTCCATGCCGAGGTTTGCCAAACGCTGGTCAGCACAGAACTCCAAGTAAATACGCATGTCACTTGGGGAGAGGCCAGGTACGCCGCCTTCTAGAAGGTCATCGGCAAAAGTCATTTCGCATTCCAAGGCTTCTTCCATCATTTCGATGACTTGCGCACGCATGCGATCATCGAACAAGTGCGGGCTTTCTTCCCGCACGGTGCTGACGACTTCAAAGGCGAAGTTCATGTGGCAGCTTTCATCGCGGAAGACCCAGTTGGTTCCCGAGGCTAAGCCGTTAAGCAAGCCTTTTGAACGCAAGAAGTAAACGTAAGCGAAGGCAGCGAAAAAGAACATGCCTTCAATCACGGCTGCAAAGCAGATGACGTTGAGCAAGAATTCGCGTCGATGCTCTTCGGTTTCAATTCGGTCTAAAGATTGGACCGAATCAATCCACTTAAAGCAGAAGTCGGCCTTCTTCTTGATCGACGGAATGTTATGAATCGCAGCAAAGGCTTGGTTGCGTTCCTTCGGCTCTGGAATGTAAGAATCCAAAAGAGTGAGGTAAAACTGCACGTGCAGAGCCTCTTCGTACAGCTGACGCGAGAGGTACATACGTGCCTCCGGCGAGTTGATGTGCTTGTACAGATTCAGCACCAAGTTGTTCGACACAATCGAATCACCGGTTGCGAAGAAGGCAACCAAACGATTGATGAGGTGCCGTTCACTCGGTAGCAAACGTTCCCGCAAGTCCACGAGGTCGGTCGAGAAATCGACTTCATCCACGCTCCATGTGTTCTTGATGGCGTCTTTGTACATGTCAAAGAACACCGGATAGCGCATGGGGCGCAGGGTCAGGTCGAAACCTGGATCTAAAATGGAAACTCTCTTCATCGTTAGCCGCAGGCGTTGCAAGCTTCAGGGTTTTCGAGAGAGCAAATTACGGCTTCCTCATCGGTGTAGGTTTTACTCGCGACGGCTCCATCGCCAGAATCGGTTTGGCGAATGCGGGTGGCTGGACGGGAACGCAAGTAATAGGTGGTCTTAATGCCTTTCTCCCATGCATACATATACATGGAGGACAACTTGCCAATGCTCGGAGTTTCCATGAACAAGTTCAGGGACTGGGCTTGGTCGATGAAAGCACCACGGCCAGCAGCCATGTCAATCAAGGATCGCATTGGAACTTCCCATGCGGTGCGGTAAAGCTCCTTCAGCTCTCCAGGGATTTCCTCAATGTCTTGAATCGAGCCTTCCGCCTTCTTGATGGCACTGCGAATGGATTCCGTCCACAAGCCACGTTCTTTTAGGTCGGCTACCAAGTAGTTGTTTACTTGGAGGAAGTCACCCGAAAGCGTTTCGCGCTTGAACAGGTTGGAAACCTGTGGTTCGACGCATTCGTAACATCCGGCAATCGAGGAGATGGTTGCGGTCGGCGCAATTGCAATGGTCAAAGAGTTACGCAGACCGAACTTCATGATGTCCTCGCGCAGAGCATCGAAACGCTCCGGTTGAGTTGGGGTGGTGCCCCAGAGATCAAACTGCAACTTGCCTTCTGCTGCACGGGTTTCCGCGAAAGCTTCATGTGCGCCAGATTCTTGCGCGATCAGATTTGAGGTCCACATTGCGTGGTAATAAATTTCTTCCTGCACACGAGCAGAAAGATCTTTAGCCTCTTGACTATCAAACGGCAGCCGCAGTTTGAAGAAGGCGTCTTGTAGGCCCATGAGGCCAAAGCCGACTGGCCGCCAACGATTATTGGAACGTGCTGAATCTTCCGTTGGGTAGTAGTTGAGGTCGATGACACGGTCAAGGAAACGAACCGCGGTGCGTACCACTTCTCCAATGCGCTTAAAGTCAACCGCACCATCTTTGATCATATGACCAAGGTTGATGGAGCCTAAGTTGCACACCGCCGTTTCCTTGGCGCTGGTGACTTCGAGAATTTCGGTGCACAGGTTCGACAAGTGAATGACGTTTTCCGGCTTGCCAGTCTGGTTCGACTTGGCATTGCACGCATCTTTAAAGGTCATCCAGCCGTTTCCGGTTTGCGCCAGGCAACGCATCATTTTGGAATAAAGATGACGTGCCTTTATTACCTTTTTGGCAAGGCCAGCTTGCTCAGCTTGGTCGTAAATGGCTTCGAACTCGGCGCCAAAGGTATCGACCAGTAGGGGGACATCTTTCGGGTCAAACAGAGCCCAATCGCCATCTTTCTTGACGCGCTTCATGAACAAGTCAGGAACCCAGTTAGCCAAGTTCAGGTTGTGCGCGCGACGCATTTCATCGCCAGTGTTTTCGCGCAGTTCTAGGAACTCTTCAATGTCTGCGTGCCAAGTCTCCAGGTAAACACAAGCCGCGCCTTTACGGCGTCCACCTTGGTTTACTGCCGCCACGGAGCTGTCCAGTGTCTTCAAGAAAGGCACAATGCCGTTCGACTTGCCGTTGGTGCCCTTAATCAGAGAACCTCGAGAGCGCACGCGACTGAACGACAATCCAATACCACCGGCATACTTCGACAAGCGTGCGATGTCGCGGTAGCGGTTGTAGATGGAATCGAGGTCGTCGAGAGGACTGTCGAGTAGATAGCAAGAGCTGAGTTGGGTGCGCTTGGTGCCAGAGTTAAACAGCGTTGGCGAGCTCGGCATGTAGGCCAGCGAGCTAATCAGGCGATAGAAACCAATCGCTTCACTTGGGTTTTTGGATAAGCCACAAGCGACCCGCATAAAGAAGTACTGTGGAGTCTCGGTCACCAAACGGCTTTCCGGATCCTTCAGCAAGTATCGGTCGTACACGGTGCGCAGGCCGAAGTAGCGGAACAAGTTGGTGCGATCCTTTTCAATCGCATCGTTCAGCTTGCGGCGATTGGCGCGCACAAAGTCATAAACTTCCTGGTTGATCAGGCCTTGCTCAAATCCATACCGGATCGACTGCGAGAAAGACTGGATGTCCAAAGTGCGAACTTCTTTGCCAATGTAGGCTCCAAGAAGACGGCTAGCAAGGAAGGAGTAACTCGGTTCATCACCAATCAGCGAAGCTGCTGTTTGGATCGAAAGGCGATCCAACTCAGCAGTGGTGGCCCCGTCGTACAGGCCAGAGATGGTGCGGGTGGCCACACGCATGCTGTCTACTCCTTCCAGGCCTTGAGCGCTGCGGGTAATCGCGCGCACAATCTTGTTAAGGTTGACGGGTTCTAGGGATCCGTTCCGCTTTTTAACCTGCATGCCGACGTCTTGGTTGGTGCTTGCGGTGGCGTCGGTCGGGGGGGCGCAGTTTTGCGCTAGGGGGGCGTCCATTCTTGGCGTTGCTCCTTTTTGGATCTAACTGGGTAACTAAGTGGCTTGCCTGTAGGGATTTAGGCAGTAATGGCGGGGCGCGAATGAGTGGGCAGTCGCTGCTTGTCCCATCAAGCACAATATGTAGTGCCGAGCCCCAGTTCAAGCCCTGTATCTGGTAGATTTTATACAAGTAAAAAACCTAGTAAGTCCTCCTGTGCGTAGCGTTAAGATTTCCGCTGATGTCCAGCTTCACCCGATGCGAGATGCACCCAAGTGCCTTATGCGATACGGTGGAGTGCTGCGAAGAGCTTTATGTAAGGACTCGCGCTTCGGAACCGCCCATAAAGGATGAGCGGGAAACGCGGATTTGGCGTTCGCCGACGGTCCAAGCGGGAAACGCTGAGGCCTTTCTCTTTTTTAAGGAGTACCGCATTCCAGGCACGCGCTTTTGGTTTAGTGGTGCTGCGCGCAGTCGGGCTTCACGGGAGTTCCGTGCCCTCTTGGCCATGGACTTGGCGAATTTGCCAGTGGCGAAGCCGGATTGGTTTGCGGAATCACGCAAAGGGCCTTTCCTGAAGTCTTCGGTTTTGGTCACGCAATGCCTGGGTCCGGTGGAACCGTTTTCCGATTGGCTGCGCGCTCGGGTGAATGAAGAGGGCGTCACTTTGCCGGTTTGCGCCATGGTTGGCGGCATCGCCCGAAAGCTGCATGACCTTGGCTTTGGGCATTTCCGCATGCAGGCGAAAAACTTCATGGTTTGTGGAGAAGGGGAGTTGCAGGTGAAGATGATTGATGTGCCGTACACCTGTCGTTGGCAAGGAGCGGTAGGCCCACGCATACGCAAACTCGATTTGGAAGACTTGTGCGGCGCCCATTCGGTGTTTTCGCCTGCCCAAACTGACGCCGTGCTCCAGGCTTACCATGGTTTTGAGCTACTCGGCGATTATCGCCCAGGATTGCGCAGTCGATGGGGACAGAAGCTGCGCCGAATTGCGTATTATCTAGGCGCGATTTGGAGCGGCCACCGCCCCTAACCGTCACCCCAAAAATGACACTTCCGGAACGACTCGCTGCCTATCACGCCGCCGATGGTGCGGAAGAGTACCTCGATGAGTACACCAAACTGCATCGCAAGATTAGTGATAAGCGCGAACGCAAGCTTCTGGACGGTTACTTTAAGCGGATCGGCTCGGTGAGCACGGCTCTAGACTTGCCCTGCGGATGGGGGCGTTACATGCCCATGTTGCGCGCGCAAGGTGCAGAGGTGATTGAAGCTGATTACAGTGGCAGCATGGTGGAGAAAGTGGTCGATGTCTTCCCGAACACGCCTTTGCTCGGTCGCATGCGTTGCTTCGGGCACCAAATTCCCTTGCATGACAAAGCCATGGATGTTGTGTTCTCCATGCGTCTGAATCACCACCTGGTAGACCCAACGGTGCGCCGCGAACATGTGGAAGAACTGTTCCGTGTGTCCAAGCGTTTCGTGATCTTCTCCTACTTTGACAGTGCTTCGTTGAAGAATGTCATCCGTAGAGTCCGCACCAAAATAGGTCTATCTAAGAAACGCCCGAAGAACACCTTGCGCCGTACTCAAGTGCAAGCGCTGGCTAAAGAGGCGGGCTTCAGGATCTTGGAAGACCCTATGCTTTTTGTGGTCGGATCCGGGCACCGCTTGGTTTTAGCCGAACGGATTTAACCCGGAACCCCGTTTTCGGTTTTGCGCCCGGCATTGGCCAGGCCATGCGTCATTGGAAAACTTTTGTGCTTCGGATGCGGCTTGCTTAAGCGTCGTCTAAAGCGGCAATGCCTGGCAGTTCTTTGCCTTCCAGCATTTCCAAGAACGCGCCTCCACCGGTGGAGATGTGCGTGATGCGTGACTCGACTTTGTTCTTCTTAATCGCAGCGACGGAATCGCCCCCGCCTACCACGGAGAGGTTGTCGGTTTCTGCGAGCACTTTTGCAATCGCGGAAGTGCCATGGCTGAAGGCTTCCATTTCGAAGACGCCCATTGGGCCGTTCCACACCACGGTTGCGGCTTCACGCAGCTTTTGCGAGTAAAGGGAAATGGTTTTGGGTCCGATATCCAGGCCCATCCAGCCATCCGGTATTTCGCCATCCACAATCTGAGTGTTGGCGTCATTCGCGAACGCATCGGCAATAAGGTGATCCATGGGGATTAAAACCTGAACTCCCTTTTCCTTTGCCTTGGACATGATGGAGCGGGCAACATCGAATTTTTCTTCTTCGCAGAGGGAGCTGCCAACGCCAATGCCTTTTGCGCCGAGGAAGGTGTAGGCCATGCCACCACCGATAAGCACGGTATCGACTTTGTCGAGTAGGCTTTCTAACACCACGATTTTATCGGAGACTTTGGCGCCACCGACGACGGCAACCACAGGACGTTTCGGTTTCCCAAAGGCCATGTCAAAAGCTTCGATTTCTTTTTGCAGCAACTTCCCTGCAACAGCAGGTTTCAGCAACGCCGGCACGCCAGCGGTTGACGCATGCGCACGATGGCAGGTACCAAATGCATCTTGCACGAAGACGTCGGCCAAGTCGGCAAGGCTTTGCGCAAGCTTGGGGTCGTTCTTGGTTTCGCCTTCTTCAAAGCGCAAATTTTCGAGCAGCATGACTTCACCAGGAGCGAGACTTGCAGCGGTGGACCTGGCTTCTTCGCCTTGGACTTGGCTGACGGCCTTGACTATGGTTTGCGAGCCGAGCAATGCCTGGAGGTGAATCGCAACCGGAGTCATGCGCAATTCTTCTACCACCTGACCCTTGGGGCGGCCAAGGTGTGAGCCCAAAATCACCGAACCACCACCCGTAAGAATCGACTGAATGGTGGGAAGGGCGGCGCGAATCCGGGTGTCATCGCCAATCACGCCATCTTTGAGTGGCACGTTGAAATCCACACGCACGAAGGCGCGTTTGCCGCGAAAATCAATGGAATCGAGAGTTTGCTTGGCGAGGCTCATGGAGTGCGATGGGGGAGATTTGAGGGGGTGCGGTGGGTTCTCCACCGTGGGGCGGGTAGATTACCAACGATGACTGATTCAAACGATACTTCCTCACCGTCCAAGCACGTGGAAACTGTGGTGGAGAACATGCTATGGCGCAGCCGGTTTGTGGTCATGCTCGCCGTGATTGGAAGCTTGGTCACCGGAATCATCATGTTCGTGGTTTCCAGTTTCGATGTCTATGAACTTGTGCAAAGCATGTTCCATTACTTCGCGTCCGCGGAGGTCAACCATGCTGCGGACCGGCACCATATTGTGTCCGGCGTGGTCGAAATCATCGATGGCTACCTCTTGGGCACCGTCCTAGTCATATTCTCGCTCGGCCTTTACGAGTTGTTCATCTCGCGCCTCGATCCTGCGATTGAAAACGAGTTGTCTGCCAAGGTGCTGATCATTAACTCGCTTGATGATCTAAAAACGCGCCTGGGTAAAGTGATCCTTATGATTCTGATTGTGAATTTTTTCCAACATGGAATCAGCATTCAGGTCAATACGCCCATGGACTTGCTTGCCTTTGGCGGCGGCGTTGCACTGATTGGATTAGCGCTTTATCTGACGCATAGTAAGTCAGAGAACTAGTCTTCTTGTGGCGCACAGCTTCACCTCGGAGCCGCGTTAAGCGCTCCCACGATCACATCGTCGAAGCCATCGCCGTCGCCGTCGCCTGATCCCGACACGGAGTACCCCAGCAAGTCGCCACTCGCCTGCCCGTCGAACTGCCAGAGCGTCTCCCACATTTGCGCTTGCGCGGGTGCGGCTGAGAGTAGGGTGGCCAGGATCGCGGAGACGATGCAGGTGAGGATGCGGTGGGGTGACTTGTTTCCACCTCGGTGCCACTCCTGGGAGGAGTAGAGATCACATAATCATTTAAGCCTAGCGACGACTCTTACGCGGATACCAAAAAGAAAACCGCCACATCCAAAGATGCAGCGGTTAGTTCAGGCGTGAAGCCCGAATTTAGAGGATGCTCTAAAGGTTAGACGCCTTGAAAATCAAGTCGCAGACGCGGTTGGAGTAGCCCCACTCGTTGTCGTACCAGGAAATCACCTTGATCATGTTGCCGTCCATGACCATGGTTTGACCGGAGTCGAACACCGAGCTGTGCGGGTTGAGGATGACGTCGGAGGAAACGATTGGATCCTCGGTGTACTCGAGCACACCTTTCATTGGACCTTCAGCAGCAGCTTTCATGACGGCGTTGATTTCCTCAACGGTGACGTTGGCCTTTTTGACTTCACAAACGAGGTCAACTACGGAACCAGCAGGAACTGGAACGCGCATCGACATGCCATCTAGCTTGCCGGCCAACTCAGGGAGAACCTTGCCGACGGCGCGTGCGGCACCCGTCGAAGTTGGAATGATGTTGGAAGCTGCACCACGTGCGCGACGCAAATCGCTGTGCGGCAAATCCAAGAGACGCTGATCATTGGTGTAAGCGTGAATGGTGTTCATCAAGCCGCGCTTAATGCCGAATGCTTGGTGCAGCACTTTTGCAAGTGGAGCCAAGCAGTTGGTGGTGCAAGAAGCGTTCGACAAGATCTTCTGATCTGCAGTGAGCGTTTCATCGTTCACGCCGAGCACGACCATGTTGTCGATCTCATCGGCCGGTGGCACGGTGAGCAACACTTTCTTAGCGCCAGCATCGATGTGCATTTGGCACTGCGCGCGCTTACGGAAGATGCCGGTAGCCTCGACTACGAAATCTATACCGAGGTCGCCCCAAGGTAGATCCGCAGGATTGCGTTCGGCAAGAATTTGAATGCGCTTACCGTCGACGATGATGTCGTTGCCATCGACCTCAACCTTGCCATTGAAACGACCACCAACGGTGTCGTACTTCAGCAGGTGAGCCAGGGTCTTGGCGTCGGTAAGGTCGTTGAGTGCAACGATTTCAAAATCGGCACTGCGAGCATGCATGATGCGGAAAACGTTACGGCCGATACGACCGAAACCGTTGATGGCGATGCGAATGGCCATAGTATTAAGATTCTGAGAGTGAGAATGGGGGCGGCCGGAAATCCCGAAAGGGGGGTATCCACGGGCCGTTGGAGCAGGGATTCTAGTGCCATGCTTGCTCATGCGGCAGACCGAATCCACAGCTTCGCGCCCTACCCAAAGGGGCAGCGGGTGATTTTGGCTTGTTCTGGAGGTGCCGACTCCACCTTCCTTGCCCTCGCTTGGCGCTTTGCAGTGGCCCATTTGCCGAAAGACGTGGTCCATGCTCTGCCCAAGGCAACCGTGGTCATCGTTGACCATGGCCACCGCCCAGGCTCGGATTCTGATGCAATACAAGCCCTGAGCCTTTATTCCGCTCTCGGCCTGCCCGCTGAAATCCGTACGGTCGGTGCCGCTGCTGACTCCAATGAGTCTGATTTACGCAGCCTCCGCTATCAGGCACTGCTCCAAGCCGCCGCCGACCTCAAGGCATCCCGCATCCTGTTCGCCCATCACGCCGATGATCATGCCGAAACCGTCTTGCTCCGTATTCTTCGTGGCACTGGCCTAGCGGGCCTCGCTGGGATTCCAGCCCGCCGCCCGCTCTCACCCGATGTCGAGCTCCTGCGCCCACTGCTAAATCTGCGCTCCGAAGTCATCCGCCAATCCCTGCGCGATGCCAATCAACCGTGGATTGAAGACCCAAGTAACGCAGACCCAGCCCTTGCCGCACGTAATCATCTGCGCCACCAAGTGCTCCCTCAGCTCGATGCCCTCGCCTCTGCCGAACCGACCACGGCCTTGCTGCGTCTCTCTGCAGAAGCCTCCGAGTGGCGCAGTGCACGCGATGAAATCCTCGACACCTATGGTGACTTTCAAAAACTGCCGTCGTACTTAAAGCGCTGCGTCATCCAGCGTCACTTGCAAGAGTGTGGTGAAACCGTTTCGCCATCTCGCCTGCGTGATCTTGAAGGTGCGCTGCAACAGCGCAACCGCGCCGGCATCGACGCTACTCGGACTCTGGTGTATAAAAAAAGCGGTCGACTCCAGGTGGTGGAGTCGACCGCGCAGTAAATGTTGAAATCTACTCGTCGTCTTCGGAAATAGAGACTGGCCAGAAGGCAGTGCTCGGGCGGATTTCAAGGTTGCTGTACAGAACCGCTGAATTCTCGTAGGCCGTAATCGCAAAACCACCGGTGAGCATTGCTTTGCGGAATTCTTTAGGCAACTCCGCTTCGAATTCACCGTTGATCACAATTTTGCCAGTGCCGTCTTCCTTGACGTCCATCTGGAAATCGATTTTCTTGGTGCGGTCCCAGCTAAATCCACCCACTTGTTCCAAGCGCAAACTGGCCTTGCCTTGGCGCGAGTCAACCGAGAAGGCGGAGGTCTTTAACAACAGCGCATCTTTAACCGTGTTGTAGTTTTCAAACATGATGTAGCACTGTGGTTTTCCAGAGCGATCAATCCCGAGAGGAATTGCAGCCCCCATACCATCTAGTTGCACGGTTCCGCGCATGGAGAAAGGCGGTGCCAAGTACTGCAAAGTACTGACGGTGCTGAATTCAAAGCCAGGCGCTGCCCAACCCTCAGGGTCGTAAATCAGAACGCCATCGTCCTCGTAAAGCACCACGTCCACCAAGTCTCCACTGTCGGTGGTGGCTTTACGATTAGCCTCGGTACCTTGAATGAAAGCCGCTTGCCAAACACGTAAGTCTTGGCCAGCAATCTCAGACATTTCCTTTGCCTGCTCAATGAGATCTGGGAACTGCAACTGGAATGCTTGCATGGAGTGAGTTGCGTAAAGCGTGGCCAAGATAGGGTGACCATCACCGAGTGCAGCTTCCATGTTGGCACGGGTTTGGGTCAACGCCAATTTGGTTGGCTCGATGTAGTTTTGCACGATGGCTTTTCCACCGTTGTTAGCAATCCACTCTTCTGCTTCCTGGGTAGCGATTTCATCGCCGGCAGGCCAAGAACTTTCCCAGTGACGAACCATCCAGTACATGGCATCGCCTTCTAGACCTTCACCTGCGTTGGCAAAGGCAAGAAGACGGTAAGTCTCGGCATCGTTAGGACGCTTGAGGTCAGCTTGCTCTGCAGAGGTCCGCGCACGTTCGTAGTCTTCGGCCAAGACATAGCCGCGAGAACGAGATTGGAGTACATCTGCGAATTCTGGTCCGGACAACATTTCACCATAAAGGCTGTTGGTGAAGCGACGCCAGCGATCTTCAAAAGCTTCCCAGTTCGGAACATCTGGATCGCCAATCTCATCGACGAAAATGCGTTGTGCCACCTCGAAAGGAAACTGTTGTGAGTTGTCCTCGTTGCCTTCTTCGGCAAAGAAGTCAATGTATTTGTTGTAGGCTTCGCGGTACACCAGCTTGCCCGCTTTGCGCACCGTTTTGTATTCCGATGGAATTTCTTTACCTGGAGTGATCGGTGGGGCATAAACCCGACGGTCATTCTCTTCGTAGTTGAGCAAGAAGTACACGAAGGCCCAACCGTAAGGGTAGTAAATGCCTTCATAGCTAAGGGTGCCGTTCTCCGGGCCCGTGTTGCGCGCGTGTGCAATCAAGTCCTCCAAAGATTTACGCTGGGTGGATTGTTCGATCGACCACCAGCTACGCAAGCGATGCTCGGCAACGTTGTTCTTTAAAATGGTGCCGTCGGCCTTAATCACGCAACCTTCAAAGTAAGAAGCAGCGCCTTCGTTTAGCCAGGCTGGAGTGAACATGCCTTTACGCACACTTTTCTCCATGATCAACGACATGAACTGGTGACTGGCTTCGTGGAACAAGGTGTTCCACAGGTCGGCGCGGGTTTGGTTTGGATCGCCCATGGAACGGTCATAAGCCACAACCGTTTTTAGACCGTTCACCCAGTACCCACCAATCGCTTCGCTTTGCATAGGACGCCCGAGAATCTCTTGCGAGAAGCGATCGAAATCCGAACGTTTGCCGTGCACTGCGAGACGCGCGCGACCACTCTTCTTTTTGTAGGCGTAGATGTCGCGATAGAATTGGTTCATCTCGTCCATGGCCGCGGCCAGGGTTTCGAAGAACTCAAAGTCCATGTTAGTTTCGATATCGTAGTTCTTGGTCTTCTTGGTCCAACGCTCTTCCCATTCGGAATGCTTCGCGTTGTTCTTGGCTAACCACTTTGCACTTTTACGCTTCACCTGGTCGGAAACAAAGGCGCCGCCGGACACTTCGTTACCCGCTTTGTCGATCAACTTGTCGTAGGTTTTCAGAAGCTTTTTGTCGGATGGGTTGAGGTCCAACAACTTGTTCATCAGGTGCCCGGCAAGGCGGAACTGTTTCTTACCCGAAGCGCTATTCACGGCCTTTTCTACATTCTCACTCCACTCCGCCAAGGTGGCTTCGTCGGTATTCCAGCCTTCATAGATTTCATTGAGCTTGGAACTGATGACCTCTAGCTCGGTCTTGTTGCCACTTGCAGCAAAAGACCAAGTGAGCCACTTTCCCCAACGCAACATAGCTTCGACGTCAGGCTCCGGCTGTGCACGCGCAATGTCGAACATCAGCAAATAGCCTTCCGTGTTGTAGGGGTCGCGGCCGAGTTCTTTGACAGCTGCAGCTTCCGCTTCGTCTAGCTTGCCTGCGGCAAGCAGTTGTCGCGCATCCTCGAACCCATTTGAATCTAGTGTGCTGGCATGTGAGAACGCCAGTGCTCGTGCCGGGACGGAATCCGTATACGGAGCAGGAGAGGGGAGTGCCGCTGCGGTAAACGCACCGAGGGCGAGAAGCGTGTAAAGGAGAGATGTCTTCAACATGATGACCACTGACCTCTAGTCTACTGCACCGTCTAGGGCGCGCCTAGATTGAGAATTTCAATCCTTTTGGGGCGCTGCACTCGCTTCCTCGGCCGAGCTGAGATTGACTTGCGTTTCTTCGACCAAAAATCCATAACCCACGTCCTTCAACCAAGCGTGAATGGTTTCGAGAGGCACAGCAAGCCCCATGTGCGTAATGACTTGCGGGCGGTAGTTGCCGTGCGTGTAAATCTTGGAAAAAATGCCGACGAGCTCGTGAGTTTCTTCCAGAAATACTCCGCCGCCGGAGTTTCCGAAATAGGCGGGGGAGGACACCATCCAGTAAGGCTGCTCATCGACCACCCAATCATCGCGGGTAATCTCACCGCGCGTGGCTTGGGCGTTGGTTCCGAGTGGGCATCCCACCGTGTAAACCGAAGAAAAGGCGTCGACCAAATGGCGGCGCTCTAGAGGTGCGAGCTGAGCAACAGAACCAAGATCTCTATTCGTGTTGATCCGCAAAAGAGCAAGGTCCGAATCAATTTTTTCGGCAAGCATGACACCCTTTAAGAAGACCGGTCCTTCTTCCATTTGGTCAAAGATGCTCTCGAACTCCACAGCATGCGGATCGATGCCATCGTCATTGGCCACGATGTCGCGTAATACGTGATACGCACTCAATGCAAGGTAGTAAGCCCCTTGCTCATCTTTCCCGTGGTAAATCAAAACGGCACTTCCCACGGCATCGTCCCCGGTCACTTGGAAAACAGGTCGCAAGATGTCTTTGCGCAATTGCTTGCGTCGCATACTTGGGGTTTCAATCGGTGCGGCCGATGCAGCGAGAACGGCTTGCGCATTGACCGAATCACGCAGTCCATCGAGGCGTAGGAAGCCATTGGCCAGTTGCATTTCCTGAACCTTCAAGCGTCCGGTTTGAGTCAGAATCAAGTCGCTTTGTTTTTCCAAAGCATCACGATAACCCACGATGCCACCTTGCATTTCCAACTGCATGTTCGTGAGGCGCTGGACCTCTTGCTTGAGGTCTTGAATCTGCCCGCCTTGCAACTCGGCATTCTCTGAGAAGCTAACTACACGGGGTAGGCCAACGAGGGCACCTCCCACCAAGACGGCGACGAGAGCTAGAAAGGACGGATTGCGGAACAGATGCACATCTTCCCATCGGCGATTTGAAGAATCCTATTGAGGCCTTGCCTCTCCCAGCCGACAGAGCAGGAGGTACAATGGCTGGTTCGGAGGTCCATTTGTGACATACGCAAGCGTTGAACAGGCACTAGAAGCGATTTCGGCAGGTCGAATGATCATCTTGGTAGATGATCCCCGGCGTGAAAATGAAGGTGATTTGGTCATGGCTGCTGAAGCCATTACTCCAGACGCCATTAACTTCATGCGCAAAGAAGGAGGGGGCTTAATTTGCCTCGCGCTTGAAGGCGAAATATGCGATCGCATGAATCTGCGCCCTCAGGTCGCAGACAACACCTCCAGCATGGGGACGGCCTTTCTTGAGTCCATCGAGGCTCGCAAAGGCGTCACCACTGGCATTTCGGCGGCGGACCGTGCTACCACGATCCTTGCTGCTGTGGCCGATGGCGCAAAACCTGCTGACCTTGCTCGCCCGGGGCATATTTTCCCGCTGCGTGCCAAAGAAGGCGGCGTCCTAATGCGTCCAGGTCAAACCGAAGGCTCCGTCGATGTCGCGCGCATGGCTGGCTGTACTCCTGCCGGTGTGATTTGCGAAATCATGAATGAAGACGGCACTATGGCCCGTATGCCGGAATTGGAGATTTTCTCCAAGAAGCATGACCTGCCCATCCTGACGATTGAGGATCTCATCGAGTACCGTCGACGCCGCGAGGTTTTGGTGGAGCGTCGTGTGTCAAATGTGAATCTGCCGACCGCGTTTGGTGACTTCAAAATGCACCTCTATAAGTCGTTGACCGATAAGAAGGAGCACTTCGCCCTGACTTATGGCTGGGAGAATCCTCCCGCAAATGGTGAGGCCTTTGACCGCCTCGAGGACGCTGTCACGGTCCGCGTGCATTCGGAATGCCTCACCGGAGATTTGCTGGGCAGTTTGCGCTGTGATTGTGGACCGCAATTGCATGCCGCCCTGCGTTCCATCGCCCAGGCAGGGAAGGGTGTTCTGCTTTATGTGCGCCAAGAGGGTCGCGGAATTGGCTTGGAGAACAAGCTGCGCGCCTACCAGCTGCAGGAAGAGGGGCTAGACACGGTGGAGGCCAACGAAAGGCTTGGTTATCCAGCCGACATGCGCGATTACGGAATGGGAGCTCAGATCCTCAATGATTTGGGGGTCCGAAAAATGCGCCTTTTGACCAATAATCCCAAGAAATTGGCTGGTTTGAAGGGCTATGGCTTGGAGATTGTGGAGCAGGTGCCGATTCAGGTAGAGATGCAAGAGCACAACGAGAACTACCTCCGCACTAAGCGTGACAAGATGGGGCACTTGTTTCCGCACTCTCGATCGTTTGTAGACAAGCCACAATAAGTACCGATAGGCTAGGAAGATGCCCCGTAGAGAGGGCGTCTTAAATCCATCGTGTCCATGTCCTTGCCTAATAAACCGAACCCACCGCAGCCTAAGGTTGCGCCGCCGCAGCTCGAGGAGCTGTTTCGGGATTATGGTTCGAAGATTTATGGCCTTGCCTTGCGCGCGGGCCTTGCCCCAAAAGATGCGGAAGATGGGGTTCAAGAAGTCTTTTTGAAAGTACAGCGGCGTATTAGTACATTCCGTGGCGAGGCTGCGTTGTCCACTTGGCTTTATCAGGTGGCGCTCAATACTTTGCGCGATCATCGTCGCAAGGTGGTGCGTCAAACCCGCGCCATGGATATGAGTGTGGTGAGCGATCAGGCCGCCGATCCAACTTTTCCGAGCAGCGCTCCCTCGCCTGAGGACGAAGCGTCGCGCGGAGAACGAGCTCAGTTAGTCCGAGATGCCTTGGACCGCCTCCCTGAAAAGTTTCGCGAAGTCTTGGTGCTACGCGAACTGCAGGGACTGGCTTACCGCGACATTGCTCGGATTTTAGGCGTGAAGCAAGGAACCATTGAATCGCGCATTTTTCGTGCGCGGGAACGCATGGTCAAAGAAATGAAAAGCATGGGAGTAGAATGATGAAACCGCATTCTTCAGAGGGAAGTGCCAATAAGGATTGGCAAGGGCGTTTAAGCGCTTGGTTTGATGGCGAGTGTTCCGACCTCGATGCCGCGGAAGTGCGAGCCCATCTCATGGGAAGCCCGGAATCGCGGGCGCAGTTTCAAGAGTGGCGCAGTTTGCGTGAAGATCTTGCGCTCCTGCAACCAAAGGAGGCGAGTCAAGACCGGCTGGAACGCATGCGTCTTCGTTTTGAAGATGGCATGGCCAACGAGGTCTTTCAGGTTTCCCGTGCACTGCGCTCTTGGAATGTCGCGGCCGCACTCCTGTTGACCTTAGGTATGGGCATGTGGCTTAGCGACCGCTTTTTGAGCAGCGGGCCACAAGACACCTATGCCAGTCAAGCTAGCGACCTTGATGCCGCGATTGAGGAGCTCCTGAATCGTCCGCCAGCCGACTCGACTGCCACGCATTAATGGGCACTGCAACCTGGAAACGCATCCTTATGCCTGCTCTGGTCACTTTTTTGGCTGGTGTCTTGGTCGGACAGTCCATTTCCCTAGATTCCAAGGATGAAATGCTCGAGGAGCTGCCGTCCGATCTCCGCTCTTACGCCGAGGGCATGATTAGTGCCCTGCGGCTCGATTCCGCCCAGGCCGATGACCTCCGCATTCTCCTATTCCATTACGAGCGCCAACGAGGTAGTTTACTCGACCAGCAAATGGCTGCCGTGGACACCGAATGGGTGCACCTCGACCAGCGATTTGAGTCTCTTTTTGCTAACCGCATCCTCCGCGCCGACCAACGTTTGGCGGCGGCGGATTTTCGTAAAGCTCGCACGGTAGCCCCGAGCGCTCCTTCTCGTTAACCTGATGGTCTGATCGCATGGCAACCAGCCTCGGTATACATCTACAATCTCACGGATTTGACTACGTTCTGCTGGAAGGCAGTGCGAAAAAGCATTCTGTGAAATCATCCGGTGGAGCGGTTTACCGCCCCGAGGATCTCAAAAATAGCAAGCTTCTTGGCAAGCTGATCTCCGACACCGTCAAAGGCGGCAAGGCAGATCAGGTTGTGGTGACTCTGCCGGCATCCGGTGTGGTCATGCGCGAGTTGAGCCTACCTTTCAGTGACCGAGAGAAGGTCATGCAGGTGCTCAAGTTCGAAATTGAATCGGAGCTGTACCACCTCTCTTTCGACGACGTCATGGCTGACTTCATCGAACTGAGTGATGGCCGCGCCACACCTACCTTGTTGGTGAGTGTGTTGCAGAAGGATCGGGTCTCTGCTGCTCTCGACATCTTGGGTGCTGCTGATTGGGATCCACCCATCATCACACTTTCGCATGGCAGTTTGTATACCGCCTTGCAAGCTTTGCCGCGCACAACCACCGCCGATGGCGAGCAACTGGAAACTTACTTGGAAGTTGGTTCCGAGTCGAGTTTGCTCTTAGTGCTCAATGCCGACGGCACCCTACGTGGCTCCCGCGCACTTCCTATGGGTTGGCGCGAGTTGACTCGCGGTGCTTTCCTTGCCGTTGCCGTCGTCGAGCCCGTCGCAGAGGAATTTGCTGAAGGGGACGAGGATGAGGAAGGCCAAGACGGAGAAGATGCCAGCGCTTCTTTTGGCGATGAAACTGAAGCCACCAAGTTGGCATTAGGCGGCGATGCCTCCCTGCCTTTCGGTATTGGTTTCTCCACAGCACTTGAAATGGCCAGTGAAGGCCAAATTCAAAGCTTCCTGACCAGCATTGCCAAAGAAGTGCGCCGTGCCTTGGTTGCCTTAGGCAGTCAGGAAGGTCCGGTTTACTTGCTCGGTGCCAGCATTCCAGGATTAGAAGAACACCTGCAAGCTCGCCTCGGACGGGAAGTCGCTCCACTCTCATTAGGCATGGCTAGCGCCAAAGGAGAGGAGCCAAACGCAGTCGCGCTCGGTGCTGCCATGCGCGGCATCGGCGTAAATACGGCAACCATGAACTTCCGCCAGGAAGAGTACCGTTATGCGCGAGGTTTAGAGCGAATCGAAGGATCGCTAACTCTAGCTTTGGTTGGCCTGATCGTTTTCTTTGCTTTTGAGTTAGCCATCAACTTGAAAGTCGCTCAACAGTACAAGTTAGATTCCGCAGCAATTTTTGACCGCGCGAATTCCAAAGTTGTGGTGTTGAACACGAAGGTCATGGAAGACGAAGAGTATCCCGACGAGTGGATTATTAAGAACAACTTCGCTGGCGTCGATGTCTCGGAAGCTGGGCGGATTAGTTTGTTAACCAGCAACGTGATGAAGGCTCAAAAGCAACTTGATGAGTTGATGGGAGAGTCGGATCTTGAAATGCCACCTTCCTGTTTGGAAGCTTGGCGTTTGCTCATGATCTTCTTGGAGGAGGAAATGAGCGACTACGCCGGGCGCTGGATGATTGAGAATTTCGCCTTCACTTCTGTGGACAGCAATGCGCGTGAAGATGGGCACGTCAACGTGAAGTTTGGCATCACAATCTTCCCGGATGGCAGTGGCAGTTTCATCGGACGGTTTGACCGTTTGCTGGCCAACTTGAAGGCGGAACCATGGACGATGGGCAGCCCAACCTTGCCGAGTACTGAAAATGCTGCCGAAGGTGGCGGAAAAACGGGCATCGTCTCGGTCAAAATCTTGGCGGGGAAACCGATTGGTCCGGAGGCGGGTAAATGAATAATCGCACCACCCTCTACTTACTCATGGGTATAGCGGTTGCCGCCTTAGGCGGTCGCTCTTGGTCCATTTCCTATTTGAAGGATTGGGATCAGGCCCTGGAGAATCATAAGCGCAGCTACAAGATTGTTTGGGAGTCGGCAGATGACCTAGCCATACGGCGCGAGAACGCTCCAAAGAGCAACGAGGAGTTTTACTTCCGCGCTCACTTCCAAGCCCAGGCTTATGATCCTGCGCAAATGGGCACGATTAACGTCAAAATGCGCGAGCGTCCGCAGAAGAACCACGAGGACAAGATCTTTGAAATCGAGTTCCAAGAGGGGGATGCCGGGTTTCGTCGCGATCAGATGCGAGCCTTTTTGTTCAACTCGGAGCTGCTCATGCCACGCGTGCGCACCACCATCTTGAACTTGCAGCCGGTGAGCCAAGGTGGCCGAGGGCGCAAGGTTGATGCTGGGATCGACCGCGAGGATTTGTGGCAGATTACCAAGTTGGAGTTCCGTCAGCGTTCTCCCGTAGCCAACCGCTAAGGACTAAGCGCGCGGAATCAGACCTTCAGATTGTAAAATCTGGAGGTCTTCTAAATTGTCTAGGTCCCTAAGGGGCGGGCCGAGCGCCACTTTGAGGCCTAAGGACTCAGCGCGTTCCAGAGTTCGTGGCAACACGGCTTCCGTACTCCAGGGCATGTCTAGAAATAGACCGGGTTGAGGCTGGCGGAGGGCCATGAGTGCATAACCGCCATCGAAAGTTGGGATGAGGGAGACGTCGACGTGGTCTAGTGCGGCACCGGCCTCGAGAATGACCTGGGCGTCTAGAGCGGGGCAATCGGTGCCAATTACTGCCGCCCAAGGACAGCTTCTTGCTTGTTCAAAGGCAGCCGACATGCGGGCGCCCAAGTCGCCTTCGGGTTGCAGGAAGGCATGGCTGGCGCCCTGCAGCCATTCTTCGCAGCTTTCACCGTGGTTCTCAGGGGTGGCCCACAAATGGCGCTCCAGCAATGGGTTAGCGATGCCTGCCCAGAGGCTTTCGACCATGGCACGATAGATTTCCCGGGCGCGGTCCTGGCCAATGCTGGCCGCAAGCCGCGTTTTTACCGGCCCAACTGCCCAATGGCGTGCCATGACCAAAATGGCGGGGCGTGGAGGTGCTGAAGAATTCATGGGATTATTCTGTCACGAAACCCTGTCCATGTCGAAAACTCCTGTGATGACGACAATCGCATACGGAAGAGGACTAAGAAGACTGCTGGTGGCCGGGGCCCTCCTGCTTGGGGGAGTAGTAGATGCCCAAGAATCGGCCGCCAGTTTTTTCGACCAGGAGCATAAGGTGTGGAACGCCTTGCTCCAAGAGCATGTGCATGAAGGTGGCTTGGTGGACTATGTGGGGCTCGGCCGCAAGCGCAGCCAGTTCGACCTTTATATCTCAAGCCTTGAAGGCGTGACCGCCAAGGAGTTTCGCACTTGGAAAGCACCCGAGCGTGAGGCCTTTTGGATCAACGCTTACAACGCCTATGCCATCCAGTTGGTGCTGGATAACTACCCCGTAGATTCGATTAAGGACATGGGCGGCCTCTTCTCCAGCGTTTTTGATAAGCGATATATACCCCTCCAGCATCTGGTGGTGGTCGATCCTCGAGCCAAGGCGAGCCGCAGCAAGGCTTTGACTTTGGGTGAAGTGGAGCACGAGATTTTGTTTCCAATCTCGCAGAAACCCTTGTTTCACTTCGCGATTGTGTGCGCATCGACTAGCTGTCCTGTACTGCTTGACGAGGCTTACACCGCCGCGAAGCTAGAGGAACAGATTGAGCAGCAGACGCGCATGTTTTTGGCTGACAGCTCGCGGAACAATGGGAGCATTTCCAGTGGCAAGCTGGGCATTTCGAAGATTTTCGAATGGGCAGAGGATGAGTTAGACACCTACCCTGGTGGAATCCGTAAACTACTGCTCGACTTCGGCCCTCCCTCCCTGGTGAAGGATAAGGCGCTGTCGAAGGCAAAACTGAAATACCGCGATTACGATTGGTCCCTGAATCAATGGCTTCCCCCGAAAGATTAGAAGATCTCCAACAACGCACCGTGAACGATGCCGTCTCTGCACGGTATGCAGAAGGTGCGAACGCCGTGCAGCCGGAACTTTGCTGTCCGGTGGATTACGATGCCACCTATCTCAAGGTCATGCCCGAGGAAATCCTTGAACGTGATTACGGCTGTGGCGATCCATCGAAGTATGTGAAGAGGGGTGAGACCGTGCTCGACCTGGGCAGTGGTGGTGGCAAGATTTGTTACATCGCGAGCCAGGTGGTAGGCCCGGAAGGTCACGTGATTGGAGTCGACATGACTCCGGACATGCTGGATCTCGCGCGTCGTCATAAAGATGGCTTGGCCGAGAAAATCGGTTGGAGCAACGTAGACTTTTTCCGCGGCAACATTGAGAACCTCAAGCTCGATCTTGATCGTCTCGATGGCTGGCTGGCCAAAAACCCAGTGGCGAATGTTGCGGGTTACGAAGCCATGCAAATGGAAATCGAACGCCTCGGTCGTGAGGAAATCATGGTCGCCGATGAAAGCATCGATGTCGTGGTTTCGAACTGCGTGTTGAACTTGGTAGCGCCGGAACTCAAATGCCAGATGTTTGAAGAGATCTTCCGCACCTTGAAGCCAGGCGGCCGCGCGGTCATCTCGGACATCGTTTGCGATAAGGAAGTTCCATTGCACTTACAGCAAGATTCCGACTTGTGGTCCGGATGTATTTCGGGCGCCTTTGAGGAAGAAGCTTTTTTGCAGGCATTCCTCGACGCAGGCATGGAGGACGTAGAAATCTTGGTGCGTCAGTCGGAGCCATGGCAAGTGGTCGAAGGCATTGAGTTCCGCTCCATGACTGTGGTCGCCTACCGTCCCGTCGAAGTGGATTGCTGCGCCGTAGGTGGAGAAGTGGTCTACCACGGTCCGTTCTCCGAAATCGCCGATGACGCGGGCAATCTGTACTCTCGCGGTTGTCGCGTGGCGGTCGATGCCCATGCGTTTGAGAAGTTGAGCAAAGAGCCTTTCGTTGGCATGTTCACGCGGATTAGTGAGCAGGGTGAAACCGTTGCCGATGCGCCTTCTTCGGGTTGCTGTTAATGCCTGAAACCCAGATTGCGGTTTTCCCGCCGATTCGGAAAACGCAGGTCACGGTGCTTCAGTTCAACATTGGCCGCCTGTGTAATCAGGCATGCCAACACTGCCACGTTGACTCTTCTCCCAAGAAGAGTGGGTCGGGCGATAACGCACCCGCAGAACTCATTGATGAAGTGCTTGGCTTTCTCAAGGCGAACCCGGCTGTCAATACCCTCGATATCACGGGGGGCGCCCCAGAGTTGAATGCGAACTTCCGCCGTCTGGTTGTAGGCGCGCGTGCCTTACATCGAAAGGTGTTGGTGCGGCATAACCTTACTGTGCAGTTTGAAGAGGGCATGGCGGACTTGCCGGAGTTCTTTAAGCAGAACCAAGTGGAGTTGTTTTGTTCCTTGCCGTGTTACTCCGCAGAGAACGTCGACCAGCAACGTGGACGTGGCGTTTTTGAGCGCAGCATTCAGGGACTGAAGGACTTAAATGCGGTGGGATTCGGCGAACCAGGGAGTGGCTTAGATTTGCATTTGGTTTACAACCCGGTGGGAGCTAACTTGCCTCCTGCACAGGAAGATTTAGAGCCGGCTTATCATGCCGAGCTGAAGCAGCAATTTGGGATTGTGTTTAACAATCTGCTCACCATTACCAATCAGCCGATTCATCGCTTCAAAGGCTGGCTTGAACGTACTGGTAACTATGACTCGTACATGGATTTGCTGCGTGAAAGCTACAATCCATCTACCTTGGCTGCGGTGATGTGCCGTAATGCTTTGAGTTTACGTTGGGATGGCCGCCTGTTTGATTGCGACTTCAATTTGGTGAAGGGGTTGGCCATGGTAGGTCCAGAGGGTCAGGCCTTAGGCTTATCCGATCTGGATAAAATGCACGGATTGGCGATTCAAGTCGACGATCATTGCTTTGCATGCACGGCCGGGGCCGGTTCCAGTTGCGGTGGCGCACTGGTGGTGTAATGATGATGTAACGTCATGTCCGTTCACACGAACACAGAACGAGATGAAGAAAATCCTGCTTTTTATGTTGGTGATTGGAGCCGCGCTTGCCGCATGGTTCCTGTACCTCCAGGACCACCTTCCTGAGTTCATGGATTGGGTGCGCGGCCAAGGTTTGGTCGGCGCCTTAATTGTGGGCTTAGTCTATGTTGTTGCCACCGTGCTCATGATTCCAGGCTCCTTGATCACGCTTATGATCGGAGCGATTTACGGCCCATGGTTAGGTACGGCAGTGGTTTCTCCAGCCAGCGTCGTTGGAGCAACGGTTGCCTTTCTGCTTGGACGCAGCGTCTTCCGCTCCTCAATTGAACAGAAGATGGGGGACAACCCAAAGTTCAGTGCCTTAACTTCGGCAGTCGAAAAGGAAGGACTCAAAATTATTACCTTGGTGCGTTTGTCTCCAATCTTTCCTTTCTCCGTGGTCAACTACGCCTTTGGCCTGACCCGGGCAAAGCTATCCCATTATGTCTTGGGGTCTTTTGCTGGCATGCTTCCTGGCACCTTAATGTACGTTTACCTGGGCGCAGCCGTGGGAGACATCACCAAGCTCGCAAGTGATGGACTCGGTGACACCGGAACCGCTGGCTTGCTCATGAAATACGGAGGCCTTGCTGCCACCGTCGTGGTCACGGTGTTTGTGACCAAGGCCGCAAAGAAAGCTTTAGCGGAAGCTGCCCCGGATGCCGTTGCCGTTGGGGAGGAAAACTAAATGGTACTTCTCGAAAACGATTCTGCTGATCAAGAGCTGAAGTCTCACGTCGCCCCTAAGGACTGGGTCAACCCGCAAGCCCAATCGGTGTATGACTTGGTGGTCATCGGCGGAGGCACGGCTGGGCTGATCACATCTGCAATTGCTGCCGGGCTTGGTGCCAAGGTCGCCCTGTTGGAACGCGAGTTGTTGGGCGGCGATTGCCTGAACTACGGCTGCGTTCCCTCGAAGGGCTTGCTCTCGGTTTCAAAACGCCTCGGCATGATGCGTCGCGCCGCGGACTATGGCATCGAAACTGGTGCGGAAACGACGGCATCGTTTAGCGCCATCATGCAGCGCATGCGTAACTTGCGCGCTGGCATTGGCCATCACGATGGCGCCCCTAGGTTCCGAGATTTAGGCGTCGATGTCTTCCTCGGCGAAGGCCAATTCACCGCTGACAATATGGTGGAAGTGAAGTTGAACGATGGCAACCTGCGTTCCTTACGCTTTAAGCGTGCGGTCATCGCAACCGGTGCAAAACCATTGGTCTTTCCAACGCCCGGTTTGGAAGAAGCCGGTTATCTCACCAACCTCTCTTTGTTTGCGCTGACCGAGCTGCCGAAAAGTATGGTGGTGGTGGGCGCGGGGCCGATTGGTGTGGAAATGGCACAAGCCTTTGCGCGTTTTGGTTGCGAGATCACGATTGTCGCCATGGATCCGCACATCCTTCCTCGCGAAGATCCACAAGCTGCTGCCATCGTGCAAGCCGCTTTGGAGAAAGACGGCGTGAAGTTTGAGTTAGGTGCCAAAATGAGTCGCGTGGAACAGCGCGACGGGCACAAGGTTTTGATTTTCGAGCGCGATGGAGGGGAAGGAGAAGTGTATGCCGAAGAACTTCTCGTTGCCATCGGGCGTAGCCCCAATGTGAATGGGATGGGCTTGGAAAAGGCTGGGGTTCAGTTCAGTAATCGTGGCGTGGTAGTCGACGATTGTTTGCGCACCACGAACTCACGAATTTTTGCGGCCGGCGATGTTGCGGGTAGCTTTCAGTTCACCCATGCGGCCGACGCTATGGCACGCATTGTGATTCGCAATGCCTTCTTCTTTGGGCGTGGCAAGGTGAGCGATCTCACCATGCCTTGGAGTACTTACACTGATCCGGAAGTTGCTCATGTCGGTTTATATGAAACCCAAGCAGAAGAAGCCGGGTGTGAGCTTTCGAGTTTGCGCATGGAGTTCTCAGAGATTGATCGCAATATCTTAGAAGGTGAGAAGGAAGGCTTTGCCAAAGTCATCTTTGAAACTAAGAGCGGGAAATTGCGTGGCGCCACTGCGGTGGGAGCTCATGCTGGAGAGTTACTCGGCGAAATGCTAATCGCCGTAACCAAGGGCATGAAAGTTTCAGAGCTCTCCGGGATCATTCATCCATACCCAACCTCGGTTTCGATTTGGGGCCGCCTCGGCGATAAAGCGAGTGGTGCACGTTTAACTCCAGGTGTTGCCAAGTTGCTGAAACGCATCATCGGCTGGCGACGTTAATGCACTCATGACCTACCCCCAAACTCCTCTGAGCTTGTCGGTCATCATTCCGACTCTTAACGAGGAGTTTGCTTTGCCGGGATGTTTGCAGGCGATTAAAGCTCAGCAAACGTGTGGTTTGAAGGTCAAGGTTTTATTGGTAGATGGCGGCAGTACCGATGACACGATTTCAATCGGTATAGAGGGTGGCGCGGATGCGGTGTTGGAATCGGAGCCTGGCCGTGGTGTACAACTTCGTGCTGGGGCGGATGCGGCAACTGGGGACATCTTGTTGTTCTTACACGCAGATTCTTGGCTTCCACCAACTGCCTTTCTTGCGATTAAGAATGCCGTAGACCAAGGGCATCCTGCCGGCGCTTTTTATGTACACCATGTCTTGAGCGAAAATGCCGGACCCATGGTGAAGCGGTTGGTTGGAATCGCCGACGCCCGTTCGCGCAAAACCTCCATGCCTTATGGAGATCAAGCCGTATTCGTGACCGCCTCCCTTTATGCAGAGGTCGGTGGCATGCCCGAGCAACCCTTAATGGAGGACCTCGAGTTCGCAAAACGGCTGAATCAACGGAGCCGCTTTCACATCGTTTCCGAAATCGTCAGGACCTCTGCGCGACGCTTTGAATTACAACCTATCCGTTCGGTTTTGTGCTGGTGGAGTTTTCCCACGTTGTATCGCTGGGGCGTTTCTCCGCAGCGATTGATGAAGATGTACGGACATCCACGGTCTACGCGCAAGTAGGCTGGCTGTATGTCTGACATCAACCGTCGCTTCTTTCTGCGCGTGACCGGAGCTGGCCTTGCAGCCGGCGCGGTACCCGGCGCTCTTAAAGCCAGCACAAATCCTGAGCTTTACTTGCCCAACAAAGGGGATTGCATTGCGATTAGTTCCGGCAATGGAGTGGAGGCCGTCGCGCGCGCGCGCAAGTTGGTCATGGAAGAAAACATGCGTCCGGTTTCGGCTGCGGTGCGTGGCGTCGCCATCGTTGAGGCGGACCCAAATGATTTATCGGTGGGTTATGGCGGACTCCCGAATGAACTTGGCGTGGTGCAGTTAGATAGTGCATGCATGGATGGACCCACCCATAATGCTGGCAGTGTGGCTTCTATGGAAGACATCATGCATCCGGCGCAAGTGGCGGAGTTGGTCATGGATCACACCGACCATGTGAACTTAGTCGGTCCAGGTGCGCGCCAATTCGCTTTAGATTATGGATTTAAAGCAGAAAACCTGCTCACCGACCGCGCACGTGAGATTTGGCTGAAGTGGCGTTCGAAGCGAAGCGATGATGATCGTCTTTGGCCACTTGGCGATACCGTGCCAGCGGACCCTGCTCTAGCCGATGAGCCACGGCCTTGGGGCACGATTCACTGTTCTGTGTTGGCTCCCGATGGCAACCTTGGGTGTTGCACCACCACCAGCGGTTTGGCTTTCAAAATCCCTGGTCGCATTGGTGATTCGCCCTTGATTGGGTGTGGGCTGTATTGCGATAACGGTGTCGGCAGTGCCGGCGCAACCGGACGGGGAGAAGCCGCGATTCTGAGTGGCGGCTCCTGGCTGATTGTCGAGCGTATGCGGGCAGGCGATACTCCAGAGGAGGCTTGTTTGTTTGCTTTGCGTCGAGTTGCGGAGCAGGCTGAGCGAAGTGCGAAGTGGCAACCAGCCTTGTGGAAGGATGGAAGTCCAAACTTTGGACTGACCTTTTACGCAGTGCGCAAAGATGGCCTGTATGGTTCCGCAAACATGCGTGGAAGTGCTTGGTTTGCAATCGCCGATGAGAAGGGCGCGCGGAAGGAAGCTTGCGCAGTCGCATTCAAATAAACCGAAGTCGCGTGCATCGTGTTTAGAATCGGCGTCGATACTGGAGGAACTTTTACCGATGCCGTAGGGCAATTGGAGGATGGCTCTTGGCAAATTGTGAAATTGCCAACCACTGCGCAACGCCCCTCAAAGGCGATTTTAGCGGCGGTGGATCAGCTAGCACCAGCCTCGTCGGTTCCAGTAGAGATGGTGCATGGAACCACCCATGCAACCAATGCCTTGTTGACCGGAAAATTAGGCAAGGTGGTTTTTGTGACCACCGAAGGTTTTCGCGATCTTCTCGCCATCGGCCGTCAAGATCGCGATGACGTGTATGCCCTTGAGCCAAGTGCAAGTCGTCCGAGGCAGCCGCCGCAGCGCATTGTGGAAGTGAAAGAACGCATGGCCGCCGATGGTAGTGTGGTTCAAAAGTTGAGTGCAACAGAAATCCGACGAGTTGTGGAGGCGGTCAAGGCGAAAAAACCGGAAGCGATTGCGGTGGCTTGCTTGCACGCTTATGCCACACCGCTGCACGAGAAAAAATTGGGTCGTGCGCTGAGAAAATTAGGCGTACCGGTTATGTTGTCGCATGAAGTCGCTCCGGAAATCCGTGAGTATGAACGCGCAACCACCACCTGGGCCGATGCCTCCCTCGCGCCAGTGGTGCGACGCGCTTTGTTGGATTTGCTGGATGGCTTGAAGGCGAAACACCACGCATCGACCTTGCGGATTATGCGTTCGGATGGTGGAACCGCCGCGGTCGAAGCTGCTGTGGAGCACCCGGTTACGCTTGCGCTTTCCGGACCAGCCGGCGGACTCAGTGCCGCACTGGCTTTGGCCCAAGCACGCGGCGATGCGCAGATCATGACCTTGGACATGGGCGGCACCTCCACCGATGTCGCCTGGTTGGATTCTGCGCTACCTGAGAACCGACCGATATCGGTAGGGCGTATTCCTTTGCTCGCGCGTGGCTTGCCGATTCATTCGGTGGGAACCGGAGGTGGGAGTTTGGCATCGGTGGATTATGGAGGCCTTCTTCAAGTCGGGCCTGAATCTGCCGGAGCCATACCTGGTCCCGCTTGTTATGGACGCGGCGGGAAGCGAGCGACGGTGACCGATGCTCATTTACTTTGCGGGCGCCTGTTACCTAACGCCTTTCTTGGAGGAGACTTTCCATTGCAAACTTCGGCGGCGATGGAAGCCGTGGAGAAACTTGGGCGCTCTCTAAACCAACCTGCAGCGCTCACGGCTCAACAGATTCTGCAAATCGCAAGCGCCGACATGGAGCGCGCACTGCGTCAGGTCTCTTTGGCCGAGGGTCGAGACCCGCGCGACGCCATGCTTTACTCCTTTGGCGGAGCTGGCGGCCTGCATGCTGCGTGGCTCTCGGAACGCTTGGGCATGCGTGGAGTGGTGGTGCCACCTTTGGCTGGAGCTTTTAGCGCATTTGGCTTACTCGGTGCGCCGCCACGTCGGCGCTTGACGCGTTCGGTGTTGCGAGATTTACCCAATGCTCGGGCGCGCAAAAACCTGTTTACACCTTATATTAGTCAGTTAAAGCAGGAATTGAAAAATGAGGGATGCGCACCGCGAAGCCTTAAGGTGAAAAGCATTGTGGAGCTGCGTGGCCAAGGACAAGCCGGCGTACTTTCTTTGCAAGATGGCCCGAAACTGCGAGAACGTTTTCATGCTTTGCATCAGAAACGTTTTGGCTTCTCGCGCCCGGATCGCCCAGTGGAGCTCCACGCCATTTCGGTTCAAGTAGATGGCACCACCATCGCCCCCTGGGAAAAGCAGAAGACCCGTAAGCAAAACGCTAAGTCGTGGGGGAGTGGCCGTTGTTGGTTCGGCACTTGCGGTCAAGACCAAGAAACACAGTACTTCGCGCGTGAGGCGATGCGTCCGGGCGCGGTCATTCATGGCCCCGCCATCATTACGGAATACTCTGCCACCACGGTGGTTCCTCCGCGATGGACCGCCGCACTCGATGCCTGGAATTGCCTAACCCTGCTGCCGCAATCATGAAAAGACAATCCCATGCGGCGCTCCACGTTTTCCGTCACCTCTTCGCGAGTGTGACCGATGAAATGGGTTTTGCGCTACGTCAAAGCGCCGTCTCGCCCAATATCAAAGAGCGTTTGGATTATTCCTGCGCTCTGCTCGATGCCTCTGGACGCCTTGCCGCACATGCAGCCTTCATTCCCGTGCATCTTGGCAGTGCACATCACACGGTGCCGGAAGTGCTCAAGGACATGGATCCTCAACCAGGCGATGTCATCGTGCTCAACGATCCGCACCGAGGTGGCACCCACCTCAACGATGTCACTGTGGTTGCACCACTCTTTCACGGTAAAATCCGCCTAGGTTTCCTTTTGAATCGTGCGCATCATGCGGACATCGGAGGGGCGGAACCCGGGTCCATGAGTGGTGCTCGTGACTTGTTCGGAGAGGGCTTACGAATTCCGCCAGTGCATTTGCGTCGAGCGGGCAAAGATGTGCCGGAGGTCTGGCAGATTTTCCAGGCCAATGTGCGCGACCCGTATTCTGCGCAGGCAGACCTACTCGCTCAATGTGCAGCGCTGCATCGAGGTTCCCTCCGTTTTACCGATCTGGTGCAGCGCTATGGCGCAAAGGAAATCACCAGCGCTATGGCAGATCTGTTTGATTATGGATCACGTTTTGCCCGGAAACTCTTAAGTGACTGGCCGAAGCAGAGCGTTGAAGTTTCCGACACGCTTGATGGACCGGGTACTCCGCTCATTAAACTGAAGCTGCAGATTCAAAAAGGGAAACTGCACTTGGACTTCACAGGTTCCTCTGCGCAGATTCCGGGATCTTGGAATACGCATCGGGCGGTCACGACCTCGGCAGTGTTTTATGTCCTGCAAGCGCTCGGTAAAGGCGCATTGCCAGAAACTTCGGGAACTCTCAATGCGGTGAGCATTCAACTCCCTTCTGCCAGCTTGGTAGACAGCCAAGCGCCTTCCGGAGTTGCCTTGGGGAATGTTGAAACTTCACAGCGCTTGGTCGACTTACTCCTGCAAGCCCTCGGGAAACTTTTCCCCGGACAATATCCAGCGGCCAGCCAAGGCACGATGAACAACCTCCTTTTTGGCGGCACCCGAGCCGATGGCACACCCTTTGTCCATTATGAAACTCTGGCAGGAGGTGCTGGCGCAGGACCACACAGTCATGGAGTTTCTGCCGTGCAATCGCATATGACCAATACGCGTAATACTCCGGTCGAAGTTTTAGAATCAGAATTGCCGTTGCGCGTGGAGCAGTTAAGTTTGCGTAAGAACAGTGGGGGCCGTGGTAAGCATCGCGGCGGAGATGGCATGATTAAGGCATTCACATTCCTGCAACCGGTGCGTTTAACCGTGGCAGCGAGTCGTCGCCATAGCAAGCCTCCAGGCAGCAATGGAGGCCAAGATGGCAAGCTGGCCTTCGACTCCATCGCGCAACCCGAAAGTCCGTTTCGCAGGCTCCCACCCGGGGAATCGGTCCTTTTAGAGCCAGGCGGTCGGGTGCGTATTCAAACGCCCGGTGGCGGTGGTTGGGGCAAGCCGAAGTAAACATCGACTGAGCGAGGTTTGCGCCCACAAGTAAATGAAAAAAAGGTGCAGCCACATGAAGTAGCTGCACCTTTTGATCTCCAGGGGAGAGTACTAGTCGTTTTGGTAGAGATGATCTTCGGTCAAGCGGTGGTACTGGTCCACGGCCTTGATCAGAACATCGCTCATGCTTTCGCGGAATGCACAGCACTCGAACTTGGTGCCCTTTGCGCGAATCAGCGGGGCGACATCGGCGAAAACGCCATTGCCGGAAACCACGATGATGCTGTCGACCTTATCGGCGATACGCAACATGTCCATGGACATTCCAATCTCCCACTCAGCTTTGCGCGATCCATCCATGCGCTCGATGACTTCGCGACGCTGGACTTCAAATCCGCAGTAACGCAAGTGATCGGTGAAACTGACTTGGTCGATGCCTTCGCGATCAATGACGTAAGCCATGGAGCGCACTAGGCGACGGTTATTCACACATGCGCGGAGCATGTGAGAGTAAGAAAGATTGCGTCCATAGGTTTTCTTGGCCGAGTGGTACATGTTCTGCACGTCGACAAAGACTGCTACGCGCTGACGCTTCAAGAAGCCGCCAGGAGAGGCATAGCCACCGTTACTTGGAATCCTGCCGGTGGTTGGATCTAGGTTTAGCTGGCGCCGCAAGCGCCACACTTCATCCTTAATATCCAGGTACCGATCTTCAAGATCTTCCCTATCGTAGTTGGTGATATCTTCCGTGGTATCTAAAACCAAGGAGGATTCGAGGTGGGAAGCGGATGGCGAAGGGTTACCCTCTTCACCAGGATTGCCAGAGGTGACATTGTTGTCATCTCTGATGGTTGGAGTTTCAGTCATTTTCTAGGAGGTGTTGCTGGGGGTAGCAAAGGCCTTGATAAAGCATCCGCAATAATCGCGGTTAACACCCCAAGGCTGAGAAGGGTGATTCTTGGTTCATTCTAACTAAAATTTGAGATTGAAAACAGGGAATCCGCTTGTAAGGTTTGATTTCGACCGCGGAGCCGTAGGCAGCCTAAATCAGGCTTTCCCTAGATTGCGTGAATCCTACGGGGAGATGCTGGAGGAGCATCGGGTTCGGCGCGTGCGCCAAGGACTCGGTCTAGCCGATAGCTCTTATAGAAGCCTGCTTCATGGCATAGGGCCTCCATCCAACCTTGACGACTCGATTTATAAAGCAGGCGGGGGGAAACCAAAGTGCGGAAAACACTACCGCTTTGTAAACGATAAGTGATTTGCACCGGAACACCATCCGCGATGGCATTTTGAAGAATGCCCGTCTGAGGGCTTCCTAAGGGCGGCTCAACGGAATGTGCATTTAGGGTTTTTCCCGTGCTCATGGAGGAAGTGCGAAATTCATTGCCGAACATCATTTCCATTTTGAACATAAGGTTCAGGGTGTGCTCTGCATCGGCGAGTGCGCGGTGATGCGCAGCAGCAGGCAGGCCAAGCTCTTTCACTAAGGCCTGGAGTGCGTGGGAAGGACGTTTCAGAAGTTTTCGTGAGGCCTTCAGCGTGCAGAGTGTGTCGTTGTCGGGCAGGTCCAGGCCATAGCGCGCTGCCTCGGCGGCAAGCACGGTTGCATCGAAGCGCACGTTGTGGCCCACCAGAGGGGCTTGCTTAACCCATTTAAGGAATGCAGGCAAAACCACTTCTGCAGTTTCAGCGTCTTTGACATCGCGATCCCGAATACCGTGAATCCGAATTACGGCAGGAGGAATAGGGCACTCGGGATAAACCAAGGCCTCAAATCGGTCGACCACATGTTGGCCACGCACCTTCAGAGCGCCAATCTCGAGCAGACGAGCGCCTGGAGGCATACCAGTGGTTTCGGTGTCGAATACCACGAACTCGCGGGGTAAAGCCATACACGAGTGTTCCTGCTGCTGGGCTCAGCGTCAAGCTTTTGCTTTTCCACCACGCATCCAACGTGGTAAATAAGCTGCACCCAGATAAAATAGGGGCGTATCTAATAAGGCGACCGATGCCTTGAACAGCCATAAATCTAGAATTACCCAACCCATTTGGGCGGGCGGCCATTTTCCGGCAAATAGAACGAAGACCACTAATGCCGAATCGAGTAGTTGGGAAAGCAAGGTGCTTGCATTGTTGCGCAACCACAAATGCTTTCCTTTGGTGAGGCGTTTCCAGAAATGGAAAATGCGAATGTCGACAAACTGAGCTACCAGGTAAGCCGTCATGGAGGCGCCAATCACGCGCCAAGTATTCCCGAACACCAGGGTGTAGATGCCATCGTCCACGGTCGAGTCGGCAATCGCTGGAAATTGATCTCCTAAATACAAGGTGATCAGAACCAAGATCGATGCCAGAAAACCACCAAACACCACCAAGTTTGCGCGCCGTCGTCCGTAAATTTCGGACAGCAAATCGGTAATCAAAAAGGTGATGGGGTAGGGCAAGACCCCGGCAGACAAAATGAACTCGTGGCCCAACCAGTTCACATGAATGAATTTATTCGCGATGAGGTTGGTGACCACCAGCGAGCCAGTGAACAACGCTGCCAGCATGAGGAACACAACCTCGCTACGTCCCTCAAGGGGGTTCTCTGCGAAAGGCTCGTACTCTGGGCTAAGGTTCACTTCAGGGGGTAGGTCTCTTTGACCCACGCTGCCCATTCTTCATCGGCCTTGGCGAAAGACCAACCCCAAA
Source organism: Planctomycetota bacterium (assembly GCA_027623295.1). Taxonomy (GTDB): domain Bacteria; phylum Planctomycetota; class UBA1135; order UBA1135; family UBA1135. The sequence continues at coordinate 37,427 of JAQBXR010000015.1, forward strand.
CATCTTTGAGAATCTTGCGCTGCGTAGGAAGGTTGTTGGTGAGGTCGTCGGCAGTCTTGAGTTTGGTAACCCATAGACCGAACTTTTCCGGGTCCTTTTGCATGAGAAACATCACCTTGGACCAAGAGGTTAGATGAGCTTCAAACCCGAGGTCGCCAAAGCTTCGAAAGCTACTTAGGTCTGCAAAGCCTGGAGCCTCTCCCCTCACCACGTATTTGCGTACCAAGGGCTCCCATTCTTGGGCATCCTTTTGCAGCTTGACTGAGCCTTCATCCATATCGTAGAAGTTGTATTCATCGGAGTTGCGCTTCGACATGTAATGTCCCAAGCCAACACGTAACCAGACCGGAGCCTCCACAAGGTACAGCATGAAGCCATCTAGGAAGTTAATCGCAAAGTTGTGTTGCAGTCCATTGTGCAAATGCTGGTCGTGCTTCATCTCTTCGGCTTCGGTGGAAAGGCCAAACCAAAGCGAACGCGAAACTGGCTCGGTATCGGGCGGACGCCAGGTGCAATGCCAGCGCTGCGGATTCGAATCGAGGTGACCGATGTAATGCCGCTTGATCATGCCGAAATCTTCTTCGTAGCGCATCATCAAGAACTCAAACTTCATCGGCATGCCAAAGTACTGGCCAAGGCCGACCCATAAGGGCATGCCTGGGGCGCGGTCCTGATTGTCGATATAAATCTTTTCCAAGTCACCTTTCCAAGAACCGTTAGCTTCCGCATCGATGAATTCTTGTTCGGTAGGAAGGTAAAGGAACTGCTCCTCGGTGTAGCCGGTGAGACCGAGCAAATGCTGATAAGCCTTTTCCATACGAAAGGCCATGAGGTGAACACGCATCCACCGATCCAAAGTACTGGTTTTCTTCGGGTCGACTTTGGGGAACAACTCCTGCAGCTCGGTGAGTTCTGCGCGATAAGCCTTTTTATCCTTCACCGGGATTTTCCACGGCTCCAAGTCAGACCCAAAGCGAAAGTGGGTGCTCTCAAGCCACACCATGTTTTGCGCCCCAACCACGCGCTCGATGTCTTTCGAGTCAGAAATGAAGAATTGGAACGGGCCGTGGTTTTGAATGCCAGCAGCTTCCATGACTTTTGAGTCAAATTCGCAAACCGTGCAAACTTCTTCCTTTTTGTGTTGCGCGGAGGCAGGCAAAGTGAATAGGCACAGCGCTAATAGGACGCTGATAGGCAAAATGAATGATTTCATAGTTTGGCTTTCCAGGCTTCCGCGCGCTCAATGATTTCTGTCATGGAGGGGCGGTCGAGTGGCTCTTCTTTGGAGATGATGACCCGGCAAGCGTTGATAGCTGCCAAACGCAAGGTGGTGTCTGATTCTGACAAGAAAGGTGCCAGTAACTTGGCTTGTTCTTCAACCCCAAACAACTCAAACATCCGAATCGCAGTGAGCTTTTCCTTAAAGTGTTTGCGCTGCAGCAAAGGAGTAATCTCGCTGACTAAGGGGCCGCGTTTTACACCGGCAAAATCTGCGCGAATACGAACAGATTCTTTTAACCATTTCTCCGCAACTTGGGCTTCGATCGCAGGCACTGCACTTGCAACACCTCGAAGAGCCAAACCGCGCGCTGCTTGATAGGCAAGCTCTGGATTCTCATGCGTCATGGACTCGGTCAGAAACTTTTTACTTTCTTTCAGGCTGCTTTCTGCCCAGCGTCGCACCAAATAAATACGCAGTGCATCTACGTGCTTTGTTTGAAGGCTATTCCACGCCAGCTCTAAATCGTCCTCGACCAAAATGGTGTCCAGCACGGTCCATAAGGAGTCCAAGCCTTTAGTGCCATCCATGCGCTTCACTGCATCGAAGGACAATGGAATCACGGCCTCGCCAAGCTCTAGTAATTGGGCAACACCCTCAGCGACTTCCTCTTCTTTCTCGCCCTTCTCAATTAAGCGTAGAGCTTTTTGCGCGACCTTTTTGTTGGGGCTAGTTAAGCGCGCAAACTTTTCCTTCTTTGGCTTTGGTTTCTCCTCTTGCGAGTCCGTTTCCGGTGCAGGCTCTTGAAGTGCAGGATGGCAGAAAGGTAAACGCGCTGGTGTGGCCGGCGGGCAAAGAAGGGGGAGGAGGAGGGAAAGGATCACTCGGGCTCAGGTGCGAGGCGGTTGCGGCGGAAGGATTGGGGAAGAGCGTTAAGAAGCTCCGGGTTTCCGCGTAGTGGCAGTGTATCCCAGTCTTTTTTGGCTTGAGTGCGGTCCGCAGGAGTTCCGACAGGGAACAGCATCCGATAGGCGGCGACCTGTGCGCGGTTACGCGGGCCATCAAAGCGCTGCTCTAGCAGGATGAGCTCCCATCCGTTGGAAGTGGCAATGGGGCCGCTCCATTCTCCATTTTCTAGGAGGGCGATGGCCGCAGCAGCGGCAGCACCAAGAGCAGAGGGATTGGGTTGGGTAATGGTGTCGGCTTCGGCTTCCCGGCCCATTTGTTTCGCCCAAGCAGTGTAAACCGGCAAGAATTGACCCTCAGAACGGATTTTTTCTGCCCAGGTGTCCGCTTCTGCCTTGGCTGCGTCGCTCTCCCGAGGATGGGATTGGTGCAGGATGGCGGTTTCACCAAGGCCAAATTGAAGGAGATGGGAGCGGAGGATGGCGTCGCCCTCTGCGGAGAAGGAGTGGCGTAAAGCCTGCTCAGCCTCTGTAACTACTTGATAGCTAAGCTCGTAGGGGCCCACAAACAGACCCTCGGGGCGGCTGCAGCTGGGCTGTGAGGCTAGGGCCAAAAGGGCCATGCACCAAGGTAACCAGGTAGTGGGTTTAAATAGTGGAAGGTTCTGAGGGCTCATTTCCGTTCACAGGGGCTTGTGCAGTGTAAAATATCCGACCAACAGTATTGCTGGGTCTCCTGAAATCACAATTCTAGAATAGATCATGTCTTCCATCCTCCTAGCGTTACTTGCTTTGCCTCTGCTTCAGCAGCCGGCTGCAGCCGCTCCTCCAACGGTTCAAGACGCAGCCAGCACCACGCAATCCGAACTCTCGGGCTCTATAAGCCATGAAGAGAAGGTCAAACGTGCTTATATCTTCACTACCGGTTCTCGTTATATGTTGCAGCGGATGCTCGATGAGCTCCTTGCCGACGAGCAGAATCGCCGTAAGGAAGCCAGCCTGCCCCTCGGCGACATCAACATCAGCGAGGTCGAGCTAGAAAAGGCTCTGCAGGATCGCATCGACGCAGTGAAGGCCCAGGATCCGAACTTGGACTTTTGGAAACAGGTGATCGCACAAGGGTTCACCAAGGAAACCTTCCGCCAAGAAATGCATCGCAGCTTGAAGGCGCGCGCCATGTTCTTCCCGATTGATCCAGAGCAATGGCCGGTTGATCAACTTGCCGTGATTCTTGGTGAGCAATACTGGGAAGGCATGATGAAGGAAGGCTGGGAGGAGCGCTTGGCTGCAAAGGCCAACAACGAGGATCTTGAGCAGATCAACTCGCAAACCTTGAACATGCTGCTCATGCCAACCGTGTGGCGTTACCTCATGGATGCAGCGGAAATCCTCTATCCATCCGATGGCCTGCCCGAGGGCGTGGCTATGCGCGTGAACGGCCGCGACGTGATGACGGACGATGTCATCAAAACCATCAGTCCCTTCCTAGGTGCAACTGATCGTCAGTGGGCCGAGTCTTTCGTGGCCAATATTGAGGCTGCAGAAACGGCCCTCAAGGCGTCTGGTAAATGGCTTTCGATGGAGGCAGCCGCAGAACTACTCGCCGCCGAAGCTGCCGAATACGAAGGTACTTTCATCCCTCACGAAATGATGGTCACCCAGTTCTTGGGCTACCCAAGCATGGAGATTTACACGCAGTTCTTCCGCGCGAAGCACTCCTTTAAGCAAACCATGCCTGCTGCTGACAGCGATGAATACCGCAAAATGCAGGAAGCTCAAGTCGCCAAGCGCGGATCTTTCTACGGCGCGGGCAAAGTCAATGTCGACGTGATCATGATCAGCGCACGTGACCTTTCCACGGGCAAGTTCAACTTGGAAGGCGATCCTTACATCTCTGCAGGTGAGCGCGCCAACGAAGTGGCTGACATCTTGGCGGGTGGTACCGACTTCGATGAAGTGCTCAATGAGTACTCGGATTACCCAGATAAGGTGCCTGGAAGTCAGGCTGCCATGCCGCAACCGCAGCGCGGGCACTTCCCTCCTCAGAGCCGCAACGATTTACGTGGCTTTATTGGAGAGAGCGATTACACCGATTTCCTTTTCGGTTACTCCATCTCCGATGACATCTTCTTCAACGCGGAAGAAGGTGCGATCTACGGTCCAGTACGGGGTCCTTTGGGCTACTACTTTTACCGCGTGAAGAGTCGCATTGAGGCTCCAAACAAGATGGATATCGACGCGAACGAGCGCGACCTTTACATTGTGAACGACGACTTGCTCACCATGAGCTTCTTGGGCTTCCTCGAAGGATTGTCTAAGTAAAGTAAAGACTCATTAGGTCGTCACTCCATTCTCGGTTGACGCATTGTCCAGAAAAAAAAGCAAAGGATCCATCCTTTCCGCTTTCCGCCGGTTGGCGCCTTATTTAAGGCCTTACCGGCGGCAAGCCTTTGGGGTGATCACACTCGGCGCCATTGCGGCCATGGGTGGGCGTGTAACGTTGCTTTTCTTTAAGCCGTTGACCGACCGACTAGGGCTTGGAGAAGCCTCGAACCAGGACGCTTCGGCTTCCATGCTTGAGGAGTTCACCAGTAATACCATGGAGCCATGGCTAGCGACCTTCTCCGATTGGGGTATGCCAGAGGGTGTGAGTCAGGTGGTGGTCATGCTGCTGCTGATGTGCTCCATAGCGCTGGTCATTTCGATCGTTCAGTTCTTCTTCTTGCGCCTCGCTCGCATGTTGTCCGTGCGCATGGTGACGGATTTACGGATTGAACTTGCGGACTACGTCATGAAGCTCGGTATGGGGTTTCATTCCGACCGACGTTTAGGCGACATCATCTCACGCCTCACCGTCGATGTTGCGGCAAGCTTACGCGTGATCAGCGTCATGTTGGAAGAGATTGTGCAAGCCCCGGTGGCGATTCTCGCTTCCCTTTTTGTAGCTTGGGCTGCAGAACCAACCGCCACCATGGGTATGTTGATTCTGATCCCTATCATTGCGCTTCCGATTGCAAAGATTGGTCCGCGCATTCGCCGTCGTGCGAAGAAGTCACAGGACAGCTTGGGCGATACCACGCAACGCCTCACGCAAATGCTTTCGGGTATTCGAGTGGTGAAGGCATTTCGCATGGAGCAGCAAGAGATAGCGAATTTCCGCCAAGCAAACGATGAGTTTGTGCATGAAACCGGGCGTATGATTCGAGCGCAAGCCACCAGTTTGGCGGTGACCGCATTCTTTGCGAATGGTGGCATTGGACTGGTTTTAGGACTGTTGGTGATTTTGCACTTGTCACTCATCGCCAGTGGACAAGGCGCGATTTTTAGTGGCGCTGGCACCATGGTGGTATTCCTAACTTCGATCGGCATGTTGATGGCTTACGTCAAACGCCTCACTCGTGCCTTCGCGGCGATTTACGGGGCTTTAGGCTCAATCGATCGCGTATTTGAAGTTTTTGAGCTGAAGGCCGAAGCAGAGGACCAGCCAGGCGCACAAGCCTTCACTGGCTTGAAGCAAGGTATTCGCTTTGATCAAGTCGGGTTCACTTACCCTGATGCAGCGCAGGGTGCACTGACTGGCATTCAACTTGAAGTCGCACGCGGAGAACGCATTGCCTTAGTCGGGTTATCCGGTGCCGGAAAAAGCACCATCTTGGATTTGGTCGCCCGTTTCTACGAAGCTACCGAGGGCAAGATTCTGGTAGATGGCATCGACCTGCGTGATTTGCGTAAGAGTGATTGGATGGACCACCTTGCAGTCGTGCAGCAACAGCCGTTTTTGTTTCAGGCCTCGATTCGCGACAATATCTGCTATGGAAGTTTGGATGCCAGTGAGGAAGACATCCTTGCTGCCTGTAAGGCGGCCCATCTCAGCGAGACTTTGCAACAGCTACCCGATGGCTTAGATACGCAAGTTGGCGATTCCGGTGCCCGCCTAAGTGGGGGCCAAGCGCAACGCGTGACTATTGCCCGTGCGCTGCTCAAGGACGCCGATGTGCTCCTTCTCGACGAAGCCACCAGTGCTCTCGATTCGGAGTCGGAGCGTAAGGTACAAGATGCTCTGGAGAACCTCATGGAGGGTCGTACCACTTTCGTGATTGCGCATCGCCTTGGCACCATTCGTAGTGCCGATAAGATTCTCGTTTTGGACAGCGGCCGCATTATTGAGAGCGGCACCCACGATGCCTTGATTGCCGCAGGCGGCAGTTACGCCACGATGTGGGCCCTCCAAGTGGGTGGCTTAGAGAGCGAAGCTTAGGCTTTCCGTGCAGCGATAAGAATGACCACGGCCTGTACTTCCACAGCGCCGCCAAAACCACCTTCTGTGGTTTTCCCTTTTAGGTTTACCCGGCTCACTGGTAAATCCAGCATCTGTGCAAGATTGGCACGGATGGCGGCACGATGCGGTGCCAACTTTGGCGAATCGCAGATGACAACGAGGTCGGCCGAGGCCACGACCAAGTTCTGGGCGTGTAATAACGACACTGCAGCTTCGACAAACTGAGTGCTTGCTGCGCCTTTCCATTTAGGATCGGTGTCCGGGAACAGGGTGCCGAGGTCGTCTAGGCCGGCGGCGCCAAGCATGGCATCGCACAGTGCGTGGAGCAGGGCGTCGGCATCGGAGTGACCCTTGGGGCCAACCTCATTGGGGATTTCCACGCCACCTAAGATGCAGGAGCGTCCTTCGACTAGGGCATGACGGTCCCAGCCGAGGCCAATACGGGGTGCAGAATCAGGAACCAAAGTCGAGCGCCATCGAGTTGCGCAGGAGAGCTTCGGCAAGCAGAAGATCGCGCGGTAAAGTGATTTTGAAGTTGGGGCCTTGGCAAGGGACCAACTCCGGAGGGTGGCCGATGTTCTCCAACATCATGGATTCATCGGTAGGGAGGCCATCGGCAGCGGTGTCCCAGGATGAAAAAGCTTGGCGCATCCATTCGGTTTTGGCGACTTGCGGAGTTTGCGCGCGCCATAAACCTTCACGAGGAACCGTGGACTGGACGCGGGTGTCGGCACAACTTTGCTTCAAGGTGTCGGACAAAGGTTCCGCGGCTAATGCGGCACCGGTTTTTCGGGCGGCTCGCAAAACGGCCTCTAAATCTTCGGCTTGAAGCAGAGGGCGCGCGGCATCGTGCACCAAAAGATAGGGGAGGTCCGAGCCTGCCGCCCAGCAGCCATTCTTGCTCGACAACCAACGCTCTTCGCCGCCGGCAACGACTTGATCCACTCCCAAAGATGCAGGATCAGTGTGCCATTCATCGGCTAGGCGCTGCACATCGAAATCGTTCATGACTAGGATAATCCGGCCGATTGACGGAGATTTGCGCAGGGTGTGCAGGCTGTATTCTAGCACCGGGCGCCCGGCCAGCCGCATAAGAGCCTTGTTCACGCCCCCCATGCGGCGTCCCTGGCCAGCGGCGACCAATACGGCGGCGGTGTCTGCAGTCATGGCCTCAGGGTAACAGGAAGGGACCTTTGTAAAAAACTTGAAGGATTTCCTAACGTTCGACTACCTCGGTCGTTATAGAATCCATGCTCAGGCTCCCCCTGACACGAGAAATCATGCAACGCTTACTGCTTCCGATGCTCCTGTTGCTCGCTTTATGCGGCACAGCCCTCTTTTTCCTTTTCCAAACTACCGAGAGTGAGGACCCGATAGGTGAGTCCACTTTGGTGGAAGGGGATGCGCAGTTAGAAGCTGCAGATGACGTCGCGAAGGCGGGCGCCCTGGACTCCGAAGAAGGTGTGGAGGGCGCCACAAGTTTGACTCGTTCGGTGCAAGCACAAGGTGACGATGCCACCAACCGTGCGAAGATTGAAAACGCTTCCTATGTCCGTGCGCGCCTGGTCGATGAGCAAGGGAACGCAATATCCGGAAGCAGTTTGAGTGCGCTGAAAACGCAACGCTTCGGCGATGGCGATTTGCTCAGCGAAGGTCAGAGTGATACCCATGGCAACATTCGTTTAGAAGTGCCTTCGGACATACCGTTGAATCTACGTAGCCGCGGTGATTTTTGGGCGCCTCAATCCTTTGAGTTAGCCGCGCTACAGCCAGGGGAAGAGTTGGATTTGGGTGCACTTACCATGGCCTCGGCCGACACTTTGACCGGGCGCGTGGTGGATCCAAATGGAAAGCCTGTGCCTAACGCAAGCATCGACTTGGTGGAAAGTGGTTCTTCCATCATTAGTGGGTCCTCGGTGAATCGCAAAGCCACCACCGATGCGCGTGGCGTGTATCAGATTGGCGGAGTTCCGGCTGGAATCTACCGTTTGAATGCCATTTCCAAGGGGTTTTCGCCAGCCATGGCAGATCCCGTGGTCGTGAATGGACGCGGCGAAACCCAAGACGTGCCACTGCAACTCGGTTCTGGACGAACTGTAACTGGCGTAGTGCTTGACGCCGATAATCGTCCCATAGAGGGTGCCACAGTGAGCCCTAATCGAGGTTTCTCAAGCACTAATTTTATCGAGATCGATGACTCTGGCATGGTGCAAAGCACCGATGGCGCGCTTACCAATGCGCAAGGCGAGTTTCGCATGACCGGTTTAGATAAAAATGAAAACTCGGTGGTGGTGCGTGGCAAAGGTTTTGCAACACAACGTCCAACCGTTCCTGAAACGGGCGAAGACTTGGTGGTTCACTTGGAACGCAGCTTGACCATCTCTGGGAAAGTAGTTGGCCCCAATGGCAAGCCGGTGGCCAATGCTGAGATCATATTGAATCGTATAAGCGGTTCGGAATTTGAAAACCAGATTGAAAACCCGAGAGGGAATCTACGTAACGACAACAAGACCAAGGCCGACGGCGCCTTTGAAATCACTGGCTTGCGCGCCGGGGAATATTCCATCAACGCCTATGCGCCTATTGGACAAATCATCGACTTTCCTTTGAACTTGTCGCAAGATGTGACCGGCTTGAGCATTCCTTTAGAAGCTGCCCGCCATCTCGTGGTTTTGGTCTCCAATAGCGCCGGAGAGCCCGTTGCCGACGCTTCCGTAGCATTACGCACTGCAGGATCCGATGCCAGTTGGGGCGACTTGGAGTTCGAAGTGACCCATAGCGGAAGTGCGGATGATGGAGATGGCGAAAGTGCAAGCACTCGTATTTCCTCCTTCTCGCCAGCCGTCCGCGGCACCACCGATGCCTTTGGCCGTGCCATGCTTTATGGCGTGCCATCGGGGTCCTATGACCTCACCGTCACTGCCGAAGATTATGCTGACCGCACTACCAGCTTGGAGCGCGTAGATCATGCGCAAGAGGAGCAAGTCACTTTGTCGGTCGCATCGCAGCTGGTGGTTTTTGCGATGACTCCAGATGAGGTTGCCTTGCCCGGCGTCGACATCTATCTAAAACCACTCGATCGCGAAGGCGAAGTTCTAAGTCAAACCAGTGACACGACTGGCCGTGCGGTTTGGCCGCGCTTGGAGTCTGGGCGCTATGAAGTGGGTTACCGTGAAGCCAAAGCGCAAGCCGGCGACGGCATAGTGTTCAGCTTTGCCGGCGGTGGTCCAGAGAAGACTTTGCATCCAGTGGAGCAAGTCGATGTACAGGGCCTCGGTCGCACGGAGTTTGTCTTGAAGATTGAAGACCTCAGCCTGGCCACGGTTTTGGTCACCCGCAACGGCGCGCCAGCCGGTGGTGTGGAAGCCTGGCTTGAAAAACCGCCTAGTGGCCCCATGGCCGGCGGAATGGACTTGAATCGCCCCAAGGGCAACACCACCAATGCTGATGGCCGCACCTTTTTGGAGCCCAAAGAGCCAGGCAAGTACATCCTCGTAGTGCGCGCCGGACGTCAAGCACCACAAGTGTGCATTTATGTCGAACTCGTTATTGGTCAGCAGGAATTTGAAGTTGAGATTCCAGGCGCAACGGTCGTGGGTAATCTTTTTGCCGATAGCCGCCCCATGGTGGGTGCAAGTCTCAGTTTGGAGCGCGACACCACCGGTCAAGAAAACGCACCTCGGACCCAAAAGATTGCCATCATGATGGTGGACAACGGCGATGGCCCAGTCATGGAAATGGCAAGCGGAACCCCGGGTGATGCGAGTGCGGTTTCCGACCGCAAAGGTGATTTTCGATTCGTCGATGTGCCGGCAGGAAACTGGGTGGTGAAGTGTCGTGCCAAGGGCTATGAGCGATGGACTTCAGATCCTTTCACGGTTGGCGAAGGGAAAGACGTCGACCTTGGGACGCATCGTCTGCAGCAGGGTGCGAGTCTCTCCGGTGCCGATGCTTCTTATAATCCGGAATCGACTGGCCGCAGCATGTTCGGTCGAAACTCACTGATCCTGTTGCGTGATGCTGCTGACGGCATGGTTGACATTTGCATGACCGGGGAAGACGGACGTTACTTCTTTAAGGATTTGGCTCCAGGTTCTTACACCGTGACGTATGGTGATTACACCTCTGAAGTGTTGGAGATTCAGGCTGGCGAACAGGTGAATCACGACCTTCCGAAGAAGTAGCATGGTCATGTGGCAAAGCTGCGCATTTTGGGAATCGATCCTGGTAGCCAGGTTGTGGGTTGGGCGATTGCCGAATCCGACGGTCGTGGTCAGCTTGCCCGCATAGATTCCGGCGCCTGGACCCTCGGTCGCGCACCGACTGCAATGGGGGTCCGGCTGCATCGCCTTCACCAGCATTTGGTGGAAGTATTTGAGAAGTACCAACCGCAATCGGTGGCGCTCGAAGCGGCCTTCTTTGGGAAAAACGCACAGTCGGCACTACGTATTGGAGAGGCGCGCGGGATCGTTCTGATGACGTCAGAAGCCTATGGGGTGCCTCTGGTGGAGCTTTCGCCGGCCACCGTGAAGGTCCGCGTGGCTGGCACTGGCTCGGCGACCAAGGAGCAAGTTGAGCATTTGGTGCGTGTGCACTATGGATTGACCGACTTTGAGCCCGCTACCGCAGACGAGTCTGATGCTCTGGCGGTGGCCGCTTGCGCTCTCCTAAACCCGGCCGGCCAAGATGCGACTTCCTTTAAAACGTCTGATTCTGGGGGATTGGAACCGCGAAATCGCGGTAAGCTTCCTCCAGGAGCGACTTTTCAGTGACCCCCCCTAAGGAAAAGACGAGCTGGGATTTCGACGAATTTTCGAAGTGGCTCGCACATCATCCGGAATCCCTAGAACCAGGGATGCGGATGCTTGAGCATGGATTGGATTTGGGGTCCGAGTTGACGGTGGAAGTTTGCGGCGTGGATGGTCTGGGCCGCCCGTGCCTCATGTTGCATGTGGAGCAGTTTCAGGCCTCCGTCTACGACAAAATCCTCCTGCTCATTGCAAGGTTGCGTGGAGGAGGCGAGCGCTATCGCGATCTCTTTGCGCGCCCGAATGAGCCGCGCCTTTTCTTGCTCGCCCCAAGTTTTCCGGATGCCGCCCGCGAGCGCTTGGAGTTGCTGGCCAGCGCCTTTCCCTTACGTTGCTTTCGCATTGGCCCGCCGGAAAATGGACGAGCGCTTCCATCGATCCAACTGGTGGAAATGATTTCGAAGATACACAACTTGGAATACCTTTCCATGTTGGATCCAAAATTCGAAACACGGTTTGCACGCCGCCTGCTTCAAGCTTGCTCGGCACTGCAGCCAGCTGTGCTCTGCCAAGGTGGAGATTGGCCGCTGCTTTTGACCAGCGCCACCGGCCCCGTGGCCACCCTCATGCGCGGTGAAGACCATTTGTACTTTGCCGTACCCGGCAAACTTCGCGGTTCCTCTTTGCTCTTGCTCCAAGACGACGATGCCGTGGACCTCGCGATTGACCATCTTTTGCGCATGCAGGAAAAAGGCGGGTCCAACGCAGCTTAAGCCGTCTGCCAAGGGTGAAGAACTGGCACCACGACGTCTTGCTCGCCGCACTTTTGCTGATTGCTGCCGTGCGTGGCGCTTCCCTCCCCAGCGCGGAGCGTTATCCGGGGTGGGCCGAGCCCGGCGGGGGACCGGAAAATCTTATTCCCGATCTCGCTCACGACGATGCCCTGCGCTTAAGTTGGCTGCCAGGCGTAGGAGCCTACCGGGCTCAGCAAATCGTGAAGCAACGCCCCTTCCTGCAAGTGCCGCTCACCCCGCAACGCCTGGCCTTATTGCCAGGAATCGGGGAGACCACGGCGAAGGATGTGGCGGCGTGGTACGCGTCGTTAGAATATGGGGATGAATAGAGGTTCGATATACCTCGAAGGTGTCGCGAGCACGGTGGCTTTGGCTCTCGAGGAGGACCACGCCATGGCGGATGCCACCTCAGGCGCTGTAGTGCCATCCTCTGCCCGCGCTAGGGCCGAGATTGTGGCGCGCGCCAATGGAGTCCTGTCGGGCTGTGCTTATGCACACGAAGCGCTTGTGCAATGCGATCCCAGCATGCAAATCCATTGGCTTAAATCCGATGGCAGCGCCGTGGTAGCAGGCGACCAAGTTTTGACTTGTGAAGGTTCTGCGATTGGAATCCTTGCCGCCGAACGCACCGCACTGAACTTTTTGCAACAGCTAAGTGGAGTCGCCACGCAAACCGCTTTGGCGGTGGCACAAGCGGGAACGGTGCGAGTTTTGGATACTCGAAAAACCGTCCCACTCCATCGTGACGCGCAGAAGGCCGCCGTGGTCCATGGTGGGGGTGAGAACCATCGCCGCGATTTGGAGGATCAGTTGCTGCTCAAAGAAAACCACTTTGCGCTTTCGGGTATGTCCTATGCCGCGACCGTTGAAGCCGCCATCGCACAGGCCATGGGCCGCAAGGTTGGCGTCGAGGCGGAAACTTATGAGCAAGCGCAAGAAGCACTTGCTGCCGGTGCCGCTTATGTGCTGTTGGATAACCTCAAGGGCAGTGCCTTGCGTGAAGTTGCAGGTCGCCTGCTCGAGGAGTTCCCACTTGCTGAGCTTGAGGCCAGCGGTGGCTATTCCATTGACGAACTCTCGGGCCTTGCAGGAATGGGCCTCCATCGAGTTTCCATAGGTGGCTTAACGCACTCGGTTCCGGCCTTAGATCTCTCCATGCTGTTGCAGCCGGTGACCTAATCTTGAACTATGCTCGCCTGCTCGAACTTCCCAAGGTACTCCGCCTCGCAGCATGTTTGGGTGCCTTAGTCGCGGTGTACATTCTGGGTGGCTTGCCCGGTGCGTACCGCCCAGCCAACGCCGGCGGTGCATGGTCTTACTTCAGCAACTTTTTGCATCAGCCTTTGTATGCAGGGGTTGGTTTGAGTCTCCTTTTAGCTCTTGGAAGTTCCAGTAACGCCAAGCGCGAATGGGCTCTAGCTGTAGTTTTCGCGCTTTGTATTGGGGTTTTAGATGAAATCCATCAATTCCAAACTAGCGCCCGTTCCTCCTCTTTGTGGGATCTTGGCAGCGATGCCTACGGCGCTTTTTGTGGCGTTTACATCGCTCATCTTTCGCAGACTCCCAAATGGCTGGTGCATCACGCCTTGCTGCTGGGCTTTCTCCTCTCGCTAGGTTTGGCATGGAATTGCCTGCCCTCTTTCGCGCCGGAAACACCTCTTCCCTTCCTCCGATGACGGACATTCACGACACCTACTCTTCTCCTCTTGCAACGCGTTACGCCAGTGGCGCCATGCAAAGTAATTTTTCCTATCGCAGCCGATCTTTGGTGTGGCGCGATTTGTGGATTGCACTTGCGGAGAGCGAACGCGAACTTGGCTTGAATATTTCCGAGAAGCAAGTCCAGGAACTCAAAGCGGCACGCGAAGACATCGACTTCGATCGGGTTGCCGAGCTTGAGCGCGATTTGCGTCACGATGTCATGGCCCACGTGCATGCCTATGGCGAAAAAGCTCCAAGCGCTATGCCGATCATCCACCTTGGTGCTACTTCCTGTTATGTGGCGGACGGCGCCGATCTCGTTTGTATGCAGCGCGGCTTAGGCATCTTGCGCGCACGCTTGGTGGGTGTGATTCGTGCCCTTTCCGTGTTTGTGAATGAGCAGAGGCACTTGCCGGTTTTGGGTTTCACCCATTTCCAGCCCGCGCAGCCCACCACCCTGGGCAAGCGAGCCTCTCTGTGGTTGCAAGATTTCATGCTCGACTTGGAAGAGATCGAAGATGTATTGGCGCGCTTGCCTTTCCGTGGTGTGAAAGGAACCACTGGAACCCAAGCCTCCTTTTTGCAGTTGTTTGATGGCGACCACAAGAAAGTGCGCGAGTTAGATGACCGCATTACCAAGCGCATGGGTTTTTCCCGCAGTGTTTCCGTTTCTGGTCAAACCTACCCGCGTAAATGGGATGGCGTGGTACTCAATGCAGTCTCTGGTATTGCAGCCTCTGCGGCAAAGTTCGCAGTCGACATTCGCCTGATGGCGCATCGTCGCGAGTTGGAGGAGCCGTTTGGCAAGAAGCAGATTGGCTCTTCGGCCATGCCCTACAAACGCAATCCAATGCGCAGCGAACGGATTGGGGCCTTGTCGCGTTACTTGCTGAACTTGGCGCCAAACGCATTGGATACGGCATCCAACCAATGGATGGAACGTACCTTGGATGACTCTGCGAACCGCCGCATTACGATTCCTGAATCCTTCCTCGCCGCGGATGCGATTTTGCTCTTAGTGCAAGATGTGGGGTCGGGCCTGGTGCCATACCCGAATGTCATTGGGCAAAACCTTGCCAAGGAAATGCCATTCATGGCTACTGAGTCGATCCTTATGGCTTGCGTGCAAGCCGGCGGAGATCGTCAGGAACTGCACGAACTGATTCGTGTGCACAGCCATGAAGCCGCGTATCGCTTGAAGGCCGGAGATGGCCACAATGACCTTCTAGAGCGCATTGCCGCGGATCCAGCCTTTGCCGCAGTTGCCGGTACTCTTGATGACCTGGTCGACCCGAAGCACTTCGTCGGACGCGCTCCCGAGCAAGTCGAAGAATACTTGAAGGAGGTCGTCGCGCCGGTGTTGGAAGAGCGCGCTGGGGTTTCGGTGCCAGAAGGTGGCATCAAAGTCTGACCCTCCATCCAGGCAAAAAGAAAACCGTCACCCGCGTAAACGCTCGAGCGCAGCGATCTGCCGCCTTGGCAACGCGCGCGCATCCACCAATTGCTGCGCCGTTTCAATGCCTTCGAGGGCTACACCCTGGATCGTTATCCCATCGCGACCGCGATCTCGCCGCTCGACCGCGACGCGTTGTTGCGCTTGCGACCGAATGCGCGCGTCGAGGTGATCGCGAACGGAGTGGACTTGGAGATGTTCCGTCCGTTGCCGGACGTGGCCGAGAAGCCCGACAATCTGATCCTGTTCGGCAACATGGATTTCCTTCCCAACGTGGACGCCGCGATCCACTTCGCGCGCGAAATCCTGCCGCGCGTGCGCGAGCGGCGTCTGCAAGCGAACTTCACGATCGTTGGCACGCGGCCCTTGCCCGAGGTGCGCTTGCTCGCCGAGGAATTGGACGGAGTGGAAGTCACCGGCGGCGTGCCGGATCTGAAGCCCTGGATTCAGCGCGCCACCATGCTGGTTGCGCCGATGCGCTTCGGTGCCGGGATGAAGAACAAGATCCTCGAAACGCTTGCGATGGAGAAGCCGGTGGTGACCAATCCGACCGGCATCGAATCCTTCGAGAGCGAAGTGCGCGGGCTGTTACGCGTGGCCCACGATGATCAAGAATTCGCGGACCTGGTCTGCGACTTGCTCGACGCGCCGGATGAACGGCGCCGCATCGGCACGGATGGGCGCGCGTTGATGCAGCGGCGACACTCCTGGGAGGTCGCCGCCACGCGCTATGAAGAGATCTTCGCCGAGCTCGCCGCTACTGCACCGTCAGCGTGAGGAAATTCGAGTCGGCCATCGCGAATCCGGGGCCCGGCAGCCGCGCCGCCGCCTCGAGATGCACCGAACGCCCGGCAATGCCGAGCGGCACCGTCACGCTGAAGTTCGCTACGCCCGCTCCGTCTGTGGTCGCGCTCGCGATCAGTTGCACCGGGTCGGCAAGGTCGAACACGTGCCCGAAGCGCGTGGTGAAGGCGAGCGTGCGCGAGGCCAGCAACCAAGCCGGGGAGACGGCCGGAGCGCTGCTCAAGGAATAGTTCACGGACTGGCCGGGCGAGGCGCTGAAAGGCCCCGTGAGTTGCAGGCCGTCGCTGCCGGAAGGACGCAGCGAGTACAGCTCGAAGTCGTCCAGGTTCCAGCCGCCGAAGGTCATTCCGGTGCTGCCATCGAGTTCGAAGCGCACCACGACTGCGGCGCGTCCGTCGGCGAGCGCCGAGATGTCGAGATCCTGCAGCGACCAATCCTCGTCCCAATGCGCCGTGAGCTTGCTCGGATTTTCCCAAACCGTGACGCCGTTGACCAGGATGCGCGCTTCGTCCATGGAACGCGCGCGAATGGCGAGCCAGCGCTGGAAACGCAAGTGCACTCCGGCTCGCCCGCGGCAGTCGATCGGCGGTGAGTCGAGGAAGGAATGCGATCCGGCCAGAAATTTTCCGTTCTGTCCGTTGGCACCGAGGTCGTTACCCCAACTTTGCAGTCCCGATGCGGCGTGATCGGGATCTTCGGCGCGTCCTCGCGGCGTGCCGCGCTGCCAGTCGTCTCCGCCGCCCAGGGTGCCGTGCGTCCAACCTTCGTCCGATGCTCCCTCGAAGCCGTTGGCGTAGATCGGAGTCCGCTCCCCGACGTGGAACAGGAAGGCGCCGCTGCGCGGTGCGCGCTGCAGCGCGCCGTCGGAGTCAACGGCCTCGATGCGGTAGAGAACGACTGCAGGCGAGATTTGACCGGGGAGATCCGCGGTCCAGATGCTGCCGCCCGCGTTTGTCATCGCGACCGACTGTTCGATCACGCCGGGGACGTGCCAGAACACTTTGGCGGAGACCGGCTGCGCCGCTCCGAGCGGAATCAAATCTGCGCTCACCGGATAGGGTCCCTGCTCGTCTGCGGTGTCCGCAAGCGGCGCGTGCACCACGTCAATCACTTCACCGTCGACCTTGAGTACGAAGAGGCCATGGTCGATGTCACTGGCAAAGACGATGCCGGAAGGGTTGAAGGGGTAGACGCCCCAGTTACCGACCGTCGCGGAACCCTTCAGGTTGGTGGTGTCGTAGCGTCCGATGAGACTCGGCGCGGCGGGATTGGCCAGATCCCAGCAAGTGAAGCCGGCGGCGTAGGTGGAGACGTAGGCGCGGCCGCTACTCAGGATGACGTTGTGGACGGTGGCGCCGAATGGGGACAGGGTCGAGAGCAGAACGGGCGCCGCTGGATTGGTGATGTCGTAGATGGCCACGTCTCCGCCCGAAGACTCGTCGGTCGTGGCGCACAGCGTGTCGGTCTCATCGGCCCAGGCGTTGTGCGTGAACGTTCCCGGAGTCGCGGTCGCGGAGAGGCTCGGAAAACTCGGCAGCGAGTTCACCGAGACGATGCGGTAGCGGCCGGTGTAGATCTCCGCGAGGTGCGCTCTACCGTGCTGGACGTGTCCGTCGTGTACGTACTGCGCGGTATAGGTGGCCACCCACGGCGGATTGCTCGGGCTCACGCTGAGGTCGAAAACCGGCATTCCGGACGGCGTGCCGCAGGCGTAGAGCATTCCTGTGCTCTGATCGATCATCAGGTTGTGGGAATGCCCGACTTGCGCGGTGCCGAAGGTGCGCACCAGCACCGGATTGGCCGGATTGGCGAGGTTGATCGCCTGAACGCCGGATCCTCCCTCGGTGACCACGTAGCAGTAGTCGCCGTAGGTCTTCATGTCGCGCCACTGTGAAGTCGGTCCGGGAATGAATCCGACTCGCACCGGCGCGCTCGGGACGCTGCAGTCGTAAAAAGCGGTGCCGGTATTGGTGCCGAGAATCGCGTACTCGACGCCGTTGGGAGCCGTGTAGCCCCAGATGTCGTTGTAGGACGAATACTCGTCCACCTGCGCGAGCAGGCGTACGCCGTTGCCGGGATCCGCCGATTGCGCTGTCACCGGAAGGAGGAAGAGGAGGCAGCCGAGCATCATGGGATCAAAGGACCGTCACGGTGAGCAGGTTCGAGTCCTTCCACTGCGAACCAGACTTGGACGCGACCTCGAAGTAGGCCGTGGCGCCGGAGGCGCCTCCGGGCACGTTGAGGGTGACGCTGCCGCCGCCGAGCGCGCTGGTGGTGCCGGTCATCAGCACCGTCACCGGACCGCCGATGTCGAATTGATGGCCGTTGTAGGTCAGCCCGTTGGCGCTGGAGCCTTTGAGGAACCAATAGGGCGCCGACGCCGGAGCGCTCGTGAAGTTCCAGGTCGAGGGCGCTCCCGCAGGAATACTGACGGGACCGGACAACACGATGGTGTTGCCGCCGCCGCCCGAGGTGAGCACGTAGAGCTCGAAGTCGTCGAGGTTCCAGCCGCCGAAGTCCACGCCGCCATCGGACTGCAGTCGGAAAGTGATCTGCACCGAGGGGTTGTTGTCGGCCCACTGCGAGATGTCGAGATCCATCGCGGTCCACGCCGTGTCGATCAAATCGACGTTAGCCGGGTTCTGCCACGCCACTTGACCGTTCACCTCGATCGTGGCTTGGTCGTACTGGCCGGATTCAACCGTCAACCAACGCTGGAAATTCAGGCGCACGCCCACCTTGCCGGAACAGTCGATGGCGGGGGAGCGCAGGTAGTTGTGGACGTTCGGCTGATACGCGCCGTTGAATCCGGACGGGCCGAGGTCATTGCCCCAGCAGTTTGCGCCGGAGTAGGCCGAGCCGGGGTCGCCGGAGTTCCCTTGCGGGACGCCGCGCTGCCAATCGTCCTGGGTGGCGAGTTGCGCGTGGGTCCACCCTTCATCGGTCGCGCCGTCGAAGGAGTTGGCGTAGATCTGCGTCAGCACGCCGACGCGGAACTCGTGCGCGCCGCTCGGCGGATCACTCACGCTGCGCGCGAGGTTGTCCGTGGCCGTGATGAAGTAATCCACGATCGCGGGCGCGGACTGTCCGGGGATCGCCGCCTCCCAGACGTCGCCACCGAGGGGATTCATGCTCAGGGTCTGGGTGGCGCCTCCGTTCACGCTGTACTCGACCTCCGCCGTGCTGATGAAGTTGTTGCTCAGCGGAGTGATCGTGGCGGTCACCGTGTACGGGCCGGTCTCGTTCTGGGTGTCGGTCAGCGGCGTGTGCGCGATGTCCATCACCGGTCCGTCCACGCGGAGCACGAAGAGTCCGTTGTCCATGTCACTGACGTAGGTCATGCCGTTCTGAGTGAACGGATAGACCCCCCAGGCGCCGTCGTAGCCGGTTCCGGAGGCGGCATTGGTGTCGTAGCTGCCGAAGACTTGCGGGTTGGCCGGGTTTGAGATGTCCAGGCAGACGAAACCCGCCGTGTACCAAGAAGCGTAGACCCGGTCTCCGAGGATCGTCGCGTTGTGGATCGTTGCTCCCGAAACGTCGTACCGCGACAAGAATTGAATGTTGGTCGGCGTCGAAGTGTCGTACAAGGCGAGGCCGCCGCCGGACGATTCGTCCGAGGTCGCGCACACGGTGTTGCCTGCGTTGGCCCAAGTGTTGTGGGTGAAGTTGCCCGGAGTCTGGATCGAATCCTGGCTCGGGAAGGACGGGAGGCTGGCGACCGAGACGATCCGGTAGTCGCCGTCGTTGATCTCGGCGAAGTGCGCCAGGCCGTTCTGCACGTGGGCGTCGTGCACGTAGCGCGCGGTGTAGGTCGCCGCGAGCACCGGACTGGTTGGGTTCGACAGGTTGATCACGGGCACGCCACCCGTCGCGCCGCAGATGTAGGCCATGCCTGCGCCGACGTCGATCGCGATGTTGTGCGCATGGCTCCAGATCGAAGTTCCCCAGGTCTGCAGCAGAACCGGAACCTCCGGATTCACCAAACTGACGATCTGCATTCCTGCGCCGCCTTCCGTCACGATGTAGCAGTACGGCCCGAGGGTCTTCATGTCCCGCCAGGTCGAGCTCGGACCGGAGATGAATCCAACCCGGTACGGAGCGCTCGGGTTGCTGCAGTTGTAGAAGGCCGTTCCGTCACGCGTGCCGAGGATCGCGTATTCCCGACCGTCCGGCGCGGTGTAGCCCCAGATGTCGTTGTAGAAGGAGTACTGATCCACGTTCGACATCAGCGTCACGCCGTTGCCTTGCGCGGGGAGGGAGGCCGCAGCGGCGGCAAGCAGGATGAGGGTCGTGAGCATTTTGATCGGGCGGGTCAGTCACGTTCCAGGATCAAAGGTCCGTGGAGCGCATCACAGGATCGAATGAAACAGGGGAGGAGGTATGGGGTGACGGTTTTTTTAGGAATGATGCTTAGTTGGAAGGCTCAGCCGACTTGCTGGAGCAGCAAGAGGACTCTTCAGCTTTCACAGCACTGGCCTGAGTTGCACCAGTTTTAACTGAAGCAGGAGCTTCTTCGCTCGAGCACTCGCTCTTAGCTTCGCCTGCAGCCTTAATGGTTTCGCACTCTGCTGGATCCTTGCCTTCGCACTGCTTCATGGGAGCAGCGATGGCTTTCTCAGCACATCCGCCACAAGCGTCTGCGACGGTCTTGCCTTCGCAGCAGCCTTCCCCAACGACGAGGCTTGCTTGAACAGCAAGGGAGGCAGCAACAGCTGCTTCAGCCTTCGCTTTTTCGATTGGGCATTCCTTGGTGCTCAATTCGGAGCACTCGGTGTTGGCCGCCGCCGCAGCAGTCGCGGCTGCAGTAGCTTTCTCTTCGCAGCATCCGCCCTCAACTTCGACGAGCATGGCAACTGCAGTGGCCTCAGCCGCTGCATCTTCACTGCACTCAGACTGGCCTTCCGTGCACTCGGAAGTCGCGGCTGCAGTAGCCTCGGATGAACAATCAGCACCGGAGCAATCCTTGGAATCTTCTAGAGAGGCTGGGGATGCGGTGGCGTTGTTGCCTTGGTTTGGCACTTGGCAAGCGCCAAAGGCGAGGAGAAGAACAGGCAGAAGGAATCGAATCATGTATCTTAGACCTCGGATGGTGCGGATTATTCCGCGACAATTCCCGAGTTATTGCCATATTACAGCAAAACCTAGGGAATTGTCGCGGAATCCCAATCCTCTTTGACGGACGGAAAACCTTTCAATCCAGGTGAAAATGGGCGAAAATGCTGGGATGGAGCTCGCCAACCTCTGGTTCAGAACTCAATCTAACTCCCTTACTGAGCAATTGGATCAGGCACGCCTGCTTGGCTTTCGCGGTCTAGGCCTCTTAAACCTTGGTGCGGCCGCCCCCGAGGCGCCTCTCACCGCTCCGCATTATGTTTCAGCCTTGAGCTTGGCGGGTCTGGGAGAAACCGAGAATGACGTTCCTTTGTGGAAGGAAATATCGATTCCAGCCACAATCCGGGCGCTCAAGCAACATGGGTGCGGTCAACTAGTGATCCCAGGCGGGCTAGATTCCCGTGCCGATGTCCGCGCCCGTGCTAAGAGGCTGCTGACACGCGTCCATGCAGGCGAGCGCATTGGAGTCCAGGAGGAGTTGCTGGAAGAAGTTCTGGTGCAATCGGAGATGGAATCTGAGCGGCAGCTAGAGCAATTTGCCGGATATCTTCACGATTTGCGCCGCGCAGCCCGAGGTTTGAAGATTGCGATTTGCCCAGCCGCATCCGCCGCAAGCTTGCTGAATCCGGCCAGAATGCGGCTTTTGCTACAGGAAATCAAGGGTTTGGAAATTGGTTTTTGGCACGATTCCGGACTGCTGGAAATGCGTCATGCTGGTGGCCTGGAGCACCCTGGAGAATGGCTTGATGGATTCTCTAACTTACTTCAAGGAAGCACTTTGCATGATTTCTATGGAGGCGCAGAGCACTTGCCTCCGGGGATCGGTCAAGTCGACTGGGAGCTTGTCGCGGACTACCTCCCAAGGCAATCCACGCGTATTCTGGCGGTTGCGCCGTCGTACCCTAGTGGGGTCTTGGCTGAAGCCCGGACGACCCTAGAATCGCGACTTCAATCATGAACGAAGAGCTCTTAAGCCGCTTCGCTGAGGTGCTACCTTCATCGGGAGCCCTTGTCCTATGCACACATCGCCACCCTGACCCTGATGGTCTGGGAGCGATTGTGGGTTTGGAGTATTTGCTCAAGAAGAAGTTCGGCTTGGAGTCCAGCTTGGTTTTGGAAGGGCGGATTCGCCGCGCCGAAAACGTCGCTATGAGAGAGCTGTTGGAGATCGAGGCCTTACCCAAGGGTGGAGTCGATCCAGCGAACTTTGCCGGCACCTTGGTGGTGGATACCCAGCCGTGTTTTAGCCACACGCATCCTCCGGGTGCTTTGCCGATTCTGGGCGTGATTGATCATCACGATGGCCCCAAAGTGGCAGGCGATGATGAAGCGGCAGATGCTTATCCATGGCAATGGGTGGATTCCTCCTATGGAGCCACTTCGACCATGGTGTATTTCCTGCTAAAACATTATGGCGTGGTGCCAGATAAGCGCACCGCCACTGCTTTGTATTGCGGGGTGCGTTACGACACCAACAATCTTTTGCGCGGTGCCACGGAGTTCGATGAAACCGCATTCCGCGCCTTGGAAAAGCTTGCTGACCGCCAGATTATTGGTGCCATCGACCAACCGCCTTTGTCGCGGAAATATTTCCAGCAAATGCGCGTAGCGATGGACTCGTGCCAGGACTTTGGGCCACTGCTCTTGACCTTGATGGGAGAGGTGCAGAGTCCGGAATCGGTGGCTGAGGTTGCCGACTGGTTTTTACGCTTAGAGGGCCAACAGTGGTCACTTGCGGGTGGTGCCTGTGACGGCCGTTACCAGATTTCCTTACGCTGCGACATGGCCGATGCCGACGCTTACCCGGCATTGCGCTTTATCATCGGCGAGGAAGGCGCCTGTGGCGGTCACGGTCGCATGGCTGGCGGGCAAATCAGTCTGGCGGAAATGGGCCTGGAGGAGATCCAAGATCTGGTCCGGTCGCGAGCGATGGATTTATTCGGTTTACAGGGCGAAGAGCCTCGAATGCTTTTGTCTCAAGATTCTCCGGCAAGCGGTCGTTGACAAGGGAGCCTGAGTGGCGTATCTTTTCGCCCCTCAACCACGCGGCTGTAGCTCAGTTGGTAGAGCACGACCTTGCCAAGGTCGTTGTCGTCAGTTCAAATCTGATCAGCCGCTCCAAAAAAGGAACCGAGCCCCGCAAGGAGCTCGGTTTTCTTTTTTGCCCGGATGCAACGAGGGCTTCCAGCATGATGTGGGGGCGCAAAGGCCCTGTCGATGCTACATATCGGACTCAGTCGCCAGATCGGCGTTGGCCTGAATGAATGGAGCCCAGTCGTCTGGGACGTCATCTTCAGGGAAGATTGCGTCGACGGGGCATTCTGGCTCGCAGGCGCCGCAGTCGATGCATTCATCCGGATGGATGAACATAGGGAGCATAAGGGTGCTTTTATCCGGATCGGTCTCGTAAATGCACTCTACAGGGCAAACATCCACACAGGCAGTGTCCTTAGTATTGATGCAGGGTTCGGTGATGACGTAAGTCAAAAGTCTTCTCTGATTGATGAAATGGCAGGGGGGATTGTTTCCTGTGAATGCATGTTGATAGCGTCGTTTGAGTTTGGGTCAAGTCTTTTTTGTTTTCGCCACGCTATCCTTGGCCTCAATGCCCTCGACAATTACCCTTTTTAGCAGTGGAATCGCTAGCTATCTACTCGGATCGGTGTCCTTTTCTTTGCTTTTCGCAAAGCTAAAAGGCGTAGACCTGCGTTCGGTGGGAAGTGGTAACCCTGGGGCCACCAACGCCGCCCGCGCCATGGGTAAAAGGGTTGGATTGGCGGTCTATCTGCTGGACATGCTCAAGGGCTTGTTACCGGTTTTGATCGCAAATTGGCTCTGGGGCGTAGAGGCCAGTGTGGTGGCGGGCGCGAGCGCTTACGCCGGACATATCTTTCCCTTCTGGAATGGATTCCGCGGCGGCAAAGGCGTGGCCACTTTGAGTGGAGCTTTTTTGGCTTTGGCTCCGTTGGTTTTCCTGGCTGCCGGCTTGTCATGGATTTTGGTGAAGAAAGGTTTCGGCTTGGTCGCGCTCAGCTCGCTGGCTTTTGGCTTGACTCTTCCGGTTGCCGCTTGGGCTCTCGGAGAACATGACTGGATTTTTTGGTTCGGTCTCGTCGGCGGCTTGTTTTTATTCGTCACCCATCGCAGTAACTTAAAGAAGATGATGCAAGGTACGGAGGTCTAGGACGATGTCAGGAAAAAGCTTGGTCATCGGAAGCGGTGGATGGGGCATGGCGATTGCCATGTCATTATTTCGGGCCGGTCGGGAAGTCCATGTTTGGGGGCGCGATCCGGAGTACACCAAGGAGGTGGCTGCTACGCGTGAGAATCGCAAATACCTGCCAGGGATTGAGATTCCTGCCGATGTGTTGTGGACCCATGACATGAGTGCCGCGCTAGACGGGGTGGAAGACGTGTACAGCGTGGTGCCGACACAGTTTTTACGTTCCACCATCGAATCCTTCGGTGGTCGCCTGGCGGGCCTCCCAGTGTTCTCTGCATCGAAGGGCTTGGAGCTTGCAACTTTAAAACGTCCCACTGAGATTTTGGCCGATGTCCTCGGCTCCGCGGCTCCACTTGGCGTGGTGACCGGCCCATCGCATGCGGAAGAAACCGCCCGCGGCCTTGCGACTTCCCTGGTGGCTGCTTCCCATGACCCTGCTCTTGCAGAAATGGCGCAAGCGCACTTGAGTAGCGATGGCCTTCGAGTTTATACGGCAACCGATTTGATTGGTGCCGAACTTGGAGGGGCCTTAAAGAACATTATCGCGCTAGGTGCTGGCATCGCCGATGGCGTCGGCTTGGGCGATAACGCAAAGGCCGCACTAGTTTCTCGCGGTTTAGTCGAGATGGCGCGTTTTGGCGTGCATCAAGGCGCAGACAAGGAGACTTTCTTCGGCTTATCCGGTTCCGGTGACCTCATGGTGACTTGCTATTCGCAGCACTCGCGCAACCGATCTCTCGGTGAAGCGATTGGCAAAGGTGAGAAGTTGAATGACATCCTCGCGCGCACCGAAAAAGTTTCCGAAGGTGTGTGGACCTGCAAGGCGGTCTTTACCGCGGCCGATGACCTTGGTGTAGATATGCCGATTACGCGTCAGGTGTATGAAATCCTTTTTGAGGAAGTGGATCCGCGTGTTGCGGTGAAGAACCTCATGCAACGTCCCACTAAAGCAGAACGATGAATCCCTCCACCGCCACTTCCATTTCTCACCCGGCCCCTCCATTGCGTTACGTGCCGGAGGATTTTGCTCCCTTAGATTTCGATTCCATGAAGTCTTGGCTCGAAGAATTAGAGCATCGGGTGTTGGATTCCAAGGAGGCCTTGGAGAAGTGGATTCTCGATCGTTCCGAGTTGGACAGTTGTATGGGAGAGGAAGCGGTCGCGCGTATGTACGCCAGCGTTTGCAAAACCGATGACGCGGCTTTGGAGAAGGCTTACATGGATTTCCAAACCATCACTCTGCCGCTAGTTAAGCCGATAGATGATCGCTTGGATCGGAAATACTTGGAGTGCGCTTTCCGCAAGGATTTGGAACCACAAAAGTGGGAGGTGTATGACCGAGAAGTTGAGTTGGGTGTACGTTTGTTCCGTGAGGAAAACGTCGCGCTGGAGGCGGAAGAGGAGAAGCTGACCAATCAGTACGATCGCATTGTCGGTGCCATGACTGTGGAGTTCCAAGGTAAGGAACACACGCTGTCGGCTATGGCGAAGTACGTCGAAGATCCAGATCGGGATTTGCGCGAATCGAGTTGGCGCACGACATCGGGGCGACGCATGCAAGATGCCGAGAAGCTGGAAGCCTTGTTTGAAGAGATGCTGGAGTTGCGTCAACGTCAGGCGAAGATCGCTGGCTTTGACAACTACCGCGACTACATGCACGAAGCCAAAGGACGCTTTGATTACACGCCGGAAGATTGTTTGGCGTTTCAGGAAAACGTCGCCAAGTACGTTATGCCGGTGGCGACCCGCATGGCTGCCCGACGCAAGGAACTGTTGGGTATAGATCCACTACGTCCTTGGGATTTGGCGGTAGACCCAGAGTCCGACAAAGCTTTTGAGCCTTTCGCTAGTGCACAAGGACAGGTCGATGTCGCCGCCCAAATGATGTCCAAAGTGCGCGAGTCCTTTGGTGGTGAACTGCGTTGGATGTTTCAGGAAGGCTTGCTCGATTTAGAAACGCGTCCGCATAAAGCACCCGGCGGTTTTATGGAAACGCTGGAACGTCGCCGCGTGCCCATCATTTTCGCGAACTCCGGCACCACCCACGGCGATGTCGAGACTTTGGTGCACGAAGGCGGACATGCTTTAAACGGATTACTGTGCCGCGATTTGGAGCCGGTGGCTTATCGCATGCCGCCTCTTGAATTCGCCGAAGTTGCATCGATGGGGATGGAAGCTATGGCGACCGAGCATTACGCCGAGGTTTATCCCGCCAACGAGGCTCGGAGTACGCGCATTGATGCTTTAGAAGGCATGGCTACCACTTTCCCTTGGGTGGCGGCCGTCGATGGTTTTCAGCAGTGGCTATACACGCATGAAAACCACACTCGTGAAGAACGTCGCGCTGCTTGGATGGATATCCAAGAACGCTTTTCGGCGGGCGTGGATTGGAGTGATTTAACCGACCAACGCGCCACGCTGTGGCATCGTCAGTTGCATATCTTTGTGGTGCCGTTTTACTACATTGAATATGCACTCGCGCAAATGGGCGCTTGCCAGTTGTGGGTGCGCTACCGCAACAACCCGAGCGATGCCGTCGACCGCTACGTGGAAGGTTTGGCGCTCGGTGGTTCGCGCAAACTTCCTGAGTTGTTCGAAGCCGCTGGTTTGAAGTTCGATCCACGCGGCGATCACTTGGGCGAGTTGATGGCGGAAGTCGAAGCGGCATGGAAGGACGAAGTCGCGAAAACGGTATGACCTCAACTTGGGTGGTGGGGGATATCCACGGTTGCGCCGATGAATTGGCATTGCTGTTAGAAACCCTCGACCTCCAACCCGGCGACCGCTTCCTCTCCGCTGGCGATCTCTTTCATCGCGGCCCGAATCCGGTCGGTGTTTTGCGCACCCTCCAGAATTTGGGCAGTGCCTTCGACATGGTCTTAGGCAATCACGAGTGGGCTTTGCTCAACCGCGTTGCAGCGACGGGTCGTGCCGGCGATCTTCGCGGTGATAACAAAGCCAAGATGGATCCGTCAGCTCTTCCTGCCAGTGAAGAACTCTTGGCCTTCTTGCAAAATCGCAAGTACTTCTTGCGTGGTCCATGCACTGGCCCGGCGTGGGAAGCCGAGTCGACCTCAAGCGACCCGGCCTCAAGCGAAGCCACGCAACGCGATTGGATTCTGGTTCATGGCTCCGTAATTCCAGGCCGCAAAGTGGAGGACATGCAACCTTCCGAGATCGTCCGCCTAAGCCGATGCTTCGATCGCCCGGGAGCGCCCCTTTGGCACACCGAATGGCAAGGCCCCGAGTTCATCGCCTTCGGCCACGCCCAATCTGCAGCGGGCATGCACGCAAGCGACCACGGGACCCCACTTGCTTATGGTTTAGATACGGGTTGCGTGTATGGTGGAAAGCTAACCGCGATTCGTTTGGAAGACTTAAAAGTGGTCCAGCAACCGGCGTTGAAAAAGATTAGTTAAGCTCCTTGAAGTGGGTCGATTCGCGGAGCCAGGGAACTTCTTTTCGAGGAGAAGGTAGACGTCGCGGGGGCGAGCGCGCCGGTTTGGGAAACTGTCGAGCACTTTCAAGAGGGGGACTTCAATTTCGCTCTGCTTAGGAAGCATGGGTGAGAAGTTCGGCTAACGCTCCGGTTCAGTGGCGGGCCGCGCAGCGGACCGTCTGTTGCAACCGGTTGTTATCCGGATCATCGCTTGATGGCGCGGATTTTCGCTGCACGCTGCT
>JAQBXR010000029.1 GCA_027623295.1 Planctomycetota bacterium
TGCGGATTGGGCCCGTTCTCATGAGCGAAGGACTAGGGGGATCTAGTACTCCAGATAGGCAACCCCGCGGGCATCGGCACCCGCCAGGTCTGCATAAATCTTGCCAGTGGCTGGCACGTAAACCCAACCGCAAGAGCCGTTCAGCACCGGGCTGCTGTAGTTCGGTGGCATGGAGCGCACCGAGGAGAGGCCGTTCACCGGATTTACCGGGAGGTTCTCAAGGTAGGGGCCAAAGAATCGGTCTTCGAAATCATTGAGCAGCTCGGTACCGCCATCTCCACGGCTACGGCCAACCAGTTGCTGCTCCAGGTCAACGTCAGCGCCACCTGGCATCATTGGGCTACCAGCAACCTCGTGGTCCATCGAAAAGCGGAACACAGCGGTACGGAGCACGGAGAGGCCATCGTGCAGCTCCACGTTCTTTTCACCACCTTGCTCACCGGAGTTAGGTAAAGCGGTTAAGAAGGCCACTGCGGCTACGGCGAGTACGGCGGCGAAGGTTTCAAAAAGAGGAAGGCGTTGTTTCATGGTCCAGGGGGGGTCAGAGGCTTATCGTCCATTTGCGATTTCAAACTTGACTCAGGAAGTATGAGGCTTAGATGTTTCCTGTAGCGGGAAAACTCGAATCGCCAGGGCATCTTTTTATGCATTTTCCCCTAAACTCCCAGCCAAGAGGACCGAGAGAGACCCTGTCGCCCGGCGAGAAGCCCTTAATTAAGGGTGTCAGCAGCTTGCCCCAAATGATGGGAGCGTTAACCTTTCGGAAATCTTTTGCCTTTGGCTGATGCCCTCGACAAAAAAACTGAAAAAAGTCTCCGGAAATGCCGGAAAGGGCAAAAAAGCCAAATGCAACTCATCATCGCCGAGAAACCAAGCGTGGCCGCTGACCTGGCGCGCGCACTCCCAGGAACCTTCCAGCAGCAGGATGGCTACTGGGAAGGCACCGATACCATCATTTCCTGGGCAGTTGGTCACCTCCTGGAGCTCTCAGAGCCCGAGGAATACGACCCAGAGTTGAAAAACTGGTCTTTGGCGAACCTCCCGGTACTGCCAGACCCATTCCGGCGGCGTCCACGGAAGGGCCAGTCGACCCAGTTGCGCCTGCTGAAGAAACTCGGCCGCAGCGGCAAGGTGACCAGTTTGGTCAATGCTTGTGATGCTGCGCGAGAAGGCGAGCTGATTTTCCGCGAGATTTCGGACTACCTGCAGTTGGATGTACCGATTCAGCGTCTTTGGCTGCAGTCGATGACCGCCGATTCCATCCGCGAAGCCTTTGGTGCTCTGCGCCCGGGCGAAGAGTTCGAAGGCCTCAGTGCTGCGGCATATTGTCGCGCCGAGGCGGATTGGTTGATCGGGATTAACGCGACGCGTGGCATCACCAAGCGCCTGAAGGGGCGTCGTGAGCGCGGTGTTTGGTCGGCAGGGCGGGTGCAAACCCCCACGTTGGCGCTCATGGTGCACCGCGAGACCAAAGTGCTCGCTCACGTGCCGGCTCCATTCTGGCGCTTGAAGGGTAGTTTCCTTGCAAACGGCCTGAGTTATGAAGGGCAGTACCGCACTGCGCGCAGTGGCAAAGATGTCGAGAAAATTTGGAAGGAAGAAGACGCAATGGCCATCGTGAAGGCCTGTGAAAAGCAGGCGGCTTCCGCGGTGGAGAAAATCACTTCAAGCACACGCGCGGTCCCAGCGTTGCATTCTTTGACTTCGCTGCAGAAAGAAGCGAACAGTCGTTTCGGATTATCCGCGCGGCGTACCTTGCAAGCGGCGCAGCGTCTTTATGAAGGCCATAAAGTTCTGACTTACCCGCGTACCGATTCGAGCTGCTTGCCTCAGGATTACACCGGGCACGTAGACAATGTGCTGAAGACCTTAGCCAGCGGCGATATGGCCGCGGCATTTAGTGAGTCCGAGCGCCACACGGCGATCGATAAGGCGGCGGCCTTGTTGATGAAGGAGGGCCTCAGCAACACCAAGCGCAACTTCAATGATGCCGGTGTGAGTGATCACTTTGCGATTATCCCAACCGGTAACATCCCGGCCTCGCCTTTGGGCGGAGATGATGCGCGCGTCTTTGAGCTGGTCATGCGACGTTTCGTTGGCGCCTTCATGACCCCAAGTCATTGGGAGAAGGTAGTCCGCAAAACCAAAGTTGAGAGTGGTGGAAAAACCCACCGGTTCTTTACCGAAGCAAACCGCATGGTGAAGCCGGGCTGGCAGTTGGTCGACCGTCGTCCGAAGGCATCGGAGCAGCTGGGTGAACTGGGCGTGCAGCCTGGTGAAGCGGCTAACGGCGAGGTCAAAGAGATGCATTTGGAGGAAGACTCCACGCGTCCGCCGAAGCGATTTACGGAAGCTGGTTTGCTGAAGGCTATGGAGTCGGCATCGGATCTCGATTTAGATACTTGGGAGGACATTGAAGACGATGATGCCATCCGCGAGTTGAAGGATAAAGGGTTGGGAACGCCGGCCACGCGTGCAGACATCATTGAGGCTTTGATTGCTAAAGGCTATGTGCTGCGTAGTGGAAAGACTCTGCGTGCATCGGCGAAGGGCATCACTTTGATTGACTTCCTGGAGCGTTTGCAGGTAGATGATTTGGCGAAGGCATCGCAGACGGCGGAAATGGAGTCTCACCTCTATCAGGTAGAGAATGGCCAGCGTAGTCGTGAAGACTACATGAATGAAATCAAGGCTTCGGTCACCGAGTTGGTCGACAAGTTGACCACCTTTTCCTACGATGACCTTTACTCAGAAGAGGCTTCGATTGGTGTCTGTCCTAAGGATGGGCATGACATCCGCGAAGGACTGAAGGGTTATCGCTGCGTACGCCAAGCCAAAGGTAAGCAGTACAAGCTGACCATAATGAGTTTAGGCAAAGAAGCAAAACTGCCGCTGAGCGAAATGGCTGAGTTGCTGCAAAAAGAACTCGAGAAGATGAGCGATGTAGTGACGGTCGAGCCAGACATCAAGCGCACCAATGGGTACTTGAACTTTACTATCAAGTCCGAGCGCGTGGTCGATGAGTACATTGCTGAATTGGTGCCAACCCTCATGAAGGCGGTACCCGCAGATAGCTTGAAGGAAGACTTGAAGCTGGAGGCGGTAGAGCCAGATGCATGTGGTTACACCATCTGGAAAGAGTTCCGCGGTCGTTACATCAACCGCCCGGTCGCTTCCAAGTTGCTGGTCGAAAAAGACTCGGGACCGATTGAAGGTTTCGTAAGTATGCGCGGCGAAACTTATGCCGGTCGTATTCTGGTCGACGATGAAAACAAGCTAGCTTTCGAGCCAGTCAAAGACTTCAAGAGTTCCGATGACGATGACGCGGTTGCTCCAGAATTGGTTTCCTACCAGGTCGACGCCTCGCCATTCGTGGCCTGTCCTCTTGGAAAAGGCATGATCATCGAAACCCCGACGCACTTTGAATCTACCGAACCGAAGGGCATCAAGATGCCACGCACGGTTTGTAAGCGAGAAATGCGCCGCATAGATTTGATTCCATTCTTCGATCTGGAAGTCGGCCACACCGATTGGATTGAAGATTTCACCTCGCGTAAAGGACGGAACTTCACCGCGCGTTTGGTACGTAAGCCAAACGGGCGTCACAGCTTCGAGTTTAAGCCTCGTGAAGCTGGGCCGAAGAAGAAAGTCGTGAAGAAAAAGGCCACCAAGAAAGCGGCCGTAAAGAAAGTCGTGGCTAAGAAAACCTCCACCGAGGATTAGGCAAAAAGCATGGACACGAAACGTTTGGCAGTGTGGTCGTGTCCGCGCACCGTGTCGACCGCACTGATGCGTAGTTTTGCGCAACGTGCGGATACGACTTGTGTCGATGAACCACTTTATGCGCACTACCTAAGTGCGACCGGCAAGCAGCACGCCATGCGCGAAGAAGTGCTTGGCGCCTTACCCCAAGATTGGCAAGATGTCGTAACGCAAATCCTGTTGGCTCCTTGCGCGAAGCCAGTGCAGTTTGTGAAACACATGGCGCATCATTTGGAGGGGGGAGTGGAGACTGACTTTGCTCTGGATGAATCGGTCATCAATCTATTTTTGATCCGCCATCCTCGAGAAATGTTGCCATCGTTGCTTTCGGACTTAGGACACTTGGAAGCGATGGACATGGGTTATGAACGGCAGGTGGAATTGTTTCGCCGCTTAAAGGCCGCTGGTCGCTGCACTGCAGTGATCGATAGCACTGAGTTGCTTGCCGACCCAGAAGCCATGTTGCGTGCCCTATGTGTGCAGGTGGGTTTGGATTTTGACCCCTGCATGATGGAATGGCCTGCCGGACGGCATGAAAGCTATGGCGTATGGGCCCCGGTTTGGTACGCCAAGGTGGAAACCTCAACCGGTTGGCGTAAGCACGCGCCGAAGACCACGCCTTTCCCGGAGGAGTTGGAGGATTTGCTGCCGATTGCGCTTGCCGCGTATGAAGAGTTGTATGCTGCAGCTCTGGATCCAACTGCCTAGTCCATGACCGATTCCAAAACGCTCGTTGATGCCGCTCGTGCGGTCGCTCAACAATCCTATAGCCCGTACAGCAAGTTCGCAGTCGGCGCAGCCATCCTATGGGACGATGGCACCATGACTGTGGGCGTCAATGTTGAAAACGCGAGTTATCCCTTGTCGGTTTGCGCGGAACGCAGCGCGGTAAGCGCGGGTGTGACAGCAGGCAAACGACAGATCGTAAAGGTGGCTGTCTGGGCTAACGTGGAAGATGTAATTGCACCCTGTGGAGCTTGCCGCCAAGTGCTCTATGAGTTTTGCAGTACCCACGCGACGAAGGTGGAAGTGTTGCTCGCCGGCGCCAGCGAGGTGCGTTCGACGACGCTCGCAACTTTACTTCCAGATGCCTTCGGACCGGAAGCGCTGCTTTAGTCTTGCAGCATAGGCGCTAAGATTTCCTGCGCCAAACGTTCTGAGAACCACGCCGCACCTTGAGGGGCGTAGTGAATGAAATCGCGGTAGTGCTCCATGGGCAATTCCCAGTCTTGGTGCAAGTTATAGAAATCAAGATCGAGTTGCTCTGCATTTTGTTGCATCCACTGCATGTACTCATCGTAAGCGCCAGCTTCGAAATGTTGGAGTAGCCCGCTGTAGAAGGGTTGATGCACCAAGACCAGTCGCACTTGTTTCTCTTTGCATAACGCAGCAATCTCACGCAAATCTTTGCGCCATGCCTCACTGGTGGTGTAGCCGCCTACGCGAAGTTTCTCACGGACAGCCTCTTGCTCGGTGACTGGTTTTTGGCGGCGCGGCATAGGCAGTTCCTCCAATTCATAAACCCCACCAAACGCAGCCGTGTGATGCTCACCTTCAGGGAAATCCTTACCCATCACGCCCGAGGCCATCCACAAGGCTTCCACACCCCAGGACAATCCATGCAGCGCTTCCGGTACATCGCGTCCGCGCATGCGGTCGGATTCCGAGACTAATTCCCGCATGCCAGCAAACCAGCGCCAGTAAACCTCAGAGTCAGGATGGCGGGCGCGGTCGGCATCCCATAAGAAAGGCGCGGCCTCTAAAACGAAAACCCTCGGGCGTTTTTGCTTAAACAACTCCCGCGCATAAAAGCGTGCGATTTCTGGAGTCGCACCTGGCATGGCAAGGTTCCAAACTTCGGTTGGGCGACCGAGTTGGGTTTCTAAACTATGCGCAAGAGCTTCGGGCGCAACCGCATTGCGCATGGAGGAGGTGCCGAAGAACACGACATCGACCTCGTTGGGGGAGGCTCTGAATCCGTCGACCACTTGCAGGTAGCTGTGGTTGGGCACTTCATTCCAACGTAAATCCAAACGCTCGGCCAGCCAGTTGGTAGCCGCAAGTGCAAGCAGGACTCCGATCCCGAAGCGCAACAAGAAGGTCATGTTTTGGCGCATTAGAATTGGAAGTAGATGAAGGGAGAGCCTTCGGTGGCGAGTAATCCACAGAGGCCGAGAATGCCGACGCAGGCTACGCCCAGGACTTCGGGAGAGAGGAGGCGCCAGAAGCGTCGAATGGCCGGGCCGTAATATTCCGAAATGATGGTCATGGCGAGTGCCAACACGATTAAAACTAAACCACGGATAGGCACGGGGCCGGCAATTTCACTTGCTGGACCGAGGCGCACTAAAGATTGTCCCACCGCAGCAAGTTGGTCCAAGGTCTGGGTGCGAAAAATGGGCATGGCAATCAGCCAAATGTGAAAGGTGAAAAACCTTTGCCACCATATCCACAGGATTGGATCATCCGGGGAGTCGACTCGGTTCCGCGCCTTGCGTCCCATTTGGAACATGCGTGAAAAACAAATGGTAATGCCATCGACAATACCCCAAATCACAAAGTTCAAGCCTGCACCATGCCACACACCACTGAAAATGTTGGTGATCATGATGTTGCGATAAGTTTTATTCTCACCGCCGCGACTTCCACCCAATGGAATGTATATGTAATCGCGCATCCAGGTCAACAGGGTAATGTGCCAGCGACGCCAGATTTCCAAGTTGTTGCGCGCCATGAACGGGTTGTCGAAGTTCTTCGGCAACCTAAATCCAAGTAAGAGCGCACATCCAATCGCCATTTGCGAATAGCCGGCGAAGTCTCCGAACAACTGGAAGGCAAATCCGTAAATGCCGGCCATGGCACCGAAGAAACCGTATGCGTCAGGGTCGGAGTAATAAGGCTGGGCGAGGTCGGCGCCGATGACATCGGCAATGATGACTTTCTTAAATAGGCCGGAGAGGATGTGATAAATGCCCATGGATAAATCCTCTCGGGTAGGCATGGGGTTCTGTTTGAGCTGCGGAAGGAAATCGCGCGCGCGCACAATCGGACCGGCGACCAACTGCGGGAAGAACCCAACGAAGAGGGCGAAATCTAAAACCGAATCATGCGGCTTGATTTTGCGATAGTAAATGTCCAGGGAATAGGAAAGCGTTTGGAAGGTGTAGAAGGAAATGCCAACCGGAAGAATTAACTTCAAGGTATGAATATTGCCGTTCATGCCAATGGCTTCGAGCAGCGCATTGGCACTGTCCACGAAGAAGCCCATATACTTGAAAGTGCCGAGCAGGCTAATATTCACCGCCAAGCTCAACCACAGCCACCACTTCCTTTGTTTTGGCCGTTCCTCAGCACCAATCTTTGCGCCAACGATCCAATCGATGGCAGTGCTCATCCAAATCAGAAACAGAAAGCGATAATCCCACTGGGCATAAAAGAAATAGCTCGCGAGCAATAGGAACAGCTTCCGCCACGCCGGTCGGCGGGATAAGAGCGTATTTCCCGCGAAGATTGCGGGGAAAAACAGCAGGAAGATGACGCTATTGAAAACCATGAGTACCGGGTGGGCGATGGCCCGATAAGTGAGGGTATTCCATGGTAAACTTGTTTGATGGGTAAAAAAACATCTTCCGACGCCAATCCGAGTGCAAAACTTGATCGACCGGAACTTTTTTTGAACCGTGAACTTAGTTTGCTGGAGTTTCAGCGTCGCGTTTTGGCGCAAGCCGTGGACGATCGGTTGCCCTTACTGGAGCGGTTGCGATTTTTGACCATCTGTTCGAGCAACCTAGATGAGTTTTTCGAAATCCGCGTGGCAGGATTGAAGGAGCAGGTGAAATTTGGCTTGGATAAGCCTGGCGTCGATGGCCGCACCCCGCATGAAGCCTTGGCCGATATCGCTTCGCTAACGCATGATCTCGTCGAGGAACAGTATCGGGTGCTGAATGAGCAGGTCTTGCCTGGTTTGCGCCAAGAAGGCATCCGTCTATTGCGACGGAGCGATTGGACGGTAGAGCAGCGGATTTGGGTGAAGGAGTATTTCCATACCCAGGTGTTGCCGGTGCTCACCCCGGTGGCGCTGGACCCGACCCACCCATTTCCGCAGGTATCGAATAAGAGGATCAACTTTTTGGTGGAGGTCCATGGGGCAGATGCTTTCGGGCGCGATGTCTCTTTAGCCGTAGTGCCGGTGCCGCGTTCTTTACCGCGCGTCATCCCTTTGCCGGTGGAACTCTGTGAGGGGTATCGCGGCTACCTCATGTTGTCGGCCGTGGTGCACCACAACATCGGCGTGATTTTTCCTGGTTTACGGGTCGATGGCTGCCATCAGTTCCGCGTGACCCGCAACAGTGACTTTCATTTAGATGAGGAAGAAGTCGACAACGTGTTGAATGCCTTGAAATCGCAGCTTTCGGATCGGCATTTCTCGTACCCGGTGCGCTTGGAAGTGACTAGTGGCTGCCCTCCTCATGTGGCGGCCTTCCTACTTGACCGTTTTGGCATGCTGGAGGAAGAGTTGTATCGGGTGAAGGGACCGGTGAACTTACATCGTTTAGGTGCGCTTTATGAACGTGTGGATCGCCCCGATCTAAAGGAGATGCCCTTCCTCCCTGGAGTGCCGCAGGAACTCAGTGAGGACGAAGATCTGTTTGCGGCCATCCGCCGTAAGGATCATTTGCTCATGCACCCGTATCAGTCCTTTGGCCCTTTATTGGAGTTGTTGGGGCAGGCTGCGCGTGACCCAAATGTTCTAGCCATCAAACAAACGCTTTATCGCACCGGCGAAAATTCTCCAGTGGTCGCACAATTGGCGAAGGCAGCGCGCGCAGGGAAAGAAGTCACCGTGGTGATTGAGTTGCGCGCACGTTTTGATGAAGCCGAGAATATTGAGTTGGCGAACACTCTGCATAAGGCCGGGGCAAATGTTTTGTATGGCATAGTGGGCTACAAGACGCACTCCAAAATGTTGCTCATCGTGCGCCGCGAATCTGGAGTTCTGCGTCGCTATGTGCATTTGGGCACCGGCAACTACCATCCAGGGAATGCCAAGGGGTATACCGATTTAAGCTTGTTCACTAGCGATGAAGGCCTTGCCCTAGATGTGCACCACGTGTTCTTGCAACTCACCGGACTCGGTCGCGCGCCGCAGTTAGATGGCTTGTTGGTCGCGCCGAATAATTTGTATGAGAAACTTCTGGAGCGCATCGAAGCCGAGGCTGAAGCTGCGCGGGTTGGTAAGACCGCATCGATTCAGGTGAAGGTGAACAGCCTGTCCGACAAAGGTGTGATCCAAGCCTTGTACAAGGCATCGCAAGCGGGGGTGCAGATCGATTTGATCGTACGTGGAATCTGTCGTTTGCGGCCCGGTATAGAGGGCGTATCTGAAAACATCCGCGTGCGTTCGGTGGTCGGACGCTTTCTAGAACACACCCGCGTATTCCGTTTTCATTCGGGGGGCGATGACCTCGTATATGCCGGAAGCGCAGATTGGATGGAACGCAATCTTCACGGGCGCGTGGAAACTTGTTTCCCGATTCGCGATGAAGTTCTAAAGCAACGCGTGATTGAAGATGTACTGGAAGCTGGCATGGCCGATGACACCGACGGCTGGGAACTCATGCCCGATGGAAGTTACACCCGTGTTGCGCAAGTGGGGGAGGCGGCCTTCAACTCTCAGGATGCCGCACTTGCCAAATATGCGAACTAGCTGAACCGCAGCGTATAGTCCGCGTTCTGCCAGATTTTGGCTTCGCGCTGCAAGTCCATGTCGGTTAGCGCATGTTGTTCCAGCCAATCCTTTGGGAAGCGCAACTGCAGCCCATCTTGCAAAGCTTTTGCTTCCAGAGCGAGCGGTTGCTCGCGACGCATACGATGCAATTGCGTGGCTAAGCGCAAAATTAGCGTCATATGCAAGGCACGTTTTTGGTCTGGCAAGGCAAGCTCTTCCATTTCCTTTGCATGAAAGCTATTGCGATGGTTTCGAATCAAAAACGCAAGTAATTGCGATTCGGTCCGGGAAAATCCAGGCATGTCGGAGTTGCGCACCAAGTAAGCGCCGTGCCGATGGTATCCCGTATGCCGCACCGCCAATCCGATTTCATGCAGCTGCGACGCCCATTGCAAGAGTCGCAGTTCTTCTTCACCTATACCCCAAACCTCCTTCATGGCAGCGCCCAAGCGCAATGCCGTCTGCGCCACGCCTTGCGCCTGAGCTTCATCTACGGCGTAGCGCTGCATCATGGCAAGCACGGTTTTGCTGCGCGAATCTTGGTGCTGTAAACGGCCCAATAAGTCCTGCAATAAGCCTTCCCGCAAAGCTCCTTCGGAAGTTCCTAAGGTCGAAATCTCCAACTCCTGCATCACTCCAATCAGGATTGCCAGACCACCCAAAAAGGTTTTACGGCGCGCTTCCTTCAACCCGACTAACTTCAAATCGTCCAGATTCTCAAAGCGCAATAAATCCTCATGCAAGGCTGATAACCCTTCCAGAGTAATCCCTATATCGGAGAACTCATTATCCTTAAGGATGCGCGCCATAGATAAGGCGGTACCCGAAGAGGCGGTCAGGCGTCCATGCCCATGGCGCAAGAAGGATTTTCGCACCGGAGCCACCTGATGCCGTGCTTCCAAGATTGCCCGATGAAAACGATTCCGAGAAATCTTGCCATCGGCGAAAAAACGATCGCTCCAAATAGCACTGCCAAGGCTCAAGCTCTCTGCTAAATGTGCATCGTCCATGGCATTGCCACAAACGATTTCGGTACTTCCGCCACCAATATCAATGTCCAGCAAATGCCCTTCTGCACCTAAGTCATAGCGCACACCCCGATAAATCAGGCGTGCTTCCTCTTCCCCGGACAGAATTTCAATCCGACGTCCAAGAGCTTCTTCCGCAAGCGCCAAGAAATTATGCGGCTGCTTTGCGGCACGGAAAGTGTTGGTGCCTACCGCGCGCACATGGGTTCGCGGAAGATCCCCCAAGCGTTGCCGAAAGCGCTCTAAACAAGTCAGTGCGCGCTCCACGGAATCCTCGGAGAGCGCACCCCTCTGACCCAAACCGGAGGCTAAAAACACGCGCTCCTTCATGCGGTCCAAGACTTTGAATCCAGCCTCGTCAGAAGCTGCAACCACCATGTGAAAGGAGTTCGAGCCTAAATCGATCGCAGCGGCGATTCTAGTTGCAGTTTTGGAACCCATAAAGCTTTCACCATTAGAGCGTATTGGCCCTAAACTAACAACATGCTCCTGCTTGCCCTGACTCTGTTGTTCGCGCTCCAAACCCAAGCACCTAAAGATGCGCCCCCGCAGCTCCGCGCATCGCCACTGGCCGTTGGCATAGAAAAAGCCGGGCGCTTTCCGTCCTTAACCCATGACTCCAACGGCACGGTTTACCTCACTTGGTATGCGGCGGGAGAGCAGAAAGGCGAAACCAAGCTTCAGCAAAAAACTTGGAATGGGAAAACCTGGAGCTCCACGCAAACGATTGCTTCCGGCGGCGGCTGGATGGTGAACTGGGCGGATTTCGCAAAGTTCAGCACCGATGCAAGCGGGAGTGCCATGGTGACTTGGCTTGCGGGCGCGCACGGCCATGGCGGTTATGGAGTTATGTTTCAAAAACGTAGAGAAGCCGGTGCGGGGTGGACCGATCCAAAACCCTTGCACAAAGATCGCGAAGCCGTGGAGCATGGATTCGTTTCTTTACTGCCTTTGGACGATGGCAACTCCTTCGCAACCTGGATCCAATCCACGGCCAAAGGTCCACCCACCGATTTGCGTTTTGCCACGTACTCGGCCATCGGGGAGCGTAGTGAGGAACAAGTTTTGGATCCGCGCATTTGTGATTGTTGCGCAACCGCCGCAGTGCGTTTAGGCAACGGAGATGTACTCATTGCCTATCGTGACCGCAGCGAAACCGAAGTTCGCAACATCCAAATGCTGCGCGGCAAGCCAGAGCCTGGTGCGGAATGGAGAAGCCCAAAGTTCGAAGAACCTCAAGATTGGAAAACGGCTGGTTGCCCGGTTAATGGACCAGCCCTTGCTGCCGACGGGTCGTGGGTGGTGCTGACTTACTTTCATCAAAATGAAAAGGGGCAAGGTCAGGTGAAGTACTCCTGGTCGACCGATGGCGGTCAAAAGTTTTCCTATCCAAGCATCCTGCAACGCGAGGCCAAGATTTTGGGTCGCGTAGCCGTCACTATGCTGAACCCAGAACTCGCGATCCTCGCTTGGCTTGAAGTCGACAATAACCAGGCTCAGTGGATGGCTTGCGCTCTGAACCAGCAAGGGAGAACTGGGCCGGCCATCGTCCTTGGGGAAGTGAAAGGCAGTCGCGCAGATGGCTTCCTTAGTCTTACCAATGCCCAGCAGGGCACTTTCGCCGCGTGGACAGGTTCTAAAGGGGACTCCATAAAAGTCTCGGGATTGGATTTGTTGGCAGAAGAAAGGGGAATAGTGGAATAGTGGAATAGGAGTACGCAAATATGAGGTATGCTTCGCTAGAGAGAATTTTTCCTCTACCCCTCGCATCAGCCGCCATGCGTTTTCTCCTGATTGCACTGCTCGCCAGTGCTTTGCTCCCGACCCCTCTGTCCGCCGCTCAGTTAAATCAAGCTGACGAGGAAGAGGCGCTCCATGTCACCGGTCGTTGGCAGAATTCCTTCGACTTCCCCTTGGCTATTTTTTGGCCAACGGTTAAGAACTTTAAGGCTGTGCATATGGCGTTGATTCCTATGAGCGTGCCTTTGTCTGGTGGGAACAACTTACGTGGAAAAATTCTGGTCTGGGGAGACCATCGTGCTCATGCGCCCTGGTTCTCGCACTCACCACTTCGACAATGATCAGCGCATGGTCATTTTGCACGAAGGCCTAAGCAGTTCTGGCAGCGTGAGTTTCACCTTGCCCACCGACCCGAACCTTGCACCACAAGGCTATTACATGTTGTTCGCCATTTCGCCCCAAGGAGTTCCATCCTTGGCGGATTGGGTGCACGTGCACTAATCGGGAGTTTGTTCAGTATGTGATGGCCAAGTCCGAGGGTTAGGGAAGTCGGCGAATCCTCAGGCCACGGTATTCAACTAAAGAACCTTCCGACTCTAGGGCTAGAAAACCTTGTGCGGGTTGACAGTCACTGCCTGAATTGACTTCGACGCCGTTCACCCAAAGAGTGACATGGCCATCTACAGCAAGAATGCGATAGTGATTCCATTCGCCAACACCCTTGGTTAATCGTTGTGTCGGGAAACTACGACTACTGTCGGGCTTGCCAACCACAGCCGTGGAACCGTCGGCGTAGGTGTAAGTGATTTGCGGAGTCGTGGCCGTCATCGTGGAAGCTCCGACCGGAAAAACATCTCCGTGGCTAGTGAACCAATCAGACTGTTCTCCATTTTTCTGAAACCAATTCTCTTCGTAGCCCAAATCAAGCACTTGGACTTCAATACCACTACGCGGCAAAGTGCCCGGAGGTAAATCGGTAAAGGCCGATTCGGGACACCATAAAAACACTCCGGCATTGCCACCGGAAACATGGTGTTTCCAGTCAAGCTCAAGCTCGAAGTTGGTGACGGGTGTGATCAGGCGGGCGCCACCGTTGGGGACACCACTACAAACGATGACGTCATCGCGTTGCGTCCAGGTGGTGTCGCTGCCGTTCACGTTTTCAAAATCTTCAAGCGTGAGATTTTCCCATTGAGGCTTGGGTTGTAGCGGAAGCGCGCATGCGCCGAGCGAGATCAATGCCCCACAGGTGAAAAGGGTTGGTAATTTTGCCATGCTCATCTTCATCGACCACAAGGGTAGCACCGCATTCCCTGCAGGTCTTGGACCTTGGCTGACGTTATAATCCTGTCCAATGTCCCCGTAGCTCAGCTGGATAGAGCATCGCTTTCCTAAAGCGAAGGTCAGAGGTTCGAATCCTCTCGGGGACGCCACGCAAAGAGGACCCTTTCGCACAAGTGCGAGGGTCCTTTTGCGTGCCACCCCCGTGAGTCTTCTTTGGCGAAGGTGGGGCTCGCTGTACAAGCCCCGCTGCGCGTCGAATCCTCTCGGGGACGCCACTTAACATGGCTGTTTTGCCTGGTTTAGGGCGATTGAATACAATGGGGTTTTATACGGGCACGGTGCCTGCAATGAAATCTGCAATGAAACTTAATCAATCGAACTTATGGCAAACGCACGTAAACCCAAAGGCGCTTCTCGTCGGAGACGCAAGAACAACGGCAAGATACAACTTTGGCAACGGGATAACGACATCTTCTATGCAATATGGACTGAGGATGGCAAGACCAAGACAAGGTCCCTTCGCACCACGCGCTAATTGGTCCAGATGGGCGCAGGATGAATCCTGACGAGGATATTGACGCCTACCGTAATGCTTGGATGGACCCTGCATAACTTGGCGCGGAACCACTCCCCACGTCAAATGGCTATGGCCAAAGAAGCCACATTAGGCCTGGGGGCTTCCCGTGGCGACTGCACATTCGCCTTTTCATCCCGATCACAGTTTCCATTTTCTGATTTTCGGAGGGGGAAGCATGCAATAAATGCCACATGGGGAATAAAATATTTGAATGATCCACATTCCAGCGTGAACGAAACGAGCTTTGACCCTCAGATATTCGAGGAGGGGAGGTGACCACACCCACGTCCAGCTTTATCTGGCCCCAAAGGGTAGGCAGCTGGTGAGTACGTTTGGGGTGTGGCTCCCATCTTCCTCACCCAAACACGATAACGGAGAGGAAAGCAGGTTTTGAGCAGCTTGCCTAGGCAGGT
>JAQBXR010000016.1 GCA_027623295.1 Planctomycetota bacterium
ATCTAACAAGTATTAGACAGACCCGCCTATCACGCGAAATGCGTGTTCTGCCGGTCGGCCTTTCTCCAGCATAGGGGCCATGCTTGCCCCTAGCAACCGCGGAGAAAAGGATTTCGGTGGTGGGTGACAGCGTGTTAGGCGGACCCGTGTTTCAGGCTTGCGCCTAAAAATGAAGCAAGTGGCGGATGACTAGCGACAACAACGTTGATGTCGTTGAAACCAGTCATGGTGCTTTCGTAGGTGGCCGTCGCGACGGCAGCCGTGTTCTGCCTGATCTGAACAGCAAGGTAGATCAAGGTGATCAAAACCGCCACGGCACCAACCAGTTGACCAACTGCAGATATGGCTTCCCAGTTCATGCTATCTGTTCCCGTCCGCCTAACGTAAAAGGCTCAGTTGCCGGCCGCCCGCGGGAGCAGACTTCAAGCCGACAACACATTCTACTCGCGGGCGTCGCCGGTCAACTGCAGCCGATGGTTAGGCCTCGTGAATAGTTGCCACCACCATCACCAAGCCTGCCTTGGCGATTACCAAGACTGGTACGAAGAAGATGTTCGCTGGCGGTAGCCGCACCATCAAGTACACCTTGACCGTGACCAACACTGGCGACGGTGTAGCTCGCAGTGCAAAGCTGGTTGACATGTTGCCTTCAGGCACCACTTTCATCAGTGCATCGGAAGGCGGACGTCACTCTGGTGGCAACGTCACCTGGTTGCTCGGCGACATGGCTCCTAAGGCCAAACGCACCTTCGAGGTTAGCGTCAAGCCAAATGCTATTGGTACCTACGTCAACAACGCAACGGCAAGTGCCTTCTGCGCAAGCGACGTGAGTGCTAAGTGGGAAACCGAAGTCGATGGCATCCCTGCTATCTTGCTTGAGGTTGTCGACCTTGAGGATCCAAACCAAGTTGGCTCCACCGTGACTTACCGCATTCAGGTAACCAACCAAGGTTCTGCAACTGGACGTGACATCGTCATCAAGGCGATGGTTCCTGCGCAAATGGAGTTCATCTCCGGAACGGGCCCATCGTCCGCTTCTTCTACAGGTGCAGACGTAAGCTTTGCTCCTTTCGCTAACCTCGCTCCTGGCGAGACTGCCACCTACACCATCAAGGTGCGGGCCAAGTCTGCTGCTGACGTTCGCTTTAAGGTCTCCATGACCAGCGCTCAGTCCAGCGTGCCGGTTGAAGAGACCGAGAGTACCTACATCTACGAGTAGATCTCAGGTAACGATTTCGGGCGCCTCAGCAAATGCTGGGGCGCCTTTTTTTTTATGGCTCTGAGAATCTGCTATTTTTAAGCCATGCCACGGTTGGTCCTACCACTCCTCTTCGCTTGCCTATTCAGCGCCCCTATTGCGGCGCAACTTGATCCTAATGCTCCCGACAAACGAGAGCAGAAAAAGTTGATGGAGGAATATCGCGAACTCGATAAACGCGACGTCGATGGTTTTGCGCGCCGAGTGGAGATCGTAAATCGTTTAGAAAGCGTAAAGCTTGAACGCCCTGCCGACATTAAGAAATGGCGTAAGGATTTGGCCGCGGCAGATGCCAAGTACGGGCGTAAGTTAGAGGAAAAGAGCGGGCGCCACTATTACTTCGATGACCCCAAAACTGGTTTGTTCATACTCGGTGGCGACACTAAAAACCCCAAAGGCCTTGTCATCTGCATGCACGGCGGTGGCGTAGGGTCGGGCGATGCCAACGGCATGGTGAGCTCCATGTCCAGTCCGGCGAACGAGCTCGATTGGCTGGCGATCTTTCCGGAAGTGCTGGAGAAAACCGAGCGTGGCTGGACCGACGATGGCACCGAAGAATGGGTCGTGGATTTGATCGATGGTGCTTTGCGCACTTGGAAGATTGACCCCAACCGCGTCTACCTTTCCGGCCACTCCATGGGCGGTTATGGAAGTTGGACCCTAGGTGCGCATCACGCTGACCGCGTAGCTGCGCTCGCTCCCTCTGCTGGCGCTCCCACGCCCGCTTACGGCCCCGACGGCACTATCGTGGAAGTTGACCAAGGTGTGGTCCCAAACCTCCGCAACGTGCCCATGATCGTCTTCCAGAGCACCGACGACCCACGCGTTCCGCCCGATGCGAATCAGGCGGCGGTCAAAGACGTGGAAAAGTTCAAAGACCTATACGGTGGTTATGAAAACTTCACTTACTGGGAAGTCGAAGACCGCCAGCACCAATTCCCCGTCGGCAGCATGAAGGTGCTGATGGAGAAGATGGATGTT
Organism: Planctomycetota bacterium; assembly: GCA_027623295.1. Taxonomy (GTDB): domain Bacteria; phylum Planctomycetota; class UBA1135; order UBA1135; family UBA1135. The sequence goes on from JAQBXR010000016.1 coordinate 2,240, forward strand.
TTTGAACGTCAACCGATTCAAGATAAAATCGTTTGGCAGCCGACCCTTGATTGGAAGCATCAAATGGGTTGGCTGTGGTGGGAGGCACCGGTCATGACTTTGATTACCGTCGCCGAGCGTTTGCCCGACAGCAATACAATTGCGATCGAGTCGAAAGCTGATCTCTCTACGCTTTATGTGCTCTTAGACGAGCGCGTAGTCGATATGGAAAAGGAAGTCATCATCACCGTGAATGGCGAGGAGACCAACCGAGGTCTACCCCAACCGACCCTGGGCACCATGTTGCTTACGGGAAGCACACCAGATCAGGAGTTGCTGTTTCTTGCGCGCATGAAGGTGCTGAAGTAAACCATCAGGCCGCCGAGGAAGGCAAGCCAAACAAAGGCCAGAAGCCCGGCATGAGTGGAGTAGGAAGATTCATGCTGGGTCCTACAGTTTCGACAAAGCTTGGACGATGACTCTCTCTTGCTCCTCTGCGACAGTGCGCAGATCGAGCAGCACTCTTTCGTCTTGCACTCGGCTAAAGATGGGCGGCTCTGACATACGCAATGCATGAGCTAGATCCGCGGCATCGCGTGTGGCATGACGAATCAAAACGCCAGCCGATGGAAGATCTTCGGTTGGAGAAGCGCCCGAGCCAACACGACCATTGCAGGTGGTGGTTTCGGCAGTCAAAGCATCGCCCAGTGCGTTGACTTGGGTCGCAAAGGCCGTGGCGCGTTGCATGATTTGTTCTTCCGTCAGAGACAAACGTTGCAAAGTTGGAATGCGAGAAAGGGCGGCGTTCGGCCCTAGAGCATGAATCGAAAGGGTGGCTTCCAATGCGGCAAGGATGGTTTTGTCGAGGCGAATGCAACGGGTCAGCATGTCACGCCGTAAGCGTTCGACTAACGGCTTTGCCCCTACAATCAATCCAGCCTGAGGGCCGCCAAGCAACTTGTCGCCGGAGAAGGTCACAATGTCGCAGCCCTGCTGCAAGGCTTCGCGTACGGGGTGTTCCTTTTCAATGCCGACTAAATCGCGCGCATCTAAAACGCCCGAGCCCAAGTCGTAAACCAATGGCAAACCGCGCTCATGACAGATGTCCGCCAATTCCTTCATGCCAACTTCCTTGGTGAAGCCTTCGATCCGATAGTTACTTGGATGCACTCGCAACACGCAGGCGACCTCAGGATCTTCCAGCGCCTTGATGTAATCCTTAGCATGCACGCGATTGGTGGTTCCAACTCCCACCATGACCGCGCCCGCAGCTTCAATCACTTCGGGCATGCGATAGCTGCCGCCAATCTCCACCAACTCACTGCGTGCCACCACAACTTTGCGGCCACGGGCTAAGGCAGAAACCGCAAGCAGCACGGTGGCGGCATTATTGTTGACCGGCAGGCCGGCCTCCGCGCCAGTCACCTTGGCCAGAAGCTCTGAAACTGGAGCATCGCGGCGTCCGCGGCCGCCGGTTTCGCGATCAATCTCACAGATGGAAGCTCCCGCTGCCTGAGCCGCGGCCGCAATCGCCTCAGCTGCCCACGGTGCGCGCCCCAGATTGGTGTGCAAAACCACGCCAGTAGCATTGATGGCACCGCGCAGTTTCAGACTCGGTAGAATCTCAAGGCGGCCAGAGACTTCGGTCCAGAAGGCATCGTCCACCCCCGCCATGCGGTCTCCGGCTTTCCGGGCGCCGCGAATCTGGTCGAGAGCCATCGAACACGCCTCGCGACAAGCCTCGTGCCCAAAGGATTCGAGACCACGCTGGGTACATTCCTCCAACAATTCATTCATCGCTGGGATACGGGGAGGATTCTTAGACGCGGGCATCCTAGAATCTTAAGCGTGAGACGCACGGCTGTCGCGGCGCAGTTCCGCTGGAAACTGCAAACCCCCAACACCGGTGAGCGAAATGCCCTGGCTAAGGACCTTGGAATCCGTCCACTCACGGCTGGACTGCTGCTTTCCCGCGGGATTTCCGAGCTGGAAGAGGCCAAACAGGTGCTCAAGCCGTCGCTCGGCAGCTTGCCCGACCCAAAACAGATTCCTGGCTTCGAAGATGCGCTGCGGACTCTGGTCGCCGCAGTCGAAGCCAAGCATAAGGTTCTGATTCATGGCGATTACGACGTCGACGGCACCTGCGGCTCGGTTTTGCTTTACCGCCTTATGAAGCGCCTCGGCCTAGAGGTCGAAGTCTTCATTCCGGACCGGGTGAGAGATGGATATTCCTTTTCGGAGAACAGCCTGACCGCGATTGAGAAGTTCGGCGCCAAGGTGGTCATTGCGGTCGACAACGGCACCTCGGCCATTGCGCCACTGGCGAAACTGCATGCGGCTGGAATCCAGGTGATTGTGGTCGACCACCACCTTCCAGGTGATGAGCTTCCAGTTTGCGCTGCCATGATGAATCCATGGGTCGGCAAACCACCCTCCGAAGGTGGCGTTTTCCAAGAGTTCTGCGGCACTGCGGTGGCTTGGTTTTTGACCTGGGGCGTGCTCCGTCATATTTTGGGCGAAGAGCAGCTGCCGGAATCGGACCGCCGTTTCCTTTTCGATAGTCTCGGTTACGCCGCCATCGCCACCATTGGCGATGTCATGCCCTTGCGTGGGCCCAATCGCGCCTTGGTGCAACACGGTTTAACCACCTTGCGCGAATCAAGCTTCCCTGGGCTACGTGCTTTGGTGAAATCGTCGGGGATTCGTAAGGTTCCAAACGCCGAGGACATTGGTTTCCGCATGGGGCCACGTTTGAATGCTGCCGGTCGCATGTTTCAAGCAGAAGTGGCCTTCAAAACCCTGGCCTGCGATTCCGCTCCCGAGGCCGAAGCTTTGTGCGCACAACTCGAAGCCCTCAACTTGGAACGCCGCGAAGTGCAGAATCGTCAGAACGACCTTCTTACCGGCACGGTAGAAGATCAATTCCAAAAAGGCGATCCAGTGATCTTCACCGGTCACTCCGATGCGCACTTTGGCGTGCTCGGCATCGTTGCTAACCAAGTCATGGAACGCACTGGCCTGCCAACTTTACTGTGGGCAGAATGTAGCCCCGGTGTTGCCCGAGGTAGTGCGCGTGCGCCAGAGGGTTATCACCTCATTGACATCTTGGATCAAGCGAAAGAGTTCATGATTGGATATGGCGGCCATGCACGTGCGGCTGGCTTCCATTTTGATCCGGAGTTCGCGCCTCAGGTTGCGGCGGCTCTGCGCGAGGGTGCTAGCGGTCAAAGCAAAGTGGAAAAACCGGAGATGAAGGTCGACAGTGAGATTTCCCCCAGCGAGATCGACCTCCACACCTTGCACGAGTTTGATCGACTGCAACCTTATGGGGAAGCTTTCGCCGAACCGGCCTTCCTTTGCACCGGCTGTCGTCTAGTCACAGCACCGCGTTTCATCGGCGATGGCTCCCATGTCGAACTGCGCCTCGAACGCGATGGCGAAGTGGTGCGGGCATTGGGTTGGCGCTTGGCCGACAAGGCGCGCGACCTGCAAATCGGCGACAACTTAGATGTCGTGGTCAAAGTAGGCATCAATGATTTCCGCGGACGTCGTGCTGTCGAGTGGACTTTGCGCGATTTCCAATCCTCCCCTTCTAAATCCTAAAGTGTCTCGCATTCCCATCCTCGGCCATTTCATTCGTTTCGTGCGCAAGCTTTACGATTGGATGTTGGCCTTTGCCGATAAGCCATACGCCGGACGCGCCTTGTTCGGTTTGAGTTTTATCGAGTCGAGCTTCTTTCCGATCCCACCTGACCCATTACTCTTGGCTATGGGTGCTGAGAAACCAGACCAGGCGATACGCTTTGCTGGAATCACCACATTGGGGTCCGTACTCGGCGCCATTTTGGGTTTCGCCATCGGCATGTTCCTCATGGATACCGTAGGTGAATGGTTGCTAGACATTTACGACAAGGATCGCCATACCTGGGAAAAAATCGGCACCTGGTTCGATGAGTACGGAATGCTCGCGCTGCTCATGGCGGCCATCACGCCGATTCCCTTTAAAGTCTTTACGATTTTCAGTGGAGCCGCCGGTTTTGCATTCCTTCCATTCCTCGGTGCATGCATCGTTGGCCGTGCCTTCCGCTTTTATCTCGAAGGCATTTTGCTGAAGTATTTTGGCAAGCCAATCCTTGAGTGGATGGAGAAGTGGTTCGACATTTTGTCAATCCTGTTCACGCTGCTTCTTATCGGCGGCTTCGTCATCATTAAGTACCTCTAAGTCGCGTGACAAAATCCACTGAAGCATCCAAGCGCCTTTTAGTGGTCGACGGAACCGCATTAGCATTCCGCGCCTTCTTTGCGATTCGTCATTTGACCGATGGACAAGGACGTCCGTCGGGTGCGCTTTATGGTTACATCACTTCTTTGCTGCGCGCGCTGGAAGATCATCCAGCCAAGTATGTGGTGGTGGCATGGGATCGCCCAGAGCCAACCTTTCGGCACGGCATTGATAACCAATACAAAGCCAATCGTGAGGAGCTCGATGAAGATTTGCGCATGCAGTTTCCATGGATGCGCGAAGTCACCGAGCTCCTGGGCTTGAAAAGCTTAGAGGAAGCCGGTTTCGAGGCCGATGACATCCTTGCGAGTCTTGCGGTACAGGTTTCTGCCCAAGGCCATGAAGGGCGTTTATTCACCAGCGATAAAGATTAGGCGCAGGTGGTTTCGGACAAAGTGCTGCAGTGCCCACCACCCAAGCAAGGCTCCGATGCCCTCATCCTTGGCCCTGCCGAGATTGAGGAGAAGTATGGATTGGCACCGAGTCGTATGGCCGAGTGGCAAGCCCTAGTTGGAGATAGCAGCGATAACGTGAAAGGCATGCCTGGTGTCGGCCCGAAGCGTGCGACCACTCTGCTGCAGAAGTATGAGAACCTCGACGGTGTTCTTGCGCGCGGCCCGGAGGAAGAGAAGGGCAAGCTTGCTGAGAACTTAGGCAACTTCGCCGATTCCGTACGTTTGGCACTACGCCTAGTCACCATGGTGACCGACATGAAGTTGGCGCCGCTGGAGGACATGCTGCCGGGCACCCCCGACTTCGACAAGGTTTTGGATTTCTGCAATGACCATGGCTTCACCACGCTGGGCAATCGATTCCAAGACTTCAAGGTAAAGGGTGGATTGCCGGGCAATATCAACCGTGATGAAGAAGCGGTGACGGAAGAAAAGGAAGGCGCGGAATCTGGCACCTCCTCGGCGCAACGTTACGCAAGTGGTGATTACAAGCTCATTCGCACCACCGAAGAGTTGGTCGCGCTGCACGACAGCCTCAAGTCCAGCGGCGGTTTTGCATTTGACACCGAAACCACCAGCGTCGTTCCTATGCGCGCCCGTTTAGTCGGCATGTCCTTCGCATGGGAAGCCGGCAAAGCGTTTTATGTGGCTGAAAATCTGCCTGATCCACCGCTGGGTCCCGATGGACAATCTGCACTCGATTATCTAAAGCCTCTTCTCGAAGACCCAAGCCTGCCGAAGTATGGCCAGAATCTCAAGTACGACGCGCATGTCATGCGCCGCCACGGTGTAAACATACAGGGGTGGGATTTCGACACCATGGTCGCGCATTTTCTGATCGATCCACTTTCGCGCCACAACCTGGACTCCATGGCGCTGCAACATCTTGGTTTGCGCAAGATTCCGACTAAGGAGTTGCTCGGCACTGGCAAAAATGCACTGACTATGGATTTGGTGCCGATCGAGGCCGTTGCGGAATACGCCTGTGAAGACGCCGATGCCACTTTCCAGCTCGTTGCTCTTATGCGTGCCGGACTAAAAGAGGTCGCAGCAGAAAAGCTTTTCACCGAGGTTGAGTTACCCCTGATCGGAGTGCTCGAACGCATGGAAGCCGAGGGCATTCGCGTCGACAAGGAGCGCTTATTGGAAATGCGCAAAAGTTTGGGCAAACGTCAGATGGAGTTGGAAAAGAAGGTTTTTGCTGAAGCCGGCGAGCCCTTCAACCTGAACTCCCCAAAACAATTGGGCCCAATTCTGTTTGAGAAGCTGATGATCCAGGATCCGGCCGGAGTGAAGCGCGTTGGGAAAACCAAGACGGGTTATAAAACCGATGCGGCCAGCATGGAGAAGTATGCGGGCATTCCGATTGTGGATGCCTTACTTGAGTATCGCCAAGTGACCAAGTTGATTGGTACTTACGTCGATGCACTTCCAGGGTTCATCCACCCGCAAACGGGGCACATTCACAGCTCCTTCCATCAGGCGGTCGCGAGCACGGGACGTTTGAGTTCGAGTGACCCGAACCTGCAGAACATTCCCATTCGCTCCGAAGCTGGCCGCGAAATCCGTCGCGCCTTTGTCCCACGCGCCGAGGGTTGGGTGCTCATGTCGGCAGACTATTCGCAGGTGGAATTACGCGTCGTGGCACATCTGTCGCAAGACCCAGCGCTGATCTCCGCATTCAACGAGGGCGCCGATGTTCACGCACGGACCGCATCTTTGGTCTTCGATATCCCCCCCGATAAGGTCGATGCCGAAATGCGTTCTCGCGCGAAAGCGATTAACTTTGGCATTCTTTACGGCATGGGGCCGCAACGTCTCGCACGCGAAACTGGACTCAGCTTTCAGGAAGCGCGCGACTTCATTGACATGTACTTCCAAGCGCTTCCAGGAGTCCGCGCCTGGATCGATAAGACTCTTGAGGAAGCACGTGAGAACGGTGAAGTCCGCACGCTTCTGGGACGGCATCGCCCCACCCCCGACGTCAACTCCAGCGATGGCCGGGTACGCTCTGCTGCTGAAAACGTTGCCGTGAACACCCCAGTTCAGGGTTCCGCCGCAGATCTCATCAAGGTCGCTATGCTCAAAGTAGATGCACGCATTCAAAAGGAAGGCCTGCAGTCACGCATGATTTTGCAAGTGCATGACGAATTGGTTTTTGATTGCCTTCTCACCGAGCTCGAGCAAATGAAGACACTTGTGCGCGAAGAAATGGAAGGCGCGTGGAAACTCGACGTCCCGCTTAAAGTGGACATGGACTATGGCCCTGATTGGGCCTCAGCTCACTAAATCGACTTGGAACTAAACACGCTTCTACTCTTAGGTCTTCTACTCGCCGGCGGCGTGTTGGGTGGTCTGGTTGCGCGCTTACTCCGCCTTCCAGCACTTACCGGTTATTTGGCCGCCGGTATCCTGTTCCACTTTGGAAGCAGCCGTGGTTGGGTCGACGGCCACGCCTTAGAAAAGCTGCGCATGCCGATTAACGATTTGGCAATGGCCATGGCCCTGTTCGTTTTAGGCGGCCAATTCCGCTTTGGCCGCCGCCGTAATGCTACTTTCCGCCGGCTCCTGCGCGGCTCGATGGTGGAAAGCGCAATCACCTTCCTCATTGTTGCAGGACTCAGCCTTCCGGTGATTCAAAGCATTCCAGGCGCCATGATCCTTGGTGTTCTGGCCATTGCGGTAGCGCCAGCTACCACCCTCGAGGTACTTCACGAATACAACGCGAAAGGCCCCACCACAGGTATGCTCAAACAGCTCACCGCCATGAGCAATATTTGGGCCGTCTTCCTATTCGAAGTCGCCATCCTGGTCCTCCTGCTCATGGAAGGCACCGATGTCAGCCTCTGGGCCCCACTCTGGGATATTGGTGGAGCTCTGCTTTACGGATTCATTGCAGCCCATGCTCTGATTCTGCTTCAAGAACGGGTAGGACATGACAACTATGCCGTCCCGCTACTGGCGATTATTTTTCTCACCATTGGCATCTGCGCGATTACCAAGGTACCGCATATGTTGGCCTTCCTAGCCACCGGTGCCGTTGTCGCAAACCGCTCACAACTATTTGAGCGCATCACCACGGCTATGGATGGCTATGCAAAACCTGCCATTATGCTCTTTTTTGTGCTCAGCGGTTCGCATCTTGATTTCCAAAGCTTGCTCGACAACTGGTTAGCAGTAGGGCTCTATGTTTTGGGCCGCACCCTGGGCAAAGTACTTGGCACCCATATCAGCATGAGTGGATTAAAAAACATAAACCGTTTAGGCAGCTACTCCAAGGTGCCGGTTGGGCTTGGACTTTTGTGTCAGGCAGGCGCCGCTATTGCGCTAGCCACCTATGTGAAGGGCTATGACGAAGAACTTTCGGAGCGCCTATTGAACATTATCCTTGGCGCGGTGGTGATCTTTGAGTTGCTCGGGCCTTTGCTGGTCAAACGGGTCGTCGTGCTCGCAGGTGAAGTCAGCCTGGCCAATCTGATGTCGCACACTGCAGACCGCGAAGGACGGCGAGGATGGCGCAACGTGTTCCGACGAGCCTTCTCGGGGCGGGACTTCCTCCAAGCCGGAGAGTCCACGGAAATGCATGTGGAGCGTTTTATGCGCCCCACCACAGCAGCGCTGCCACGCGAAGCCAACATGACGCAGATTCTGCACTTCGCCAACAAGTCACCCTTCAATCACTTCCCAGTGATCAATCATGAGCACCACCTAGTCGGGGTTGTCACCTTGAACGACCTCAGCCAGGTCGCTTACGACAAAGCAACCGCCGCGCTGGTCACCGCCGACGATGTCGCCACCCTAAGTCCAGCCGAGGCCGCCCTGCCTTCCACAGCGACTCTGGAAGAGGCCCTGGAGTTCTTCCGCAAATTCGACGGCAACACTGCCGCGGTGATCGAAAGTGAAGCTGAACCACGCTTTGTAGGCATGCTGGAGCGGGCCGAGGTCTTGCACCTGGCTGAGCGCATGCGCCTGAAGAAATAAAAAACGCCCACGAATGACCGCGAGGTGCATCCGTGGGCGTTTGAAGTGGTGCGTTGCCTATTCCTTCCTCAGATCGCCACCCACCAACATGCGGGTGAGCTGAGCGATGTCAAGAATCTTCGGCACTTCAGGGTCGTCGCTGTTCAGAATGACACTGCGCATGTTCAAGTTTTCTGCAGCCGTCAAGGCCAGCAAAATACGACCGCCCTCCGAGTTCAGTGCAGCGGTACGCAACTCGTTGCGCAAGGCCTCAGCTTTCTGAATCGCCAAGTTTCCGTTAGCCGTGGAAATGACATTTTCGGCATCTCCCTCAGCCATGGTTTCAGTGGCGTAAACCTGAGCTTCCGCAACGATGGTGGCTAGCAAGACATCGTATTCCGAACGCTTGGTTTGAATCTGCTTTTCCCACTCTTGGTCCTTAGCTTTTTCTTCTGCAGCAATCTTGCGTTCAATCAAGTTCACGGTTTTCTCTTCTTCCGCGACCTTGGTTTGGGCAACGTCCAGCAGAGCTTTCTGGCGCAAGAACTGCTTATCTTGCAGCTTGCTTTCATACTCAGGCTGGAAGGTGAAACGACGAATCAGGATCGATTCAGCCACACAATGGAACTCTTCCAAGTCCCTGGTGAGTTGAGGCAATACCTCTAACACCAACGCAGTCCGGCTATCTGTGAGCTGCAAATCTTCCGAAGACAACCTAGGCAATTGGTCGCGCAAAAAAGAAGTCACACGAGAATTTACGCGGTCTTGGTACTGAACCTTCAATCCTTCCGAAACGATTTTCCAAGCCTCGTCTTTCTTAATCCGATAGGAAATCGAGACCTCGTAGGTAATCAGGTTCCCATCGGCAGTACGCAACGAAAGAGGATCTTCGTAGGAATCGGTTGCCGTTCCAGTACCCCCTTCCACCCCAGCGAAGTGAATGAAGTGGGTGGTGGCGGGCAAGAAATGCCACTTGTGATAACCACTAATGCCCAAATGGAACCCGGTTCCATAATCTTGTTGGATGATTCCCCCACCCCATTGACTTTGCTTTACACCAATCACGGCGGGCGGAACCCGCTTAAACATGATGGTGCTGACTAAAGGAATCAGAATTAAAATGACGAGAATGGTGACGAGCTTTTTCATTACTGATTCCCTCCCTTCGACGGCACCGCGGGGATGGCTCCCATATGCTCAATCCGGGTTGGAGTTGGGTCGCGACGGTAAGGCACAATCTCAAATTCAATCATGGCAAATTTGTTCGCCAAAGCTTCCTGCACCAAAATCTCTCCTCGTGCCGCAAGCGCTTCCACCTTGGCACGGAGACCTTCCGCCTCTTTCTCAGCCAACTGAGTCAATCCACGCGCCTTTTGCAAGGATTCTCGCTCTGCGGCTTGTCCTTGTGCGACCAAACGAATGCGATAGGCATCCGCTGATTTAGTCGTCTTTACAGCATCTTTTTCAGCGCTGATACGGTCTTTTTCCATAGTTCCGAGCAAAACCTCAAACTCGGTAGCTTTGTCGCGCTCGATGTCCGCCAAACGGCGTACCCGTTCGAGCTCCAGCTGGAAAGCTTTCTCTTTCAACTTCTCGACTTCCTGATCAGCAACCTTGCGCTCCTCAATCGCCCGCTCATATTGCGGTTCAAAGTTTGGCTTCGGCGTCAAGATTTGCATGATGTAAATCCCGTGAGGCTCCAACATTTCATTCAAGCGAAGTTGCGAAGCAACAGTAGCATCCTTGCGATTACCGGAATCAGCAATTTCTACGGTTGAGAAACGGCCGAACTCATCACGCAGGACTGAGCGGGCATAAGACTTAACCCAGTTTTCTTTAAAGCTATCGCCAGGGCCAGAATCGTGCAGCACCACATCGGCCTTTCCAGAAATCAAGCGGTACTGGATTTCAAGTTTGCCGAACCAGAAGTTCGAGCCATCCTTTGCGCGCACGGTCAACTTACGCACATGGTTGGCGGAACGGGTCTGTTCGCCTTCCATGAGAAAGTTGTTGGGTGACTTATCAAAAACGAAGGCTTGCGCTACGAAGGGCAAGAAGATTTTGTAACCAGGACGGTCGACAATTTCTTCTTCACCAGTGATGTAGTTCACAATCACCGCGACTTCCGTGTCTTGCACCTCAATAATGCCACCTTTGCCAGAAACGAAGGCGCCAATCAGCACCAACAAAACGGTCAAGATAAGCACACCCGTGACGAGCAGTTTTTTGTTCACCTCAGGCAGGTTCGGCATGGATGGCCCACCGGCACCAGAATTTGGTGTTCGAGGAGGTCGGGGAGGCAGCGGGGGTTTTCCACCGCCACCAAGATCAGGGAAATCAGAAGGGGAACTCATGGTTTTATTACGCCCAGGATAACGACTTTGAAGGAAGATTCCCGCAATCCTATGCTTCTTGCATGAGTTCTAAGGAACGCCGCAAGGCACCCGTGTTTCCACGCCTCGCTCTTCTAGGGCTCTTTACTGCATCGGTGTTTAGTTTTTTGGGCATGAAATGGGCATGGTTAAGCCTTTTTAGCCATTTCCAGGTCTATCTCGGCTTGACCTGGATTGTTTTTCTCGCTCTTTTCCGATGGATCCCTGCTTTCCCACGCGCTTTCTGGCAGCCGAAACTCATTTGGCGATGGAGCATTCTTCCAATCTTGGGACACGCCATTTTGCTGGGCAGCCTGTACATCCCGCTAACGGCGCCAGAACTTGAGGCACCCGATCAAATCGAGATTGCTTGGTTCAATATGAAGTTCGATGAGGATGCTTTGCGTGAGTTTGAAAAACGCATTGCAGACGATTTGCCAGACGTGATTGCATTGGGCGAAATCCGCCCGCACATCGAAGTTTCCTTGCCGGGCTACACCTTCAAGGTGCGCTCCCCCAAACACAACCTTCTTCTGGTTTCGCGCCTTCCCCTAGAATTCAGCAAACTAGTGCAGGTTCCGGGCGGCGGACGCGAACAGATTAGTACGCGGCTGGCTGTAGGACGACGTCGCGTTCAATTGGTTGCCGCGCATATTCGCCAACCGATTTACCCGGTGCATTTTGATGAGTTCCAACAGTTAGCCGAGTCCGCCAAAGCCGTCGACGAGATCATCATGATGGGCGACTTTAACTCCACACCTTGGGCATCGCAGTTCCGTGGATTAATCAAAGATGCAGATTTACATCACGGCCGAGAAGGCCGCGGGGTGATGAATACTTGGGGCATCGGGCAAGGCCATTGGATGCCATTGCCGATTGACCACATGGTTTATAAGGGTGCCATGGAGCTCACCGACTTTGAAGTCATGGATTGGACCAGAAGTGATCACCGCCCCATTCGAGCTAAGTTTTTACTTGGCGGCAAATTGCGTCGCAAGATTTCCAGCGACGACTGAAGCCTCCACGCCTTCTTCCATGGGCACCTTCAAAATGCCCGGGAAGGAACGTAACCATGTCATCTGACGTCGAATCAGAACATGGGTTTTGGTGATGCCTTTTTGCAGGGCTTCCTCCAAAGTACACTGCCCTTCCAAGTGATCCAAAATTTGGCGATAGCCGATGGCCTTTGCAGCGGTACGACCAAAACCAACTCCGTCGCGAATGGATTTCACTTCTTCAAGGAAACCTGCGTCGAGCATTTGAGCAAAGCGTTTCACCACGCGCTCGCGGAGGACCTCGCGGGGCCACTCCAAAAGGGCAACCGGGTCGGTGAGATCGCGCCCGGCCTGCCACTGGGATTGCCACTCGCTTAAGGCCTTGCCGGTTTGCCGATAGGTTTCTAGAGCACGTTGCAGACGTCGCGTATCGTTTTCGTGGATGCGCTCAAAAGCATCTGGGTCTACCACTTGCAGCTCTTCGCGCAAGGCCTTTGCTTCGCCGCGATCAAGGGCGGCCTGAATGTCGTTGCGAATCGTAATGGAGGCTTGTGGAACTTCCAGTAAGCCAAACATGAGGGCTTTGAACCACATGGTGGTGCCTCCCACATAGAGCGCCGCTTTGCCGCGTGCTTGGAGCTCGGCCTCAACTTTGGCAGTGGCATCAAGGTATTGTTTGACCGAGAACTCCTCACTCGGTTCCACCACATCGATTAGGTGATGTGGTACGGGTGCACGTTCTTCTGCACTTGGTTTCGCAGTGCCAATATCCATGCCGCGGTAGACCAACATCGAATCCAGAGACAGGATTTCGGCATTAAGTTTTTCTGCAAGCGCCAAGGACACACTGGTTTTCCCAGAGGCCGTTGGACCAAGCAGAAAATATCGTTGCGGATGCTTAGGCATCCTCCGCTTCGGGGATCAAAACGGCAACCGCGGAGCGCTTGGGCAAGAACATTTCCTCAGCCCGCGCGACGACCTCCTCAAACTTGATTTCGCCAAGCATATCTAAGGTGGCAAAAGGCTGTACGCGTTCCAGCATGGCATTCAAAATGCTGCCTGCCAGAGCGCTTGGCGTTTGCAAACCACTGACCAAACCGCCCCATGCTGCTCGTTTTAGACGCTCAAAGTCGGATTTATTCAAACCATCTGCCACGAAATCTGCCGCCGCTTTGCGAATGACTTTGACAAACTCTTTAGGCTCGTCGCATATCGCGGAAACAATAACGTGCCCCCAATCCTTGTCACTCGACCAGTAAGCTTGGAAGGTTTCGTCAATATCGCCATTGCGATAGAGGCGTTCATGCGTTTCACTCGAGGTATCGAAAGCCAAGTCTAGGACCAAACTACTCAAAACGCGCTGGCGTAAACGTGCGCGTCCATCGGCCAAACCGGTGGGTTCGCGCCACCCGATCCAAACATGTGGGCGGGTGACAGAAAACGGTTTCTCCAACCACTCCTCAGCAGGAAGGGCGGGCTCTTGCGGATACAGCTTTTCCGCAATCGGGCCATCCGGAGCATCGAGTCTTGAATCTAGATGAGCTAAAACTTTGTCGACATCGAAATCGCCGGTGAGGGCCAAACGCATGGCGCGTGGGCGGTAGAAGCCATCGAAACAAGCTTGCAGTTCGGCAGCGTTAATCCGCCGCACATCTTCCACGGAGCCACCGGGTTCAATGCGGATGCCATGCGCTTTGTACAAGGCTTCGTGCAACAGAAAAGTGCCGCAAAAGCCGGGATTGTCGCCGTACATGCGCACTTCCTGTTCAATGATGCCGCGCTCTTTGTCAACCCGCTCCTCAGTGATCAACGGATGTTGCACGAAGTCCACCAGGACGTCTAGGCAATCTAGGTAGTGATCGGTGGTGGTGAAGTGATAGTTGGTGGTACGGAAGGAGGTTCCGCCATTGAACTCCGCGCCCAGGCGTCCAAAACGATCGAAAACTTTGTCTTCGCGTCCTTCAAATAACTTGTGCTCAAGGTAATGCGCGCTGCCCGAAGGCACTTCGACCACTTCGCCCGATGGCATGCGGAATCGCATATCGGTACTGCCAAAACGCAAACCGAAGTAACCACTTGCAGTGGTAAATCCGGGCGTCCGGCAAAGTGCAATGTCGACCCCATTCGAACTCCGCGCGAAGGTCACTTCTTCGCCGGCTTGTTCATGCTTCAAAGTCTCGAGGATTTTCATACTTTCACCAACTTCGCACTAGGTGCCAAAAGATAAACCGAGTCCGCCTTAAAGCGCCGTGCTGCCTCCGCGATTTCGCCGGGCTTTAATTCCTGCAACATCTTCGCGCGCTCTGCTGGTGTACGATGTAATCCGGCCCAATGCTCGCGCAAATGATAGTTTGCAAGGCGTCCTCCGGAATCGGCAAGAGCGCGCAAACGATCGAGGTGGTTGACCAAAGCGAACTGAATTTCTTCTTCGGTTGGGCCGTTCTCCTGCAAATCCTTGAGTTGCGCTTCGACTTCATCGCGCACTTCTTCGTAGGCCTCTCCATCGATTCCTGCGGACACGGTCATGAGTCCTTTTTGTGAGCGCAACATGGCATAAATACCATACGCCAAGGATTTTTCTTCGCGCACCACCCGGAACAAACGACCATGTGCGCCACCGCCAAGAATACTACATGCCAACCCCAAAGCCTCGTGCTCGCGATGCGTTTCCGGCTGCTCAAAACGATAGCCATAATGAAACTGCGCTTGCTCCATGGGTAACTCTTCGCGGAATTCGCGCAGAGCGCCAGGAGTACGGAACACGACCTCTGGCTGTGCAGGGATCGCTTTGCGTCGGCCGAACCAATCTTTGAGCCAGGTCTCAACCAGGTCGACATCGCAGGGGCCAACGGCAATGCAGGTAATTTTTGCGTCTTGCAGCAGATGCAAGCGAGCTGCTTCTAGGTCATCGGCAGTCAGGGCGTGTATGGCCGCTTCCGAATCCCAAGGCAATAAGCCATAAGGTTCGCCCTCACACATTTGCTCGAGGAAGCGTTCCTCCGCATAGGAAGAGCGATCGTCCTTGCGTTCACGAATTCGCTTCAAAGCAGAGCTGCGTTCCCGCTCCAAAGTCTCGACATCGTAAGCGGAACCATTGGCACCTCGACGTGGCTTATCCAAGAGGCCACGTGCTAAGCCTAATAGGCGTGGCTGCACCAATTCTTCGGGCGGCAAAAAGCGGTCACCCACCCAGCCCAAGTTCATGGTCACCCTATGCGACTCCAAGGAACGATCGGCATACAGCGAGCAGTTGGCCCCATACAGGTCCTGCAAAGTGCGGGTAATCTGTAGCCGGCTCGGCAAGGTGTCGGTGCCCTGGGTCAGCACCTCGGCCAGCAAGGTGCGTGCTGCCCTGCCACTGTCCAAAGGCATGTCCATGGAAAGGCTCAGCTGGGCACGCTTAAAGCGCGGCTCGGGCAAGCACAAGAGTTCTACCCCCTCAGCGGGTGAACGGAGTTCAGGAATGGTCTGCAAAAAGGCCATGTGTTGCGTATCCTATTCTGTCGCGACCAATTCCAATGCTGATTTGCCTACTTAGCCTGTTACTTTTTCAACAACCCGCACCCGTCGAGGTGATCGAGGTTGCGGAACCCCCGATCGAAGCTCCAGCCGAAGCCCAGGAGCCTGGGAAAGAAATTTCCGCGCCGGTCCCTGAGGTTTTGGTGGAACTTCCGCCCGACACTTCCAAGGAGGCCGCTGCGCTCATGGCCAAGGTTGCTGCAGATCAGTTTCCCACTGGAAAGGGCAAACTGGTCGATGGCCTCAACATGAAGGTGGAGGCGGAAGAGCATGGTGAGCATCCGCACGTGATCAGTTTTACTGTCATTTACACCAAGTTTGGCGCCGAGCAGTTGGAACTGATTATTGAAGACCCAGAGCGCGGCGGCACCGTGGCCAAGGGTTTTGATGGTCGCGACTACTGGCTACGTGAAGGCTTACGCGAAGGAGAAGGCAAGGCTCAAATCTTGTCCGGACATGAATTCACCAAAGACCGTGAGGCGGTTGACGACGCCATGAATCTTTGCTCCGACTTGCTGCTCTTGGTAGACATTCACGGCCTGGAACGGCGCCAGCCGCCTGAAGCGCTAAGCGTTTTAGAAAGCGGCGCACGCGTTCTTTCTGGCAGCCTACGTCGTCACTCCAGCCAGCTCTGGGATTACAGTCTGGTGATTCCCGCCAACAGCTTGGAACCTTCTGCTTTAGAAGTGCGCCATTGGACTCCCGCAGAAGTCGATGCCGATGGCGTCGAAACCAAAGCAGCGGTGCTTTTGTATCAGCGCTTTGAAATGAGTTTCTACAAGCGCTTTGACGGGCGCAATGTTCCGCAAGCCATCGATGTCTTCCACTCCCTCGATAGCGAACTCCCGGATCAGTCCATCATCTTGGACCGCTTCCATTGGAGTAGTCACTAAGCAGTTTGACTTAACGTCGGTAGAAGGCGCGCTCTAAGTCTTCTATCGACAAAAAGACGCGTACCGGACGTCCGTGGGCGCAGGTGCGGTCTTGTGGAAGATGCGCGCCGCGTTTGATGAGGTCTTCCAGTGCGGTGGCGTCTAGGTGGTCGCCGGCCATGACTGCGCCGCGGCAGGACATGGAGAAGAGCATCTCTTCCTGGATTTGATCTGGAGAGGCCTCGCGAAAGCTACCGGCAATATCTAGCAAATCGCGCACCAGTTTTTCCGGATGCAAACGCTGCAGGCGGGCTGGAACCCCCCGAATCGCGAGGGTGGTTTCGCCAAAAGCCTCGATGTCCACCCCAAGCTTTAAGAAGGTCTCGGCTTTGGTCAGCAGGAGATCTAACTCCGTTCGCGAAAGGTCAACCAGAGCTGGAACCAGCATAGGTTGCATGATGACTTGGCCCCTCTGCACTTCCTTGCGCAACTCTTCCAGGTTCACCCGTTCGTGCAGCGCATGTTGATCGATAATCTCTACGCCACCGGCAACCGCGCGGAAAAGAAAAGTATTGGCAACCGAAAGGAACTGCCCCTTGCCACGATCTTCCTCTGCAACTTCCATAGGCAAAAACGGGGCCACTCCATCGGGCAGCTTTTCCACTGAAATCGATTCGCCTTGCAAGTCGTCGGCACGCTGCCAGGACGGTGCCGGAAAACTGCGCGTTTCCTGCATGGCGCTAGATCCGATAGCACCCACGGCGCGTGTCGCCCAGGGTGCAGAAGCTAAACCGCGTCGCAGGGTGTTCACTACCGTGCCGAAAACTATGCGTTCATCTCGGAAACGCACTTCGGTCTTCTGCGGATGCACATTCACGTCAACCCGATTGGGGTGGATGTGCAAAGCCAAAAACAAAGTGGGGTAATGTCCGATGGGGACAAACTCTTTCACGCCTTCCCGCACGGCACGAAGCAGACTTGCATCGCGCACCCAACGGCCATTCAGGAAAAGATGCACGCGGCGGGCATCACGGCGAGCGCTTTCTGGAGGGCCAATCCTTGCGCTGCATGAAAGAGGATCTCCTTGAGATTCAATTTCCACCATATTCTTGGCCAAGCCTTTCCCAAAGACAGCCGCGCAACGGGATTCTAAATCATCTTCGGGGTGCACTTCAAAAGTAAGCTTGCCATCGTGTTCGAAACGAAAGCCAATACCCTCGTGCACCAATGCCAAGCGTTCCACCCAAGCTTGCGCATGCGCAGCCTCGGTGGAAGGGCGTTTCATGAACTTACGCCGCGCAGGTAACTCGGCGAATAAATCCTCCACCAAGAAGCGCGTGCCCTTCGGTGAAGAGGCTTCGTGGGGTTCTCCAATGCGGCCAAAGTTCACTTCTAGCGCAGTACCCGCCCGACACTCTGGAGTTCTCGAAACCACCCGTAAACGTGCCACCGAGGCAATCGATGCCAAGGCTTCTCCACGGAATCCCAGAGAAGCAATCGCCTCTAAATCGGACGGCACGCTCAACTTAGAAGTTGCATGGGAAGTGACCGCCAAGAGCAAATCTTCCGGCGCGATACCACTGCCATTGTCGCGCACTTCAATCTTGCGCGCGCCGCCTTCTTCCAAGGAAACCTCAATCCGGGTAGCTCCGGCGTCAATGGCGTTCTCCACCATCTCCTTCACTACCGAAGCCGGTCGTTCTACCACTTCCCCCGCCGCGATTTGATCAATGACTACGGAGTCTAGTTTATGAATGCGACTCATGCCTGCCTCCGCCGCATCGTGCGGAAAGCAAGAAACTCTAAAGCTGCATTACTATCGCGCCAACCGGACATTTTTACGTTTTCCTCGGCTTCGACTAGTGCTGCAAGCACAGCATTGAGATGTTCCGCGCTCGCAACTTGCAAACGCTTTTGCATGCGGTTCACTACCGGCATGCTTGGACGCGAACCCACCGCAGTGAGCGCATCTTCCAGACTCATTCCGGATTGCACACTTTCCAGAATACTCACAGTCTTTTTATGCTCTCGGGTAACCGCACCCACAATCATGCTGAAGGCATCGCGTGCACTGACGCGGCGGCCATCCCATGAGCGTAAACCATGGCGCGAGAGTTGGCCGATGAGACGCAGGGTTTGCGCGGCATCACCGGCTAGCACGGCATCGGCGAAATCAAAGGCGGAACCTTCTGCACTTTGCGCGGCCACACGGCGTACTTCTTCTTCACCAATGCTGTCTTCTCCAAGCATGCTGAAGTGCTCCAGTGCCTGGATCAAATCATTCGGGCGCGAACCTGCGAGCTGCACCAACAAACCAGATGCGCCGCGCTGCAGTTTCAACTTCCGTTCGCGCGCTTCCGCAGTTACGAACAGAGCGGCCTCGCTTGCGTCCGGGTCTGGCTTCCAGGGCGGTGGATCACCGTACAAACCCCGAAAGCGAACTTTCTCAATGCCCTTTTTACGCGTGGCTGCAAGCGCCTTCATGCCTTTGCCGGTGTTGCCTGCAGCTTGCACGACCATCCATTCGGGCCCATCGTCGCTGGTGGCGGCAGAGAGGAGCGCATCGGCGAGGCGTGGCCATTTATTCAATGCCTTTGCAGCGCGCCCAAGAACCAGTGCTTGGCGGCTCGCAAACAGAGATTTGGATGCCAAAAAGGATTCCAAGATTTCCGGCTGAAAATCTGGAGAACTGGCATCTATATCGAGCAAATCAAGGCCTTCTTGGCTGCGCCCAAAAGTACGGGCCGCGCGCAACACTTGTTCGCCAAACCACACCTCCTCTTCACCACTAGTCGGCGGCAAAACCAGCATGCAGCGCGGTAAATCGCCCTGACCAAACCGCGCAACCAATTCGCGGCAAGTCGTGCCCGGATCGGCGGCTCGTTTCTTTCCCGTGGAAGCGCTCATGCGTCCAGGTTAAGGCTTGCGAGGTCAAGCCACAAGGCCGAGAAGAAAACCACGCCGACCCATGCATTGATGCGGAAGAAGACCACGGGGACGCGGTGCAGGCGATCGCCGCGTAGCAGCCAATGCTGGAACAAGAAAATGGCCAATACGAGACCTAAACCACTGAAATATGCAATTCCAGCTTCTAACTGCCGCCCCACTTGCAACCATGCCAAAAAGGCCACGACATAACACAACATGGAGGCGAAACGCGTAGCGCTGCTGCCGAAGCGCGCTGGAAAGGAATGCAATCCCTCTTTGCGGTCGTGGTCAACATCTTGCAAAGCATAGAGCAGATCAAAACCAGCCACCCAGGTGAGCACCCCGGCGCCAATCCACAGGGGAATCCCCCACGCGCCATCGAAATCTTTTGCAACCGCCAACCAAGCACCCGCCGGGGCGATGCCAAGTGCCAAGCCAAGTCCAAAGTGGCAAAACCAGCCGTAGCGCTTTAGCCGCGAATAGCCGAGTAGCACGCCGAGCACGGGCAAAGACAGCCACCCACATAAGGGCGACAACCAAGCTGCTGTAGCTACGAAAAGAAAACTGCAGAGGGCGGTAAAGAGAACCGCATAACGCAAACTCAACTGACCACTGACCAACGCGCGTTCTTGGGTCCGCGGGTTGGTCGCATCAATGTCACGGTCGACCACACGATTAAAGGCCATGGCGGCACTGCGCGCGGCAACCGCTGCAATCAGAATTCCGCTGAGATCGGCAAGATTGGGCATGCCTTGGGCCGCAATCCATGCGCCAGACAAAGCAAAGGGTAGCGCAAAAATCGAGTGTTCAAACTTGATCATGCGCAGGGTGGTCTGCAGCGAACTCATTCCTGCATTCCTACTCCGCCGTCCCATGCTGGAATGGCATCTTGCGGCACCCCACAGCAACCCAAAATTTTGGCGCAGAGGTGATTGACCAGGTCGTCAATCGATTTCGGTTGGAAGTAGAAGCCAGGTGCCGCGGGCAGGATGGTGGCACCTGCCCAAGCGAGGCGCGAAAGGTGATCCAAGTGCAGGCGCGATAATGGAGTTTCGCGCGGGACCACCACCAGTTTTTTGCCTTCTTTCAAAGCCACTTGCGCAGCACGTTCAATCAGGTTTGCGGCCGAGCCATGGGCAATGCCACCCAGAGTACTCAGCGAGCATGGCACCAATAAAACGGTATCGCCGATGGCGGTTCCAGACGCTGGCGGAGCGCCGATATCGCGATGCGACCAAAGGGTGATTCCGGTTGGGTCAACCTTGGGTTCCAACAGCACCGATGGACAATCCTTCAGCACGATGCCCAGCTCTTCTTGCAGCACGCGGCGGGCGGCATTGGAATAAACCAAGTCCACCTCTACCCCAGCTGCATGCAGCATTTGCAGACACCGTCGGGCATAGGCGGCACCGCTGGCACCACTGACTCCGAGAAACACTTTGCGCACGGGAGAAGCACTGGTAGGCATGTTAGGCAAGGAAATAAAGAGAGTCGTAAGCGAAGTGTGCGTAAACCACCACCGCCAAACCGCGGGTGGCAAACAACAGACCAAAGGCTAGGCCTGCAAGCATACGGAAGCCGAGTACGTCGGCTTCAAAGGCTTCTGCATGACCATAAAGGCCGTGCGCCATGGCGAAGAAGGCTGAGGAAAGCAGCAGCGCTAGAAGGAAGGAGAGGCGGTTGGCGGTGACATCGCCCGCAACCTTGCGGAACAAGAACTGCAAGAGCAGGGCGCCTCCACCGAGGGCTACTCCGCGGAAGAGCAGTTCTTCATACACCCCTGCGCCAGCGGCGAGCGCCAGGTAGTTCCAGGCGCTCGGGCCGGCCTCCGATTCGGTGGCCATCTGAAGCCACAGCGGACTAGGTTCCAGCGGCAGCCATTGGGTGATCTGAGAAAGTCCCGGACCGAGCAGTAAGGCCCAACAGAGACCTTCGATCAGAATCATGGCACTTGCTCCGGCCCAGGCGAGCTTCAACTCATGAATACGTCCCAAGGCCCATAACAAGCCAAGCACCAGGAAACTCCACAGCGCGAGGATGCCTGCATTGCCCACCTTTGCCAGAATAGTTTCGACTAGGAAGAAGGCATCGCTCATTTCCTCCCTGCGTCCACCGAGGTGAATCAGGACTAGAGGTAACAAAGCGAGCAGGGTGACGGCAGGATCGCGCCGCGCTTCCCCCAAACGGTGTATTTCCGATTTAGTCAATGCGCTCTCCAATTAACAAGCGGGCGACACCACCGGTTAAGGCTTGATCACACACCACGCGGAATCCGGCATCTTCCATCCAAGCGGCGAACTGCTCGGAACTCGCGAATTGGTCTACGCTTTCGGGCAAGTAGCGATAAGCCCCAGTGCGTCCGGCGCGTACGACTTTGGCAATCAGCGGCAGAACGTGCAAAAAGTAAAAGCGGAACATGCCGCGCCAGACCGGATTGGGAATGGGGAAAAACTCCAACACCGCAATTTTTCCTCCAGGCTGCAACACGCGATGGCATTCACGCAAAGCCTTTTGGGGGTCTTCGACATTGCGAATCCCGAATGCAATACTGACGGCAGCAAACTGTTCCTCGGTGAATGGCAAAGCTTGTGCATCGGCTTGCACCCATGGAATGCTTTGCTTCACGTTTTCCTTACGACGCTGTGCAACCGACAACATGGGAAGAGTGAAGTCTGCGCCGCATACTTTTGCGCCGCTTGTGGAGAAGGCAAAAGCCAAGTCACCGGTGCCACAGCAAAGGTCTAAAACCGCAGACCCAGGGGCCAACGCAAGACGACGAATCGCCCGTTTTCGCCATGAACGGTCGATTCCAAAACTCAGTAGGCGGTTCAGGAAGTCATACCGCGGAGCGATCTCGCCGAACATCGCCTGCATTTCCTGGCCTGGAGGGGCAGACATGCGCGCATTGTCCCCTATCTAAGTGCCAGGGTAAAGCCGCTCATGAAAAAAGGCCCGGCCACTTCCCAAAGGAAGAGGCCGGGCCTGGAGCAGGACGAATCCTGACTTACTGACGCCAGTAGTGCGCCAGGACCGAAACACCTGGAACGCGGATTGGCTGAGGCAGGACAGGAAGCCCAGTGGTCAGGTCGAGGACATCAACCAGGCCGGTGGAGTTCGCTGCAAAGAGGAACTGCGGTTGAGAAACCGGAACGTTGTTGCGGTGCATTCCTTTACCGGAGTGCGAAGCATTGCCGCCTACGATGGCTGCCAGAACTTGAGTAACGTCACCGGTGTTGGTGAGATCGTCCACAGCAAGGTCGATGATGGCCGAAGAAGAGAAGCTGGTGTACTGCTTCTGCGGCCTCCAAGCCTTGGAACGACGGTTAGGGTCAACTGCGGCTCCTGGTGGAAGATTGATCGTGACTGGACCGGTTGGAGCACTCTCCAACCAAATCGCGTCAACCAGAGCACTACCCGCTTCTGAGTAAGCCACAAACACACTGTGTTGGTTGCTACCCGGGTCCATCAGCATGGCGCTTGGGTTACTAAACCCAGTCCGACCATCCAGAGATGGAGAACCCACAAAGTCATCAAAGCCGATGCCTTGAATGCCATCTGGGCCGGATTCGAAGATGTTCATGGCACCGGATTGCGAAACCACGTAGGCGTAATAAAGGCCAGATGAGAAACCAAAGCCAATCGCGCGGTCAGTCACAGCAAGAAACCTAGGGTTTACTACACCAGGGATAATCTTACGGACTTCCAAACCACTTCCCGAGATAATCGCCATGGAGTCAGAGCGCTCACAGATCACGAGAATGTCTTCCCCGTCTGGCTGCCAAACAATGTCGCTTGGACCAAGACCAATACGAGCATTCAAAGTATCCACTAGCGTGGTAGTCTTCACCACTTGGTGGAAGGTTGGCGAGTTTGGATTGGTGTCAACGAAGGTCACGGTGTTAGGACCGTTGTTACTGACAGCGAGCATGTCCAAGTCTGGAGCCATAGCAAGGTTGCGTGGGCTCGAAACTGGAATGCGATCGATCACAGTCATGCGGTTGCTGTTAAGAACAACAATCTGCTCACCGGAAGCATCTAACACGTAAAGGAAGTGACCTACCTGCTGACGAAGGGTGAAGGTCGGGCAACCTGGCTGCGTAGGAGCAGGACCGTAGAAGTTTACACCCTTGTAGAAATCGCTCGCAGTCAACAAGCCCGAAGGGCCTGCGCCTTGGTTTGGTGCACCAAATGCATCTCCCTGAGTGATCAACAAGTTTGTTGGTCCCGTCTGGGTGGGCTCGTCCGTTTGAATCAACGGAGAGAAACAAGCGGGTGCCAGCTGCAAGCGTGGAGGGTTAGGGTGCGGTGCAGCACTGATGTTGTTGCCCTCTCCGGAGCCACCCAGCGGGTGTGCTTGGAAGGCCGCGTTGGCACACAAGTTCTGACCCCCTGAAAGGCACTCAAAGTTGTTGAATGCAATGTCCAGGGGATGCCCGAGCAGCATGTCGGTGACCGTTCCAACCTCATCCGAAGTCACCAACTGCGTGCGCAGAGTGGAATCTTGGGACAGAGTGAAAGCACCGCGTGAGCCACCTGCAAGAGAGGTGGTATCCGAAGATAGCGGTGGGAAGATACCCGGAACTGCAAGGTTCGGGTTGAACGGGAACTTAGAAACGTCGCCAGCGACAGGATCGCCATCGACGTTGAAGGTCACGTTATAGAACGGGTTACTGGAATCGTGCGTTGGGTCGCCGGTTCCTTGACCAAAGCCATCGAGGTCGATGACGCGAATACCACCCGTAACGCCACCACCATTCGAAGCGGCAACGATAGCACCAGGTGCGACTGGAACGTTTACCAGACCAGGGCACTCTGAGCCTACCGAGAAGTCAACTTTGGTCGACTCCTGGGAAGAACCATTGGTGTTCAACACCAAGTCCACAGCAGCGTTGTGGAAGTAGGTCACGGTTGCTTGAGCTTGTGCACCGAATGGGTCACTTCCTGGGAAGTTCACAACCGGGCTAACAATAAACTCCGTAAAGTTGAACGGACTGACTGGCATAACCGTGTATGGCAACTGGATGGTCAATCCCGGAGGAGGAGACCCAGGGGCCACAGGCGGCAAGAACTCCACCGTAAACTCATTGGAGAGCGCTGGAGCTACCAAACCAGGTAGCGGACCAATCGAGTAAGGCTGACAGGCTTCGTCGAAGCTGAAGCGGAGCTCCTGGTCACATGGAAGGTCAGTAGCCAAGTCAGGTGGAGAGGTGACAGCAACGCCGCCAAGGCCATCTAGAAGTGGCGAAGGGACGGTGATGTCGGTGGATACTTGAGAAGTACCTACGCCACCCTGCTCCAAGAAGCGTCCATCTGCACTACGTACGCCACCAATGATGCTGCCCTCCTCAGAGCCATCTTCCGATCCCTTAATCACAATGCGAATCACACGATCCGCAGGGAAGGACTCGTAGGTCGCGAGGTTATCGTCGGTGTCGACTACGAAGACGAAAGTGTTTGGGACAATCAAAGCACCAGCACCCTGGAAGCTACCGTCTACGATGCCATTAGCCTCGTCGTCAGTTCCTGGGAAGCCAATGCCTGGACGCGACTCGGACCCATTACGGGTCACGATGCGTGCATTTACACCGTTGTTGTCATCCTTGCGAACCCAACGCTCAAGGGTTGGACCCGTGCCGAAGTAAGTTTCACCATTGATGAAGCCACGCCCTTTCACGGTTTCACTTTGACCCGTTGCCTGGTTGTAAGCCACCACAGTGATAGCGCCCGTCAAACCATTGTTTGCCAAACCAGCAGCCGTTTGATCCAAGACCGAGTTTCGCGCAATGGAGCGCGAGAACTTGACTGCAACAAAATGGTTACCCGTTTGGTTAGACGGGTTGATCGCAAGAGCAGGCCATGAAGATGGCGGCTTGACTGGATTCAATACCGTTGGCTTGTTGTTCAACAAATCATCGAAGGTGCGAATCTCAATCAGCTGCGCAGTAGGCAAGCCGGTGAAGGGATTAGCAACTGGCACCACGTATGGCAGCAGGCGACCAAAACCGTTCGTCACCTCAAGGATATTCATCGTATCCGAGCTTGCGAATGGATCGCTCTCCAAAGGCCCGTCGCCCTGGTTGATGTTGAAACAGGAAAAGGAACTCGCCAATGTGGCAAGTACCAAAGTTCTGGTAAGAAGGCTTCGACTCATGGGTTTTTTACTAGGGCCAGACAGCGTCAGGCAACCTACGTGGGGCAACAATCATGCCAAAGCCGTAGCGGCATGGCTAGTCCCGGTTTTGGTGAGTTCTGCAGCAATCTGCGCGAAAACGCACACAGCGCTTCCCGGGTACCACGATTGTAGGTAACCCGGGAGGCTGCGTAGTGAAAGATCTGCTCAAAAACAGGCTCCCACCCCTATTGGCGCACGCGGAATCTCCTTTGTGGTGGAATTCCGTGTCGTTACGCGGCAAAATCAAAGCCATGGACACGCCTTCCACCTTCGATGGAAACCTTGCTGCGAGCAGTGAGCGGGAATTCGAACGCGGACTGCAGCCCCGAGATTTCTCTGAGTTCCTTGGCCAAGAGAGCCTGCTCGAACCACTGCGCCTCATGCTGAGGGCCGCTTCGCAACGTCAGGAGGCCTTAGAGCACCTTTTATTCACCGGGCTTCCAGGACTTGGCAAGACCTCGCTAGCGATGGCTATGGCGCAAGAATCCGGGCACCCGCTGAAAATGACCAGCGGACCGGCGTTGACCAAGGCCCGCGATTTGGTGGGGATTCTGAGTCAGCTGGAGCCCAACACCCTGCTGTTCATCGATGAAATCCACCGCCTCCCTACCGAGGTCGAAGAATATCTCTATGGCGCCATGGACCGCTTTCAGATTGAGTGGACCTTCGACAGTGGCGTGCATGCGCGCCTCTTGAAGCTGGACCTGCAGCCTTTCACACTGATTGGCGCAACCACCCGAGAGGCTCTACTCACCCCGCCTTTCCGCTCGCGGTTCGGTCATCACTTGCGCTTTGAGCCTTACTCAGACGACGCCTTGGATCTCATTATCCATCGCTCAGCCAAGATGCTGAAGATCACGCTGGACCCGAGTTCTTCCAAGCAACTGGCCCAGCACGCCCGCGGCTCCCCGCGCTTTGCAAATCGTCTTCTGCGGCGCGCACGTGATATTGCGCAGTTGGAAAATGACAACTGCATTGACGCCAGTGTCATTCAACGCACCTTTGACTTGTTGGAAATCGATGCGCGCGGCTTAGAACGCCCGGACCGACAAGTGCTACAGGCTTTGGCACGCGCTAACGGTGGCCCTCTGGGCTTAAAAAACCTGGCCGTCGCGGTGGAAGAAGCCGAGGACACTTTGGCCGATGTCATCGAACCGTGGTTGTTGCGTCAAGGTTTGTTAATGCGCACGCCACAAGGCCGCACTTTGAGCCCGGAAGGCTGGCTAGTGCTAGGCCTCGAACCGCCTAGCCAAAGCGCGGAACCCGGGGCATGAACCCGCTGGCCAAACGACTTGGCATAACCTTAGTTTTATTCGGAATACTGCTAGGCATCGGGCATTACATGAAAGAGCCGGTGGTGCCAGAGGCCGACACCCTGACCGATGCACCTCTACTGAATCCAGTGATTGAGGTTCGCCTGATGTCTTTGAGCGGAAATCGGCCAATCCCAATTCAAATCGCAGGACGTTGGAAAATCCTCGATGGCGCCAGGCCGGAACATCCGGTTTTGCATCCGGGAAGTGGCGGGTTTGAGGGCAACTTATTTGTTGATTCCACCGGACCGCAATTGGGCCCTTATCGCACCAACAGCGATCACGTGATTGTGACTACGGAAGCATCGGAAGCTTTATGGTTAGATACCTTCCTCTATCCGGGCAAGCTTCACATTCGCACCGAACGCGAAAAATCTGGGCACGTCATTCGACTCAATCTGTCCTTAGAAATGCCGCTTGAAGATTACGTCATGGGCGTCGTTTGCGGAGAGATGTCAAGTATGCAAGAAGGTGTGCACAACGCTCTTTGCGCACAAGCGATTGCCGCACGTACTTATGCTTTGCAAAAGCGCGGCAGCAAACGCGGCCTTCGCGATGACACCTTTGACCAAGTCTTCCTTGGCTTAGATTACCGCACCACTCAAGCCGAAGCGGCCATCGAAGCCACCCGTGGTTTAGTCATGCAATGGGACAACGCCTTACTCCCCGCCTTCTTCCACGCCAATTGTGGAGGCGGCACGGCCAACGCTTTGGAAGCTGGATTTTCCAAATCAGAGGTGGCTCCCCTGCAAGGCACCCTAGAACCTGCGTGTCGTACCCCGCGCGAAATCTGGGAACGCGTGATTTCCGCGGAACAACTCGACGGCCTGGCCCAACGTTATCGAATTGGCGAATGGTTGCAGGGTATTAGCACCATCAAGCGCGATGCCTCCGGGCGCCTGCTCGAAGTCCGCCTGCTTGGCAATGAAGAACATGAGGACCTCGCTGGGGAGCGCTTACGGGCAGCCCTGAGCCTGCCTTCCATGCAACTGGTAGAGGTCGAAGTCCGCATCGACGGCTCGGCGATTTTCCGCGGACATGGCTTTGGGCATGGCGTCGGCATGTGCCAAACCGGGGCGGTGCGCATATCCAGAGGTGGAAGCTCTTTTCAAGACATCCTGCAACACTATTATCCTGAGGCTGAACTGGTGCCCCTCACTAGTGAACTGCGTTACCTGCTCCCTCCGCCCCAGTGACTTTCGGTTTCCAACTTCATCAAGGCACGGTCAATGGCCCCCGCCTTGGCACTTTGACCACTCCCCACGGAGCGGTTTCTACGCCCACCTTCATGCCCGTCGCAACGCGCGGCATGTTACGCGGTCCATGGCCAGATCGTCTGCGCCCCATGGGCGTCGAAATGATGCTGGCCAACAGCTTTCATTTATTTGCACGCCCAGGTGTGGAGTCGATTGAAGCCATGGGCGGCTTGCACAAAATGATGGCCTGGGACGGCCCCGTGTTGACCGACTCCGGCGGATTTCAAGCCTTCTCCTTAGCTTCGATTTCAAAGCTAAATGACGATGGCTGGAAAATCGCACACCCAGTTCATGGCGCCATGGTTGATTGGACCCCCAAAATGGCCTTTGAGGTGCAAGCTAGTCTGCGCCCTGATGTCGCCATGATCCTAGATGAATGCCCTGCGGAACCGCGTGACCGGACCAAAGTAGCCGCAGCCGTAAAACGCACTTTACGTTGGGCCAAGATGCAACGTGACATGCACGATGCGCGCGGTGGCGTCGATTCCGGGCAAGCCCAGTTCGGCATTGTGCAAGGTGGTGTGTTTGAAGACTTACGTCAAGAATGCGCGCGCGAACTTAGCGCCATGGAGTTTGATGGCTACGCGATTGGTGGCGTAAGCGTAGGCGAAGGGCACGATGCCATGATGGATGGCGTGCGTCACAGCACTTCGGATTTGCCTAAGGAGAAGGCGCGCTACTTAATGGGTGTGGGCACGCCCTTGGATTTAGTCGAGTCGGTTGCGCGCGGCATCGACATGTTTGATTGTGTGTACCCAACCCGCTGTGGACGCTACGGCACCTTCCTTTCGGACGAAGGTAATCAGCACATTCACAACGCACGTTTCAAAAACGACCCGCTTCCTCTACTTCCTGGCTGCACCTGCGATGCCTGCGCAACCGGTGTGCCACGCGGCGCCTTGCGTGCCGGATTGAAGGAAAGAGAAATGCTTCCAGCCTCTTTGCTCGCTCACCATAACTTGCATTACTTGGTGAACCTCATGAAGCAGATGCGCAGCGCCATCGCAGACGGAAGTTTTGAAGATTTACGTGCGCGGATTAACGCCGTTTATCGCCCGCCAAAGCCTTAACCGCCGTCCCGCTCACGCCAAGTCCAATGAGCACTAACAAACTTGCCAGCACCAACAGCAAGGTTTGTGCATCGCGGTAGAAGTCAAACAACTTGGTAATCAAAGCGAACATGGTCATACACACCATGAACACCGCTGGAATGGCAAGCGGCCAACAGATCCGACCTTTGCGCTTCAAGTAAACCGTGGCGGTGAGCAAGGCCAACCCGGCAATCAGCTGGTTGGTGCCGCCGAATAAAGTCCACAAGCTCAGGCCGGCTGGGACGCCATCGATTTTGTAGAAGGCAAAGAAACAGATCGACCCACAGGCCATCAGAGTGGCAACAAATCGATTTTGCAAGGGCACACCAAGTACGCGAAGTATGGGTGACTTCGCCCATGCCGCACCGATTTCTTCCAAGTTGAAGCGCAACAAGCGGGTTGCAGAATCCAAAGTAGTCAACGCGAACGACACCACCACCATAGCCACCAAAGTGGTTGCCATTTCAACCGGCACGCCAAGCCCTCCCATAAAGGATGCAGAGCCGCTAATGAAGAAGCCTAACTTTTCGCCAAGTCCGCTCGCGGTTTCCCAATCGCCATAGTGAAGAGCCCAGGAATCGCGGCCTGGAATCACGCACGTACAAGCCAGCACTGCAATCAACCCGAGCAGAGATTCCGCGACCATGCCGCCATATCCAATCGGACGTGCATGCGTTTCGTTATCCAACTGCCGCGCAGTGGTTCCACTAGCCACTAAAGAATGGAAACCGCTGGCCGCGCCACAAGCAATGGTAATGAACACGAAGGGCAGAATTGGCGGCGCCCCCACCGGATTAGGGTTAAACGCGGGTGCATCGAAGCTTGGGCCCTGTAGGAAAAACCCCGTGTACATCAGGATGAGGCCAAGTATTAAAAGCAAGGAGTTCAGAAAATCGCGCGCTTGCAGCAACAACCAAACCGGCAACACACTGGCTAAATAGGCATAGATCATGAGCGCCCAAATCCATGTGGATTGAGACGGCCACGACTCTCGCGAAAAACCCAAAGTTGGAAAGAGAAAACCCAGCGCGATCAAGCTCAATAAAGTTAGGAAGCCAACCACTGTGACTGGAAGCAAGGGTTTCTTTTTGACATAGAGCAGCCAACCACAAACCAAAGCCACCACCATGAGTCCTGCAGAAGGCATGACCACTTCCGGAAAGCTGGTGGAAGATTGATCCAGTGCTGCGGGATTGAAGTCATCCCCCCAAGAAAACAGCAAGGAGATGACGAACACAAACACGCCCATGGCAAGGGACACGCCAAAGAAAATCAAAGCCAGGAATAGACCCTTTGCACGGCCTCCCAAAATGTCTTCACATAAGGTGCCGATACTTTCTCCTCGGTGACGCGCCGACAGCACCAAAGCACTGAAGTCGTGCACGCAGCCAATGAAAACTGCACCAAGTACCACCCATAAAAAGGCGGGCAACCAACCCCAGAACACGGCAACCGCTGGGCCAAGCATAGGCGCTAAACCTGCAATCGAAGCGAAATGATGGCCGAACAGCACCAAGGGCCGCGTCGGTACAAAATCGATGCCATCCTCCTGCGCATGGGCTGGAGTGACGGCACTTGCGTCTAGCTGGAACACCCGTTTCGCCAGCCATGCGCTGTAATAGCGATAGCCCAGGAAATAGCCCAATAGAGCTATGGCAGTGACAAGGCCTGGTCCCAACTAGCTAAACGCCTCTATTCCCGTGGAGGCAGAACGCGCAGTTCGGTAATCGCCAGCACCCGGCCGGCAGCTAGACTCTTTTCATTACGCCAAATGCCGCGCACCACAAGTTCGCGATTGACGAATTCTTTCAGGTCTTGGTTGCCATCAAAGCTATGCATGGGCAACTCGCGTCCCCCACGCACCAGGCAATACGGCATGTTTGCGTTGACCGAAGGGCGATATTCCACCCATCCGATTTCCACGCTACTGCCTTCGCCCTCGTAGACCACTGGCTTCTTTTCAGCAGCCAACATCTTGTCTAAACGTGCCGCTTCGTCGACCTGCTTGGCGGCCATGGCGCGGCGCACATCGGCAGCGAGTGCCGAGAAGTAAAAGCGACGTAAGCCATCGATGCGGGTTAAAGAACGACGCGCTTGATTGGTACTTTGCAAGTCGGTACTGTGCCAAATCACGTGGCCGAACACCATTTCCAAGTTATCTAGGCGACGGCGATCCCAAGCCATATTGTCCGAAGTCACTGCTGAGGCTAAGGCTTCCAAGCTCTTCACCGCATTTAGACGTTGCAGTTCCGGTTCCTTAGCAACGTCGACGCTGCGGAATAAAGTCCATTTCTCTTTCTCAGATTCTGGGCTGACGGCATCTGCGGCAGAAGCCACTCCACCACTACTCGCTTCGACAGCTTCTCCGCCAACGTTCTTCACCGGGTCGGCGCTGACCACCTCTTCCACGCTGGGATCGACATCGTCCTCCAAAACCACCGGTTCCACGCTGCGCGCACTTTTGTGTTCCGCCCAAATGCGTTTCCAGCTTGCGGCATCGCGTTGTGGCATGCGCAACTCGCTGGTCAACAC
Organism: Planctomycetota bacterium; assembly: GCA_027623295.1. GTDB lineage: Bacteria > Planctomycetota > UBA1135 > UBA1135 > UBA1135. The sequence continues at coordinate 33,963 of JAQBXR010000016.1, forward strand.
CCAAGCCGACACCGTTTCGGGAGCACGGACTTCAAACCAATCATCCTTTTTCGACAGGAGCAAAACCTGGTCGTCTTTCTGAAAGTGGCCCAAGGGTGTGGATGAGGCATCGGTGGATGGGCGTGGACGTATGCGCACCCGCGAAGAAGTAATACTGCCGACTCCACCTTCCCACACGACGTAATCCTTATGCACCCAAACGTTGAGGCCACCAGGTACGCGCACCTTGGTCCACGGGGTGTACTCGGTCACCACCTGCACTGGCATGCCCTGCTCTAACACCAAAACCTGCGCGGACTTTTTGTCGTAGAAGGCGAAAAGTATCGCCTTTTCCGATGCAATCTCCGCATAAGGAAGGTCACCGTGCTGGGCCGGAACCGCGAGGGAAGTAGCACTAAGGAGGAGGGATGCGAACATAGCTAAACTCAGTTTACGGCTGCAGTTGGTCTAAACGAAGCACAACCTGGCGGCCAATGGGTTCCCCATAAACATCGTGCAGGCGGAAACTTAGCTCCGGGTGCGATCCTTGGAAGTGGAAGTCGAGAATGCCGAAATTCTCCTCAGCAGCCAGCGTGCCGGGAATCCGTTCGTCTACTTGCTGGTCAGGTTCGGCTTCGCCGATGCCCGCGGCCAGTGGAGAACTGGTGAATTCCAACAATGGGTAGGTTCCTTCGCGCTCTAAACGCAAGGCTTCCCCAATGTGCCGATCGCCGCTGATCATGAAGGCTCCAGCAATGGAATTTTCATTCAAAAAGTTAAGCAAACGCATGCGTTCTTCCGGATATAAATTCCACGTTTCAAAACGATGATAAGTCGACAATACTTGCATGCCCGATGCAATCACCTTGAAGTCTGCGGTGCTGCTTTGCAATCCATTTTCCAACCACTCCCACTGGACGTCCGACAAAAGACTCTTAGGCGCAGGCGTGGCCGGCTTCAAGACATCGCGGTCATAGCGGACATCTAACATGAAGAACTCCACCGGGCCAATTTCGAAGCGGAAGAAAACGCCATCGGGGCCATCTAAACCGGCGGCTGGATTCGGCCAGTAAGAAGTGAACAAGTCCAGGGAGAAATCGCGCAAGGGATAAGTGCTGTCGGAATTGTTCGGTCCATAATCGTGGTCATCCCAAACTGCGTAGTGCGGTGTATTCGCCAACAACGCCTGCAGGCTTGGCATGGCACGTTGGAACTTCCATCGCGCTTCCATGGCTGCAGGGTCATTCCACTCTTCACCCTTTAAACCGTAATAAACATTATCCCCCAGCCATAAGAAGGCATCGGGCTTCATACGTTCAATGGCGCGAAAAATGGGCTGTGATGGATTTGCACCCCAATCGCCAGCACAACTTCCGAAAGCAACGCGGAAAGAAAAGGGCTGGCCATCGTCCGGAAGAGTGTGAAAGCTTTGCTCATTTAAGCCATGCTGCGGAAGACCGTTCTTCACCAGGCGGTAGCGATAGGTTGTATCGGCATCGAGCCCGGTGATTTGGCATTGCCCATAAAGGCGACGTCCATCCATTCGCAATTCCACCTTCTGCCCCACCGCATCCAAAGCGGGCTCCCAAGAATGCCTGGCGCTTTTCTTGGCGAGCTCCAGGGTGTAAGTTCCAGGAGCCTTCGCGGCGGCCCATATACGCACCGAATCGGAACGCAAATCGCCCAGCATCGGCCCGGAATCCAAGCCATCGTGACGCACGCCAGGAGCGGCGCATGCAGGCAGCAAAACCAGAACAAACCGTGTGAGAAGGGTGGTGCAGCGGGGCCTCATAGCAAGGTTGTAAAGCCTGCCTGCGTGTCTTGCTACACTTCCTCTATGGAACCCCTATTTGTGGCCTTACTTGCTCTTGCTGCCCTCGCGCTTGGCGGATGGGTTGGCCTAGTTATGGGGCGACTCAAGGCTCGAGAGCAGGCATACACCGAGGCAGTAACCGAGTCTGTGGCCGCGCAAACCCGTGAAGCTGGGCTCCAGGCGCAAATTATCGACATCGATAAGCAACTCGCTGCTGCCGTCGCCCGGGAAGAAGTGCTGCGTGCCACTTTTGAGGCCGAAAAACGTACCGCTGAAGAATTACGCAAAGAAATGCAGGTCAACTTCAAAGCGATTGCTGGCGATGCCTTGAAGGACAACAGCCAATCACTTCTCGAACGTACCGAGTTGCATCTGAAACCGTTTCACGATCAACTCAAAGACTTATCCAAGCAGACCCGCGAATTGGAAGAAGCGCGCGGCAAAGCGCAAGGTGCTCTGAAGCATCAGTTGCACGATCTACAGGAATCCACCCGCGAGTTACGCATAAAAAGTGAATCCTTAACCACCGCCCTACGCGGTAGCTCTCAAGCGCGCGGGCAATGGGGTGAGAACGTTTTGCAGCGCGTGTTTGAACTAGCGGGCATGACTGAGGGTATGCACTTTCGCACCCAAGTCACCACCGCAGACGGACTTCGTCCTGACTTTTTGGTACTACTGCCCGGCGGCGACGCCATCCCGGTGGATTCCAAAGTTCCCATGGCGGCGTTTTTAGATGCACAAGCGGAACCAGACCCAATCCGCAAGAAAGCGTTGTTAGCGCAACATGCGCAAGACCTTCGCAGCCACGTGCGTGCTCTAGAACGTAAAGATTACTCCTCGAGTGTAGAGGGCAGCGTGGACTTCACCGTGCTGTTCTTGCCCGGCGATCATTTGCTGGAAGCCGCCTATCAAGCCAACCCGCGCTTGCAAGAAGAGTCGATGGAGAAGAAAATCCTGCTTGCCACTCCGGTCACGTTGTTGGCGTTGTTACGCACCGTTTCGCTGTACTGGCAACAAGAGAAGTTGGCACGCAATGCTGCTGAGATTGCGAGCTTGGCCAAGGAGTACCACGGACGCGTACGAACTTTTACCGAGCACTTATCGAAAACCGGAAGTGGCCTGACATCGGCGGTGAAGGCGTTCAACTCTGCGGTTGGCTCTTACAACCACAAGATCCTGCCCCAGGGCAAACGCTTGGAAGAATTGGCTGACATCGACCCCAAAAGAGCCATCGAAGACCCGAAGCCGATTGAAACCGAAGCGCGCAGCGACCTCTCCCTGCCGAATCTAGATTAAGCCCCAATCATTCACGCTTGACGGCGTTCTCCTGACATGAAGTCCCTTTACCTTTCGCTGCTCCTGTTCCCTGCATGCTATGCCGCGCCAAGCCAGGAAGCCGCGCCCTCTTTGGAGTGGCTTACTGAGGAAGCCTTGCAATTTGAGGAGGGCACCGATTATCAAGCCGTCACCGAGCTACGCTTTTCCTCCACCCCAACCGATGAGCATCTGCGCTCGCTGCAACAGCTGCCGCGGTTAACCTCCCTGCAGATCTGGGATGAAGGCTGCTTCCAGGCGCCTGGCTACCCGATTGGGCTTATGAACGATGACACCCTTGCCTTGATTGCGGAACTCCACCAACTGGAATCGCTCGCCATTGCAGGGTGGAATGTGTTCTATTCCAATGCCGGCCTGCAACACATTGTGCAAATGCCGAAACTCGCCAAGCTAAAAGTCAGTATGGCGCCAAACGTCACCGATGAAAGCATGCGCATTTTGGCGCAAATGCCTACGCTTACGCACCTAGACATCACCTATACCGAAATCACCGAGGCAGGACTTAGCTATCTTTTGGAGGCCGCCAAACTGGAAAATGTGGCCTACGGTTGGACCCGCACCCAAGAGATGCACGCGCAACGGTTTTTGAAAGCGCATCCGCAGACCACATTCCTGGCAGGATTCGAAGCACCATGATTTTCCGCGCGTACATTCTCCTTTGCTTGGGCTTGCTTAGCTGCCAGATTCCACAGCCCGCCGCCGACTTCGCGACCGATTCGATGCAACATATAGACCGCATGGAGAGTGATCACGCGCGCGACGCAGAACGCAAACCAGCAGCCGTCCTTGAGTTCTTCGGCATTCAACCGGGCATGGCGGTTGCCGACGTCATGGCTGGCGATGGTTATTACACCGAACTCTTGTCTCGCATTGTCGGTCCCGAAGGTACCGTTTATTGTCAGAACACTTCCATTCCGCTGCGCGTTTTTGCAGACGCCCCCTTGACCGCGCGGCTTGCCAATCAACGCTTAGCTAACGTAATGCGCCTCGATATGGAGTTTGAAGACGATGGCTTCCCAACGGATTTAGATGTCGCCATCTTGGTACGCTTCTACCACGACTTTGGCTGGCAGAAAGTCGACCGCGAAGCTTTCAATGCCCTCATGTTTGCTAGCCTTAAGCCTGGCGGCGTCTTTGGAGTGATTGATCATCACGCAAAAGCAGGCGCTGGCATCAGCGAAGGAAGGAGCCTACACCGCATCGAAGCGGACTTCCTGCAAAAGGAAATCGAGGCCGCAGGCTTTGTGCTTGAACAACAGTCCTCCGTTTTGACCAACGCCTCCGACACCCTGGATTGGAGTATTTTTGATCCAGAACACGAAGGCCGCGACACCACATCGCGCTTTGTTTACCTTTTCCGAAAACCGCTCTAATCATTCCACGCGACGCATTTTGTTAGCTCTTTTACTCGGCAGCATTGCACTTGCTGCCGCATCTTCCACCGCCTTACCGCAGCAGGAAGATTCCATGAACTCCTCCGGCAATCTAGTTTTGATAGAAGGAATTGGAACTCCCGGCGAAGGCTGGCTGCAACTTGCGCCAGCTGGCAGCATGATTCAAGGCCCCACCAACGGTCAGCTCACCATTGGCTTAGCGACGTTCCCTTTTTCGGAGCTGGGCAAAACCAAAATCCTCCTCAACATGGATTACACGAGTTGGGCCTACATAGCGGGTCAGGAAACAGCCGTCACTCACCTCGGTAGCAACCCTGCACCCATGGGGACCCAAGCGGTTTCTGGTGGCCCGGTTTCTATATCTGGGCTCCATGGATCGGGGTTTTTTGAAGTTAGTCAACCCAATGGAATCACTCTCACTCTAGAGAGCAACAGTGATTACCTATTCAGCCAAGAGAGCTTTTCCTGGATAAAACTCCCGCTGGGTGCGAAAGTCTCTCTGCTGAAGGATTAGAGTTCTACGAGATAAAGGGCGGATTTCAAAAATCCTCAGACTAAGAAGCGCAGTTTGGCTGGCGCAGTACCTGCATAGAGGGCACCGCCAGAACCAGGAGCCAACGTGGTATCCGCAATCTTAGTGAAGGTGGGCGTATGGGCTACAGCCGGAGCTGCAAGCAGGCCGAGCTAAAGTAAGCTGGAGAGGACAAAGCGTATGCGTCCAGCTTAACTTGCACTTCGATTAAGGGCGCCATTTCCCCTGCGCAACGGCAGGGCGGAACTCTTCCAAATCCGTGACCGAAGGGTCTACGGAGCGGTCGGTTTCGGCCGAGAGGTAAGCCGCCATTAAGATGCGCACCACTTCCAGGCCATCGTTAAAGGTTAGGTCTGGCGTTTTTCCCGTGAGGAAACAATTCACCATGTGGCGGTTTTCTGCGGCATAACCATAGGCCGATGCTTCCGCCGGAACGATGGGCATGACTCCCTGCTCGGCGTTTTGCTTCTCGATCATGTCCTCGCCTGAATCTCCGACGACCTTACGTGAGAAGAAAGCTTCCAAGCCTGTCTCCAAAGAGTTGGAGCGCATGGAGTATTCTGGGCCAAGCAGTTCAAAGCTCAAGCGCAAACCAGCACCCACAAAGGCCCAGGAGGTGGTGGCTTCGGCGATGAGAGTGTGGCCTTGTTGGTCCCGGTAAGTCACCGTGCAACGTGCAAAGTCCTCAGAAGGCGTGTTGATGTAATCGACTTCCTCCCCATGCGTATCCTTCAGTTGCTGCGCATACTCAGGCCGCGTCCACTTCAAGGAAGCGATTTGAGCATTGACCGAAACAATGGTTAGGGAATCACGCGGTGCGCCCGGCGCGGTCAGCAAGAAACGTGCGGTTTCAACGCTGTGACACATCATGTCATTCATAACCCCGCCGCCTTGGATCTCGCCGCGCCAGAACCATGGACTATGCGGGCCGCAATGCTCTTCTGCAGCGCGCGCCAAATATGGTCGCCCAGTCAAGGGTGCAGCCCGACCCCAAATCACTTCTTTGCCGCGTACTACACTTGGGGTGAAAACCTGGTTCTCCAAATAGCCGGTGGAGATGCCAGCCTTTTCCATAATCTCTACTACCTTGCGAGCTTCCACCAAGTTGCGCGCCAAAGGCTTTTCGCAGGCCACACCACTAAGCGGAACTTCGCGTCTGGCATTGCCTGCTGCAATCGCTTCCATGACTGCAATGCGGCTATCGTTGGGGCTATTAATCCAAATAGCGTCGATGCCCGGGTCGGCCGCCATCTCCTCAACGGTGTCAAAGCCGCGTGCTTCCCCTAACCCAAGTTCACGGGCAAGTGCTGCAGACTTATCTGCGGATTCCCGGGTTCGGCTGGTAACTCCGCCCACCACGCAATCGCGGACTTCCACTAAGGACTGGATGTGAAAGTTGGTGTTAAAACCGGCACCGACGAAGCCAATGGAGAGGCGTTTCATGAATTCTTATTTGCTGAGAGGGACCGCGGGCAGGTTGCGACGAGGATGAGTAGACAAGCTAACGAGGCCCACATCGGCACGGAAAACAATTTACGGTAGTCGCCATCTGCCCAATCGGCGACCCAACCAGCGATCTTGGAACCAACAATGACGCCGACTCCCACAATGACTAAGTTGTAGAGGCTTTGCGCACTGGCGCGGACATCGGGGGTGGTGTATTCATCGACGATCATGAAGCAGACGAAGATGAAGCATCCGAAACAAACTCCGTGCAAAGCCACTCCCAAGAGTAGGGCCGCACTGGAATCAGAGCAGTAGGCAAACAATCCCATGCGTGCGGCATACGCAAGTAAACCCACACTGAGAATGAGGCACTTGGAGTGGCGCTTCACCAGGAGAGGGATCAGGCCAATGACAAGAACCTCGACCATTTGCCCGATGGTCATAAAACCACCGCCCCCCACGCCAAAGATGGATTGGAAGAAAGCTGGGACTTCCAGTTTTTCGTGCAAGAAGCCTTCGGTATGCACGAAGTAGAACTGGTGAATGCAGCTGACCGGAACCGAAAGTAAAAAGAGCAGCAGCAAAGGCTGCTGTTTGATTTCACTCAGAGCCGCCAGCGTTGCGTTCTTTTCGGTCGACTTGCTCGGCGGAGTATGCGGCAAGCTAAAACTAAACATGCCCATGATTACGCCGAGCATCGCACTCAGATGAAAGGCGTCGGCCTTACCAGCGACTTGAGCGAGACGGAGTTCTTCACCCACTAGATGGTCTGGGGAATGCGCAATACCGAGCCAATGCCCCATGCCAATTCCAACCGCAATCCAACCGAAGGTACCCCACAAACGGACCTTGCCGAAATCCCTTTCCACATTCGGTAAATGGTGAAAGGCTAGCGCATTGGTGAGTGGCATGGTTGGTGAATACACCATGCCGTAGAGCAGCGAGAAAACGAGGAAGCCATTGAAGGAATCAATGCTCGCAAGTTGCCAAATGAGTGCGGCGCCAATGAGATGACTAAAGCCCAGCATTTTCTCCGTGGAAAACCAACGATCGGCCATTTGCCCAGCAAGGAATGGACCCACGATGGCACCCACTGCCCCTGCGGCAAACATGTATCCGATTTCATCGCCATTCATGCCTCGGTAGTCGCTGAGGAAGGACCACAGAAACGGCAGCCATGCTCCCCCAATGGCATATTGGAAGAACATCATGACGGACAGGCGAGTGCGCAGTCCGGAAGCGAGTGGGGTATCCATGGGCAGGTTTTGCATGATGCTCAACGCGTAACGCGAATGTTCCGGAAGTGGACCGGTGAGTGGTCGTCATGATTTTGCAGACCGATAAAGCCATGGCCGCTGCGGTCGCCCTCGAACTCGTTGACCAGTTGATCATTCACATAAATCTTGTAGCGCTGATCCCACACTTGAATGCGCATGCGGTTCCAAGAGCCGGGTTCCAAGGTAGGCATAGAGGTTGCCTCTTGGAAGCTGTAGATCGAACCGGTGTTGTGCTTCGGTCCCGCAACATCGCAGATTTGGATTTCATAGCCATGATTCACGGCCACATAAGGCTCTTGCCCTGGATCGGGGAAGCGCACAAAAACACCAGAGTTGTAAGAAGCGTCTTCCACCATCCACTCCAATTCGACCTCAAAGTTTCGGAAGTCTTCCGCAGCATACCACAGCATGCCCATGCCGCCGGTGGTTTTCAAAACCCCGTTCTCCACTACAAACTCACCCGGCCCGCACATTTGCCAGCCGCTATCGATTGGGTTTCCGGAAACCCAAAGGTCCGACGTGGTGCCCTTCACCAAAGGCATACGGCAAGCGCCGAGTGCAGTCAGAAGGAGCAAAATTGAAAGAGTGTGCTTCATGAAAGGTGATTAGAAGGTGTGGAACTCCAAGTCTTCCACTTTGAGTTGAGTGCCTGGGATGACTTCGGGTAGGAGGCGGAAAGTACCCCTGCCAATGCCTGATCCTGCAACTGTGTTGATGAGAACACCGTTCAGGAAGACATCAACTTGATTTCCTTGACTGCGGAGTAGCAAGTCAAAAGGGATTCCAGGTTGCAAAAACTGAGTGGTGATGGGCTCGAATCCGTTAATCGACCCAGTTCTTGAACTTCCAGCGCTGGTGTGGTCGAGCAGCAAACTCATGCCAGTGCCGCCATCGGCTGGCACGTGAAACTCCAGGGCAGCTGCGCCACCATCGGACAAAGTAAAGCGGCCGCGTAGTTCAAAGTCCGCGGCTTCCGAAAGCCCAACGTCGAGCGCCTGCCAAGCATAACCATCAGAGACTTGCTCCCCATCCACTAAGCGTTTTACGCGGATGTCACCCATGGCAACCAAACCCGCTGTGGCCTGAAAACGTAGAGGGCCCATGGCAACTTCCTGATTAGAAATCGCACCACCGGTGACACCATTGCATTCGGTAGCGCCAACGACCATCACGCCATCGACGGTGATTTGCTCAAAACGTGCGTTTGCAAATTTATTGCCAGCGGCATCGAAACGTGGCGCATAAAATTTGCCCTCTACCTTATGCCATTGTCCAGGACCACGATATCCCTTCACGCGCGGACCTTTGGCACCAATAATGCCGCAGCATGCACTCGGATCATCCACCAGTTGCAGTTCGTAACGGTCCATGAAGTAAAGGCCGGAATCACCTCCTTCGGGGAGCATGAAGTTAAACCGAAAGGCGATGTCACCAAAATCAGCCTTAGAGCGGAAATCAGAAATCGGGGTGCCGCTGTTTACCAGAGCGCCATTGCCAGGTGTCTCTAGGAATTGCTTCGGGTTACCTGGATCAAGCACCGCATCGACCAACTTCCAGCCGTCGGCCTCCCACGCGCCGAAGGGATCCGCCCAAGTCAAGGTCAACCAACCCTCTTCATCGGATTCGCGGACTTCAGGTGGCGCCACTTCTTTCGCCACCAATTCGGCGGTTCGCGGGCCTTCGGGCATTTGATTAATGGTGTAATCAAATTCATCGTGCAGCAGGCCTACGCCTGGAATGCTCAAGCGCACGTTGCGAGCGGCCTTTAAGCCAGGAATGACGACCCGCAATTTGCGGCCATCTGCAGAAAGAGTCGCTGACGAAACGGTTAACGCACGGGAACGCATTTCGGGCGAGCCGTAATCCCACCACCAGTTGTAGTCATAATCACGGACCACAATTGAAGATGCCTCGGGCGTTGCGCTCAAGGCACTGGTAAAGCCCAACTCGAATCCATCTTGCTTAAGATGAATGCTTTCATATTCCAGGGGTGTTTTGCCGGTCCAGCGCAACCGCGCAAGGCCAGCACCTGGAGCTAAACCACCCCATCCACGGTTGGTCATGCCTACAAACAAACTGGCATCGGGGGCGAAGCGAACACGCAAGGCGCTGCCCACTCCTTGGCGGAACAAGACGACCGCACCCTGCTGCTGGCCCTGCACCTCTTCCAATAAAGCACGAAACACCAAGCCATTGGTTAACTCAGCGACAAAGAGCTGATCCTTGAAGGGCCCAAATCCACCACCGGTAGTGTCTGGGACTAAGCTTCCCGTCGAGCGGGAATATTCATAAGGAATCCAAACTGCAGGAGGCGTGCGCTTGGCTTTTGGAGGTATGAGGCTACTCGGCACTTGCTCGCCATTACCGTAAGCATCGGTCCAGCGCAAAGATGCTGGATGGCCAAAGAACGAGCCTTCTTGCACATGAAAGAGACCGCAAACCGGCATCCAATCGCCTTGATTGTCGGTGTAGAACAACTCGCCCTGGGCATCGAAACCCAAGCCTGCGGGGCTACGCACTCCACTCGCTAAAGGCGTCATGGTGCCGTCGGGGGCCACCTTCATGACCCAACCACGATAGAGCTCCTTGCTCACGCCATGCCACCACTCAGGAGACCAGAAGCCAACATTGGTGCTGATGTAAAAGTTGCCCTCTTCATCAATCGGCAAGCCAAAGGCAAACTCGTGATAGTTGCCACTCATGCCCCATGCTTGAGAAATAGTTTCAATCCGATCACAAACTTTATCGCCGTCGAGGTCAAGCAACTCTGAAAGCTCACCGCGTTGCATGACATAGATACGATCCTCAACCACCTTCAAGCCCAGTCCTTCATGCAGACCTTCTGCAAAAATGTGGAACTTGGCGTCGGCCGGGTTGTCCGCCATAGGGTTTTCAATCCACCAAACACGGCCACGACGGGTACTCACCAAGAGGGTGCCATCGCCCATGAAGTCCATGCCCCCGACTTCCAAAACCTCGCCCTCCGGAGGCTGCAGGTAATCCACGGTGTAAAATTCTTCTTCGCTTTGCGCGCAAATCAGAGTGAGAGCTAGAGCAGTGAAAAGGGGTATCAAAAGAGCTCCTCCAGTAATGTGGCGAGGTTTTCCTCCGTGACTTCCAACCCAAAGACCAAGTCCTCGGTGAGGTTGAAGCTGTTTTGCGCATGCACGCTTGTCCAGCGCTCTCGATGCACGATTAACGCACCCTTCTCAGGTCGCTCAAAAACCGTGGTGTCTCCCACAGCACCTTCAAAGATGGCATGCGACGCCGCAAGACTCGGTTGCGCGAGCACGATGTAAGGCAAATCATCACCCACGGCTGAGACTTCAAAGCTGCGACGGAAACCACTCCATGCGCCATAAGAAACCGCTTTCCCGCTTTCGCGCACCGTGGCCTGATGCACTCCGTTGAGCATAAGTTTGTATTCAACCCACACCACGTCTCCCTCAACTTCAGTCGCAAGCAGTTGAGCGAAAAATGGAACTGGTTGTCCTTGCTCATCTTCACTCCACCAAGAAGCATTGGGTGCGCCATTAGCGTAAAGGAAAATGGTTTGGCCCAGTGGCTTCAAGGCTGCGCCGCCACGATCTCCCCAATCCGCGCGGTCTACAAAAGCGCCTTGCCGCACGGCGAGCAAACGTAAATCCGAGGCATCGTACTGAAAGCTAAGCCCATCTAATCCACCGACCATTAAACCGCGCGGAGTCATGCTTACGCCATCGGCCACGGGCGGGAAGCTTCCACGGATGACTTGCGGTCGGTCTTGCACCGCTAAAACGGTCTCCCCTTCCTTCACCACAATTTGTTCTGGGCCAAAGGCAATCACATATTCGGTCACAGCCCGGCGTTCTTTCTCACTCAAAGCCGCGGAAAATCCTGGCATGGGCGTTCCGCCGATGCCATTGGAAATGGTGCGGTAAATCGCTTCCGGAGTATTACCAAAAGAAAACCCGCCTTGCAGAAAACTGCGGGCGGGCCGATCAAGGGTGACCAAGCCAATGCCATCTCCCTTTTCGCCGTGACAAACAGCGCAATGGGTGGTGTAAACCTCCTTGCCGGAATCGGTTGCGAAGGTTACGGCCTCTGCGGGCGAGGAAGTTGCCACCTCTTCTACCACCGGGGTCGGTTCTTGATCACCGCAACTAAACAGAAAACCAGTGCCCAGGAGGCAAAGGCCAAGCAGGGATTTGGAGGAAGGAGAAGCCATCAATTGCAAGGAAGCCGCCAAGCATTTGCGAGGCGGCTCCAAGGATAGCGTCTGGGAGGTCTTCTATGCAGCAACAACACTGCGAGTTCTCCTGGGATTATTCAGGCCTTGCTTCGCTCGAATTCTTTTTCATTGGTTTTTTATTCCACTTCAACGGCTTCTCCCACCACTTCTGGAAACGGTCCATAAACCCTGGCTCAAAGCTGGCATCAAAGAATCCCTGCGTCATTTCAGCGCTGAATTCTGAACGTCCGCCACGGTCGTAGTTTGCTGCGTCCTCCTTCTCCATGGCAGACAAAAAGGCATGTAAACCTTCAGGCTCTTCCAGCATGGTGTAAGTTGCAAAAGCAAAGCCCAAATGCGCAAGGTCATCGCGGTAAGGATTCGCCGGGTAGGTAAACAGGGAGTGTAGGTTGGTCGCCCGTTCGACCCCTTTCTTGGTTTCCCTACCGCGCCATTCCGCGTGTGAAGATGTGAAAACAAATCCATTTAAATGCCACGGCGCAAAACCCTCCCCCACAGCCATATCTTCAACCGCCGTAGCCATGGACTCACGAATCCAAAGTGGAAGGATGCCGTAACGGCGGTGCAAATCAAAGTGCACCAAGTTGTGTCCGATCGAATGATCTGGACGCGCCTCTTCTTGAACTGACAAATCATGGAAGTAAGCGGTCACCTCAGGCGCAAAAATCGTGAAGCCCGTGGTGTTCTTGGAGGTCTCCATAAAATCAGCCTGACTTGGCCCAGCCTCACCAATCGTGTCGCACAACTGATTATAAATCTCCTGGTTGTGAATCATAAAGCCAACTAAAGGACGCGCCTTTTCACCTTCCGCTAATCCCGCTAAATCATTCGGGACGCCAAGTGCCAGATTGACCTTTCCGAGCATGGCGTCGATCCGCTTAAAGGCTTTCTTCGATTCACTCTTTGAAAAATCCGAATAAATTTGAGAGCGACCATCTTCAGATACATAAAGCTTGAGTCCACTGTCTTCCGACAGGGCGAACTCTAGAACGGCGGCCGTTATGGCCTCGGATTCGCGGATGACCAGTTCATCCACGGTTTCAATTCCCTTGGTTGTGTCGCCGCCCAAGCCAAGCGGTGCTGGACCCTGTTGGGGCAGCCATGCGGATATCACGAGAAAAAGCGGTGTAGAAATCATGGTAAATGTGGGATTGGCGGTTTGAACACCTTGTCCCGGAGATTCGTCGGCTGATTCCGTGATTTGGTAGCAGAATTATTGCAGTTCAGGGTCCTATTTGACCCCAAACGGCCTTGGTTTCAATCTTTTTGTAACATTTTTTCCAACTGGCCTTCCAGCAGGAGGTTTTGTTGACGCACCTGGGTCAGCAGTTCTTGCACCTCATTTCCGGTCGAGGCCAAAACCAACTCGGCTTCGAGCAAGCGCTGGCGGCGAGCTTCCTCCAAAATAAGCCACCTGCTCCCGTCGCGCCGCTTCCCGCATGTCCATTTTTCTCATGTCGTAAGCCAAGTTACGGCAGACGCGAAACAACCATGGTCCTAGAGAGGCCTCGCTGCCGAGATCAGGCCCCTTACGGAGCAAGCGCAGAAAGGACTCCTGGACGACGTCCTCAGCCTTAGTCACCTCTCGCAGAATGCTGGATGCGAACCGAAGCAGCGGTGCCTCATGGCGATCGACTAATAAGTCAAACGCTGAGACCTTGCCATTTCGATAGTCCGCCAGCAAGCTGCCATCGGCAGGGCCAGAGTCGGGTTTCCTGTCACTCACGCCAGAATGACGCCACCCAAGTCAGGTGCTTGGGAGAATTTGGAAGGTTTTTTCGCCGTGAAACGAAAACTAGCCAATGTTGACGCCATGCTTCTCGAACACGCGGTCGCGATAATCGAGTACTTGACGAACGTAGGCGCGCTTTTCACTGTATTTCCCTGGAAAGAAGCTCCGCTTAAATCCGTAAACCAGCTGATCGCTGAGCTCTTTCGGCTTTAAGTGGAAAGTATCGATCGCCAAGCGGTATTCCTTGGAGACCGTGGTGCGCGAGACCAGGCGGTTGTCCGTGCACAACGTGGTGGACAGGCGCTCTTTCAGCATACGCTTAAACGGGTGGTTCTTCAGCGCCCCAAGCTCCGGAAGTGTCTGCATATTGGATGTGAGACAGACTTCAAGGGTCAGGCGGCGGTCAGCCACGTATTGCACCAAACGGTTGACGTATTGCTTCCGTTCAGGCGCGGAGAGTCCCGGCAGGCGTTTGGTGTTAAAAATCCAAGTGCCGTGCCCAATGCGGTCCGCATGGCAATCGGTGATGGCTTGAAAAATAGACTCAGGACCGTAGTCCTCCCCTGCATGCACGGTTTTGCCGAGGAAGGCATCGTGCGCGAGTTGATACGCCGCTTGGTGATCTTTGGCCGGGAACCCATGTTCCGCACCCGCAAGGTCGACGCCAACTACTGGCAAGCCGTATGCATCGCGTGCCTTGACTGCTGCGTTGACCAGAGCTTCCGATGCAAGGCCAAAAAGTTCCCGATCAGGAAGTTCGCCGAAGGCTTCAAACATATGCGCATAGGTTGCGCTGAATGGAGCGGCAAAAAAGCGCATGGCACAAACAATGATGGAGGCGCGAAATGGCGGGTCGACTCCGTTGGCAATCGCTGCTGCCTTATTCCACTTCTTCTCCGCACGTTGAATGCCTTTGGAACATGCCTTCAGGACCGTGGCAATATCCATGCCACTTCCAGTGAGAAGCTGGGGCGCGAAACGCATTTCGAAGTAACGCACGCCCTCCTCAAAGTTGTCTTCGCAAAGTTCAAACGCAATGCGCTCAATCGCGGCAGGCGTGCGCATGACCGCGCAGGTGTAGGCGAAGCCGGTGAGATATTCGTTTAAATCGGAGTAAGTCTCCTTAAACACCTTCTTGTACAAATCCTTCACGCTTTGGGCCGGCAACTTCACACCATGCTCCTCGGCCAACTCCAAAAGGGTCTCGGGGCGCAAGGAACCATCGAGGTGGAGGTGGAGATCTGTTTTAGGCAGTTCCCGAATGAGGGCGTCGGTTAGCAACTTCATGGCCGAATACCGTAATCTATACGGGTGAAAATTCAAGAGGCGAGCAGCATCATCCTTTGTGATTACGGGCAGGTTTTGGCCGGTTTTGACCATAGCCTGTGCACCAAAGAGTTTGAGAAACGCGTGGGACGACCGATTTCGCCGGCTGGGGCGCGTTTATTGGAGGAACTATTGGGCCCCTTTGAAGCCGGAGCGATTTCGCCGGAAGCCTTCCTCGGCGAACTTCGTGATCCGCTTGGCTTCAAACATTCCTTCGAAGAAGACGAGTTTCGGACTGCGTGGTGTTCGATTCTGTGGCCGCTGGAGGACACCGTGGCAGTCATGCGCAAGTGGAAAGCCACACCGGGTGTGGAAGTCCATATCGTGACCAACACCGACCCGTGGCGCTTAGCCCATGCCTCCTCGCATTTGGGTTTGGCCGATTTGTTCACCGCATGCACGGCATCGTTTGAAGATGGCATGGTGCCCAAAGGTCAGTGTAGTAACCTGTGGGCGAAAGCACGGCAGCGGGCGGAAGTAGCTTTTGAAGGTCGCTCCCCCATGGTGATTGGGGTAGATGATTTAGAAGCGAATCTAATCCCCGCTTTGGACGATGGCACCCTCGACTACGCCATTGTTTATCAAAATGCCGAACAACTAGATCAACAGTTGCGCTTACTGCACGGCCTGACTGATTTCGACATGGAAAAACTATCTTCCTGCTGATCCGGCGCCCAACCTGGTGCATACCACTCGGCCACAATAAAGCCGTTGCGCCGATTGCTCGCTGGGGAGCTCGACTTACGGGCTCAGGAGGGACAGGAGCACTAAAGAAAACATCGTTCGAATATTTTACCACCAAAATTTCGGAACCGCTTTAAAACTGAAAGTAGATGAACGGCGGATGATCTACACGCATAAAGGCGAAGGTCAGGGCGAACAGGATTCCGTAGAAGAAGCTGAACAGCCAAGTCGGCGTGTGCTGCAGTAAATCAACCTTGCGCAAACGTTGCGCGATTTCATGCGCAAAGATGAGCGCTGCAAAAAGCCACAGCCAAGTGGTGTCGATGCTTTGTTCACCAGCGCCTTGGAACAAGACGAACGCCTGCAAGCTGGTCCATGCCGCATCGAAGTCGGGTGCGCGGAAAAAGATCCAGCACACGCAAACAAACCAAAAGGTAAAGACCGTCGAGAGGCCGCGACGCAGCATCGAATCGGGAAGGCGTCCGCCGGGTCCGCGATGCCAAAGCCGGTGAAGCGCTAGCGCCAGTCCATGCAGCCCGCCCCACAACACGAAGTTCCAAGAGGCACCATGCCATAAACCACCCAGCAACATGGTTAGCATAAGATTACGGTAGGTCGCGAACTTGGAGCCGTGGTTGCCGCCAAGTGGAAAGTAAAGGTAATCGCGCAGCCAGGAGGAAAGACTGATATGCCAACGACGCCAGAAATCTTGAATATTGACGGCCAAATAAGGGGCATCGAAGTTCAGACATAGGCGGTAACCGAGCATGGCAGCGGAAGCGATGGCCATGTCGGAGTAACCGGAGAAATCGCAGTAGATTTGCACGGCATAGGCAGGTACTGCAATCCATGCAGCCGCCACTGACCAAAGGCTTGGATCGGCAAAATAGGCATCAACCAGCGGGGCCAGGTTGTCCGAGATGACCGCCTTCTTGATAAACCCAGAGAGGAAGAGGAAGAGTGCCGGTTTAAACGCAATGCTTGCCAGTTTTCTAGGCGTCGCGAGTTGCGGCAAAAAGTCCGAGGCACGCACAATCGGGCCGGCCACTAACTGCGGGAAAAAACCGACGAATAGCGAAAGGTCTAGAAGAGAACGGGTTGGTGCAAGGCGTTTGAAATAGATGTCGAGGGAGTACGACATCGTTTGGAAAGTGAAAAAAGAGACACCTACGGGAAGGATAATAGCCAGAGTGGGCAAGTTCGGCTCAAAACCGAGGTTACTCAATAGGTTGGCGGTCGACTCCAAAAAGAAGTTGCAGTACTTAAAGAAGCCAAGGATTCCAAGGTTGGCAAACAGCGATAGACGCAAGGCCCATTTACGTCCGCGGTCCGAGCTTGCATCTTGAATACGCAGTCCAGCAAAGTAGTCCACCAGGGTGGAGCCGAGAATCAAACTCAGAAAACGCCAATCCCATGCCGCGTAAAAACCGTAGCTCGCTAGAAGTAACCAAGCCTTACGTGCTTTCGGTCCACGCAAACACCAATGCACGGTAAATACCAGTGCAAAGAATGCGAGAAAGCGAAACTCGGTGAACAGCACGGTTTAGTTTTCCTCCGCCAAGACAGATTCGACAAAGTCGAAGGCAAAGTTCATCGTCATGCGTTCGGAGGCTTGGCGATTCAAGTGATATAAATCGAAGTGCGCCAGCACACGGTACAACTCGGGATACCGCTCAGGATCGTCATAGGCGATTAGGTGCTGAATATCGCCGTTGGCTTTCATTTGACGCCATCCGCTATAGCGCTTTAGGTTTGGATGGATCCACCACACCAGGCCGACGCCATGCTGCTTGGCGAGCGCTTCCATTTCACGCACCATGGCTAGTTGGCCGGAACTTGGCTGGCCACCATCATCGACCAAGGGTAACTCTTCCGCAGCGCGCAGAAGCTTCTGCGGGGAGCGACGGAACTCTTGGCGCATGCCTAGCGATTTCTGATCGGCGGTGGCCACTTCCAGCGGCACATATCCATTCCTTTGGGCGCCAAGGGAGGACTGGTCTGCATAATATTCCAAAGGCTTTAAGCCAAAGGCAGCAACTCCATCCATACCGCGAGCCAAAGACAAAGTCCTACGCCACCAATGCTCCACATGCCGTTGCAAAAGAGACCGCTTCTCCGCATTGGGTAAATCACTCTGCCAAATCGCACGCACCAAGCGCCAAGTTGTCGGCGTGTCATGCCATTCGATGCGCCGCAACCCGAAATCGTTTTCGTTTTGCATGTCCAATTCGAGCGGTAAAGCCTCCACAATGACCCATCGCAAAGGCTCCGCCTTTTGTTTCAGAATGCGCCCGAGCATGTAGGCCTCTTCGTGGACGTCCATGCCAAGCGCCGCCATATTCACCGAGCGATAAGGCGTTCCTTCTTCTTTGCGTTGTGCGTCGAAAAGTTGTGGATCGAATTGCCGAAAGACGTGACTGGAGCCAAGGAAGATGACATCGACCTCGGCTTGTATGGTTTCGTACCACTCCACCTTGAGACGCTCTGGCACCACTTGGTGAAGCATCTTTTGCACCAGGCCAAAGCCAAGCGCGAAGAGAAGCAGGTAAAGCGGAAACAGGCGCACGCTGAGTTTGATTTAGCCGGCGATGAACTCCAACATCCACGAGCAAGCAATTGCTGCAACGGTGCCGAGTAAATAGCCCGCAATCGCGAGCAAAGCCCCCACTGGCGCTAGTGCCGGATGGAAAGCGCTGGCCACTACAGGTGCCGAAGCTGCACCTCCGATGTTCGCTTTCGAGCCCACTGCAAGGAAGAAGATTGGGGCTTTCATCATGCGGCGCAAACCGAGCATGAGCATGGCATGGATGAACATCCACACTGCGCCAACCACAACTAAGCCTGCATTTTCTGGCTTGGCCACTTCAGAAAACTCCGCCTTGGCACCAATCGTGGCCACCAAAAGGTAAAGAAATACCGAACCGACTTTGCTCGCTCCCACGCCTTCCAAACGACGCAGAGGCGTAAAGGAAAGGATGAGACCAAATGCCGAAACGATAAGCACAATCCAGGTGAAACCTTTGATGTAGGCGCCAAGCGCAGGCAAATGCTCGCCAACCCAGCCATCTAAATCTGCCCCCAAGGCGCGGGCAAGCACGGTGCCGCCGATACCCAAGGCACAAATCATGAGCAAAGAACCAAGATCGGTCGGCCTTGAAACGGAAGCCTCGTAGTTCTCCACGCGTTCGCGCACTTCATCCAAACTCTTGCGGTCAGCACCAATATTGGCATCGGCCTTTTTTTCACGGCCGGCAAACCACAGCAGCACGGCCATCCAAATGTTGGCGACAGCAACATCGACCACAATGATGGCGCCCATAATGTCAGGCCCCGCGCCTGCATGCTCTTGCAGGGCAATCATGTTCGCTCCACCGCCAATCCAGGAACCCGCTAAGGCTGACAATCCGCGCCAAGCCTGGTCTAGGTTTTCCTCTGGAATAAGACCCTGGCACAGGAATAAAGCAATCGGCCCTGCGATCACAATGGTGGCGGTGGCTCCAAGGAACATGAACACCGCATTGCGTCCAAGTTTTATGATGCCCTTAATGTCTACCGATAAGGTCAGCAGCAACAAACTTGCTGGCAATAGGTAGGTCTTCACGAAGTCGTACAGCGGGCTCGTGAGCGGAATCACGCCGCTGTTGGACAGCAAGGTCGGCACGAAATACGCAAACACCAGAAGCGGGATCACGTGGAACATTTTGCCGAACTGCTTATGCGCGTTCATCCAGAACAGCAAGGCAAGGAAGCCAAGCAGAACGGCAAGCACTTGCATGGGTTCGGAGAGCAAAGCTCCTTCCAGTATTTCTTCGGCAGGCATGTTGGGTTACTTCTTTTTAGGGTGAAGGAGTTCTTCAGCTCGCTGCAACTGCGACGGCGCGAGGTATTGCTGCCAGTTGCCTTTCAAGGAGGCATTGACCCGACTTGCTTGGGTTTCGGACAAAACCAAATCGCGTAACGGTGACTGAAGGAGATAGTACTTCTGCTCCCCATCCAAACGAAAGCCCGACTCTTCCCCTTGGCGGGAATCCCAAACGTGACGCCCGCCTTGATTCGCCTTGGCGTGATCCAACATGGATTCGTAGGACACCGCCTTCGGATCAAACCAAACCTTGACCACTTCTTCTTTACCAATCCAACCTTGACGGGTTTTGACCACGCCATCGAGGAGACCGAACTCGGCCTCGCCAATCCAAAATCAGGCCATGCCGAAGATCACCGTTTCAACCCCTCGCTTCTTGGCGGCCTCTTCCGCCGCGACCAAAGTGAGCCAAGAAGGTACTTCCAACTCCACAGCCTTCAGGCCATCGACCATCGCATCGGCAAAAGCGGAGGTCGTCCAATCTTTGGCTACCCGCGGGATGAGGTTGTCACCTCTGCCATCCACCACGCGCAACACTTGGAAATTCCAAGCAGGCTCTTCATAGCGGGCAAGGACCGCGGCATCGGCATCGCCTTTGGTGTTGTTGAAAATCGCAATCGGAACGAACAACTCTTCCGCGGCTTCTACCAGCAATGGGTGCGTCAAGACCTGAGCACCATATTCTTGGCAACCACTTCAGCCGGGAACTTCCTGAAACAGAAGTAAGGCGGGCTTTTTCGATTCCGCCGCGAGAAGTAAACCCTTTTCGAAATCACGCCCCCACTTCACCTGGCCTAATTCCACAGGTTGCACCACTCGGTTTTCCAAGGCTGTCAAAGTGGGTGGCGAAAGGATGGGTTGGGGCGCCTCTTGGGCAAAAAGCAGAACCGATGCGAACAGGAAACTGACCATACGGCCAGTTTAATTCATTGGGAAGTCTGGAAGTGGCGGCATACCACCGAGATTTCCCTGAGGTGGAGCTCCACCTCGCTGCTGCTGAGCTTCTACGTGGTCTAATCTGTGCACCGGCCACTCCACCGGAGCGCCATCGAGGACCAAACGGAAGGTGTAAGTGCCAAACTCTTCGAAAGGCATGCCTGCCAAGCGAATCACGGCACGTGCCTTAGCCTTGCGGTCTGAAAGGTTGACCGTTGGCAGTTTCATGTTCTGCGCCTTGCCGCTTGGCGCTTCGATTTGAAGACCCACTTCATAATCGCCAAAGCCATCGCTCAAGCCGAGAGCGACGCAAAGCATAGGTAGGCGGCCGGGAAGTTGCACGGAAGCCAGTGAATCGAACAAGCCGATCATGCATAGCTTGCCAGTTTCATCGCGGAAGGCGTGGTCGCAAACATGCAACCAATCGAGGGTAGGTAGAGGATTGGTCATGGATCAGGATTCGCGGCGGTGGACTTTGCCACAGCTCGCTTGATCGGTAGGTAATAAAAGGATCTCGGCGGCGTTCACGTGTTTCGGTCGTGAAGCAACCCAAAGAACCGTTTCGGCAACATCTTTGCCGAAGAGAGGCGTCATGCCCTGGTAAGTAGAAGCGGCGCGTTCGGTATCACCATGAAAACGCACGCTACTGAATTCGGTGTCCACCAGGCCAGGGTCGACCGTGCTGACCCGAATGCCGGTGCCGTTCAAATCTAGGCGCATGCCCTTGGTGATGGCATCTACCGCGTGTTTACTTGCACAGTAAACCGCACCGCCGGGGTAAACCTCGTGGCCAGCTATGGAACCAATGTTGACAACCTGGCCTTCGCCGCGCGCCACCATTCTCGGCAGCAGCGTCCGGCTAATGTTGAGCAGTCCTTTGACATTGGTGTCGAGCATTTCATCCCAGTCTTGGTAGCTCCCTTCTTGCAGCGGTTCCAAGCCGCGCGACAGGCCAGCATTGTTCACCAAAACGTCTATGTCTTGCCATTCAGCCGGGAGTGCTTGAAACACTTCCTCCACGGCGCTGCGGTCGCGCACATCTAAGCTAAAAACCAAGATCTCGGCTCCAAATTCCGCGCGCAGGCGACTTGCAAGGTCGCGCAAACGGTCTTCGCGCCGCGCACAAAGCAAAAGTCGCGCACCTGCTGCTGCAAAAACCTCAGCACAAGCCTGCCCAATGCCGGAACTGGCGCCAGTAACGAGGACGGTTTGTTGAGAGAAAGGCATAGGATGCATGCGCAGAGCGCACGGCAAGGATAACGTCGTTCCTCATGGCATCCCACCTCACCCGACGCGACTTCCTTGCCCTTTCTGCTGCTGGCGCCGCTGGCCTTGCGGTTTCTTGTCAGATGCCCGGCTATTTGAAGCCCGGACAGAAGTTGCGGCATGCGGCGGTTGGAGTTGGTGGCATGGGTTCCGGCGATTTGGGACAGATTAGCTCCCACCCAGATGTACAAGTCGTCGCCCTGTGCGATGTCGACTCCAACAATCTCGCCAAAGCTGCCGCGCTGCATCCGGCGGCGCGCACTTACCGCGATTGGCGGGTCATGTTGCGTGAGGAAAAGCGCTCCATTGATTCCGTTTGCGTTTCCACGCCGGACCATATGCATGCTCCGGTCACCATGTCCGCCATGGCCATGGGCAAGCATGTGTATTGTCAAAAACCATTAACCCACACTGTAGTCGAGGCGCGGCGCATTGCTGAGTTTGCACGCAAGAGTGGTGTGGTTACGCAAATGGGCATTCAAAACCGTTCCGGTCAAAACTATCTGCGTGCGATTGAAGTGTTCCGTTCCGGCATTTGCGGTCCAGTGGAGCAAGCGCATGTGTGGACCGACCGCCCTGCAGGTTGGTGGCCGCAAGATGTGGTGAAGCCAGCTGGCGGCGACATTCCACCAGATACCTTGGAATGGGATTTGTGGTTGGGCGTTGCGCCGAAACGCGAGTACAAAAACGACACCTATCACGCCTTCGTTTGGCGCGGTCGCAAAGATTTCGGCACCGGAGCGCAGGGCGATATGGCGTGTCACCTAATGGATCCTGCATTGTGGTTCCTAGGCTTAGGTCAGCCGAGCACCATTCGTTCCAACGGTCCGAAACCGAAGGCCGATAGCTTCCCATTGTGGTCCGAAGTGCAATACCGCTTTGGCCCTACCGAGCTCACCCACCAAGATGGCATTGACCTTACATGGCACGATGGCGGGCGTAAGCCACAGTCTTTGTTTGATGAATACGGAATCACCGATCCCTATGCTAACGGAAGTTTGTTCGTGGGAAAAAAAGGTGCGCTTATGGTCAGCCCTTATGAACCATGTCGGTTCTTCCCCGTCGGTGAAGCCGAACGCGCGTTGGAACTTCCAGACATTGCCGGCCGCAACCACTGGCATCAATGGGTCGATGCATGCTTTAACCGCGTAGAAGCTACCGCGGGTTTTGATTACGCCGGCCTGCTTACGGAAGTTGCATTACTCGGCAACGTAGCGTTGGAGTTCCCAGGGCAAACGCTGCAATGGAATGCAAGTCAGATGAACTTTGGCAGCAATATTCTTGCGAATGGGTTCCTGCATAAGGATTACCGCGCTGGTTGGGTAGTGCCGGGGTTGGGCTAGGCTAATAATTTTGCAAGGCCCGCGTGACTTCTTGAATCACGGTGAGGTAAAAGTTTCGCCATCGAATTGGACGACGCCGGAGCTGCGCAACGGCGTTAATCAGAGCTTCCCTAGCTTCACAAAATGCGGCGCAGCAAAATGGGCATCGATCGCTGCTTACCAGCACCAGTGGCCCTCAGAAAAGGCCCTGCCGAATACCACTTCCAGCTACCCAGATGCGAGTTTGCGGCAACCGTTATGGATGGAAGTGCCGCGGTAGTCAGCGACCCCGAAATCCTTGCGGCATTGGGTCAGGCGCTACACCCTGCGCTTTCCTTACGCCGGCTTTGGACCGACTTGCTCGAGGCTGAGTGGAGTGCCGAGATGAGCGAAGAATTCAAGCCGCTGCTGCAAGCTTATGCCGAAGGCGGCACGCTGGCCGAACGCATGGTGACTCTGGTCGGACTCACGCCAACCCGAGAAGAGCTCATGCGCTTGCTGCGTTGCCAACGCGCCAGCTTGGTCAAGAACCATCCGATTAGCGTCGGTTTATAACACCAGGGTAAGGCGCGTCGGGAGTCATCTAGCGCCTTCGAAGCCGTCGAGGACGAGGGCAGCGTTCTCCCCTAGTTCGGCGACGGCATAACCGCCTTCGAGGATGAATACTGTGGGCAAGTTCAGGGCCTGTAGACGCGCGCCCAGACGCAGGAAGTCGGTGCCGGTGAGGTGGAAGCTCGATAATGGATCGCCGACGAAGGTGTCGAGACCAAGCGGCACGACTAAGGCGTCGGGCGCAAAGGCGGCGATGCGTGTGGCCGCTTCCTCAAGTGCGCGGAACCAAGTGGCGCTACTCGCGCCCGGCGCTAAGGGGAAGTTCGCATTGGCGCCGAGGCCTTCGCCGTGCCCAGTTTCGTCGGCATGGCCGAGGTAGAAGGGATATTCATGAAGCGGGTCGGCGTGGATGCTCAGGGTGAAGACATCGCCACGGTCTTCGAACAGGCTTTGGGTGCCGTTGCCATGGTGGTAATCCACATCGAGAATCGCCACTCGCTTGGCGCCCCCATCTTGCAAGGTGGTCGCCGCCAATGCGGAGAAGTTCAAAAAGCAATAGCCTCCCATGAAGTCACGGCCAGCATGATGCCCGGGCGGCCGCGTGGCACTGAAGGCTGCGCGCTCCCCGGCCACGACTAAGCGCGCGGCAGTTACGGCGGCATCGGCAGCGGCGCGCGCGGAGGCGAGTAGTTGTTCCAGGTAGTCGGTGCCGCGACTGATGATGCGTTCGCGTGCGGGACCACTGCCGGGGAGGGAAGCGATTAGCGGATCAATCTCGAGCAGGAAGGATTCCGCGATATCCTGCGCTTGCTGGAATCGCCCTTCTGCAAGATCCGTAAGTTGGCGTTGACCCAATGCAATCTTGACCATCGCCGTAGAAGACCTATGCGTCGGCCACCCTTGGCAACAGCTTAGGAATGTCGACCGAGATTTAGTCTCTGACTCTAGAACTGCAGAATCTTGTTCAAGGTTGCACTTGGACGCATGGCGCTGGAGAGCAGCTCGGCATTAGGGTGATAATGTCCTCCCAAATCGGTGGGCCTACCTTGCGCGGCAAGCAGCTCTTTCAAGATGGTTGGTTCGTGCTCGGCAAGTGCCTGAGCTACTGGAGCAAAGCGCTCTTGCATCGACGCGTCTTTATTCTGATTAGCCAAAGCCTCTGCCCAATAAAGCGTCAAATAGTAGGTCGCCCCACGGTTGTCGAGCTCGTTCACTTTGCGCGAAGGATTGCGTCCATGCGCTAGATACTGGCCAATGGCGGTATCTAATGTTTCGGCAAGAACGGAAATCTGAGCATTATCCGTGGCTGCTGCTGCTTGTTCAAAAGCAGGCACCAAGGCGCAATACTCACCCAGGGAATCCCAGCGCAGGTGGCCTTCTTCAACGAACTGTTGCACATGCTTCGGAGCGGAACCGCCGGCTCCGGTTTCGAATAAACCACCGCCTCGTAGCAGCGGCACAATCGAGAGCATGCGTGCACTTGTACCCAATTCTAAGATAGGGAACAAATCGGTGAGGTAGTCACGCAGAATGTTGCCAGTAATAGCAATGGTGTCTTCACCGCGGCGTATGCGCTCGAGTGAAAAATGCATGGCTGCGACTGGAGGAAGAATTTTTATTTCCAATCCAGTGGTGTCATGATCACGCAAAGCCTTTTCAACTTTCTGAATGAGCTGGGCATCGTGACCGCGTTCTGCGTTTAGCCAAAAAATTGCAGGCGAACCCGTGGCACGCGCGCGATTGACGCCTAACTTAACCCAATCCATAATCGCTTCATCTTTGGTTTGGCACATGCGGAAGATGTCGCCCTCATTCACTTCTTGCGAGAGCAAGGTCTCACCTTCCGCGTTAAGCACTTGGATCACTCCGGCACCCATCGCAGAAAAAGTCTTGTTGTGGGAACCATACTCTTCGGCTTTCTTTGCCATCAACCCAACGTTGGCAACACTGCCCATAGTCGAAGGATCAAATTGTCCGTGCGCTTGACAGTCTTCAATGACCGCCTGGTACATCGTGGCGTAACAACGGTCGGGGATGATGGCAAGCGTATCTTGCAGTTCATTGTTCCTGTTCCACATACGTCCGCCATCGCGCACCACCACTGGTATCGAAGCGTCAATAATGACGTCATTAGGAACGTGAAGATTGGTGATCCCGCGTCGTGAATCGACCATCGCTAAGTCAGGACCCGTTTCTAGACAGGCTTTAATGTCGGATTCGATTTCCTCCTTCTTATCTACGGGTAGGCGACCCAGCTTGGAAAGGACATTCGCAAGCCCGAAATTAACATTGGCACCCACCTCGTTTAGAGAGTCGGCATGTTTGTTAAGCGCATCGGCGAAGTAAACGGAAACGCAGTGGCCGAACAAGATAGGATCCGACACCTTCATCATGGTCGCTTTAAGATGCAGCGATAGAAGTAAGCCTTTTTCTTTGGCGATGGCCATCTGCTCGGAGTAAAACGCGCGCAGGGCATCTACCTTCATCGAGGAAACGTCAATCACTTCTTTGGCAAGCAGCGGCAAAGATTTTAGTAAAAGCGTGGTCTCGCCTGCTGCAGAAACGAATTCGATACGCGCGGTGGTGGCCGCAGCTAGCGTCATCGACTGCTCACTTGCAAAGAAATCACCGGCGTCCATGTGAGCAACGCGCGTTTGCGAACCCTCTGTCGGCCAGTCCTTCATCATGCGGTGCGGCGACTTTTGTGCAAAAGACTTCACGGCAGTTGCCGGACGGCGATCGGAATTCCCTTCGCGCAATACCGGATTTACGGCCGAACCCAACACTGCGGCATACCGCGACTGGATGTCCCGCTCCGCATCATTTTGCGGATCTTCTGGATAAACGGGAACCTCGTAACCTTGATTGCGCAATTCTTCAATGGCCTCTTGCAGCTGAGGCACCGAAGCACTGATGTTCGGCAATTTGACAATGTTCGCCGTCGGAGTTTTAACCATTTCGCCCAGGCGACTCAGTGCGTCAGGCATGCGCTGGCTCTCGGTGATGAACTCAGGGAAGTTC
>JAQBXR010000030.1 GCA_027623295.1 Planctomycetota bacterium
TTTGTGCAGTGCTGGTGATTGGGGCAGGCCAGTCTCGACGATTCCTATCGGCCAAATTAAATATTTCCAATATCCCCTTCAACTATTCCAAAAAGTCTGTATCGTGATGGCTCATCTAGATTCGCACGAGGGTCCCGGCCTGCTGACTGCGAAAGCAACCTGACACATGTCAAGGTGCTAATGCCGGGCTCGATGCGGTCGCCCTTCGCCTGATTGGGTACAAACATGTGTCATGGGAACTTACCCTCTAATTCTTCATTCCCCCCATTTGTCTCAAGAAATACCCTCTTGTGAAATGGATCAATTCCTTGTGCCACCGCTTGAGTTAAAGCAGGCCATCGAGGATGTACACGACGTCGGCACTGATTTCACTCAGTCCTGCCGAGAGAGTCTCTCACTTGATTTGATGAGTGTGAAAAGGTTATTGGAGGTCACAAAATGAAAACATATCTCAGATTTACCTTCAAGAAAGAAGTCGAATTTAATGGATTCTACCTGCATGTCCAAGGCCATCCATGGCTGTTCGTTGTCATGGAGGAGCCCTACTACAAGATTCTTCTTGAGAAAGAACTATTTGTCCATCACGGCAGCAGAATGCAGCAATCGGTTGCCCAACAATATGGCGTGACAGAATGGTCGGACCAGAAGCGTGGTTTTTACCCCGAG
The DNA here is from genome assembly GCA_027623295.1 of Planctomycetota bacterium. Classification (GTDB taxonomy): domain Bacteria; phylum Planctomycetota; class UBA1135; order UBA1135; family UBA1135. The sequence continues at coordinate 667 of JAQBXR010000030.1, forward strand.
AGGCTTGCGAAACAGATGATGGTAATGGATTACTTAAAGGTTGCTTCCAGAAAGTATGTTTACTTCCCGCACACATCACCGAGGAAGCCTAAATATCCATTCCTCGCTTTCCTGGACTCTGACATCAAAAATTATGTGGAAGGAATTTCACAAAGCGATTCATTGCCTACGGACAACACAAACAAACAGGATAGGTAGTTGTGGGACCAGGAATTCCAATAGGGAAATACATTCCAATCAGCGTAATAGTTGATGGCATTAAAGTTTCGGGGCAATTCATAATGGCATCGAGCATCACCAACTGGGTCGAAGTGCAAATGGTGGAACCACATCAAGGGTGGTGGTTCGTTCGGCCATGTTTTCCCCACAGATCGCCTAAATGGATGATTTTCCCATGCGGATATCCGGAGATTTAGAGGTGGATTTAGAAAAAAAATACCTCTCATTTACCTACAAGGATGAAATCGTATTCCGTGGATTATACCTGCGTTGGCATTACCACCCATGGCTTCTTGTTGTCATGGAGCAGCCCTACTACAAGGTTCTTCTTGAGGAAGAACTATTTGCCAATCTCGCCATCATTTCCGATCCTGTTGAAAAGCGCAAATGGGGCTGGGCTAATTATCCGCTCCTTAGAGCAGGTTGGACCCCCAAGAGGCTTGCGCCACAGATGATGGTAATGGATTACTTAAACGATGCTGCCAGAGAGTATGCTTACTTCTCGTTCGCGCGATCATCGCAGGAGCCTAAATATCCATTTTTGGATTTCCTGGACTCTGACATCAAAGATGGTTTTCTACCTCACTGAAAAACTCTCGGCGAATGGCCTAACCCCGATTATTGGTTCAAGCCCTAAAGTGACACGCGGTGGCATGCCCCCAATGTCCGCCCATCTAACAAGGTGAGAGTCGACTAGGTTGATGCCCCTTGCGGGGCTGATGGAGCGGAGCGGAATCGGCCCCGCAAGGGGTGGCTGCAAACTCATCCACTTTCAAGCCGGCTTGCCTATGGAAGTGTTGATCTTTGATGAAGGCGATTACGATGGCATCCATGCTGTACTGGATCTTCCGGGTCCGGTTCCGGTGACTCTGGCTTTTGATGCTTCTGGTAAGTAGGTCGGGAGATTGGTGGATGAGAGTACGCGGGAGGAATTTGAGGAGTTGGCTTTGTTGGCTTTTTTTTGGGGGGGCTTGAGTTTTGGGCGTACGGTTCCTGAGCCGGATGAGGCAGCCGCCCGCACCCTGAAGGCGGCACCACCACACGCCAATGGGCTGACCCTAATTATTGAAGAGAGCACCCTGGACCTTTCGGTCGTTCACCGGAACATTCCCGGAATGAGTACGCCAAGCCTGAGGATTAGTTTTCTTCGCCACATCACAAACAGCTGCCACGGCCATCAGCTTACGCACGTCAGGATCGAATGGCTCAAGGCAATCGCGCAGGCGGTCCATAAGATCGGCACGGTGCAACGATATAGAAGACGTGTCATTCTCCGAATAGAGCTGCTGTAGCTTTTTGCCAGATGCAGTCAGCGAAAGAACCGATTCCTTAAGTGAGTCCTTGAGTTCCTTGCAGGCTTCGGTTCCGATCTCCTTCTTGATGATTCGCCAAGCCTCTAGCCTGTTCCTCTCATGCAAAACCTGGGTGCTATAAGTCTTGCCTGCACCGAGATAGGCAACCGCCCACCAAGTGCCATCGGCCTTTCCCTCTGTGACTGCGCAAACGTTACCAACGCGCATCGAAGGCCTCACCATCACGGAAGCCCAGGGCGGCGGAAATCAGCTACTCGGCCGGGATATGGATCAAGGTGTAGTACGCCACATCATGGAGCAGTTGGTTGCCGTCCATGTCGGAGACATCCATGACGTGAAGCTCATGCACATAACCCTCACGAAGGCCATCGACGCTGATGTGCAAGATCAATCCATCTTCCGAGAAGTGATGCTCGCTTATGGTCAGCTCCTGGGTCTCCATCTCGTCGCTGCCATAAGCGCTGTGCAGTTCGTAGGTGTAGCTACTCATGCTCAATGAAACCAGCAAAGAATCCTTGGTTTGATCCAAGTTGACCGGCTTGGTGAACTGCACATCAAAACCCGTTGACTTGGCGCGCATCTCGTGAATCTCGAAAGGCATTTCGCCACTCCAACTCAACTTCTGCAAGCCGTAGCCTTCGGTACCCAGTGATGGCCAACCGCGATCGGACATGCCGACCCAAAGCCCACCATCTTCCGCCTGACGTACGCGAATCACGCCCGCGGCCAAACCCTTGCGGAAGGGATAGCAAGCGCCTTGCCATTCGCCGGCGACCTTCTCGAGCGACACTCGCATCACCGATGCTTGGTATTGATCCCCCACGAACAGCTGGCCGGCGAAAGGTCCGAATGCGCCTTCGCTGCGATCCCAAGCCATGCCACTGGCCGAGCGTCCCATCTTGTTGTAGGGGAACCATACCGCTGGCAGCTGGAAGTTCGGCAATTCGGTATGTGCCTTTGGCATCATGATGCCGTCGGGATTCTTACCAGGGTAGGTGACATGCGATTGCGGCAGCTTGGCCGATTCAATGCCGAAGGGATGGCCGTAGAAGGCGCCTTCCTTGATGACTGACAACTTGTTGGCACCACACCACTCACCCTGGTTATCGGTGTAGAACAACTCGCCCCAAGGACTCAACTCCAGGCCAGCTGGGGAACGCAAACCAGCGGCCATCGGCTCCATGTCTTCACCGGGCTTCAGGCGCAATGCCCAACCGCGCCAATCTGGCTTGCCGAATGGTTCGCCACCAAAACCGCGGTTGGTGGTGATCCACCAGTTGCCTTCGGCATCCGGACGCGGACCGAAGTTGTACTCGTGATAATTGCCGCTGATGTTCCAATCATCATTGATGGTTTCGAAATCATCGGCGCGACCAGCGCCACTGCTATCGCGCATGCGCAACAACTCGCCGCGCGTGGCTGAGTAAATCCAACCTTCATGAAGCCACAGGCCGAGTGGTTCCTGCAGGCCGTCGGCCCACAGCGAGAACTTAGGCGACCGACTCAACGGATTCGTGATGCGCCACACTTGACCGCGACGTGTGCAAGCCAACAAGGAGCCATCTTCCAGCGGCTGAATGCCACCGATCTCTAGCTCGATGTTTTCAGGAATCGGAACGCCTTGGGCTTGATAGTAATCCGCCTCGGTGGGTGCCTCGGTGGGTGCCTCGGTGGGTGCCTGCACCTGGGGTACAGATGCCAGAAGTATCGTGAGCATTACCATTTCAGTTCCTCCTCAATCTTGGCGATGTAGCCGCCCTCTGCGAGTGTCCATTCCACCGCCGCAACTTGAATCTCACCGTTTTCATCCAACCAACGTCGCATCAAACCGGTCGCTTGTTGCGGCGAGGACAGCAAGAAACTGCGTTCGAAGTAAGCGCCGTCGGCACCGAGTTTCGCCAGGAAGGATTCTTCCACTTGCACATCCTCAAAGCGATAACGGAAGGTGGGATTGCCGTCGGCATCGCGACGTTGTCCGACCATGCGCCAGCCGGCATCCTTGCCACTTTCCGTGGGCCAATCGGAGCCATCGGTTGACCAAGCGAAGGGTGGTCCTGTAGGTAAGTCCAGAATCTCTACACCTGCAGGTGATTCAAGTTCCCCAGCGCGGCCATCCCACGTGCCTTTGCCGTTCATAAATTCACCACGCCAAACCTTGGCCAAGCGCACGTTGTGCTGGTCAAAGGCAAGGTGGACTCGCTCAGGAAATCCAACCGTAAGCACACGCGCACTCAAGCCCTCCATGAAGGTGCCGAAGTACAGCGGGCGGTCCATCGGGATCAAACTGTAAACATTGGGGTTGGTGATCAAACCTTGCGGCAAGGGCATCGCCGCGCCAAGCGAAAAGTATGCCCACAGGGCGTTGATCTGCACCGAAGCATCGCCCTCGCCCAAACGCGTGAGGGCCGACTTGCCTTCCTCATTCCAGAACACCGGCATGCGCGTATTGCTGCGCATCTGATGAGGATTGCGCAACCACTGCTGGAACCAACTCCGCTCCAGGCGATCTGCGACGGTGGCCAAATCAAGGCCAGGAATACCCGGTGACTTATGCCCCGCCATGTTGTGACAAACGATGCACGCTAGTCCATTGGTACCGGCGATCTCACGCCCCATCTGTACCTCAGCCACATCGAAATCGCGCTGCGGAAGCGCCGGCATCGGACGACGATTGGCATGCAGATCTCGTGCGATTACGCCACCGACTTGCTCGCCGAATGAGGGCATGCGCGTCTTCATATAGGGCCGCACCTTTTCGCCGTTGGTAATCACCTTGGCCAACCAATGCGGTTGAAGCTTGGCCTCGACACCGGTCAGCGCAGGTGGAATCCGCCCCTCTTCACCTAAATCGCCTTCGCCGACAAACAAACGCATCTGCTCTTCACTTGGTTCGCCGACGCCATCCCGTTGATGGCAAGCGGTGCATTGCATGGCTTCCATGGTGGTCGCTACGCGCACGGCGGATTTAGATGGGGAGAACTCAGTTGAGCCGGATCGTGCCTGCAGAAAGTCGTTATGGGCGACGCCTTGCTTAAGCTCATTGCGCTCGGAGGAGTCCCACTCATAGTGTGGCACTCCTGTAATAGGAAATTCGCTCAAGCAACCTTGATCGAAAACCAGCTCGTCAAATGCTGGTCCAGAGTTCAGGGCGCTACCGATCTCTGCGGAGGACGTGTGGCAAGCCGCACAGCGCAACTTTTCAAACCACTGCGCGCCACGTTGGGCATCGGCTGTCGGCGCGATCTCCAAAGAGGCCAACGGTGCAAAGACTTGTCCCTCGTGTTGCACATCTTCGGCAGCAAAAGGACGTTCTTCAAAACCAGGGCCTGACCATCCAGCTTCAAGGCTGTCATCGCCAGTGGCTTCGTAATAGGTGATCCGAATGGGATGCGCGCCAGCAGTCAAAGAATGACTTTGTTCCCGACGCGTATGGGATTGATGGAAGCGTGCATCGATGAGCGTCTCTTCGCCGATCGTCAAAGTGCTGCCGTCGTCGGAACCGACATAGAAGTGGTACTCGCCATCTTCAGGCACCAGCAAAACACCCTCAAAGACCAATCCGTAGCGATCCTCGCGCCCTCCGTAGTTCGGGTGGATCTCTTCAGCCAAACCATGCCCAAAAACTTCTGCGGTTTCCCAATCAGGGCCAGACGCCGAACTGCCGCTGTATTCATAGGCATGCCACTTCCAGCCATTCAACAATTGTTGCTTGGCCGGGCCACCCACCTGCTGCTCGCGCAACAACCAACTCGCCAAAGACAGTGCTTCCTTCTCACTCAAATGCATATCCGGCATCAAGCCACTTGGACGTATTTGATGCGGAATCAGCAGTTGGTCACGCAGCGATCCCACCGAAGTCATCGCCGCCAGTTCTCGATCCGCGAAGGCCTGCGCATGACAAGCGATGCAACCGATTTCAGTGAACAGTTGCTCCCCTTCCTTCACCACGTCTGCTCCCACCTCAAGCAGCTCCAATGGCTCATTGCCATCCATGCTCAGCAAGTAAGCCGCCAGGTCATCGGCAATCTGGCGACGCTCGTCCTCTGGAAAACCGCTCAGCATATTCGGCATGCGGGTACCTGGACGCATCTTCTGCGGATCCATCAGCCAAGCGGAAAGCCACGATGGAGTCACCCGTGAACCGAGGTGATTCAAAGGCGGTGCCGCCAGTGGACGCAAGAAATCCTCCACGCCCTCCGGTGCCTGATGGCACTGCATGCATAAGTTGCGCTCAAGGCTGAGAACTAAGGAATCTGGTGCCGCTTCCTGCTGGGCGGGCATGCCGACCTGCGCGGAAAAAACGGAGCTGCCGGCAAAGACTAAACCGAAAGTACAAAGCGCCTTCACAGGCTTACCCAAACAGGTCATAGCTGTACCCACTTGGCTTGTTCCGAACTTGCGATCACCGATTCAATGAACAAAACGCCGCGTTGGCCCTCCTCGACCGTTGGGTATGGATGATCCAGGTTTTCCTCACCGCGAATCGCACGCGCGAAGGCTGTGTAGATGTTGGCGAATCCCTCTAAGTACCCCTCCGGGTGACCGCCAGGCAAACGCGTCAAGCTGGCAGCGCCCGCACCGACATAAGCATTGCCAGGGCGACGCACTTCAAAGGCGCCATCCTTCTTCAACACGCGCAAATCGTTGGGATTCTCCTGCTCCCACTCTATGCCTCCTTCGGTGCCATAGATGCGCAAACGCAAACCATTCTCGCGACCGGTGCAAACCTGACTTGCCGTCAAAGTGCCGGTGGCGCCATCTGCAAACTCGAGCAACACCATGGCGTCGTCGTCGACTTTGCGAGTGGGGACAAAACTGCTGCGATGACCGAACAAGCGCGTGACCCTTTCGCCACTGACATGTTCCAGTAGGTGGAAGGCATGGGTGCCGATGTCGCCAAGTGCGCCACCTGGGCCACTGCGGCTTGGATCGGTGCGCCAGGCAGCTTGCTTATGGCCGCTTTCCTCGATCGGGTCGACCAACCAGCCCTGCAGGTACTCGGCGTAGACCTTGAGCACGCGCCCAATACCACCGCTTTGCACCAACTCGCGCGCTTCACGAATCATCGGATAACCGGTGTAGTTATGAGTGAGTGCGAACAGGCAATCACTACTCTTAGCCGCGGCGACGATTTCGTCGGCCAAGGCGGAGGAAATGGTCAGCGGCTTATCACAAATCACGTGGAAGCCGGCATGAAGTGCTGCCACCGAAGGACCATGGTGCACATGGTTCGGCGTGACGATACTGACGGCCTCAATGCGCTGCTCCTTTGGCAAGCCGGCTTCTGATGCAAGCATCTGCTGCCACGAGCCATAAACCCGCCATGGGTTCAAGCCCAACTCGCGGCCAGTCTCCTGACTCTTTTCCGGCGACGAGCTGAAAGCACCAGCGATCAACTGATAGCGACCATCCAAGGCCATTGCCATACGATGGACCCCACCAATGAAGGCGCCTGGACCACCACCGATCATGCCAATGCGGACTGGCCCCACAGTTGGTGTTGAGCTCTCTGCGCTCATTCTTCCAATCCCAAGATGCGGCGATTAGCTTCTAAGCCAGAGCCGGAATCAGCAAAGTCATCGAAGGAGCCTTGCGCCACTTCAATAATGTGATCTGCAATGAAGGAAGCTCCTTCTGCTGCGCCGACTAAGTTGTCCTTGTAGGCACATTCCCATTCGAGCACCGCCCAGCCTTCGAAATCGTACTTGGCCAGTTTGGTGAAGATGGAAACGAAATCGGTCTGGCCATCGCCAAGCGAACGGAAACGTCCAGCGCGGTCGCCCCAGTCCTGATAGCCGCCATAGACACCGACGCGGCCATCGCAGACTAACTCGGCATCTTTGACGTGGAACATCTTCACGCGCTCGTGGTAGAAGTCCAAAAATTGCAGGTAATCCAAACCTTGCAAGACGAAGTGGCTTGGGTCGTAAAGAATGTTGGCCCGTGGATGGTTATCGACTTCCTTGAGGAAGCGCTCCCAGGTCACGCCATCGTGCAAGTCTTCACCAGGGTGGATCTCGTAGCAAAGGTCAATGCCGCACTCATCGGCGACATCTAGCAAGGGTCGCCAACGTCGACCTAGTTCGGCGAAAGCTTCCTCGACCAAGCCTGCTGGCCGCGGTGGCCATGGGTAAAAGTATGGCCAAGCAAGTGCGCCACTGAAAGTGACTGTGGAAGTCAGGCCCAAGTTGCGCGAAGCCAATAACGACTTGCGCACTTCATCGATGCCCCATTCCATACGCGCCTTGGGATTGCCGCGGACTTCCGCTGGCGCAAAGCCGTCGAACAACTCGTCATAAGCTGGGTGTACGGCAACCAGTTGGCCCTGCAAGTGGGTGGAAAGTTCGGTCGGCTCCACGCCAAAGGCAGCCATCTTGCCGCGGTACTCGTCGCAATAGTCCTTCGACTCCGCCGCCAAATCGAGGTCGATGGCGTTAGCATCCCAGGTCGGCACTTGAACGCCTTTGAAGCCCAAGCCGCCGGCCCATTTGGCCACCAATTCGTAGTCATTGAACGGAGGTTTCTCGCCCATATATTGGGCAAGGAAAATCGCAGGTCCTTTGATGGTTTTCATCGCGCCCTCATTGTTGGCCTGCCGCCATTGCGCGTCCAGCCGATACGCTACTCTTGCCAAGCCAATCCGTCATGAACGAACTCTACACTCCTTCCCCTGCCGACCGTTTCACTTTTGGCCTTTGGACCGTCGGTAACCCAGGTGCCGATCCTTTTGGCGGCCCGGTGCGGCCGCGGATCAGCCCTACCGACATCGTCCGCGGCTTGGCCAAGGCTGGCGCTTACGGCGTGAACCTGCACGACAACGATTTAGTTCCCTATGGATCCTCCGCGGCAGAGCAGGACCGGATTGTGAGCGAATTCATGGATGTGGTGCAGGACTGTGGCATGCGTGTGCCCATGGCCACCACCAACCTGTTCAGTCATCCGGTGTTCCGCGACGGCGCTTTCACCAGCTCCAATCCAAAGGTCCGCGCCTTTGCAGTGCGCAAAGCCAAGCGTGCCATCGACATGGGCGTAGAAATGGGCGCCGAGACCATCGTCTTTTGGGGTGGTCGTGAAGGTGTAGAGACCGACGCCGCCCGCGATTGCCGCGACGCCATCTCTTGGTACCGCGAGTGCTTGGATTTCCTTGCATCGTGGACCAAAGATCAAGGCTACTCACTGCGTTTTGCGCTGGAGGCCAAGCCGAACGAGCCACGTGGCGACATGTACTTGGCGACGACCGGTCACATGCTGCACTTCATCGAGACTTTAGACCATGCCGATATGGTCGGCGTAAACCCGGAAGTGGCACACGAAAACATGCCTGGCCTGAGCATGGTCCACGCAGTTGCCCAAGCGATGGAAGTCAACAAGCTATTCCACATCGACTTGAACGCGCAACGGATCGGCCGCTACGACCAGGACCTGCGCTTTGGCAGTGAAGATGCCAAAGGCGCTTTCTTCTTGGTGCGTCTACTCGAAGGCACCTGCGGACGTCCGGGTTACAGCGGCCCTCTGCATTTCGATGCGCACGCCTATCGCACGGAAGACATCGATGGCGTCTGGGATTTCGCCGATGGCTGCATGCGCACCTACAAGATCTTGGCTGCCAAAGCTGCTGCCTTCGATGCAGATGCGGAAGTGCAAGACATTCTCGCAGAGAACCACGCCGATCCGGATGGCGTCGGTGCGTTGCTGAAGGGTTTCACGCCGGAAGGATTGGCGGCACTGGAGGCCTTGAATTTGAATCCTGATGCACTTGCGCAGAAGGGCCATCGCTATGAGCGGCTGGACCAACTCGCCATGGAACACTTGTTCGGCGTGCGCTAATCATGGCGCAATACCTCGGCGTGGATCTCGGCACGCAGTCGGTCAAGGTGGTGGTTTTTGACGCGGAACAGAACTGCATCGTCGCGCGCGGGCATGACGGCCTACCCTCTCCCCGAAACCCGCGGCCCGGTGCTGCGGAACAGGACCCAGCCGACTGGTGGCAAGCCTTTGACCATGCCATGCAAATGGCGTTGAAGCGGCCTGGAGTCCAAGCCGATCAGATTCGTGCCTTGGGCGTTTCCGGCCAACAACATGGTTTTGTCGCGCTCGATGAAAGCCAACAAGTGTTGCGCCCGGCCAAGTTGTGGTGCGACGTAGAAGCAGTGGAAGAAGCGCAGCAAGTCAGCGCTTTGGTTGGCCGCGCGGTTCCTGCTGGATTCACCGCACCAAAGATCCTGTGGATGCAGAAGCATGAACCTGAGTTGTTCAAGCGCCTGCGCCATATTGCGCTGCCCCATGATTGGCTGAACTTGCGTTTAAGCGGCGTGCTTGCCACCGATCACGGCGACGCTTCCGGCACCGGTCTTTACGACCCGATTGCGGGAAACTATCAACAAGATGCAGCCGCACAGATTTGCCCTGACTTGCCGGAAATGCTGCTGCCATTGCTTGAGCCGACAGCAACGCATGGTCAGCTACAGCCTCAATGGTCGAAGTACTTTGGCTTGCCGTTGGACTTACCGATTTCCGTTGGAAGTGGTGACAACATGATGAGTGCACTGGGTGCAGGTGCATGGGAAGAAGGTACCTGGGTCATGAGCTTGGGCACCAGCGGCACCATCTTTGGGCATAGTGATCAAGCCGTGGTGGATCCGAGTGGATGCGTCGCACCGTTTCGCGATGCCCTTGGCGGCGGCCTACCGTTGGTGTGTACGCAAAACTGCACCACCGTAGTCGAAGAGGCTCGCGCGGCCAGCGACTTGACGCACCCCGCGTTGACCGCTGCCGCAAGTCAGCTGACTCCAGCGGACGACACCCCATTGTTCTTACCGTATTTGAGTGGCGAACGGACTCCTGACTGGCCACATGCACGTGGTGTGCTGTATGGCTTGACTGCCGGCAGCTTGGCTCCTGCCGTGCTTTACCGCGCGGCCATCGAAGGCGCCAGCTTGGCTCTTGTTCAAGGATTAGAGCACCTGCAGGCCTTGGATTTGCCGGTGAAGCGTTTGCGCTTGGTCGGAGGCGGCGGCAAGAATCCATTGTGGGCGCGCATCCTGTGCGACATGGTGCAGCAACCGCTGGAAATCCTTAAGGAACAAGAGAGTGCTGCTTTGGGTGCTGCCCTGCAGGCACGCTGGATGGAAAGTGGTGAGCATCCCAGGAACTTTTTCCCTTCACAAGAAGGAGAGACCCTGGTGCCTGATTCTCAATGGGCCGGCGTTTACGCAAATAAGCTCCAAGCCTTCACGGATTTAGGCCAACAGCTGTTTGGCCGCTAGCTCCGCTCTACGGGAACGCCCAACAGAGTGTCCTATGATATAAAAATTAAATCTGACTCAATCACCCAGCTTGGCCTCGTCGCACTGTTGTGCAGCCCTCTTGCTGCGCAGTTAGAGCCCCCTGCCACGCCAATGCCAGTGCCGACTGAAGGTATGCATAAGCAAGAGGAGCCGAAGGTGCTCCGCCTTTGCGCTGAGGTGCCAGCCAACCTCACCTTGACCGATCTTGACGGTAGGTCGCTCAGCATGAAAGAACTGCGCGGCAAGACCGTGGTGATCTGTTGGTCCGCCATCTATTCGGATTTTGTAGACGTTGCGCAATCACATTCAGAAGATGGCCTGCGCTATCTCACCGTCTTGAGCAGGACATTGACTTCGCTGACCTCCCAACTGCGGATTGCGGAATCGCGGTTGTAGAACACGGCG
>JAQBXR010000003.1 GCA_027623295.1 Planctomycetota bacterium
CCCTTGATGCTGGCCGCCGTGAACAATTCCGCTCCAGAAGTGATCTCGGTGCTGCTTAAAGCAGGTGCGAACGCCAAAGCTACCTCCCCCGAAGGGAAATCGGCTCTAGATTACGCAAAGCTAAATGAAAATATTGTCGACACCAAGGCCTATTGGGAACTCAACGATGCTTTCTTCAACTAAAACTGAGCAGCAAATCTTCCGCTTCCTGATCATGCGGAGTGTCGGCCTGTGAGGCCCAGCAACTCCTCGTCGTAACGAAGTTTCGCAAGAGGAGTTGGTGGGCCGCCCAGGACTTGAACCTGGAACCAACGGATTATGAGTCCGCTGCTCTAACCGATTGAGCTACCGGCCCACGCGCAAAGATTCTAACTGCCCCGCCGACAAAGCAACACCTACACTCTGGCGTGTCCGCGCCCACCCAACTGAAACCTACTGTAGAAGTCCGTGGCAAGTCCGACGGCTTTTTACAAAACATCGCCATTCGTGACTTTGCTTTGATCGGCGATGAACCTACGGAAGTTGGCGGAACCAATCTGGGGCCCACCCCCTATGAATACTTGCTTGCGGCACTCGGCACCTGCACCTCGATGACCCTGAGCATGTATGCGCGTAAAAAAAATTGGCCGCTGGAAAATGTCCGGGTGGAACTGAGCCACAAGAAAATCGACAAGGTTGATGTCTTCCATCGCGTGGTCCATGTAGAGGGCGATCTAAGCCAGGAACAGCGTGAGCGCTTGCTAGAAATCGCGAATCGTTGCCCAGTCCACCAAACTTTGGAGAACGACATAGAAATCACATCTGTGCTAAGCTAGCGGCCATGATTCTCGTTACAACAGTTTTGTTGGTTTGCACCATGGCGGCGCAGGAGACTCCCGTCCCCACTGAGCAGGAGAGTGTTGCAGCCGAACGCCCGACCATTCTTCATGCCTTGCCGCCGATTGGTTACCGCACGCCGGAAGAGATTGAAAAGATTTTGATCCGTCGGGCGCGCAAGGCCGATGGCATGAGCGTGTCGGAGATTGGTGAAACCGTAGAGGGGCGGCCTATTTTAATGGCCACCTTTCAAGGTCCACAACTTGGAGACCGCACCGCGACTGGCACTCCAGAAATTTTGGTGGTGGCAAACTTAGAAGGCGACCGACTGGCTGCTAGTGAAGTGGCCATCAGCATGGTCGAGCGTTACTCCGCGGTAGGCACTCCGCTTACCGAACGCGCCACGGTGCACGTGCTTTGCGTTGCGAACCCAGATGCCATGGCACATGTCCTCGCCGGCGATGCGGCTTGGCGTGGTAAAGCTACCGATAACGATCGCGATGGCTTACTCGATGAAGACGGCCCCTCGGATTTGAATGGCGATGGCCACATTTCTTGGATGCGCGTTCCGGAGACTGGCGGCCCTATGTTGGCGGACCCGGAAGAAGCGCGTAGTTCTCGCGAAGCCGATGCTGAAAAGAGTGAGGCTGGAAGCTTCCGCCTCATCCGCGAAGGCGCCGATGCCGATGGCGACCGTTTAGAAAACGAAGACAGTACCGGAGGTGTGGTCCTCGAAGCGAACTTCCCCCATCGATGGGAGCAATATGCGGCGACTGCAGGCGCTTTTCAATTAAGTGAGCCGGAAAGCCGCGCGCTTGCCCTGTTTGTTTTGGAGCACCCCGCCATCTGTTTGGTTTTAGTCTTGGATGACGAGGACAACCTTGCATCGCCGCCGAAGGGTAAGGACAAGGTCGATACTTCTTCCACCGATCCACTAGAAGACGACGCACGCCTGCTCAAGATCTTCGGTGAGCGTTTTTACGGAGAGGATCCCGATGTGCGCGGTGCTGAACATCAGAGTGGTAACTTTGCCGATTGGATGTACTTCCAAAGAGGTGCCATCGTCCTGGAAAGTTCGCTGTGGTCGCCACCCCTCGACATGGGCGAAGCGAAGGAAAAGGATGAGGATGGCGAGGAGCAAGGATTGCCGAAAGATGCAAGTGAAGATCGCAAGTTGCTCGCATGGGCCGATGCCTGGTACCCGGGCGATGCTTTCCTTCCCTGGGAAATGTTTAGTCACCCAACTTTAGGCGAGGTCGAGATCGGTGGATGGATGCCCTTGGTGCGCACCACTCCGCCACCTGATTTGCTCACGGATCTCACCACCAACACCGCTGATTTCCTCGACAGCCTGACCAATGATTTTTCACATATCGTTTGGGAAGATGTCGAAGTCCGTGCTTTAGACGCTGCGGAAGTGTTTGAACTACGCGCCACCTTAGTCAACCAAGGTCTGATGCCAACCATGACCGCCATGGGCAAAACCAACCGTAGCCCGCTGCCTTTGCGGATTACCTTAAACCTACCTGAAGGTGGCGAGATTCTAGTTGGACGTTCGCACCTTTCGGTGGAGAGCCTAGACGGCCTCGGTGGCCATGAAGAAATGCATTGGATTTATCGTTTACCTGCCGGATCCAAACCCGCGCACCTCACCGCAACCTCTACCAGCTCCGGCCAAGCCATTCTCGTTTTGGAGGCAAACTAATGCATTATTCCTTTAAGAAAATTCTGCTCGCAACGGCTGCCGTTTGCGCGACATCCTTCAGCTTGTTTGCGCAGGAAGAAGGTGGGCGTTGGGAACCTAAAGTTGAGATTCCGTGGAATCGTTACTACACCCACGGCGAGTTGCTCGACAACATGAAGCGCTTGCAGAAGGCGTATCCAAAGTTTGTGAAGATTGTCGACATTGGCGAATCCTATGAAGGTCGCCCAATGCGAGTCATGGTTCTCACCAATCAAAAAACCGGCAAGGACATAGACAAGCCTGCCATGTGGGTCGATGGCAATGTGCACGGCAATGAAGTGCAAGGTGGAGAGGCTGCGATTTACCTAGCGTGGTGGCTACTCGAACATTACGACACCAACGAACGCGCCCAGAATCTTTTGGATTCACGCACCTTCTACATTTTGCCTTCGCAAAACCCGGACGGCCGCGATCACTGGTTTAACTCGGCAAATACGCAAAGCAGTTCCCGCACCGGCACCACCCCTACCGACAATGATCGCGATGGCCTCTTCGATGAAGACGACATGGACGACCTCGATGGTGACGGTGAAATTCTCACCATGCGCAAAAAAGTTGCGCTTGGCCAAGGTACCCACCGTTTAGATCAAGATGACCCGCGCATTTTGGTTCCGGTACAAGGCGAGCAGCAAGGCGATTACTTAGTGCTCGGTCAAGAAGGCATCGACAACGATGGCGACGGCCGGGTCAATGAAGATGGTAAAGGCGGATACGACATGAACCGCAACTGGCCAAGTGATTGGCAACCGAACCACCTGCAATACGGCGCCGGTGACTTCCCTTTTAGTTATCCGGAAACCGCAAACGTGGGGCGGTTCATTCTTGCACACCCAAACATTGCTGCGGTGCAAAGCTTTCACAATTCGGGCGGCATGCTGTTGCGGGGCCCGGGTGCCGATTATGTTTCGTATCCACCCGCCGACATTCGCACTTACGATGCCCTCGGCGAAGAAGGTGAGTTGATTCTCCCCTTCTACAACTACCTCATCATTTACAAAGACCTCTATAACGTTCACGGAGGCTTTGTGAACTGGACCTACGAGGGGCTGGGCATTTTCTCCTTCACCAATGAGCTGTGGGCATCGCAACAGTATTGGGGCAAGGATCGCGAACGCACTGGCGGTTGGTTTACCAGCAACACCATTCAGAGTTTGGAATTCAGTGACTCGGTGAACTTAGGAGAGCTTTATGTCGATTGGCATAGCTTTGATCACCCTGAGCACGGCGAGATTGAGATTGGTGGATTCAAACGTCAGCACGGACGCGTGGCGCCTTCCTTCATGATTGAAGAAATGATTCACCGCAATGCCCTGTTTTGCGCCCGTCACGCGGAAGAGATTGCAGACGTCAGCATGGAAGCCCCGGTGGTGGAAGACTTAGGCAACGGTCTTTACCGCATTACCGTCGACATGGTGAACTCCGCTCTGATGCCAAGCCGTTCTGCCATGGCCGCGCAAAATGAGATCGGCACTCCAGATCACGTGGTCCTTCAAGGCAAGAACCTACAGGTCTTAGTGGGTGGCACACTTAGCTCGCGCGATCGTTTCCGTCCGGAACGCCTGAACAGCATGCTGCGGAATCCAGCGACCGTGCAGCTGGAAGGTGGGGTTCCTGGACATGGCCGCATCTTGGTTAGTTGGTTGGTGCGCGGCTCCGGAAAGTTCACCGTGGAGTACACCGCCCAGAAAGCAGAAAACTCAGCTACCGAGGGTGAGCTCGGTAGCTGAGTTTAAAGCTGTAACGCCGGCAGCTTACTGAAGAATGTCGGTGTTACTCACTTCGCAGGTGGTCTGGTACACTTCCATGCGATCTGGGTTAGTTGCAGTGACCACCAGATCGAGGAATCCATCTCCATTCAGGTCGCCCGAAGCCATACCTTGTGGATCATCGTTCACCGAATAGGTGGAGTTGGAAAAAGAGAACTGGGCCGCGGATAAACCGGCGCAAAGCGACAGCCCAGCAGCGAGTGCAGCAAAATTTGAACGGGGGTTCCTTTCTTTAAATGAGTGGGGTAAACCCAGGTAATTGAAATACCTAGACAGAAACGTTCACCCATAATAGTAAATTAAATATCGTCCGCTGGCAGGAAAATTGATCCGATACCAAATCCGATTTCCTAGGATTTGGTGGAACTCAGTCAGGCAATATCTTTGACACCGACTGTTCTGCGATCACCCAATTCTCCTCGTTTTGGACGATGCGCAAGGTCTTGCCTACAGGCAAGTTACGGAGCACTTGGGCACCCCCCCCCAATACTGGCCAAATAACCTCCAATTCGAGGATTTCGGTGGCCTGTCCCACCCCCACGTGCTGTTCCATAGGATTACTGCCAAAACTGCCCGTCCCACCGGCAATTAGATGGATTTCACGGCGAGTTCCCCCGTCCATCACGGTCAATTTGAGCTTGGCACCAAGCCCGAAGCGGTTGGCGGATTTGCCCTCCAGCTGCAGGGTTACGCTGTGATTTGGCGTGCCTTCATTGATAAACATGGCGTTTTGAGAGTGCGAATCGACATACCAACCACCCAGCTGGGCGTAAATGTCGAGGTCCCCATCGTTATCCATATCGCTCATGGCAATGCCATGCCCCTTGTGGAGGTGGCCGAGCCCAGAAGCGGTGGTTGCATCCATGAACTGCTCGCCGCCCATATTGCGCAGCAAGACGTTTGGAACCATGATTTCCAAGGATGGCGCGCCGGTGCCTAGATAGATATCCATCCAACCATCGCTATCGACGTCACCAATGTTGGCGCCCATGGTCAGGTGCACGCGATCCAAGTTCCACTCTTTGGTGACGTCGGTGAATCCACCCTGGCCGTCGCCGAGGTAGAGCGCGAGCGGATCGACTTTCTTACCGCGCGCTTCCCCGTAGCGATCACTGATGACATCGGTGACTTTGTCGGTCAACGGATAACCGGAAACGAAAAGATCTAGGTTTCCGTCGTTATTCACATCCATCCACCAAGAGCCAAAGGCACGCGTAGGGCGTTGCAAGAAGCTGTGGCTTTCCGATTCTGCAATGTCGGTGAAGGTGCCATTGCCGTTGTTGTGATAAAGGCGGTTCGCCTGCGATAAGTTGCTCACCACCAGATCGGGATAGCCGTCGTTATCGTAATCCCCAAAAGCCGTGCCGCGGGCAAAGCGATGATTGGTCACGCCCGCTTCGACGGCGACATCGGTGAAGGTGCCATCGCCGTTGTTGTGGAAAAGTTGGCTCGGTGCGTGATCGCCGAGTTCATCGCCGCCAGACTTAGCTTCGCTAGCATCACTTCCGGTGCCGCGACCCATGGCCACCATGCGCTCGTTTCCGATGTATACATCGAGCAATCCGTCTAGGTCAAAATCGCCCCAAGTGGCTGCCAAACTAGGATAATCGACCAATGCGAGGCCGGCCTCTTGAGTGACATCGGTGAAAGTGTGGTCCGCGTTTTGGCGCAGCAAGGAATTGGTTTGCACGCCAGAGGACAGAAACCATGCACCGCGTAAAACAAGAATGTCTAACAAGCCATCGTTGTCAAAATCTGCGTGAGTGAGGTTCAGCCCACCAGTCTGCCCGATTAAACCCGCGCGTTCGGTCCAGTCGGAAAAGCTGCCATCGCCATTGTTGTGGTAATAACGCAGCGGCTCATTTGGGTTGTAACTGCACGTGACAATGTCCATGTGACCATCGTTATCGAAGTCATCTAGCGCAACGCTGCCGGCAAGGTCATCGCCAGCCACACCAAGCGCGACTGCAAGATTGCGGAAGTGTGGGGCTGTGGTTTCCCCTTTCATGGTGCGCTCTGGCAGCAAGACATGGTCATGAAGATCGGTCGGATAAGTACCCGCAACTTCTTGGCTCAGGGCCAACAACCAACGTATACCTGCGTCGCCTGGCTCCAGCTCTAAGGCTTCGCGCAAAAGGATTTCCGCCTTGACCGCATCGGCAGGATCACGCCACAAACCGGTGCCTTCCAAGGGGAAAATACAGCTCTGCTCATTCGGCCGCAGCAAGCACGATGCAATCTCTCCAGAACGTAAATAGGCCACCCCTAAAGCGCGCGCGACCTCGGCGGTGCGTTCGGCAGCCTTACTTCCATCCATGTGCACAATTTCATTGGCGCGCTCTAAGTGAAGAATGGCTTCCGGCACACGACCCATGCGCTGCAGGTAGCCACCCATGGCCATGTGCAGGTTGACGGCGCGATAAGCCTCGCGCTTAGGATTGAGCTCCATAATCCAAGCCGAACCCTGATCCAAGAATTCCGGAGAGTAATGGTGCAGATAGCTGCCATCCCAACGACTATTCAGGCGCAAAATTGCAGAGGGCATGGTGCGGTTGACACCCCAACCATGCATAAAAACACCCACAGGAAGCGCCAAAACCACCCCAACCACGGCGAACATAAGGCTCGTTTTCCGCATGAGCAAAGGTAAACCGAACAAACACGCGCCAAGCACCATGCCGCACCCTTGCAAAGCACTCACCAAGCCAAAATGATTCGGCTCACTCAGATATTCCGCCAAATCTGGCAATGCTCGCAAGCCAAACCGAACCAATGCAAAGGAGCCAGCGGAAAGAAGAAAGATGAAGGTGCCGAGTTTTTTCACTAGAGAGTCACGGTAGGGCAAGGCTCAGTATATCCTGGAGGCATGTTCGGCATCCTTCGCCAGTTCGCCCGCGCCCTTACCGGCAAGGTCGACGCCCTGGAGTTCGCCCTTGGAATCCTATTTGGAGTTTTCCTCGGGCTCATTCCCCTCCACGAGATCGACGTGAGCACAGGCTTCCTCGGGCTCAACGCCCTTTGGCTGTGGATCCTCCTGGTTTGCTTAGTGCTCAAGGCATCGCTGCCGATTACCTTGCTTTTTGCAGGATTCACCAAGCTTCTCGCAATCGCGTTTCTTGACCAAGTCGCCTTTCGTGTCGGCCAAGGTTTACTCGACAACACGCTCCCCGAATCCATGGTGATTGGATTCGCAAACAATATGCCCAGCTTACAGCTGCACACCCATTGGGGCTTCGGCACCTTTATCTTTGCCGTGCTGATTGGCGTTCCGACCTTCCTCATGACCTACTTCACGATGCGCAGCAAACTTCCGGTTTGGCGTGAAAAGTTCGGGCAAACTAAATTAGCAAAAGCCCTAGGCGGCTTTTTCCTCTTCCGCCTTCTTGGGAGGTTATTGGCATGATCTCAATTCTTCGTAAAGGTTTCATTCTGATGGTCTTGGTGCTTTTCCTAGCGCTAGTTCTAACCTTGGTTTTTGGCGGTGACAGCTTGTTTAGCCATGCGCTGAAAAAGTACGGCCCAGTTGCGTTTAAGCAGCCGGTGCGCTTTGAGTCGGCGGAACTCTCCGTGCTTGGCGGAAGTGCTGGAGTCGGACAGTTCCGCGTGGGAACAGAAGAGAATCCCATGCTCGATATCGGTAAGGCTGAAGTGAACCTCAACACGATGGCGCTCTTAGATGGTCGTGTTTTCATCGAGAACGCACAACTCAACAACGCAATCCTGCATTTGGTGGTTCATGAAGATGGCACCCTCTCCTTTGACAGCGGACCTCCGCCCAAAGATGTGGCCGATGCAGACCCCATGCCCGCGGACGACGCTGCTCTCCCACCTCCGGAGGACCGCGACTTTGTGCAAATTGCGACCGAGTATTGGGAACGCTACCAGCACTACAAGGAGTACTACGACAAGTACGGTGGTAGCCTGGGCGGCGACGAAGACGCAACTGATGACGAAGCCTTGGAGCGGATTAAGTACCCAGGTGTCCCGGGGTATGTTCAAACCGCCCAACAACTTGCCAGTAGTGCAACCAGTGGTGTGTTCTGGTTGGAGCACGCGGAAGTTACCGACTTTCAGTGGGAGACTTTGGATGAGCGCACCAAGCGCCCGGTATTACCGGTCCTAAAGGACTTCGCCTTCTCCTTGGATAACGTTGGCACTCCGCCGAGCGGCATGGCTCCCCATGCGATCTATGCAGGCAAAGGCTCTTTGGCTGATGGCGGCGATTTAGATTTCCGTCTTGGTCTTGCGCGCGATGGCACCCCATCGAGTTTGGACTTTACCGCTAACGCACTACCGGTAGCTTCCATTGTGGACATGATGGGCGAATCCTTTCCGTTCAAAATCGAAGGAGGTCATCTCGATTTAGGCACCACCGAGTTTCAGTTTCAGCCAGACAGCCTGAGTGGTGGTGTACGTGTGGTGCTCAACGGCACGACCTTAAGCGCCAAATCAGGATCTCCAGATATCCTTGGTGTTGCGCCACGCGAGTTCGTCGATCTTTTGAACTCTGCGTTGCAAGATCAGCCGATTGCATTCGTCATCCGCTTGGGCGGCACACCCACCGACCCTAGTTTCCCCATTGAAAACGAAACCGACTTGGGTGACCTACTCGGAGGTGCGGTGAAGGCGGAAGTCGAACGTCGCGCACAGGAGCTGGTCGACGAGCATGTTGGCGAACTTCAAGAGAAGGCGAGTGAGCTCATCCAAGATAAGCTCGGTGACAAACTACCGGGTGGAGTTGGCGAACAACTCGATGAAGCCCTCAAGGGGAAAATCGACGTCGGCAGTTTGTTTGGCGGTAAAAAGAAGAAGAAAAAGGACGACTAAGGCTTGAAGGACTCCGGCATTTCCTTGATATACAAATCCTGCTTGGCAAACGGGATTTCAATGTTGGCTTGGTTAAAGCGATTGTAGACCGCGCGATGCAAGAGGTGGCTTACATTGCCGCAAAGCTCCGGGTCTGGAATCCACACCAGCAGTTCGAAATCTAAACTTGATCCGCCAAAGGCCCGCATTCGTACGCGCGGTTCGGGATCGCTGCAAACAAGCTTCGGGTCGATGTCCTCGATAGCGGAGAGCAGGACCTCCATGACTTGATCGACATCGGATCCATAGGCAGCGCCTACCGGGATTCGAATCCGCTCCTTCTTATGCGGCCCACTCGATTCGTTCACAATCTTTGCGCCACCCATAACCGAGTTCGGCACCGTAACTTCGATGTCATCGCGCGTCACTATACGGGTAGAGCGCAATCCGATAAAAGTAACCTGGCCGCGTTCACCCGAATCCAGGCGAATGTAATCACCCACCCGATAAGGTCGGTCCGCAAGAATGAACACCCCTGCTATCAAATTCGACAAAGTGTCTTGCGCTGCAAAACCGATTGCCAAACCAACCACTCCCGCCGATGCTAGCCAGCCGGTGGCATCTAGATTCCAAATGCCAATAGTGAGGTAGACCATCACGCCAAACAGCAGCAGCTTCGCCAAGTTATTAAACAGTGGGAAGGTCGATGCCTGAATCACTTCGAAGCGATTTGGGTTCGAAGAAGCGGCGCGCAGCAGAATGCCGGTCAAACGGAAAATGAAAACCGCCCAAACGAACAAACCAATCGTGAGCAGCGCACGGTTGGTCATGGTGGCCACGCTGTCCTCAAAGCCAAGTAAACGTGAAGCCACCGCAAGGCCAATTAAGACGACCGTGTTCACCACTGGTGCATGCATGACCTTCAAGATGAGGTCGTCGGTCTTGGTGCGCGTTTTGCGGGTTAGGGTTTTGAACGCGCCGGTGCACAGCCAATCAAATAATTTCGACGACACCAGGGCGGCCGCAATCACCAGACCGGCCTGTGCCCAAACGTTTTCCGTGAGTGGGCTCATCAAGTTGACCAAAAAAACGGTTAAATGGCCGATTTCTGCATCACCAGCACCGCCGTCGCCGCCGTCGCCATCGCCGCTTTGGGCGAAAAACATCATTAGGGAGTAAAGCGTGTTCATGCTTCTGAGCTAGCGAAGTTCCAACAAGGCCGACTGTACGCGCTCGACGTCTTTGGCGGAAAGCGGTTGGCGCAAAAGGTCGAGAAGGACTTTCGCACTGGCTTCAGGATTGGACCCCATAAGCTCTGCCAATTCCAAGCCTGCGGTGACATCGCCTGGCTCTAACTCCAAGCAGCGCTGCAAAGAGGCTTGCGCCTCGCTAGGCCTACCCAACGAGGTTTGGGTGCGGCCTAACTTACGAAAAGCGGCGCTCCGTTGTGGGTCAATCTCAGTAAGGCGCTGCAAAAGGTCCGCGGCCAACTCCAAGTGAGCCACTTGTTCCGTGGATTGCGAGGAAACATAGGCCGCGTTGGCCATGTCCGCGAGCAAATCAAAGTCTTGCGGCCAGTCATTCACCATTTGCTGATAAAGAGCAAGGGCTTCGTCGTCGCGACCGGTGAGCTGCAAAGCCTCCGCACGCAATCTCTTGCCTTCAATGCCAAGCGAAGCCGTCAGCATCCAGCGATCTAAATATTGCATAGCTTCTGGACCTCGGCGGGCAGCAACCGCAGTGCGCGCACAAGCGATCAACATGGAAGAGTCCTTGGCATCAGACAAAGTTGAAAGGTCGTGGTATAGCGGGAGCGCCTCGGCATAGCGTTTTTGTGCTTCAAAGATCACTGCCATGGAATAACCCAAAGCTGGAGTCGCGCCATAACTTGCAATTCCCTCGCGCGCGACCGCTGCAGCGGCATCGACCTCGCTGGTTTGCAGCAGAGCCCATGCATGGAGCGCAGTGACCTCGGAACCAAACTCTGAGGCGCTACGTACCTGCTGCAATTGCACGGCTGCACGCTCTGTTTCGCCCAGACCAAGAAAACGCACCGCTTCGACAAGCCCACGCGAGCTTTCTAAGTCACGGTTACTCGGCCGCAGCCAAACCGGAAGGTGTGCCATGTTTTCAACCGCCACCGGAGTTGGAGAATCCTGCTTCTTCGCCGGCGAAGAAGGCGAGGCGGAATCCGTTTTCGGCGAGGAGTCGGAAGTCGCCGAACGCGCACCCACTTCCTCCGCGCGAGCTCCGCGATCGCCAAAAATGGCGCTGCAGGAACCCAAAAATACGAGCCCAACCACAAGACTAAGACGAACACATTTCATTTGTCACCATTCTACCGTTACAATCAACGCCGCCCATTCCCATGTTGCGTACCGACATCAAAGCCGTTTTCCTCGACGCTGGAAGCACCCTCTTCCAACGTCGTCAGAGCCGTCCCGAGACTTACCTCGCCGTTGCCAAAAAGCATGGCTTGAAAGAGCTTGAGTTTGACGCCATGAAAGCTTCCATGGAGCATGCTTTCAGCGATTTGCCAGATACTGTTGACGGCAACTTCCGCTTCAGTCTTGCATGGTTTTGGGCTTATAATCAACGCGTACTGACTGAGTGCGGCATGGCTGAGAACAAGCTTGAAAAGGCCCATAAGAGCCTTCTCGCACAGTTCGCCGATTCTTCGAACTACACACTCTTCCCCGAAGTAAAGGAAGTTCTCGAAACTCTGTCGAACCACGGCATGCAGATGGGCGTTGTATCCAACTGGACCGAGCACCTGCCAAAATTGCTGCAGGATCTTGGCATTGCCAACTACTTTTCTTTCATTGTGACCAGCGCCGATCTCCGCACCGAGAAACCAGGCCGCGCCATTTTTGAACGCGCCTTGTTCCGTGCTGGCGTGGCTGCCGAGGAAACGGTGCACACTGGCGGCCACTTCGAGCGCGACGTGCGCGGTGCCCTGAATGCCGGCATGCGCGCGGTTTGGCTCGATCGTTCCGGCGAATACAGAACCGACTGCGAAGGCGTTCCTGTCGTTGCAGAATTGGGTGGCTTGGTAAAGCTGCTCGAAGCCCAACCGAATGTCGTCCGCAACTGATCCTGCCCTCGAGGCACTTCGTCAGCGCCTCGAAAAACAGCACCTCGGCGATCCACAACTGATCGAGCTGCTGATGGCGGCCTTATTGGGCCAGGGACATGTGCTTTTGGAAGGTGCGCCCGGTTTGGGCAAGACTCGCTTGCTGCGCGGGTTAGCACAGGCGGTAGATTTAGATTTTCAGCGCGTACAAGGCACACCGGACCTCATGCCAGGAGATGTAACCGGCGGTGACATTCTCGATCAAGTCAATGGAGTGGGCAGTTTCCGCTTCGAAAAGGGCCCCTTGTTCACTCAGGTGTGTTTGTTCGATGAGATCAATCGCGCCACACCGCGCACCCAGGCCGCTTTGCTGGAAGCTATGGCCGAGCGCCAGGTCACCGTGGGCGGCGTAAGTCATGCCTTGCCGCAACCTTTTTTGGTGGCCGCAACGCAAAACCCGATTGAGCTGGAAGGCACTTATCCCCTTCCCGAAGCACAGTTGGATCGTTTCTTGTTCCAGTTATTCGTGAAGAGTCCGAGCACGGAAACCTTGGTCGATATTTTCCGCATGGACCAGGACCACGCCTCGACCGCGCCGGCAGTTCTAGATGCTCCGAAACTGCTCACTCTGCAGGCCAATGCCGCCGCACTTCCCGTGGCCGACACGTTCTTGCAGCAGCTCGCCGTCATCCTGCGTGCGACCGACCCACAGCATGAAAGTGCCCCGCAGTTGGTGCATGAGTCGGTTTCTTGGGGCGCCAGCCCACGCGGTGGATTAGCCGCTTTAGCCGGCGCACGCGGTTTAGCCCTACTTCGCGGTCGCGGGCACGTGGCGCCAGAAGATTTGCGCGATGCGCTCTTCCCAGCGCTCAGGCATCGCGTACTCTTGCGCTATGAAGCTGCTGCCTCCGGAATCACCGGAGACACGGTCCTCGAGGCCGTTCTGCAAAAACATCCACTGCAATAAACCTAGCTTCCAAACATGGACTGTCGTGTTGCCCTGTGCCAGATGCGCCCCAAATTGGGCGTGATCGATGACAACCTAAAAGCACATCATGCTTGGCTGGACCGCGCGCTTGCAGACGGCGCTGACCTGGCGGTGTTTCCCGAGTTGTCCCTGACTGGATATTTCTTGCGCGATTTAACCCAAGACATTGCCATGTCGATTTCGGACCCGCGCGTGCAGGAGTTGGTCGCGCGTTCCACCGAATGCAGTTTGGTGTTCGGCTTTGTGGAAGAAAGTACGGACCATCGCTTCTACAACACGGCGGTTTTCGCGGAAGATGGCAAGGTGTTGCATGTGCATCGGAAGGTGCACCTGCCGGACTATGGCATTTTTGAGGAAGGGCGCTACTTTGCCGCGGGCAATGACTTCAGCCCCATCGAATCCAAGCATGGACGTTTTGGCTTGTTGATTTGCGAAGACGCATGGCATTTATCCGCTGGATGGATGCACTTTTTGCAAGGCGTCGATGCCCTGATCATCCCGGTTGCGTCGCCTGCACGTGGGATCGATACCGAGAAGCAGGAGTTGAGTTCGCATCAGGCATGGCGCACCTTGTCTGCCGCACAAGCTTTGTTCTTTCAGACATGGGTGCTCCGATGCAACCGCGTTGGCTTTGAAGACGGCACCATGTTTTGGGGCGGGTCCAGCGTTTTGAATCCCTTCGGTGCCCAAATCGCAGAAGCCGATGCTGAGGAAGAAGCCTTGTTGGCCGTAGACATAGACAGCGATGCCCTGAAACGCGCGCGCATGGCCACACCTCTGCTGCGCGATGCCCGCCCAGAACTTGTGCGGACTCATTTAGCGCGACTACTCCACGATCCCGACGCACTCGCCGTCGAACGCAAGGAGCGATGAGCAAGCTTCCCCCTCCTCCAGACTGCAACGTCGCATTGACGGAGCGAGTTCTGGTGCGCTTTCTACGGGAAGAAACGCATCGGGTGGGCATGACCAAGGCGGTGCTCGGATTGAGCGGAGGCATTGATAGTGCTTTGGTGGTGGAGTTAGCGGCGCGCGCGCTTGGACCGGAAAATGTGTTGGCGGTGGCTATGCCTTACCGCGCAAGCCACGCGGACTCGCTCACACTTGCTATCGAATCTGCGGCACATGCGGGAGTCGAGTTGGAGACCGTCGACATTTCCCCCATGGTCGATGCTTATCTCGGCCAAAATGAAGATCTAGACGACACCTCGCAAAACGCGGTGCGTTTACGTCGCGGCAATGTGTTCTCGCGTTTACGCATGATCACGCTTTACGATCGCTCGGCGAAACTCGGCGGACTGGTGCTGGGCACCTCCAATAAAACCGAACTCATGTTGGGCTATGGCACGCAACATGGAGACATGGCATCGGGCATTAATCCCATCGGCGATCTATACAAATCGCAAGTCGTTGCCCTGTCTCGGCACCTTGGAGTTCCGCTCGACATTGTGGAGCGTCCACCAAGTGCGGACCTTTGGGGTGGACAAACGGATGAGCAAGAACTTGGCTACACCTACGATGCCATCGACGCCCTGCTCTTCCGCATGATTGACCAACGTCACTCCGCCAAAACTTTAGTGGCCGCTGGCTTCGATGCCGACTTCTATGCCGCCATCTCCGAACGCGTGCGCCTCAATCAGTACAAGCGACGTCCACCACTCATCGCCAAGGTCGCAAGCCGCACGGTGAATTTGGATTACCGCTACGCCCGCGACTGGGGCACTTAACTTTCCAATGCGCCAAGTTGTGCGCAAAGAGCATCTATATCTGTTTTCGAAATCTCTTCACTAGTGATGGCCGCGCTACTACTTAATGCAGTGCGGGCTTTTTGGCACACTTTTAATGTGTTCTCGACCTGCAGCTTGACACGTGCCAAGCGAGCGGAGTTGGTGCCAGGTGTATCCATATTTAGAACCACCTTGGTGCGCGCAACTTGGAGAACGGAAATAAGTGCCTCGATTTTGGTCAACATCTCTGCCCGGTAGCTTGGGTCAGAGAGTTGTTGGCTGGAGTTGGGAGAGGGAGGGTTCGTCATTAATCCGAGGGATTGAATTCATTCGAATCCTACCCCCCAGATAACGTCTCTGCAGCAATACTTAGTAGTTTCTCAGGGCATGAAAAAGGCGGCCTTCTTGACGGAAGTCCATACCAGCCAACATGCTAGAGATGGTGGCGCCGTCGTGCGCATCGCCCAAGAAGCCGAGGCCAAGCACTAAATGTGCGGTCTGCGCATCTTGTTGGTCGCGATCCAGCTCGACGCGCAACTGCCCCGACAGGCGGCGCAAGGCTGCACTCGAACGGGAGGTGGCCAGTCCGCGGGCTGCGGTCCAACGCACACTGTCCTCGGGATCGGAGATCAGCATGCCAACCAAGGCCACGCTGGTCCGCTCGGAGTTACTCAAACCTAACCCAGCTGCAATACCGCGACGGGTTTGTGCGTAGGGAGACTTCTCCTTCACCAACGCGAGCAACAGTTCGTCCGCCGGATGGGTAGCAAGCATGCCTAAGCCCATCGCCAGGTAACCGCGGAAGGATGGGTCCACGCCTTTCGCATTGAGGCAGATGGCAAGCTGAGTCTTGGCGCCGGGCGCACCGTAAAGACCAAGGCCCATGGCTGCAGCACCACGCAAGATTTCTTCATCACGCCGTGGCGCTTTGTCTTCCTTGTGCTCGCGGGAATCAGTGCCGTAGAGCAAGGTCGAAACTAGTTGCGGGTAAGAACCCTCCAAGCGACTCATGCCGGCGGCCAAAGCCCACGCGGAATGGATGGGTGCTTCTTCTTTCTGCTCGGGACGCAGCTCCTTCAACTTTGCATCAGCCTGACGTCCACCTAAGCGACCGATGGCGAGTAAGCAAAAAGAGCGCAAACGTGCATCGTGAGAATCGACGTACACCTTGGCCAAGCTGCCCACGGCAGCCCGGTCGCCGAGACGGCCAAGGGCTTGTGCCGCGGCTCCAGGAACGTCGTGCTCCTTGGATTGCAAAAGCATCTCCAACATGGGCCGAGCGCGGGAATCACCCAAGGCACCAAGGCTTTGAATCGCCGTAGAAACCAGTCGGTTGCTGCCGTTCTTCTTGGAAATTGCCTCCAGCATGTTCATCAGCAAAGGAGTGAAATCCTTTGAGCCGTGCACACCTGCCGCGACCATGGCGGCCAAAGCAAGGTCTTCGTTGCGCTTCCAACTTCCGTCGTAATACGCGGAGTTGAGAAAACTCTTCAGCGCTGAGCCCGCTTCGACACGACCGGAAAGACCGAGACCAAGTGCAGCAAAGGAACGGGTGGAAGAATCCGTCTCCTCTTCAAAGGTCTTCACCAAGAAAGCGATGCCATCTTCCGAAGAGAGCAGGCCGAGGCCCATGTACGCAGCCTGGCGCACAGATTCCACACGATCACGCGTGGCGCGCTGGAGGAAGAAGTCCGCCGAGGTGTAACCAATACGACCGAGGGAAAGTGCTGCGGCTTCACGGATGGCAGGAATGTCCGAATCGAGGGCATCGATGAGCAGCGGAATCGAAGTCAGGATGAGATCTTGACGATCGATCGACCAATCTTCCACGCCATAGGTGCCTTTATCATTTACCGCACGTGCTGGGAAATCGGGCTCACCGCGGAAGAGGACATCGCGCTCGTGTTCAAACCAGAACTCCCAACGGTCCCAACCGCCGGTGAATGGGTGCAGGAGGGTTCCTGCAGTTTCGGCCCCACCATGGGATACGAATTGGAGAAGGGTCTCGTCTTCCGGGCCTCTATAGGCACCTGGAACGGAGGACGGCTCTTGAAGAGCCGCAAGAAGGAGAAGTGCGGGTATAGAAGCAAGCATGATGAGCCGGGATGAGGGCTTGGGTGACCCATTTGCGGCTGGTTCTCAAACGACCTGAGCCTTTTCCTCCTACATAAACGAAAAAAACCGCCTCATGGGCGGTGAAAAATAACGATACGGACGGTTTAGTGCGGGTAAATGGAGCCGAATATGGTTTCGATTTCTTCCATGCTAAGCAGGCTGGCCACATACAACCGCCGTTCTCCAATGCTGCCTTCCGCAACCCGAATCCCGCCAAGGTCCGATTCGAAGACATCTGTCACGCGGTTTGCGAACTGCAGACCAAGGTGTTGTGTCGCTTCGTTGGCCTGCGCAACAAACACTAGGTGGATGCCGTCGGAGTAAACCTTCACCAACATGTTCGAAATGCCTGGAATAGAAGGTCCGGAAAAGCGCAACCATGCTTCCTCTTGGTAGAACCCAGCAGGCAGGTACGCCGGCTCCATCGGCTCGTAGCCCAATGCCGCAAAATCGTTCGGGCCAGAGAAAGCCTGCTCTGCAACGAGCGGAACTGACCATGCGACCCCCGCCAAACTTGGGCTTAGGTTCACGCTGGTGGCTTCCATTTTCATGCTGATGGCCCCGCTTGCATCAAACTGAGTCCAGCCTAAAAGAAGACCGGTTTGCGCATCAGCAAGGAATTCGACGTCGCCATAGCGCTGCAAAGACTTTGCGGTGTAACGGATGCAGTTCACACCAGCCACTTGCACGGGAACCGCATCTTCGGTCCAGGTGAAGTTATGCAGCAAAGCCGTCTGTGCGCCCAGATGCGGATCGCGGTACTTCACCATGAAGCGCATTTGATTCAGATAGTTCATCTGAAGCATGGTGCTTGGTGTGGCAAAGGCTTGCGCTTGATCTGGCGAGAAACCGGTGACATTTAGGCGTATGTTGCCCAAGCCGTCAGCCAAAAACGTTTCCTGGGTGCGCTCTAAAATGCCGTTTAGGTTGCGGACGTGAATCACGCGTTCCAATTCAATGGCCACGTTTTCCGGGTATTCAAACTCCGGAATTTCGATGGCTTGCGGGCTGGTTCCGCTCAGCGCTTGGCCGCCTGAAGAGCCACTACTTAGGGCAAGATTCTCGCTCGACGCGCCACCTTGATCGACTGGATCGCAAGCCAGAAGAAAAAGACTCGATGCAACAAGGCTTAGGAGGGAGAGTGTGCGCATTATGCGTCGTCCTCCACCATAAAGCCGCCGAGCGATCCTGCCAATCCGCGGGAAATCGAGGACATTTCTTGCGGGGTGACCTTCTGGAATTGAGCGCGGGAGCGGAAGGCTTCGCGGGCAGATTCCGAGGTCTGAGGAGCAAGAACCACGAAGTCTTGGCTAAGGCCTGACGGGCTGCTCCAAGGGTTGAAAATGCTTAACCCGCCGAAAATCAATAATGCCGCGGCTGCCGCAAGAGACTTTCCACCAAAGATGCCGCGCAATAAGCGACCCTGTGGGGCGGCCACTTCCATGCCCAATTCGGCCTGGACCCGGGCCCACAACTCTTCCGGAGCTGCAACTTCACCTAACTCCGTGAAACTTCGTTCCTCTTGGACTCTCTGCCACAGCTCACTGGGAGCCTGCACACCACCCAACGCGCGCAGATCTTGAGCGATCTGCTGCGGAAGGTCGGGTTGGTGGGAGGGTTGAGACAAAAGAGAATCAGGGTGTTAGTTCTGATGGATCGAAGCCGCGGTGCTGCAAGAATTCGCGCAAAGCGGTATGGGCGCGGTTAAGACGAGACTTCACAGTACCAAGGCTGCATTCTTGAACCTCGGATATTTCGTCGTAACTCATACCTTCGATGTATCGAAGGACAAGCAATGCGGCGAATCGGGGATTCATGCGCGCCAGGGCGTCCTGGATGAGAACTTGATTCTCAGTGCGGCTGACCTCTTGCACAGGATCTGCATGGCTTTCTTCGGCAGCCACCTGTTGGAGCTGTCGCTCCCCCTCGGCATTGCCGACGGTG
Organism: Planctomycetota bacterium; assembly: GCA_027623295.1. Classification (GTDB taxonomy): domain Bacteria; phylum Planctomycetota; class UBA1135; order UBA1135; family UBA1135. Next base: position 18,977 of record JAQBXR010000003.1, read on the forward strand.
GTCTGTACTCCAGCACGTGGAGCATCGAGACGCTTTCTCCGGGAGTCAATCGCCGCATTTACTGCGATACGAAAAACCCATGACGAAAAACGACTTCGAAACGCGAAATCCTTAATTCTGCGCGCGAGGGTCACCATGGTTTCCTGTGCAGCGTCGAGGGCATCCTCTTGGTTGCCTGTAACACGTAAACAGATGGTGAAGACTCGGTCTTGGTAAAGAACAAAAAGCTGTCGGTACGCCTCATCAAAATCCTGCTTATTCGCAGTCTGGCAAGCTTCCACTAGCGCTTGATCAGGATCTGGCAAGGTTTGGTACCAACGTTGTGACAGGGTGATTAGGATTCTGGTTCCTTAAAAACTGCAAATTCTGTAGCTTTCCGGAGCGAGGGGCCCAGAGACCATTCCCCCTAACCTCTTATAAAGGCTAAACTTAGTCCTGCCAAGAAAAAATCGGAGCGCGTAGGGCTCCAATTTTTTTGATGGACGACTGGGCAACTCAGTTGGCAAGAAGCCCAATGACGTCAATCCCAACCACAGAATCACCGACTGCAGCTGAGCAGCTCGAGAAGCAAATACCGGTTGGCAAGGCACCGCAGAAGCTGTCAGACACTTGGTAAAGCACTTGGCCACCGCCGATGGAACCCACTTGGGTCAACGACTGAACACAAACCTCACCGGATCGGGCTTCCTCTGGGATTTGCCCGCCAGGATCAGTCGGGAACAGTCCACCCCCACCACCCTGTGGCGTTGGGGTAGCATCGCGGCGAAACTCCATGAGAATGCCTTCGTGGACGGAGAACTGAATCTGATCGACATAGCCCTGGCCATCCACGAGACCCTTCACGGCAACCGCCATAGATTGCTGATTCAGGAGGGCGGCCGTAGGAATCTGCAAGCGGTAAGTCTCCAACTGCATGCCTGGACTGGCCACACTGTAAAAATTGTGGCTGTTTGGCAGATGAGCCAAAGAGCTCATGCGCACCCGCTGGAAGTTGTTTAGGGTCGCCCAGAACAACTGAATATGCGTCAGGCCGGCTTGGCGCAGCGTTGAAACCTGCAAAGTGGTGTCGGCGCCTGAGGTATAGGCGTGAATCCGAAGGTTCGGAATCGCTAACGGCAGGGTGCTGACATCGTCCCAAACCAAAGGGTTGGTACCACGGAGCAATTCTTCCATGTCGCCGATCGTGTCGGCATCGGAGTCCGTTGTAGCGCTGGAAGTACCATAGTTCTGCTCCATTACGTCATCCATCCCATCGCCGTCTGAGTCGACCATTACGGGAATGAACATAGGTGCAGCCTCGAGTTGAGTATCTGCACTATCGCTTATGGCCCAGGCCAGAAGGCCGAGCAGGGTCGTTGGAACAAGGATGGTAGGAAGAGGAAACTTCATGAGGTCATCATTTATGGCGGTAGCTCGATATTCAGGGTAGCAAGCCTACGGAATCCGAGAGCCGGATTTTAGGGAAAATGCCTGATTGCTCTAGATGCAACCCTCGGAGCCGTTACCCATTATCGGAGAAAGTTTGAAGAGGTGTAGGAAGTTGGGAATTGGTTCTTGGGCGATGTAACTATATCCTAGAGTTGTATTTAGGCGCAGGCCTTGGATTTTTGGAGCAGGCCTCTGGGCGTTTGGTAGTGGGACAGCTATCCTGTTGCGCCGTTTGGGAATGCACCCGTAGCTCAGCTGGATAGAGTGTTGGTTTCCGAAACCAAAGGTCGCAGGTTCGAGTCCTGCCGGGTGCGCCAATCGGCCTGAGGCTTTCGCGATACAGTTTGGGTTCCGGTGTCTGTGCAGCAGGAAATGCCAATGGCGATGGCAATCTGGAGCTTATTGCTGGCGCACCTTATGCAGCTTCAGGTCGATTTCCCATGGACTCCCTTCACGCTTTACCGTCGCCCAAAGAGTCTTGCATGACCCCCTAGTTGCAGAGATCTGGGTAGTTCCAAGGAGAAAAGAGCTTCTCAAAACCCCTTTTTACTAAACTAAAAACCACAATAGGCCGCGCCATAGGCGCTACGAGCCTTCATCGAATTCCCCGATTAAACATCCCATGCGTTTCCCACGCCTCATTCTCGCACTTGCTCCCCTCCTCTTAGCCCAGCCGGCCGCTGCGCAGGAAACCACAGGACCAGTTCCTACTCCGAGCGCAAAACCGGATGTACAGCAGGAACCTCAAAAAGACTTGGCCTCTCAACACGCCGAATACCAAGCTGCACAGGCACGCTTAAGCGAAGCACGAAACGTCTACCGTAAAAACCCTGGCGACGCTGCTGCGCGCGAAGCCCTGCAAGCTGCGCAAAAGGCAACCGCCCAACAGCGCGCCGCACTAGAGAGCGCTGCCGCAGGCAAAGGCGCAACCGACGCGGAAGCCAGTCGCAAAGACAAAGGCGAAGCGGAAGGCAAGCAGCAAGGCGTCGACAAAGACGGTGCGGAAAAAGGCAAGGACCGCGCCAAAGAAGGCGGTAAGAAAATGGCTTAGATAAGGATCAGACCAAAGACAAAGGTAAAAAGAACGGCAAAGACAAGCACGAAGACAAAGGTCAGAACGGCGAAAATAGCCAGAAGGAAAAAGGCAAAGCGGACGGCAAAGCTAAGGGTAAAGAGGACGGCGTCGCCAAAGATGCTTCCAAAAAGAAGGGCGAAGACCGCGCCAAAGAAGGCGGCAAGCAACGCGGGCTAGAGAGCACCGGCGAAGCAAAGAACAAGGGCAGGAAGGAGCACGCAGCAGACCAAGACGGTGCAGGCAACGATGCCCAGGAAGGTGGCAAGACGGAATCCGAAAAGGAGCGTGCCTTGTTGCGGGCCAATCTCAATTTCGACAGTCAAATGGAAAAGATTGAGTTAGAGCTCGACCGTGAATTGGCCTCCGCATGGAAGAAGGCTGAGCAAAGTGGGCAAACCGAAAAGTACGACAGCAAGCGTGATGGTATCGAGGGGCGCTACGACGAAAAGCGTCAGAAAGCCAAGGCAAATCACGACCAGAAGATTAAGAAAATTCAAGAACGCGGCTAAGTCAAGCTAGGGGAAATAAGTTCCGGTTGTCGCCTCGCAGCGGCAACCGGGAACCAGGAACCCCCAAAGGGCCGTTTTTCTACTATGCTTAGGAGATGCTCATCCTCCCTCTCCTGGCCTCCTTTATGCAAGGCGCAATTGCGCCTGAACCGAATCCCCTGCAGCGCCAAGTTATGGAAGTGCGCGCAGAAGGCGTTTTTCTTATTGAGGAAAATGCCTCCCACCCGGCGCAAAAGCTAAGCGGCGGCACGCTCGCTGCTTCTACGGGTCCACGGTGGCAGGTCGATGACTTCGGCCTTGCCTGGATTGGGCAACGCGTAGCCATGGGAGACTCTGGCGCCTGGATGGTGGGCGGAAAGGAACTGAACAATGAAATGGTGGGCGCTTATGCCACCGGATCGGATACCCCGCTGTTCGATTACTCGGTACTGGGCGCCTCAGTAGTGCGTCCGGCAGCATCGAACCGTTCTGGAACCTTGGCTGCAATGGTTACCATGGATCAAGGCACCTTTAGTTTTCAGGCTACGGTTTACAGCTGGGATCGCTTGGCCGGCGATGTGCCAACCTGGACAGCAATACTTCCTAACACAGGTAATGTGAGTGCCGGTTTTGTTGGTGTCAACGATCGGGGTACACGCACAGTTGCTGCAGTCAGCAACACCAATGGAACTACCCATGTTCGCGTTTTTGATAGTGCTGGTTTGGTGGTCAACTCGTATGACATTGCCGCAGTGGCAAACATTCGCTTTGGCGCCATCGATGCAAAAGGAGATCGTTTGTACCTGGGCATGCTCAACGGGTTCTGCGAAATCTATGACTTGAATACCGGCGGGTTGTTGCACTCACAATCCCTTGGCGGTTCCTTCGACGCACACGCTTTTTCCGGAGATGGCAAAACTTTTGCTTATGGAAACTTCGGCGGTAGCTTTGTTGTGCAAGAAACCTCACCGGGAGTTTGGGCTACGGTGGCCACACGTGGAGGTGTTAGTGGAGCTTATGTTGGTCAAGTCGCGTTAAATTCCGATGGCAGCCGCTGCGGTTTTGCCTCGCAGCGTTACACGCCAAATTACGATCACCTTGAAATCGGCATGATGGATGTCGTGAGTGGCGCAGACCTTTTTAACAACAGCCTTGATGCACCTGGAACTACCGCCCAACTCATCGCTTCTGGACTAGACATGGATGACAACGGTGATTACCTCGCCGGCATTTCTTGGGGTGACAGCCTGAACCTAACTCCTGAGGTCTTCGTTTACGATGCCACCGGCGTACTCACTTCTTCTGTCGACACGACTGGATCGGCATTTGGTCTAGACATGGATGCGGACGGCGATGTCCTCGCTGTCGGAACCAAGGCTGTGCATGCAAACAACTTTGGCAATGGCGGTTCCATTATGGCCGTCGATGCATTTGAGCAAGATTTCCACGTTGTTGGCTTTCCTCAGTTAGGAGGATCCCTCTCCATTGAGACGCCAGGTGGCGCTACCAGCTTTGCCTATGCGATTTCCACAGGCTTAGACAACCTGCTAACTCCAGCGGGAATCCTAGAAATCAACTTGGGCTTAGCAGTTCACACCACGAGCCCCATGGCCATCCCACTTGGCGGATTGTCGATCAGTGTGGACATACCGACGAACCTGAATTTGCTCGGGCAGACCTTCCACGCACAAGGCCTCCGCTTCGATGTGAACAACACCCTTACCAACAAGGTGTCATTCGACTTAGTGCCTTAGGTTTTAGTTTTCAGATTCGGCTTCCACTTCGATGCGCTGAAACTGAACCACTAAAACGATTTCCTTCCTCTACGGATGGGCTTACTGCAGGGGGCTGCAAAAGGTTGCAACAAATAATTCGCCTCCCCAGAGTACCCCACGGCTCAAACTTTGAGCCGAAGGCTTAGATGGTGGGGATTTCTTGTCCCGACCGCCAATCTTGCTTTTGCATTTCGCCAAGCAGCTGAAGAACTTCTTCTCGCTGTTGCAGAGTTAAAAGCAGAAGTAGGTCACCCGGCTTTGCCCAGCGAAGGGCCTGGATGGTGGCCTCCATTTCGCTTTCCACACGAGTGATGGCCTCGGCTGGGGCGCCATCGGCAAGTAGCGCAGCTTCCATGATGGCTGGGACTTCGCCGAGCTCACGACCGCGCAGGTGCTCGTCTTGCTCTTTAATAATCAGACGGTCCACGCCACTGCGCCATGCCGTAAGCGCAACTTCTTCAATGGCATCCGTTCTGCGATCACCCGCATGCCCTACCGTGACCAATTTGCGCTTCGGTTTCATGGCCGTAGCCATTTCAAACAAAGCTTGCAGGCCGTGTGGATTATGTGCAAAGTCGACGAGGACTTTTACTCCATGAAAGTCGAAGAGGTTGAGGCGTCCGGGATTATCCGCCGGGTCACTTTGGAACGCTAATAAACCTTCCCGGATGGAGGCCTCGTCTAAGCCAAGTTCCTTAGCCACCGCAACCGCAGCCAAACTGTTCGCAATGTTATGCCGTGCAGCACCACCCATGGTGATTGGAATTTCTGCAGCGTCAATCAGTTTGCTTGCTTGACCGTCGGCGTACCACCAAATAACCCCGCCATCAAGAATGGCAGCGTGTCCGCGGTTGTTGAGGTGCTCTTGAATACGCGTGTCTTGTGCATCCAGACTGAACCATGTGATCGGGCATTCCACCAAATGCACGCGCTCCACAGACTTTTCATCTTGCGCGTTCAGCACTAAGCGTTTACCTGCATGACGAATGATGAACTTGGTATCCGCCAGCATATCGAGGTCTTTAATCCCCCATTCGCCGAGATGGTCTTCCGCGATATTAGTGATCAAAGCGACATCGGCCTCTCCTGCCGCAAGGCCTAAACCGCGACGCAACATGCCGCCGCGCGCAGTTTCAAGGAGTGCAATCTCGGTGGATGGATGGCGCAGAATGTTGCGTGCGCCACCTGGTCCAGACCAATCTCCGCGGTCGAGAATTTCATTTCCAACCATGAGCCAATCGGTGGAAGAGACTCCAGGAACTTTGCCCTGGGCATCGACCATGCACTTCAGCAAACGCACCGTGGTGGTCTTGCCATTGGTGCCGGTAATCATGGCGATTGGAATCCGTTGACGCGCTTCCCATTCCACTTCGCCGGCTTCCGGAAGTTCTTTCACTGGCCAGCTTTCGCAATAGCGCCCTGCACCAATCGAAACATCGTCATCGTCGGTGAGGAAAAGTGCACCACGACGTGCGGCGGCGCGCTGCAAACGAAGCAGGGAACCGTTTGATTCAGCTCGGATTTCCGCTTTGAACTTAACGATGGCATCTTCTAAGTTCGGCGCTTCGGTACCGTCCAAATGTGCTTCGGCAATTGACCAAGCCCACTCATTCATTTCGCATGCTGCATAAAGAGCATCCATGGGTGCGCTGAATGCCAAGCTCAACCCACCTGGGAATTTGCGGTAGGCGGTTTCTTCTTCCCCCCACCCAACGCCTTCCAGCAACGTAAGAATCGCGCCGGTCCAAGCCAAACGTGCAGGCTCTGCATCGCTATCTGCAATCGCAATATCAATTACAGGGCCCGGCTTCCCCCAAACCACATTGGGACCGGTGAGCCGTCGTGAGTCACGCATCTCCCGCTGGGGAGATGCTTGTTCAGAAGTGGTCATGCTGATTTTCTCTAGTCAGATTCTTCCGATGCTGCAATGCGCACGCCGCGCTCATCGCGAATCAGTTCGACGTTTTTTTCTAATCCAAAGTCAGAGAATCCACCAAAAGCTGCGACGTCGGCAGGAGTTGTGGAATGCACTTCCTCCTTCTCTCCGCCACCTTCCGACTGGAACTCCTGAATTTGACGCCAGGTGCGTGAAATCGCATCTACAAAAATCAAAACTAGATCGTCCTTTTGCGCCATATTGAGCGCGGTGTCTACCGCAACGACCTCTTCAGGAATGACTTCAATCTGTTCCCTCGGCACGCCGGCCGCCAATAAAGTTTCGCGCAACATGAGCGGGATTTCATCGGACTCACGCCCGCGCAGGCCGTCATCGCGACGGCAGATGTAGTGATCAAACTTACCAGCGCAAAGTTTTGCGATCTCATACACATCTTCATCGCGACGGTCGCCAGGTGCAGCAACCACCACGATGCGCTTACCCTTTGGATCCAAGCGTTCCGATAGATCCACCATGGCCTTGATCGCTGCTGGGTTGTGCGCATAATCCATGATGACCTTGAACGGGTGGTCGTCGTAGATGTTCATGCGGCCCGGAGTTTGGAAGAAACTGGTGTCAAAGGTGCGCAGTCCGTGACGGATTTCTTCAAGATCGACTCCCATGCTGAACGCGATACCTACAGCGAACATAGCGTTTTGCACGTTATGCAGAGCGCGGCCATCGAGAGTCGCAGGAATCATGTGAGCCCACAACAACGGAATGTGCTGCTCCTTGTCATAAATGGTGATCATTAAACCACCCATGCCTTGCTCAAGAACAATCGCGCGTCCGCCGGCACGAATGTGATCGCGCACTAACGGATGGTTGGAGTTCATAGTGACGTAACAAAGATGCTCCGACTGGGTGTAGTCGGCCATTTTCAAACAATGCTCGTCGTCGGCGTTCAACACTGCCGTGTCTTTTGCAACCTCAACCACGATGCGTTTGACCTTTGCCAAATCCTCAAGCGTGTTCACCCCTCTCAAGCCAAGGTGATCTGCCTGCACGTTCAAAACCGCGCCGACATCGCAGCGACGGTAAGCCAGTCCACGACGCAACAGGCCGCCACGGGCGGTTTCCAAAACCGCAACCTCGACTTTCGGGTCGCGCAACACAATACGTGCCGATGCAGGGCCAGTCATATCGCCGTTCACAGTTAAGTGCCCGTCGATGTAAACCCCATCGGTGGTGGTCAAGCCCGTTACCTTGCCGGTCATCTTGAAGATGTGCGCCACCATGCGGGCGGTCGTGGTCTTACCGTTGGTTCCGGTAATACTGCAAATCGGGATGCGCGATGGCGAGCCTTTCGGGAACAGCATGTCCATGACAGGTCCAGCTACATCGCGTGGGGTGCCTTCGGAAGGCGCCACGTGCATGCGGAAACCAGGCGCTGCATTGACCTCGCAGATGCCGCCGCCGCCGACTTTGTAGGAAACCGCAATGTCATCGGTGAGGAAATCTACACCGCAGACATCTAGCCCCACAGCGAGAGCCGCGCGTTCCGCCATATTGCGGTTATCCGGGTGCATGATGTCGGTGACATCGACCGCGGTTCCGCCCGTCGACAAGTTGCCGGTACTGCGCAAGTAAAACACATCGCCTTCTTCAAGCACGGTTTCCTTGGTGAGGCCTTTGAGCTCCAGCAAACGGTTGGCCTGATAATCCAACTCCAACTTGGTTAGCACTTTCTCGTGACCAATGCCGCGACGCGGATCCGCGTTCACAACCTCGATGAGTTCTTCGATTGAACTCTTGCCATCTCCGATGACGTGTCCTGGTACGCGCTTAGAAGCAGCAACCAAAGTTCCGTTGACCACCAACAAACGGTGGTCGAAGCCGGTTAAGAAACTTTCCACGATGACGGAACGGCTATGCAAACGCGCATTTCCAAATGCCGTGCAAATTTCTTCGTCGGTGGTCAGGTTAATCGAAACGCCACGCCCATGGTTGGCGTCCAATGGCTTCACGACTACTGGAAGCCCAATACTCTTTGCCAAAAGAATGGCTGCGCGCTCAGAATAAACCAGGCCCTGTTTTGCAACCGGCAAACCCAAGTCGGCCAATAACTTATTGGTCTCCTCTTTGTCCGATGCAATCTCCACACTAATGTGCCGCGTCTCGGAGGTAATCGTCGCCTGGATGCGTTTGCCGTAACAAGCGTGGCCCAACTGCACCAAGCTGTACTTGTTCAAGCGAATCCATGGGATGTCACGCTCTTCCGCCGCACGCACCAAGGATGCTGTGGAGGGACCAAGAGCCCGACGCTGTGCAAAACGAATAAACGACTCGCGCTCTTCTTCCCAATCAAACTCTTCCTCGCGAATCGATTCTGGCTGCAGTTCTACCGGCAACAGGTGTTGCAGCAAACGCAAACCCAAGGCCGCAGCTTCCAGTCCAACCTCTTCCGATTCGTATTGAAACACGACATCGTATTGACCGTGTTCGCCGTTGCCTCGGGTCTTACCAAAAGTGACCGGGCTACCGGCCATCGACTGTAGTTCGATGGCAACATGCTCAAACACGTGGCCCATCCAGGTGCCATCGTCCTCGCACATGCGACGCACAAAGCCGCCCTCTTCGCGATACGAACAACCGTGCTTGTTTAGGCCAGGTAAAGATTCCAGCAAGCCATCGATAAAGGTGTTGCCTAACTTTGCAGTCGGCCAATCCTCGAGCTCTTGCAGGTCCAAGGTCATGCGAATGACCGGGAAGTGGGCATAAAGGCTAGGCCCAAGGTAAACCGAACGGTCGAGGATCTTCATCGTGGGGTATCGCTAGGAGGTTGCTTGCGCTGCGGGGTGGCTAGCTTCGCGAGTACGGATGTCGAAAGTGCATCCGTGGGTAAGAATGTGGAGACGAATGCCGAGCACGCTGACGGGTGCGTGGCGCTGCGCCGAATCCATGGAGGAGAACTCCATCTGCGACGGGTCGATCAAGGTGATGGCACCACTACCGACCACTTCAATCACATCCTCTGGGGAGATGATGGCGGCAGTGTCTTCGTCAAGACCAATGCCAACCGGGCGTGGGTTAAAGGCAAGAGCGGCCAAGAGGCGACCAAGGCGATCGCGCTGTTGAAAGTGTTGGTCGACGATGAACTCGTGGGTCAAACCAAAACCTGGAGCCAGTGAAACCATATCGGAGCGTGGCGTTCCACCTTCATCTCCGTAAGCAATCATGTGCTCGCTCAGAATCGAAGCGCCGGCAGAAGTTCCACCAACCGTCAACCCTTCCTCGTTGTTTCGGCGCCGCAGTAAGTCGGCAACCGCAGTACCACCAATGGTGGTCGATAGACGCAGCTGATTGCCGCCCGTGATAAACACACCAGTAGCTTCATTCAGCTCTTGCAACCAATCCTCGCGCGCGCAATCTTTGCGGCCCTCGAAGGGTAAGCTTGCTGCATGGGCTACGCCAAGATCTTTGAAAATCTCCACATAACGTGGACCGGTTTCTTCAAGGCGCGAAGCCGTAGGGATGATGACGATGCGCGCTTTACTTCCGCCACAGAGGTCGGCAAAGCGTTTAAGGATGGCACGGTCACGGAATTTTTCTTCCGCGCCGCCGATAGGGATGAGGTAGCCGCGAGACATGGGTTGTGGGAGATTCTACCAGGCCCTCGCTAAAAAGGAGTCCATGTTGGCTTCTTGGAAGGACGATTTCTGGATCGAGTGGCTGCTTTCCTCGTTCATCGAAAACCCTCCAGTACGGTTGCATTAGGATGACCCCATCAAGCGTGAAGTTCATCACTCTGTAAAAACTCCGCCGACCATCACGCTGTCGATGGCGCATGCTTCATCGAGTACTACGAGATCTGCATCGCCGCCGAGCTTGATGCGACCTTTACCTTCGAGCCGCAAGTGATCTGCTGGATTCGAAGTGAATGCGGGTAAAGCGTCCTCAAGGAGAGTGCCGCCGCTCACGAGTGCGGCAATGGTTTGTAGCAAGGCAGCGCTAGTGCCGACATCGAAGGAAATCATGCGGCCATGTTCATCGAAGTGTGGGAGGCATCCGCCGCCGTCGCTCGAGATGCTAATGAGTTCCGGTGGAAGCCCGGCATCGAGGTAGCGGCATAAGCCTTCGGATGCGCAGTAAGCATCTTCGCCGTCTTCAATAGGAAATGCGGTGAGGTCAATGTGGCATCCGCGCTCGGCAAGAAGCATGGCTTCGTCAAAGAGTGCCTTTTTGCGGTTCACATGGGTCGGCTGGAAAACCCGCGGAGGTAATTCGCTTTGATCGAGCGCTTGGTGAATGAGCTCCAAGCCGCGTTCGCCTTCGCCAAGGTGCAAGTGCAACACACCTGCTTTCCTTGCAATGAGTCCCCCAACATGACAATCGCTGGCGGTGCGCAAAATTTCATCCAAGGTTGGTTGGCTAGAGCGGTGATCGGAAATGGCCACTTCGCCGGCGCCAATCACGGCATCTAAATGCACAATGTCGCCGCGCACACTTCCGGTGAGGGTCGTGGCTGGAAGGTGATAGCCGCCGGTCCAACACCATGCCGACATGCCTTGCTCGCGTAAACTGCGTACCCCAGCGAGAAGTTCGGCGGTGCTGCGGGTGACATCGTCCGTGCCGAGCAAGCCAACCACCGAAGTCACACCGGCTTCCATGTAAGTCGAGAACATAGGTGCCGGAACTTTGGTCGATGCCCCGTCTTCACCACCACCGCCGGTGATGTGCGCATGAATATCCACCAGCCCAGGAATCAAGCGTTTCTCTTTTAGGTCAATGACCTCCAACTCCGCCCCTGCCGGCATCTCGGTGGGCGTTTTCCCCGCCGGCGAAATTCCAAGGATGCGGCCGCCGCCAATGAGAAGGTTGCAAAAACCGAGTGGTTCTGGCGCGAAGACATCTGCGTTAGTGAGAAGGGTTAACACGAGCGTACATTGTATGCCGTGGCTTCAGACACGTTTCGCATGTGGAACATTCTTTTACCTCTCTTACAAAGCTCATTGATGGCCTCTCCTTCGCAACCGGCGGGGGCACGAAATTTTCATCCTCAAAACTTACTACGTAGACCTTCCGCATAAACCTGCAGGAAGGCTACTTGCGTTTGCGGCGAAGGTTCAGATTATCATGTATGAAGCTTATGGCTGAACCCCTTAAAAACCGATACAACCACGCCTTCCTCAAGAAGCTGGCAACTGTGGTTTCCGATTGTTCCCCAAATGGAATCGATCAGGTTAAATTCAAAAAGTCGGTCTTGGCCAATGGCTGGGAAGAGCTGGAGCTGAAAGCCCGCATGCGCCGGATTACCGAATGCCTGCGTTTGGCGCTTCCGGAGGATTATCTAGAAGCCCTCCCCATCATGCGCGACGCCGCCCCTCACTTCGGCGATTACCTTTCCATGTTCTTTCCTGATTTTGTGGAAGTGTATGGCATGGAGCATTGGGAGGAATCGGTCGACGCCCTGTGGTGGATGACTCGCTTTGGGAGTTCCGAATTTGCGGTTCGCCCATTTTTAAAGGCCGATGCTCCGCGTATGTTAAGAACCATGTTGGCGTGGACGCGCGATGAAAATGAACATGTCCGACGCCTCGCCAGTGAAGGTAGTCGTCCGCTTCTCCCCTGGGCGATGAACCTCCCAGCATTCCAAAAGGATCCACTTCCAGTACTTCCCCTTTTGGATGCCCTTAAAGATGACTCAAGCGAATACGTGCGACGCAGTGTTGCGAATAACTTGAATGATATTGCGAAAGACCACCCGCAGCTTGTCTTGAAAACCGCGCAAGAATGGAACGGTCATTCCAAAGAGCGCGACAAACTGGTGAAGCACGCCTGCCGCACTTTATTGAAAAACGGCGATGCTGGTGCCATGCGATTATTTGGATTTCGCAATCCCAATGATTTACAAGTCTCAGGGTTACAACTCAAAAGCGCAGCCATTGCCCTTGGCAGCGAACTTCACTTTTCATTTACGCTTAGCTCTCCGAATCCCCTCGGCAAGGTGCGCTTGGAATACTTGCTCGAGTTTGCGCGCCCCCATGGACGCGGCGCTCGCAAGGTGTTCAAAATATCCGAGTCAGACTCCACTGACGTACAGCGCTGCGTGACCCGCCGCCATTCCTTGGTCGATCGCAGCACTCGTAAACATTATGTTGGCGAGCACAGGATTACGGTGATTGTAAATGGGGTGGCGAAGGCCTCTGCTAAATTTGTGCTTAAGTAAACGATTGCAAGCATGGGAGTGGTCAATAAAATCAAACCCGACCTTTTGACTTCCTTGGCTGGCACGGCCTCAGCGCCGAACGGAAGCAATTCCCTGCTGCGGCCCAAGCCGAAGCTTGGGCATGGCTAAAGGCCGGCGCTTAACTTTCCGAGTTACTTCCTCTCAGAGAAAGCAGCCTTTACTAAAGCTGCCTGCTCCACATGGTGGCGCTTGTAGCTTCCAGTTGCAGGGCTTGCTGCCGATGCGCGTCCAACGAAGAGAATCTTCCAATGCAAATCGCGGAAGCGTTGCAGCATGGAAGCCCACGGGCCCATGTTGCGCGGTTCTTCTTGGCACCAAATCAATTCCGCATCGGGATATTGTGCAATGAGTGCAGCAACCTTGTCTTGCGGGAAAGGGTAAAGCTGTTCGACACGCGCCAAAACAACGTCTTCCACATTGTGTTGGTTGCGGTAATCAGCGAGGTCATGCGCAACCTTGCCACTACAGAACACAATCCGACGTGGTGCTTTCACGGCATCTTCCACCAACACGGTTTGGAATCCTTCGGTAAGGAAATCTTCCACCGGACTTGCGGCACGTGGGTCGCGCAACAATGACTTAGGCGTAAACACCACCATTGGGCGGCGCTCCAATGCTTTTTGATCGGTCTCACCAATGATGTGACCTTGGCGACGCAACAAGTGGAAGTACTGCGCGGCGGTGGAGCAGTTTGCCAAGGTGAAGTTGCCTTCAGCAGCTAGTTGCAAGAAGCGTTCCGGGCGAGCGTTGGAGTGCTCCGGACCTTGGCCGTCATAACCGTGCGGCAGCAACAGGGTGAGTGCAACATGCTCCCCCCACTTTGCAGCGCCCGATGCCAAGAACTGGTCAATCGGAATCTGCGCGCCATTGGCAAAATCTCCGAACTGTGCTTCCCACACCACCATGTCACGGCGATCGGCTAGGCAATATCCATATTCAAAACCAAGCGCGGCTTCTTCACTCAAGAAGGAATCGCGGAATTCCACATGCACACCTTCTTTTAAGTGCGCCAAGGGAACATAATCGGAAGAGGTGCGTTGATCACGAATCACCGCATGACGATGCGAGAATGTACCGCGACCAGAATCTTGTCCGGCAAGGCGCACGCCAATGCCAGCTTCAATCAAAGAACCCCAGGCCAAAGTTTCTGCACAACCCCAATCAAGATTGCGTTCACCACTGGCCATTTCTTCACGACGCTTCAGTTGACGCAAAAGGTTCGGGTGTACCACGTGCTCGTCCGGCATCGCGTTGGTGCGCTCTACTAGAGAGAGCAAACTTGCAGCACTCACTTGCGGCGGTGACACCGGGTCTGGCGAGGCAAAGTCTGCATCGGACCATGGGTTTGCGTTTGCATCGATTTCGATGGATGCACCACCATCGTAATTTTTGGCTTCTGCGCGTGAGACTTCTAACGCTTCGCGTAACTCGGCATCGAATTCTTCACCAACGGCATTGCACTCCTCGCGCGTCATCATGCCGCGACGCATAAGCAATGAGGTGTAGAGGGAGCGCACGGTCGGGTGATTAGCAATGCGTTGGTACAGCAAGGGCTGCGTGTACATAGGCTCATCGCCCTCGTTGTGACCGCGACGGCGATAACACACCATGTCGATGACCACATCCACTCCAAACTCACGTTGGTAATCCACCGCAACATGGATGGAACGCATGACGGCCTCAGGGGCATCGCCGTTTGCGTGAAGCACAGGAGCTTGCACTGCTTTCGCGATGTCCGTGCAGTAATAAGTGCTGTACAAATCGCGTGGTCCAGCAGTGAAACCGATTTGGTTGTTCACCACCAGGTGGATGGTGCCGCCGGTGCGATAGGCCGGAAGCTCCGACATTTGCAGCGTTTCTGCAACTACACCTTGGCCAGTGAAAGCTGCATCGCCGTGAATCAAAATCCCCAGCGTCTTCTTACGCTCGACATCGTTATCCAAATCTTGGTAAGCGCGAACTTCGCCGCAAACTACCGGATCCACCGCTTCCAGGTGACTTGGATTCGCTGCAAGGATGATTTCGACTTCGCGGCCATCGGGAGTCGTGTGGACGCCGCGTTGACCGAGGTGATACTTCACATCGCCGGAGCCTTCTGCTTCGTCGGGCATCAACACGCCTTCAAACTCACCGAAGATTTTGCGGTAAGACTTGTTCAAAATATTGGCGAGCATATTCAAACGCCCGCGGTGTGCCATGCCAATGATCACGCGCTCCACGCCTGACGCTGCCGCGCGGTCAATGATTTCGCCCACTGCAGGGATCAAGGTGTCGGCGCCCTCCAAAGAGAAACGCTTGTTACCGGGATAACGCGTATGCAAGAACTGTTCAAAGTTTTCCGCTTTCACCAAGCGCTGCAAAATGCGCTGGCGGTGTTCAAAATCAAACACCTCCTCATTACGCCGCCCTTCCACCCGCGCACGCAACCAATGCTTACGCTTGCGATCCGTGATGTGCATGTACTCCAGACTCCAGCGTCGACAATAAGTCTCGCGGAGTACTTCAAGAATCTCCCGTAAGGTCATGGAGGCCTTGCCACACATGCCATCGGTCAAGAATTCACGATCTAGATCCCAAATCGTAAAGCCGTACCAACTCGGATCGAGCGACGGCAACATATCCGGGTGGTACTCAAGAGGATCGAGGTCCGCGAGTTGGCATCCGCGCTGGCGATAAGCACTAATCAGTTGCCAAACTTTCGCTTGCTGCGATGCGCTGTCATCGTCGTGGGCCTTGTGATGATCTTCATCCAAGTGCGTTGGCGTCCACGGCACACGCAAGACGCGGAAAATGTCACTCCAAAAGCCATCCGCGCCGGACAACAATTCTTCAATACGCTTTAACAACAAGCCTGACTCAGCACCTTGTACCGTGCGGTGGTCATAGGTGCTGGTGATGGTCATCACCGGGCCCATGGCAATCTCCGCCAGCATGGTTGGGTTCATGTTGCGCGCCTGCACCGGCACACCGATCGAGCCGGTTGCCAAAATCAAACCTTGGCCCTGCATGAGACGCGGCACCGAAGCCTCGGTCCCAAAGCCGCCGGGGTTGGTCAGGCTAAATGTGGTGCCAGCAAAATCTGCGGCGGTCAACTTACCCTTTCGCCCACGCGCCACGATGTCCTGGTAGCCATCGAAAAATTGCTTGAAGTCCATCGACCCAGCATCCTTAATGTTCGGCACCACCAAACTGCGCTTCTCAGCATTGCCAACGTCAATCGCCATGCCAATGTTGATCTTCTGCGGCGACATGCGCCACGGCTTCCCGTCCTCCTCTAGGTAGTAGGACTGCACGTTCGGCATATCGGCCACCGCGCGCACCATGGCATAAGCAATGAAGTGGGTGTACGACGCCTTGCCCAGCGCTCGGTCACGCATATGCGCATTGATGATCTTGCGGTTCTCATCGAGCACCTTGACCGGAATGGTCCGCATGGAGGTCGCGGTCGGGACCGCCAGGCTCGCGTTCATGTTCGCGGCAATCCGTGCTGGAATTCCGCGCAAGGCCTCGGCATCGACCTCGTTCACCGCTGGGGTTTCCACGCCCTTGGTCGCTGTGGCCGTAGCCGTAGCCTTGCCTCCCTTGGCTGCTGCAGGGGGCGATGCCTTGTCAGCCGCCGCGAACCACTGGGCCCACTCGCCGGCCACCCCAGATGGCTCCGTAAGCCATTGCTCATAAAGGGATTCCACGTATCCGGCGTTGACGCCGAACTGCTCCTCAAAGTCGATGCTCATGCGATTTCTCCTGGGAGCCTAAAAGGTAAGAAGGCTCCTTAGAACCCACTAGTGTACCTAGGATTTGTTGAGGTCTGGAGTGCAAATTCACGGAGCCCAATTTTCCACCTCTTCGGTGAACCGCAAACCGCGATGGTATTAGGCCTTAGGATAGTTCCTAAGGAATCGCTCTGCTGGTGCGGATTCGCACTCGCTTGATTGCGAGGTCGCACTTGCAATGGAATTTACTTCCCTATGAGGTTGGCACGGTAGTTGTAACTCTACGAGTAAGCCTTCGGGCTTGGGCTACTTGGAGCCCACATGGGATAAGGAGTTAAGTCTGCGCGAACCATATAGTCGATGGGGGAAAAATCGGCTGGTTCGTGCAGGCTTTTTCTGGTTCCTGCATTGGAACAAAACACGCTATATCAAGAAACTTTAGTTCCTATCAACCCAACGGTGGCGTCTCCTTTCGAGAAGGTGCCATCGAATATATTTTCACACGGCCAGCCCATCCAATCACGCAACACTTCACTGAAGACGGCGCGGAAATCGGTATGCATTTTCAGATTGCCATCGTCAAGGTCGGCAAGGTTTGGATTTGCGCCATGGATGCCACCCCTCACGCCACCACCAATGGCGAACATAGGGCCGGCAGTTCCGTGATCGGTTCCGGCAGATCCATTTTCGGAAACCCGTCTGCCAAATTCAGAGTAAACCAAAAGCAAAGTGTTTTCATCGCGGCCATCGCTTGCAAGGTCTGCCTGGAATGCTGCGGTGGCATCGCCGAGTTGGCGCAACAAGCTATTGTGTGTACCCATCTGCAAAGCGTGCGTGTCAAAGCCACCAAGCTTACTCCAACAAACCGGAGGGCCGTTTTCTGCGCGCACCAATCTTGCCGCTAAGCGAAGGCGGTCGCCCAGGGAAGTGTCGGGATAGCCTTTACCCGCAGGAATTTTTTCCGCGGAAGCGCGAAGTTGCGCTGCGGTTTCATAGGCCATTTGCGAAGCTTGACCGATGCGCGCTAAAGGCCCGCCCTGAAGACGCAAGGCAGGAATTTCAGGCGTTTGATCTAAACTTAAACTTGCAAGGCTGGTCAAAGTAAGCCCCGAAGTATTCGCGCTCTTCAACAAAAGCGGCGATTCCGAGGTCCCCATAGCCACCGGAGGCAATCCTCCAGCTTCTCGATGGATTTCGAAGCAACGTCCAACCCAACCGGTTGGGCGGTCTTCGTTTTCGCGCTTTCCGCTGTGCCAAATATCGCGCGAAGTGAAGTGCGAAAGATTTGGGCGGTCATAACCCACGCCTTGGATGATGCCTAACTTGTTGTCATCGAACAAAGACTGCCATGCACTGAGTTGCGCATTGAGGCCGACGGAAGAGTTCAGCGCAATGATTTGATCTGCGGGCAAACCCAACTTGGGACGCGCCTTGCGATAGAGGTCATTTGCGTAAGGAACTACTGTGTTGAGGCCATCATTGCCTCCGTCAAGGAAAAGCAAGACCAAACGACGGTCCGATTTCCGCGCTTGCCCTGCCGCCCAAAGTGCAGGGGGCATGAACATGGCACCGGCGCCTAGAAGGGCGGAGAGTTGCAGAAATTCGCGGCGACTCGTGTTCATGACATGTGGAATTCGGGAAGACAAAGAACCGCATAAACCATTTCTTGGAAGCGGAGGGCGTCGTTCTCAGTTTCGAGGTTGTCCAGAGTAACAAGCAATGCACGATATCGGGCGGCAGTTAATCCGCCAGGGATGAGAATGCGGAGGAGATCCTCTAAAGCGGTGCGTGCAATGCGACGTCGGCGAATCGGGAATAAATTTTCCATGGGTGCTGTCCGCAACAGGTCTCTACGACCGGCTGCAACATCGGCTGCAAAGCGCGTACGCTCAATCCACGCAGCAGTGTGAATCCAAGCCTCTCCGCCTTCCCATCCTTGCACCCCAGGTGGTTCGAACAAGGCTTGCCCCATGTCCATGGGCGTCATCGTCCAAAGCGATGGCTAGATCTTCATACATACGCCGTGCAAGGTCTAAGGAGCCGAGCTTGCGCACGGCCTCGGCATGGGCATAGCTGGCATGAACATCTTCGAACTCCTCCAGGTAAAGCGCATACGCATTTGCCGCTTGCGTCCAATCTTCTCGTTGCGACGAACACCAAGCCGCGCGCTCCAAAACAAACTTGCGCAGGTCTTCCGGTAAATCCAAAGTCAAAGCCTTGCCATATAAAACGCGCGCCATGGCAAAGTCACCGGGGTCGCGTTGTGCAGCGCCGGTTAGGGGCGCGGTTTTTTCAGCCGCCAAATCCAGATAGATCTTCGCCAGTTCCCTTTGACGCTCCGGCCCTCTTAAACGCGCAACCTCTTCCGCCCAGATTTGCTCGGCAGCTTCCCACCCGCCTTGCTCGGCCAAGACTTCTGCGTGATAAAAGCGCGCCTTTGCTGCCCAAGGACTCTCTGCGTTTTTAGCTGCAAAGTTCTCGTACAAATCCATCGCCTGATCCAGGCGTCCGGAACGCTGGACGGTGCGTGCCTCTAAGTAGTCCCAAAAGCCAGACTCGTCCTTTTCTTCCTCCTGAAAGGTCTGGATGATTCCCAAAGCACCTAGATAGTTCCCATCTAAGAGCATCTGCCGTAACTCTTCTGGCAGGGGCGGCGTGTCTTGAATCGCGGATTGCCCAGCGAGCGGAGCAGCAATCAGGGAAGAAAGCAGAAAGAGCGTGAGGAGGATCTTCTTCATGGTGCAAAAGAGGAACGGCGAGACCGGGGCGTCGGTTCAGCTTATTCGTATTGTTGCAAACGATATGCCAGCCCGGGGATTGGCAATTCATTGAGTCGGCAAAGGCGATAATGCCCTCATGTCCCCCGACTCCATGCCCCCCGAGCTGCAAACTCTCCACGAGTTGGCGCTGGAAGTTGGGCTGGAACTACAAGGCACCCTTCCCACCCAGAGCCTTGATCCGGAGGTTATGCAACGCCTGAAGCGGTGGCTCGCCGAGGGCCGCGCGGGCGAGATGGAATACCTGCATAAGGTGGAGGAAGTTGGAGCAAACCTCGAGCAGTGGAAGGCCTGGGCGCGTGGGGCGGCCTTGTTTGTCCTTCCCTATCACCGAGAGGCTGGAACTTTTCGCGGCGGTGGGCGCGTGGCCCGCTATGCCCTTGGCCGCGACTATCACAATGTGCTCGGCAAACGATTAGAACGCCTGGGTAAACGATTACGCGCTGCTGGCCTCGCTAAGTCCTTTCGAGCCACGGTCGATGCCGCCCCAGTGCTTGAACGAGAATGGGCGATTCGCGGCGGGCTCGGCTGGCGAGGCAAGAACACTTTACTGCTTCATCCAGTTCACGGCCCCTGGGTACTGCTCGGAGAGCTTGTATTGGACTTCGAAGTGCCGGCGTGGTCACCGACTCCCGCTCGCGAGGCCACCTGTGGATCCTGCACCCGATGTCTAGACGCCTGCCCCACCGATGCCTTCACTGCGGCCTACGAGCTGGACCCACGCAAGTGCATTTCCTATCTCACGATTGAGACCAAGGGCGAGATTCCCTTGGAGTGGCGGCAACGCATGGGAGAATGGGTCTTCGGTTGCGATGTGTGCCAAGAAGTTTGCCCATTCGGTTCCGCCGAGCCCGATCGCACCGCCGATTGGCCACAACTCGACGCCTTCGCCCAGCTATCCCTAGAGGAACTTCTCCACCTCTCTGAGCAGAGTTTCCACAAGTTATTCACAGGCTCTCCGCTGCGGCGCCCCGGTTGGGCTGCCATCCTGCGCAACGTTTGTGTGGTGCTTGGGAATCTAAAAAGAGGGGCTCCTGCGCTCGAACAGGCCCTTTTGCACCCGGAATCCTTAGTCCGAGGCCACGCCGCCTGGGCTCTTGGGGAAATTGGGGAGCGAAAAGTTCTCCACAAGGTCTTAACAAAGGAGTCTAACCCTTTTGTGCGAAAGGAGTTGGAATTGGCACTTTCGCAGTAACTCCCTTCGCTTAAAGCGCTTAGGTCGAGCACGAAAGAGTTGTTTCTATTTGCGACATCCTGGATTTTCCTATATTTTCACAGTTTTCCACGTCACTCGTCCAAATGATGAGCTACATTTTTAAAGAGCCCAAGGGCCTACCATTTCTCCCCTCAACCCAAATACCGTCATGCCTCAAAGCGACTTCTTCAAGGAATCCAAGTACTGCTCCCGCTGTCACGACTACGTTCGATATCTGCAGAGCCTGGATGCCAGCTTCTGCATCGACTGTGGGGCCAAGGTCCGGCTGTTTAGCGCAGCCGACAAGCGCACCTTCCAGAAAAAAATAAAGCAGGCGAAGGAAGCACAACGAGATGGCAAAAAGTGGGTCGGGTAGGCCTACCTGTCCCGACTCACAGATTCCTTGTCTAGGATTGTGGTTTGCGCCCTGCATTATGCGGGGCGCTTTTTTTATGCTCAGGCGGCCCCATGAAACCCTCACCCTTCCGTCTTTGCCTGCTCCTCACCCGCGATTTGTGCGTGGAAGATCCCCTCGAACGCATGGAGGCGGCCATAAAAGAAGGCGTCGACATGGTTCAGGTACGTGAGAAGGAAATGACCGCGGCAGAGCTCTTTGACTGGGCTGGGCAGGTGCTAGAACTTGGACGACGCCTTGCGGTTCCAGTGCTCATCAACGACTCCGTGGAAGTAGCTCATGCGCTCGATGCCGATGGCGTCCACCTTGGCCAGGGTGACCTTCCAGCATCTGAGGCACGGGCCATTTTGGGGAAAAACAAGCTTATTGGCTTGAGTACGCATACCCTGGATCAAGTCGAGGAGGCCTATAACCTTCCCGTCGACTACCTCGGCTTCGGCCCCATCTTCCCCACCGAGACCAAGGGCTACACCGCCGGCCTCGGTCCAGATGCGCTCATCCACGCGTTGAGTATCTCTCCACTTCCGTTGTTGGCAATTGGTGGAATCCATGGGGAGAACTCGTGGAAAATTCCTCGGGCTGCTGGAATTGCGGTCTCTTCAGCTATCTGTTCCACCAAAGAACTTGCCAAGAATTGCTTAGCAATCGGCCGTTTCGATTTATATTAGTGGCATGCGAAACCTCCTCTTCACCCTGACTGCAAGTGCAACCGTGGTCGCCTTCAGTCCCAATGCCGCTGCACAAAGCGTCGTTGAGGTCGGTGACACACCTTCCTACACCTTCAATGAGGAAGCCTTCAACACTATGGGAGCCACGGCCGGTGCAGATTTTTCCGGCAAGCCTGTTCTTGTAGAGTTCTGGGGCACCAAATGACCAGGTTGTATTGGGTCGTCCGTGCCGGCGGCCATTAAGCTTCAAGAAGAATACGGTGATGCCCTTCAGGTCATCTTCGTCGAATCCCAGAACTCTGGCTTCGAAAAATCGATTGGCATGGCCACCCAAAGTGGTTGGCTAGGCAATCAAGCAATCTGGACCAACCAATATCTATTCAGCGCTGGGGGCAATGGGTTGCCAGCTTTCGCGCTTCTCGATGGAGAGGGCAAAGTCGTGCTGAAAGGATCTTCCAGCTCTATGCATGGTCAAATCAAGGACAGCATTGCGGAAATGGTCAAGACCCGCGGTGGCGCACCTGCCGATGTTCCTTCCTCGGTCGCCAAGGTTTACTCCACCCTCGAAAAGGGTAGTTACGCAAAGGCTATCGACATTGCCCAAAAGTTAATTGCTAAGCCAGGCTCCAAGGACACCCAAGTCATCCTTGCTGCCGCAGAAGCTTCTTTGGTTGCTGCCGAAGCAAAGTTCGCCGGTCAACTCGCACGTGCCGATTGGTTGCTCGCAAATGGTTTCCCAATGCGTGCTCAAGTGATCGCAGAAGGTTTGGTCAAGGGCGCCAAAGGTAACGACGATCTGTTCGGTCGCGCGACCGGCCTTAAGTCCAAGCTAGAGAGCGAAGACTTGAAAGCTGAATTCACTGCGGCGAAAGCATTGGCGAAGTTGGAGTCCTCTCTTTACGAAAACGGTGGTTCCTCCAAGCTCGTGAGCCAGCTCAACAAACTCGCTAATGAAAATGCAGGCACCCCGATTGCAAAGCGCGCTAAGAAGCTCGTCGAGGTTGCCCAGTACTCGCAATTGTAAGTGAACGGGGAAGGTCTTCCTTCCCCGTCCACTTAGATGGCTGCGTGGTCATGTAAAACTTTGGCCACGCAGCTCGTCAAACCCTTGCCCATAGGGATATGCAGAAACTCGTTTGGACCGTGAGCATTCGACTCCGGACCGAGCACGCCAGTGATTAAAAACTGCGCCGCTGGAAACTTTTCACCGAGCATTCCCATGAAAGGAATTGAGCCGCCTTCGCCCATGTATCCAGCAGGCTGATGGAAGAATTCGCGCGAGGCAGCATCGACCGAATCCTCAAGCCATTTGGCCAATTCCGGTGCGTTCCAGCCATTTGCGCCTTTCTCCGCAACAAATGTCACCTTCGCTCCATAAGGCACATCCTTCTCTAAGATTTTGCGGATGGCAGCCTCGCATACGACATTGTCAGCGGTTGGTGGAAGGCGGAAAGAAACTTTGATGGTACTGTATGGACGCAATACGTTTCCGGCATCTTCGAGTGCTGGGAAACCGCCGGCGCCGGTTACAGAAACCGTCGGGCGCCAGGTGCGATTCAAAACCATTTCGACCAAGTCGCTCACCATGGGGTGAGCCTTACCGACAAAAGTGTATGGGCTAAAAATAGTATCGCCCAAAATCTCGGCGGCCTTTTCCGCTTGCTCGACGCGTTGTTGCGGAATCGGATCGTGCATTTCAGCGACCAACAGCTTGCCGGTATTCACATCTTCAATCCGATCCAGCAGCATGCGCAAGATGCGGAAGCTCGACGGAACAATGCCGCTTGCGTCGCCGGAGTGCACGCCTTCTTCCAAAATGTCCACCCGAATGTCCCCCGCAATCATGCCACGTAAAGAGGTCGTACTCCAAAGGCGTTGGTAATCACCGGCACCAGAGTCGAGACAAACTACTAGGCTCACATCCCCAATACGGTCGGCGAGGTGGTCAATGTAATACGGCAGGTCGACCGAGCCACTTTCTTCGCAAGCTTCAATGATGACCACGCAACGCTTGTGATTGCCGCCGAATTTCTGCACCGCCTCAATCGCAGTGAGCGATGCAAAAGCAGAGTAGCCATCGTCCGCACCGCCGCGGCCATAAAGTTTGTCGCCTTCGAGCACCGGTTTCCATGGAGATAGACCCTCGCGCCATCCGGTCATTTCTGGCTGCTTGTCGAGGTGACCGTACAGCATGACGGTGTTGCCGACTGCCGAATCGCTTTGCTTACCGAAGGCTGGAATCTCCATAAAGATGAGCGGAGTGCGGCCTTCGAGCTGGATGACCTCCAGAGTTAAGCCTGCTATCTCGCGCTTTTTACACCAATCCGCAATGAGAGCAACTGCCTGATCCATATACCCGTGCTCTTTCCATTTCTTGTCGAACAGGGGTGATTTGTTCGGAATAGCAATGTAATCGATGAGCTGTGGAACGATTTCTTCGTCCCAGGTGCGTTCAACATGGGCCTTTACGGCGTCGAGGTTGAGGGCGGCTGCTGCGGAATCCATGCGCACAGGGTACGATTGCGGTCATGAAAATCAGCCACATCCTGTTGGCCACTGATTTGTCCGAAGAGTCGTGGCGCAGCTTTGCCTATGCCGCGGATCTTGCCCATGAGAAGGGTGCCAAAATCACCTTGCTCAATGTGGTGGAAAATCTCACGGTGGCACCTCATGGTGCACCCATGGCGCCCCCTATTGGCGACCCCGAAGGCCCAGTGCTGAAAGAGGTTGCGCAGAAGGGGTTGGAAAAACGCCGTAAAGAGTTACCGGCAGACATTGAGGTCGATTGCCACGCCATCTTAGGCACCGACCTTGGCACCACCATTGCCGATTTCGCCAACGAGCATGGTTGCGATTTGATCGTCATCTCAACCCACGGACGTTCCGGTTTCCGCCGCTTCATCATGGGCAGTACTGCCGAAGTGGTTTTGCGCCACTCCACAGTCCCCGTGATGGTGATCCCGCGCGTCGCCTAAACGACTGCGAATCTACTCCTCAATGGCGTTGCCGTCTTCATCGAAAACGTAACCCATTTCGTTGAGGCTCATGCGCTCCGCTTCATCGAATGCGCGTAGTTGGCGGTCCGATGCACTGGCGATGAAGTCTTTCGCGGCTGCCAGCAAGGAAGCTTGTTGCGCTGCGAACTCCACTGCATCGAGCAGATTCTCGCTCTCGGCAACGCCCTCCTCTACGCGATGTAACGCGAAAGGAGTCATCTCCGAGGAGGCTCCATCCTGCGCATTCCACGCAAACAGAAGCTTAAGACCGTTGGCGTAGACGGCGCCTTTGTCCTCGTGAATGGCAATATCGACCGTCGCCTCTAAAGTGAGGTCGAGCAAATCGCGGCCATCGCCAAATTCATCGAGCGGATAACCCGCGGCCCGCAGCAGGGTGAGCGGGATGTCGGTCAAGCGCGGCGTGGTTGGGAAAATGCCGGGCTCAATGTTCGGGCCAGCAAGGAAGAATGGAACTTCCAAAACCGGGGCGTAAACCGTGTTGCCATGCATCATGAACTGGTTTTCGCCAAAGTGTTCGCCGTGATCTGAGGTGAATAAAATCACCGTTGGACGACCGGACTCTTCCACCCGCGCGAAGACTTGACCGAGCGCAGCATCGATCATCATGACTTCTTCGTGGTAGAGCGCTTGGAGATAACGCAAACCCGCAGGTCCGTCGGCATGTCCATCGCGGATGTCGGCACCGACTTGATTGCAGAACTGGGTCGTGCCGGAATCAAAATCGCGATACCGTTGCGGCAATTCCAGATCCTTGCTTAACTTGCCGAGGAACTCGGGAGAAGCCAGGTAAGGAGTATGCGGCGCCATAAAGTGCAGGAAGTAAAAGTACGGCGTGTCTTCTTGGTAGAGGTCGTCTAGATAACTCAAGGCCAAGTCGCGTACATCTTCGGCGAAGATGGCTTCCTCTTCCACCACCGAGCCATCGTCGACCGGAAAACGGCGCGCGGCGAGCACCTTGGAAATTTGCAGTGCACGGGCATCGGAGAGACCGACGCTGTACCACACCATGCGACGTCCAGAGGCCGTTACCTTCTTTGGCGATCCGGCACGTGCATGGTGCGGGGCGACGTTTACCAAAACCTCAAAACCACGGTCAAACCCGGTATAGCTATGCAATAAGCCATTTGCCGCTGTGCCGACCGTGCGATATCCAGCCTCTTGAAAGGCCTCCCCGAGGGTCGGCATTCCAGCGGAAGGCATGAAACCGAGGTTGGTGTAAGCACCGTGCTTGAGCGGCGTCACACCAAGCATCATGGTGACGTGACTTGGCAAGGTCGACGGCGTGGTCGCATGACCATAAGGCGCTTGTAAAGAACGCGCGCGCAAAGCGTCTAGGTTAGGCGTTGGGACATTGGGGTTGAGAATTGCATCGGCGCGCAAGGTATCGACCGAGATCAGAAGGATATCGGGGTGGCCAGAGGCATCGGCTTGGGGCGTGACGGATGGGAGTGGAGGGCGTTGCGCGACATCGAAGCCTTTCTGGACCTCGGGTGCTGGTTTCCCAACTCCAGTCAAGAGCACGATAAAAGTTAGAAGACCAAGGCCAGCTACGAGTTTGCCACTCAGGAAACGGGGAAGATTCGGCACCGGCAGGTGCATGATCACCAACGCCACCGGGAATCCCGCTTCCAACATGGCCTGAGGCCGTCCGGTGGCTTCGAACAGCATGGCGCCAGCCAAACCACCCAAGCCCACGCCGAGACCAGTCATCAAACCAGCCGAATCCATGGCGCGCTTGCGCAACCGCGCGGAAAGATAGCCGAGTACCCCAAATCCGAGCAGTGCGGAGGCATCGCCCAAGTAAACCATGAGGAACTTGAGGTCGAATAGGGCAAACCCAGGCCGCAACGGATACGCCAAGGTATGAATCAGCGCACCAAAAGTTAGGCCTGCGAAGCACGCTACCACGAAAGACTTCCTGGAAGTGGAGGGAGAGTTCGACGCGACCATCGTGAGATTCTAGCGAGGTGTTTCCGCTATCACAGCTATCCTTAATATGCACCACGAGGGTTCGCCGCCCTGCTAGGGTTATTGACAATGAGCGACAACGCCGCGCCTGCAACATCTCCAGCCTCAAAGCCTGATGGTTTTGGCTTCATTTATTGGGTCGCCAACTGGATGGAACTGGTTGAGCGCTTCGCGTATTACGGTGTGCGAATGGTCCTTCCGGTTCTGATGGTCAAGGCCATTGAACACGGTGGCCCTGAGTTTGACCACATCCAAAAAGGAACCATTTACGCGGTGTGGGCATTGGTGCAAAGTTTTGTACCGATTTTCACCGGCGGGTTCGCCGATCGCTTTGGATACAAAGTCAACATCGCCGCGGCCACCGTGCTAAAAATTCTGGGCTACCTGCTCATGGGCTACTGCATATTCATTGCTGAGTGGATGGCGGGCGTGCCCTTACGGGAAGCACGCGATGCCGGCAGTGACCTAACTTTCGAACTGTTCTTCGTCGGATCCATGTTGCTGGCTACAGGAACCGCGGTCTTTAAACCGGGGCTGCAGGGCTTGATTGCGCACCAGATGCCTAAGGGTAAAGAGGCCGTTGGCTGGGCAATGTTTTACGCGATGGTAAACGTAGGTGGCTTCTTTGGCCCACTCGTTGCCGGCTATATGGAAGTCATGCCGTGGCATGTTGTGTTCCTTATCAACACCGGCGCCATCACCCTGAACTTTATTCCTCTCTTTATCTTTAAGGAGCCGGAACACGAAGGTGATCAAAATGAGAGCGCCCTTATGGTCCTCAACAAAGCGTTCCGCGGCCTACTGGAGCCGCGCCTGTTCTTCTTCACCATTGCTTTTGCCGGATTCTGGCTGATGTTCTACCAGCTGTTCGACATCCTCCCCAACTTCATTGATGACTGGGTGGACTCAAGGGCGGCGGCCGACATGCTGATTGGTGCATTGGGTGAATCAGCAGTGCCTACCGTGAACGGCGGCAACCTGACTCAGGCCTGGATGATTAACTTCAACGCCTTAATCATCATTTTTTTCGCTTTCTTTGTCGGGACGTTAACCGGCAAAATCAAATCTCTGAATGCCATCATCCTTGGCATTGGTGTTTCTGCAGTCGCTATTTTTGCGTTTAGCCTTTCTGCCAGCGGTTGGTGGACTCTCGCTGCGATTGGTATTTTTTCCATTGGAGAAATGACCGCAAGCCCAACCAAAATGCGCTACCTAGCGAGTATCGCCCCTCCCGGAAAAGAAGGGCTGTATATGGGATATGTGAATTTCACGGTCGGCATTGGCTGGTCGGTGGGTTCCATCATTGCCGGCATTCTCTACCAATCGGGCGGTGACAAAACGGTACTCGCAAAGCGCTACTTAGTAGAAGAGCGACCGTGGCTTCAGCAACGCCTCGAGGGCATGCAAAAAGCCGACGTGCTACCATTCTTTGAAGAAACCGTAGGCGTGGATCCATGGCAGACGCGCGACATGCTTTGGAATCTTTACGCTCCGCAGACCATGTGGAACTACTTTGCTCTCATCGGGATAGCGTCCATGATTGGCATTTTCTTTTACAACAAAACTGTCACCAGCGCAAAAGGGAATCCGAACCATGGGTTTAACCTAAAGGGACACAACTACGTTTCCATGGCGCTTGCCCCAATTGCTGCTGCTTTTTGGTGGGGAACTTACAAACTCAACGCTGACGGTCGAGAGATCATGGAAATGCTTGCAGTCATTGTCCAAGCAGTCATCTTCAGCTGCTTGTTCGTACTTTCTCTAACCATGGGCCCACCGGAAACTCCCGTCGATAACGGACGCGAAGAATAAGAACCATGGCACTGTTCCAAAAAGCACCTAGCACTCCTGAGGAAGCCGCGTCCTTCGCGCCGCTCAATATTCCGCCATCCGAAGTCGCTGAAATGAGCGAAGAGGAGTGGTACGAACGGGCGTATCAAGGAGATAACTCCCCGCAATTGACCATTCGTGCCGTACTCATGGGGTCTGCCCTCGGCGGCCTGCTGGCCTTTACTAACCTTTACATTGGGTTGAAAACGGGCTGGCACTTAGGCGTAGCGATTACGGCATGCATTATGTCGTATTCGCTGTGGCAACTGTTCATGCAAATGGGCATTGCCAAAACGCAAATGACCATTTTGGAAAACAACTGCATGCAGTCGACGGCATCCGCAGCAGGTTATTCCACGGGTGGAACTTTTGTTTCGGCGATTGCGGCCTTGCTCATGATCTCGGCAACCGAGGACAACCCGCAAGGCGAACACCTCACTTACGGGGTGTTGATTGCATGGACCTTCTTCCTTGCCATTCTCGGTGTTGTGCTTGCGATTCCAATGAAGCGCAACATGATCAATCAGGAGAAGCTTAAGTTTCCTTCTGGCCTTGCCGCTGCAAGTACACTCCAGTCGCTATACGCCGATGGCACCGAGGCTGCACGCAAAGCAAAGGCGCTCATGTGGTCAGGTATTGCGGGCGCAGCCGTCCCACTCCTGATCGATGCGAACTTCATGGTCGATCGCGTTAAGACTTCTCTTGAAGCCACTTACTACAAGGCTATCTTGCCGGGCTCGTCCAAGTTGTTTGATTGGATTCCAGGGCGCGGCACCAAAATCGATGCTGATGGCGTCACCGTAGACGCCAAGCCTTCGGACTGGACCATCGTTATGGACCACAACCCAGTCATGATTGCAGCAGGCGCCTTGGTTGGCTTGCGCGTTGCACTCTGGATGACGTTCAGTGGCTTGGCATTGGCCTACTTTATTGGCCCGGCAGCGCAACTAAGCATGTCGCCAAACATCGACGGCATTGACTTCGCTGCAGTCACCAAGCCCGGCAAAGCATGGAAAGAGATTGGGCTCTGGTTGGGCGCACCCATGATGGTGGCTTCTGGATTATTGTCCTTTGCGTTTCAGTGGAAAACGATTGGCCGAGCCTTCAAAGGCCTGGGCGGAAACAAAGGCGAACAAACCGAGGCCGACCGCCGCGCCGCGGAAGTGGAAGTACCAACCTCTTGGTTCACTTGGGGCATGCTGCTTTCTGGAACAGGCGTCGTTGCTGTTGCTGGTTTGGAATTTGACGTTCCTTACCACTATGGAGCACTCGCAGTCGCCTTGACCTTCGTGCTTGCTTTGGTCGCTTGCCGTGCAACCGGCGAATCCGACATTACGCCAACCGGCGCAATGGGAAAAATCATGCAACTCACCTATGGAGTGTTGCTCCCTAATAGCAGTCCGACCTTTGCCACTTCTAACTTGATGACTGCTGGTATTACCGCGGGTGCGGCAAGTTCTAGTGCAGACTTGTTGAACGATTTGAAATCGGGTTACCTACTGGGTGCGAACCCGCGGCGTCAGTTCATCGCGCAATTCGCAGGCATCTTTACTGGCACCATTGCAACGGTCTTCGGCTTTAAGTTGCTGGTCCCCGATGCAACCAAGCTCCTTGGCGATGGCATTGTCGCTCCAGAATTTCCGGCACCTGCTGCAGTTGCATGGAAGGCTGTGGCCGATGTCTTCAAAGACGGCATTGAGCACATGCACAGCATGCACCAAAGCGCAATCTTTGTTGGACTTGGCATTGGCGCATTCATGGTTCTGGCGGAAAAGCTTGCACCAAAGGACATGCAAAAATGGTTGCCATCGGCAACTGGAGTTGGACTAGGTTTCATTCTTCCGTTCCAATACCCATTGTCCATGTTGATTGGCGCTGGCATTGCACACGTCTGGACTAAGCGCAACAAGAAGTCTTCCGATGATTACTTGGTGCCTGTTGCATCCGGCATCATTGCAGGGGTTTCGATTTTGGGTGTCGTCGCAGCAGCCATTAACAACTTCGTCTTCGTCAACCCGATTGGCGGGAACTAAACAACGTGCCTGAAATCTCGGTGTTGGTCGTCTTTGGAGGATTTCATGGAAGCAGGATTTTTAGGGAGTGGGGGATGATTTCGAAGCTGGCTGGGAGGAAGCCGATGAGCTCGCCGTCGGCCTCAATAGGTACACGTGAGGGAGACTCAGCGCGGATGATTTTGCAGGTGGAATAGTGCACATTTGGGTGATCGATGCGCTCTCCACCGAAGGTTTCTTGCAGGCGGCGCATGGCCTCGATTCTCCCTAAGTCACCTACTTGAACAAGGTTAAGGAGTCCATCGTCAATTTTTGCAGCGGGGGCAATACACATGCCGCCGCCAAAGTAGCGACTATTCGCCACCACCACCGTGAGGATGGTTTTAGGACCCACGGCCTCCCCATCGATTTCCATGGTCACCTTTGGATTCTTGAAAGTGACCAGAGTGCGCAGAGTTTGCCACAGATAGGAGGACTTTCCCGAGAGCAGACGCGAGCGTTTTTGCAGTCGCTCCACCACCTTGGCACCAATCCCGAAATCAGCGGCGTTGAGGAAGTACTTTTCCATCGCTTCGCCAGCTGCACTCACACATTGAACGCGCCCGACATCGACCGTACGCGGGGTGCCAGTGGTGATGAGCTCGCAAATCGCGTCGGCGTCGTTCGGAACCCCTTGGCCGCGCGCGAAATCGGCACCACTTCCGGCAGGCCAAATACCGAGGACCGGTGCTGCAGGACCGCTATGGTCGACCATACCGGAGACTCGGCCGCCAAGCATGCCATTGATGACTTCGAAGAGGGTGCCATCGCCTCCCACCGCCACAATCAGCTCCTGTCCGCGTAAAACTGCCTCTCGGGCAATCCGCGCGCCATCACCCACGCCTTGGGTGAACTGAATCTCGCCGGTAGGAAAGGCCTCTCGCATTTTGGGCTCGCATGCTGCCCAACGCTTACCCGTACGTCCGCCCGCTGCATGAGCATTGACCACGAAGGTGGCGCGCGGAATGGAAGACGGCATCTGCCAAGAATAGCAGGTGGCGTTCAAAAGTTGGGCGAGCCTATAAGGGATAGAAGTGTTATCATCCGCCCGAAAATGAGCTTAGGAAACACCCTCAAGTCCTCGATCGGGGCGAAGGTGCTGATGGCGGTTACAGGAATTCTCCTCATCCTGTTCGTCATCGGCCACATGCTCGGGAACCTTCAGGTTTTCCTGGGCCCCGAAAAGCTGAACAGTTACGCACAGACGCTGCAGGACCTTGGGCCTTTGCTCTGGGTCATCCGCATCGGCCTGCTGGCGATTTTGCTGCTACACATTTACGCCGCCATTACGGTCGTGAAAATGTCGAAAGCGGCACGTCCGGTGGATTATCAGCAACGCAAAGATCTCGCGACTAGCTTTGCC
This sequence comes from Planctomycetota bacterium, assembly GCA_027623295.1. GTDB lineage: Bacteria > Planctomycetota > UBA1135 > UBA1135 > UBA1135. The sequence continues at coordinate 50,866 of JAQBXR010000003.1, forward strand.
GCGCGCACCATGTTGGTGTCCGGTTTGCTGCTCGTGGTTTTTATTGTGTTTCACATCCTCCACTTCACCGTGGGCGCCATCGACTTGGCTGGCTCCACCGGTTTTGAAACGGAAGATGGCCACAAAGATGTTTACTCCATGGTAGTCGTAGGCTTTCAGCACATGCCGACCACTGCGATTTACATCTTGGGCATGCTCATCCTTTGCCTACACCTAAGCCACGGCGTGAGTTCGCTCATGCAAACGCTTGGATTCCGCAATGCATCAAACGCCAGCACCATCGACAAGGTTGGGCCTGCGTTTGGCGTTTTCATTTTCGTCGGCAACGTGTCGATGCCACTCGCCGCCATCACCGGCATCATTTCTTAGGAGGAAACGAAAATGGCATTCCAACTCGATTCCAAAATCCCTGAAGGTCCACTTAAAGATAAATGGACCGAACACCTCTTCAACATGAAGTTGGTGAACCCGGCGAACAAGCGTAAATTCCGCATCATTGTGATTGGCTCTGGCCTCGCAGGTGGTGCAGCTGCTGCCTCACTCGGCGAACTCGGCTACAACGTAGATTGTTTCTGCTTCCAAGATTCTTCGCGTCGTGCGCACTCGATTGCAGCACAAGGCGGCATTAACGCAGCGAAGAATTACCCGAACGATGGCGACTCGGTGCGCCGTTTGTTTTACGACACGATTAAGGGTGGTGACTACCGCTCACGTGAGGCCAACGTTTACCGCTTGGCCGAAGTTGCAAACAGCATCATTGATCAGTGTGTGGCGCAGGGCGTTCCGTTTGCGCGTGAATACGGAGGCTTGTTAGACAACCGCTCCTTCGGTGGAGCACAGGTGAGCCGTACCTTTTACGCGCGAGGCCAAACCGGCCAACAGTTGTTGATTGGTGCTTACCAGTCCTTGCAGCGTCAAGTTGCAAAAGGCTCGGTAGACATGCACGTACGCACCGAAATGCTCGACCTAGTTAAGGTCGATGGCCACGCAAAGGGCATCATCGTCCGCGACTTGGTCAGCGGCGAGATTCGTCGTCATGCTGCCGATGCGGTTCTGATCTGCAGTGGCGGTTATGGCAACGTGTTCTACTTGTCGACCAACGCAATGGGTTCCAACGTGACGGCTGCCATGCGCGCATTCAAGCGTGGCGCCGGTTTCGCGAATCCTTGCTTCACCCAGATTCACCCAACTTGCATTCCAGTTTCTTCAGAGCATCAGTCCAAGCTGACTCTCATGTCGGAATCGTTGCGCAACGATGGCCGCGTTTGGGTACCTAAGAAAGCTGGCGATGATCGTGCACCGCGCGACATTCCAGAAGGCGAGCGCGACTACTACCTTGAGCGTCGTTACCCAAGCTTCGGCAACCTCGTTCCACGCGACGTCGCCTCCCGCGCCGCCAAGGAACGTTGCGATGCTGGTTTTGGCGTTGGCTCGACCAAGTTGGCGGTCTACTTAGACTTCTCCGATGCCATCAACCGTCTCGGTGAAGATGTCATTCGCGCGCGTTACGGCAACCTCTTCCAGATGTACGAGAAGATCACTGCCGAAAACCCGTACAAAACGCCGATGCGGATTTACCCAGCAGTGCACTACACCATGGGTGGTCTTTGGGTGGATTACAACTTGCAGACCACGGTGCCAGGTTTGTTCGCCTTAGGTGAGGCCAACTTCTCGGACCACGGCGCGAACCGTCTAGGTGCTTCGGCACTCATGCAGGGTTTGGCCGATGGCTACTTCGTCGCGCCTTACACCGTAGGAAACTATCTCGCGGAACACGGCTGCATGAATGCCGATGAGAAAGTCACTACCGACCACGCTGCCTTCGACGAAGTCGAAAAGGAAGTCCGTGATCGCTTGGACCGCTTAATGGCGATTCAGGGAGAGCGTTCGGTAGATTCTTTCCACAAGGAACTGGGTCTCATCATGTGGGACAACTGCGGCATGGGCCGGACCAAAGAAGGTCTGCAAAAGGCTTTGAAAGAAATTCCAAAGTTGCGCGAAGAGTTTTGGAAGAACGTGCGCATCCCAGGCGACGCCACCAGCTTCAACCCCGAACTGGAGAAGGCAGCGCGTGTTGCCGACTTCCTCGAGTTCGGCGAGATCATGTGCCACGATGCACTCGATCGCGAAGAATCTTGCGGCGGCCACTTCCGCGAGGAACACCAAACCGCGGAAGGCGAAGCGATGCGTCACGATGACGAGTTCGCCTATGCCGCAGTATGGGAATACATGGGCGAAGGCAAAGCTCCTGAGATGTCGAAAGAAATCTTGGAGTTCGAGAACGTCAAACTCACCACCCGTAGTTACAAGTAGAGGAGCAGCAAATGAAAATCACTCTCCACGTTTGGCGTCAGAAGGATGCTAACTCTCAAGGTGGTATGAAGCCTTACGAGGTCGATGGCGTGTCTAAAGACATGTCCTTCCTCGAAATGCTCGACATGCTAAATGAGCAACTCATCGTGCAAGGCAAAGAGCCGATTGCATTCGATCATGATTGTCGTGAAGGTATTTGCGGTACTTGCTCGTTAATGATTAACGGTGTGGCGCACGGCCCTGACGGCAGCACCACTACTTGTCAGTTGCACATGCGCAGCTTCAAAGACGGCGATGCCATCCACATTGAACCATGGCGCTCGCGCGCATTCCCTGTAGTGCGCGACTTGGTCGTCGACCGCTCTTCCTTCGACCGCATCATTCAGGCGGGTGGATACATTTCCATTAACGCTGGCAATGCGCAGGATGCCAACAACCTCCCGATTGCAAAGCACAGCAGCGACCTTTCCATGGATGCTGCCGCATGCATCGGATGTGGCGCTTGTGTTGCAAGTTGTCCAAATGGTTCCGCCATGTTGTTCGTGGCCGCGAAAATTGGACACCTGGCTCATGTGCCGCAAGGTCAGCCAGAGCGCGCCAAGCGTGCGCGCAACATGGTTGCTCAAATGGATGCAGAAGGCTTCGGCGCCTGCTCCAACCACTACGAGTGTGAGGCCGTGTGCCCCAAAGACATCCCTGTGAATTTCATCTCCGAGATGAACAAGGATTTCATGAAGGCGTCTCTTTGCGGTGACTCCTGAGCACACTGAAATCGAGGCCAAGCTGGTCGCGCCAAGTGCTGAGGAGTTATTGAAACTACCGGAGCACTTACGCGCGCTTGGTTACTTGACCACTGAACCCGAAAGGGTGGTGGCATTGGATCACTATTTGGACACGCCCGATTTGGATTTGCTCCGTGCTGGTTGGGCGCTGCGTTTACGGAATCAAGGCGCTCAAAAGTTTTTAACTTTGAAGTCTTTGGTTGCCCCTGTGGAAGGCGTTGCGCACAGAGAAGAATATGAGGAAGAAGTCGATTGGGGCGGCAGCGCTGATTGGTCCTTTGATGACTCCACTTTGGAAGGTCGCGTGAAGCCTTTGGTGGGTGAAAAAACTTTATGGCTGTTGTTCCAGTTACGTCAAGAACGCATGCAGTTCAACGTAGCCACGGAATCCGCTTTGTGGATTGAAGCCAGCATGGATTTGATCCGTTGGGAAGGCAAAGACAAAACCATTGAGGGTTTTGAAGCGGAACTGGAATATCAAACTGGCCCCGAGGAAGAACTCAAGGCTATGGCTCTGGCGCTGCAAGACCGCACCGGTTGGGAGTTCGCGCTGGAATCGAAATTCGAACGCGGACTTCTAGTTGCTGGGCTGATTTAGTTAGGATTGCCCGTGTGTGATTTTTACGCATGACATTCCCATCGCCCTGCTTACTTCTCGTCACACAGGTAGCTCTGGCGAAGCAACCCTCGTCGCTTTTATAGGGCGACCAGTCTTTTTAGCCCCAGCGTTTCAGCATCCAAATTTCGCAGCCATCATGCGCGCTGCCTGGAAGTGGTTTATCCAAAATGCTAAAGCCCAACTTGCGATAAAGGGCGATTGCCGATTCCATGCTGCCTATGGTTTCAAGATAGCACTCGGTATAGCCACGCTTTTCTGCGTACTCCATGCACTGCCGCGAGATGGCTGCGCCTAAACCCAAGCCGCGAGCACTTGGCAGTAAGAACAGCTTGCGCAGTTCACTGGTTTGAGGACGGCCCTCAAACCCCGCAATCCCGCCGCCCCCCACAACCTTGCCATCCACCTCGGCAACGAGATAGAGGCTGCGGTTGGCATCGAGGTAATGTTCGCTCATGGCAGAAACTTCTGCATCGGATGGTCCATAACCTTCCCCGACTGCACCAAACTCCATGCCCACGGTAGTGATGATTCCGTGGATGGCCGCATCTTGCGCACGCGTGATTTCAGAAATGCGAATCCGGCTCAATGACTTGTTCCGATTCCGTACCTGAGATTAGTTCACACCCATCTCAACCAACAAACGATCGGCTGGCCAAATGTCGCGCATGAGCCATAGCACATATTGCATGTCGACCGAAATGTTGCGGCTGCGGTCGGCATTCCATCCGAAGTCGCCGCTGACGTTTTCAAACACGCGGTCAAAGTTCAAGCCTACCAAGCGGCCTTTGCCATCGACCACGGGACTTCCGGAGTTACCGCCTGTGGTGTCGCCATCGGCAAGGAAGCAAATGTTGACGTGGCCTTTGGACGGATCATCGTGCACCGCGGAAAGGATTTCTCGTGGCACTTCAAAATCACCGGTGCCTTCATTTTTGGCAATCATGCCATTCACCGTGGTGTGTGGGTGATACCAAACACCATCGCGTGGGGCATAGCCTTTTACGGTTGCGGTCGAAACGCGCAGGGTGGAATTGGCATCGGGGTAGAAACTTTTGCCGCGCCACTCTTCTTGCGCTTCAATCCAAAGGGAGCCCACCTCCATGCGACGTCCTGCGATTTCATTTTGGAAAGCCACTTGCGCTTCCAGCTCGGCAATCATGCCTTGAGCAAGCACGTCTAGATTGTTGAGATCACCTCCGTCCTGGCGCCACGTGTCATAACCGTGGATGCGTTCTGCGGAAGGCAACTTGTCTGCCATGTCGAACAAGACTTCCAAGGCGCGTTCATCGACCAAGGCGAATTCGCCAAGGCTCTCCTCTAAAGAAGTAAAGGTGACTTCTTCGCCGTTCATCAGGCTGCCAACCAGCCCACGCAACGCACTGGAGCGGAAACGCATTTGCGTTAACACGAAGTCATGCTCCTGACGCTCGTACTCTTCCAAGTCCAAAGCCAACAGCTGATTCAACACCTTGCCGTAACGGCGCGCGCGCGAGGCGTCGTCTGCAACCCATTGACGGAAGGCATTCTCCTCTTGGTTCTTGCGCTCCACCACTCCGTTTTTAGCAAGACCCCAAACCATGCCATCGGCATTCTTCAAGCCGTTGGAAAAACTCTTAATCTGAGACTGCACCCGCAACTCCAACTCTGGCGAGCGCGTACCGATTTCTTCATAGGCCTTAATCACGGCGTCGAACACAAGAAAGCGCGACGGGTAGAAGTATGACTCCTTTGCAGCAACCGCCACCGAACTCAAGTAGCGACTAGTGCGTCCGGGATATCCCATGATCATGACAAAGTCGCCATCTTGTACACCGTCTGGCGAAACTTCCAAATGGCGCGGTGGGTTGTAAGGAACATTTTCCTTTGCGTAACCGGCAGGACTTCCATCTGGCGCAACGTAGGCGCGGAAGAAACTGAAGTCGCCGGTGTGACGAGGCCACATCCAGTTATCGGTTTCACCACCGTACTCACCCACCGAACGTGGTGGTGTATAAACCAAACGCACATCGTTTAGCACCGTACGCCAAATCCGACGCCACGAACGCCCTTCAAAGTAAGGCACCACAATCGCATTCGAATTGGGACCGTCGGCTTCCTGTTCCAAACGACGACGCTCTACTTGCACGGCATCCCAGCGCGCCGATGGATCAGAGCCGGCAGCATTGGCCGCATCTTCAATTTGTGCAGTCACGTCTTCATAGCGACGCACAAAGGAAACCGAATAACCGGGGGCAGAAATCTCAGCCGTACCATCTTCCGCGAAGAAGCCATCGCGCAGATAGTTATCCTCCACTGTGCTTACCGCGTTGATCGCAGCAAAGCCACAGTGATGGTTGGTCACGATTAAGCCTGTTTCAGAAACGAAGGACGACGAGCAGCCGTTGATTTGCACGGCAGCCGACAACAGTCCCGACTCGCCGTTCCAAATATCCTCCGCCGACAATTCTAGGCCGCGCTTTTCGAAAGCGCCAAAATCTAAATCCTTCAACTGCTCGGGTAGCCACTCGCCTTCGTCCGCACTGAGCGAACGATAAACGGCGGTTGAGGTAACCGTGCCGACCAACAAAAGGAGGAGAATGAAACGCAAGGGGACGATGGACTTCATGCCCCCTTACTTTAAGACTGCCCTACTCAGGTGTGTGCAATTGCCAAGCATGTTCGCTGCCATTGGGCAGGACCACCTTGACTTCGCGAGCTTCCATCTGCTCGTCAATCCAAGCTTCCTGGGCGTTCACGGCGGCGTCCTTCTCAAGCCGAGCACGCAGAGGGTCCTTCATCGTGGCGTAAGACACGTCTTCCCCTTGGGCGGCTTCCATGGTCGCAAGCTGCGACAGGACATCTTGATCATATGTGTCCATAACCTGCTCCTCGGTCACCTCTGCAGCGTACTGCACGAAGTCCTCGGCAAGCAACCGCAGGCGGAATTGACGCTCCACATGACGCTGCCAACCATCTTCTCCCATGCGCTCCCTAAGAGTCTCAAAGGAGAGACCTGCAGCGGCCTGCATTTGCTCGCGGTAGTGGGCGACATCCTTCTCTACCAAATTTGGGTAACGCGCCTCTGCTTCCTGCAACAAAATTACGCCGCGCAGGAATGGGGTGAACAACTCTTCTGGCTGTTCAAAGAATCCTTCGGTTAACTCTTCCACCGATGCATCGAGGCTGTGTTCCGCACAGTGGGAAGTCCAATGGTTTACCAAATAGCCGTTATGAATCTCGGGGAGAATCACTTTGCCATCTAATGAAATTTCAATGGGATTCGGCAACGGCGGTGTATCCCAAAGCAAGCCCAATGCTTCGGCGGCGTCTGCATTGCCCCACGGATTAGGGTCTGCGGCATTGTTAGCTTGTTGCGCGTCTAGGTCAGGTGACTCGCTTTTACCGCATGCACTCACACCACTAGCAAGAAGCAGTATCAGTAAAAAGACGGAGGGCCGCAAGCGACCCCACGTCTGAATGAAATCATCCACCATTCTTAGTAGCGGTTGCGCTGCCAGTCGATGAGAGTGAAGTGATTCTGACCACTTGGGCTGCTTTCAAAGAAGTTATGAAAGTTGCCTAGGTTTGCAGCACGAAGAGTTGGGAACATGATGCAGCTACCTACATTGCAGTGCCGCAAAGTGTAGTTGTGACCGGCTTCGTGCTGCATGATCTCGCCTTCGAGACCTTGGTACTTCTTAGTCAGCTGACGTGGAAGGCCAATGTAGCCAACGCCAATCGCTCCACCAGAAGTGAAGTCGTTGGACAAAGCAATCATCATGTCTTTGCCACCGTAGCCATGCTCGCTAAACGCTTCGTCAAGAAGCTGAACGATGTCTGCGGAGTCGTTGGAATCCCAAGCGTTACCCGAAGAAGGTACGATGTCGATACCAAAGTTGCTGATGAGAGCTGCATCGCAATCGTCGATTTCACCCTTGACTGCAGTTTTCAATGCGGCCGTGCTGCCATAAATCGCACGGTACTCTTCATCGACTGGCAGGTTGACGGTAACTACTGCGGCAATCGTTCCACCGGAGCCAGTGCGAGGCTGCATGGCGCGGGCGACGACCTGGTTAGCCAAAGCGGTTGCCAATTCAGCTGGCGTAAGTTCACGGTCCACCTGGAACTGATGGCCATTGCGGGTGGTGAAAGTTTCGTGACCAATCGTGGCATCGAATGCGGCGACTGTGGTGAAATCAGAAACTTGCGGCAGGCGGTTAAAAGAGTTGCCCTGAGAATCGGTGTAAGGACCGGAGGTGTCAGGGTTAATGGCAGTAAACGCGAGAGCTGGAATGGCCAGCAACGGTAGAAATTTCTTCATGGGACTTAGGGTAGGAGTGTTTGGGAACGAGAGGTTAATTGGGATGCCGAGAAAAGAGGTTGGGTTCCCCCAATTACGCCGAGTTCACGCCTTTTCCGCGGGGAGGCGAACGACGGTTTGTTCCGGCTTGGCAGCTTCATCGAAGCTTAGCATAAGGAGGTGGTCCGCGACAAAATCTGGGGAGTTAAACAAGTCATTATTCTTGTATTCATGGAATTTATCCACCATCGGGAAGACCTCGGGGGTGCTGGCGCGGATTGTGGCCTGCATCGCGGTGTCAATAATCCCTGGGGCCACGGCATAGGCATGGAGGCCGTTCTCTAATTCTTCGAGAGCGAGGGTCTCGGTGAGGCGATCCACCGCGGCTTTACCCATGCAATACGCGGCCCATCCGGCATAGCCCCCCCACGCCGCACCCGAGCTAATGTTGATCAGCACACCCTGCCCACTGCGGCCGGCCACGTGTTGGAGGTAGGCCTGGCATCCGTAGAGCACGCCGAAGAGGTTGACGTCTAAATGATGCCGCAACTGCTCGGCACTGAGGTCGCGGGCCTTGACCACCGGCTCGAGAACGCCGGCATTGTTAATCCATAAATCGATGGACCCAAACTTGGCGGCGGCACTCGCTGCAAACTGGTGCACGGCGGCTTCGTCGGTAATATCGAAGTTGGCAGTGAGGATGTCATCGTTCTCGGCAAACGGTATTTCGCCGCGCGCGCACAGGGCGACTTTCATGCCACGCGCGAGGTAGTTCTTGGCAATACCTTCGCCAAGGCCACGGCTCGCACCCGTAATCACAGCAACTTTTCCGGTCAGGTCAGGGAGGCTCATGCACCTACAATAAGCGCGCGATGCGTCTTGCCCACACCATGCTCCGAGTCCGCGACCTGGAAAAGTCGCTGGCCTTCTACACCAGCTTCCTCGGATTAAAGGAAGTACGACGCCATGCCATTGGCAACGAGGCCACTTTGGTTTTTTTGACCGATGAGGCTGAGAACTATCATTTGGAATTAACCCATAATCACGATGGCCGGGATTATGAATTGGGTACCCAGTTCGGGCATATTGCTTTGTTGGCTGATGATTTAGAACCGTTGGTCGCGCATGCTGAAGCGAACGGTTGGTGGTACCGTCGCAGCAAACCTGAGTCGAGGTCAAAATACATCTTTGTGCATGACCCAGATGGATACGACATTGAGATCCTTGAAAGCAAAGCCCGCTGAAATTCATGCGATTGAGTTAGGGCAAGGCGTGCGCTTTGACCCTCCCATATTGCTCGCGCCCATGGAAGGCGTGACCGATCGCACCTTCCGTAGTTTAGTGCTGGAACAAAACGGTGCGGACTCGGTGGGTGGGGCTTGCACGGAGTTTCAACGCGTGACTGGAGTGCCGTTAAAGACCGAGAAACTGCAAAAAGAACTCGGTTCTCGGGTTGAGGGCGTTGCCGTTGGCATTCAACTCATGGGCAATCAACCCGACGTGGTTGGAGAAAGCGCACGCAATGCTGCGGAAGCTGGTGCTGACTTCATTGACCTCAATTTCGGATGCCCTGCACCGCGCGTTTTTCAACATTGCGCGGGGTCTGCCTTGCTCAATGACCCTCCTCTTTTGGAGGCCATGATTCGTGCAACGGTGGCGGCCAGTCCGATTCCAGTCACTGCGAAAATTCGTGGCGGCGTGGAGCACTCCGATAAGCTGGAAGAAATCGCCCAACGCGTCGAGCAGGCCGGCGCAGCTTCACTCACCGTGCATGGGCGCTTGCGCAGTGACAGCTATACAGACCCACCGAATTGGGACTATATCGTTCGGGCGAAAGCGCAGGTGCAGATTCCGGTGGTTGGAAACGGAAATGCCGACAGTCCAGAATCCATCGAACGCATGTTTCGTGAAACGGGTTGCGATGGCGTCATGATCGGCCGCGGCGCGATGCGCGATCCATGGTTGTTCCGACGCTGGATGGCCTTGCGCAATGGCACCCCGGAGCCGGAATGGACGCGTTCCGACATTTACGATTGGCTTCATCAATATCACCAACGCATGACGGACGGCGGAACCCTTCCACGTCACTCCCTCGGGAGGCTGAAGCAAGCCATTAAAGCTTTGCGCGACGGTGGGCTCCTGCCAGAGGGAGCGGTCAACACCGCCCTGCGATGCAAGGCGATGGATCAGGTCTACTCAGAGCTTGGGTTTTAGGAAGGAGCGAACCTTCCTAGGCTCAAACTAGGGAGCGATCGGTAGCTCAGCATGGGCACCATGGCAGGTGCCATCGGCGTGGCAGAAACCAGCAGGAGCATCGCAGCTACCACCGCAGCAGACAACTTCTGCAACTGTGGTGCCTAGGTCAGTAGCAACCTCAGTAGCGACGTCGGCAGAAGCTTCCGAGGCTTCTGCTGCACCTTCCGTGATGGCTTTTAGAACATCGTCAGATGATTCGGCCTCTCCGCCACCGCACGAAGCGAGTGGCAGAATCATGGCCGCAAGAAACAGAATGCGAAGCAAAGTTTTCATCTCGCCAGTATAACCTGTGAAAGCCTCTGGAATCCAAGGGGACAACGGCCTAGCATTGTCCATTCATGGCACCCGCTCAGCGCTTCGGACTCGCATTTGGCACCGCTCCACGTCAACGAAAGACGTTGGAGACGGCATTTGGCGCCAATTTGAGCCCAGCACTGGAGATCTTCCGCGAGGAGATCTCGGCTCAGCCCCTTTTGGATGGAGAAGGCAGGTTCGGCACCCTCATTTTGGGCGCTCCCGATCGTGCTTACGATGTCGCTGTGGCTCTTCAAGAAGCCGCTTGGCCAGTTCCGCTACGCTTTGCCCTCATCGTCGCCCCCCCCGCTGGGTCTGCGGGCCGCGATGAAGCCGTTCGCTCCAAAGCTGCCGTCACCTTGTGCGGCATGGATCGGCAGCAAGTTTTTCGCTTCGACCTTCCAAGCAAAGGCGATGAAGAACTCGCCTTGGCCGATACCGCCGCCTCGCTGCACCGCACTTTAGTTTTGGGTTGGACTCGCACCCGATTGCAGGCGGTGCGTTCCTACCGTCGCCATGGTCGTCAGGCCCTGGTCGCCGTGGAGCTCCAAGTCAGCCAACAAGCGGTTTCGCAAATGTTGCTCGGCGCGCAATATCGTCAGTTGAAAAACACTGAGGATACGTTGCGTAAGTGGTTGGCTCGCCCGCAGCGCACCATGCTGTGGCCGATGAAGAGTCGAACTGGACGCTAAGAGTTCGCTGCAGTTTTCGCCCGCCTGTTATGGCGCGAGCCTGCAGGCCTAATCTATTCTTCCTCTTCTTCAGCTTTGCTCTGAGGCACGTCATCCTCTGCATCACCGACGTAACCAAGCTCCGCAGTCATGGCTGCCTGCGCGACACTCAATTCAGCGTTGCCATCGTGCTTGTCGCGCGCGAGAGCTTCTGCCAAGGCGGTCAAGAGATCGCTGGCGGCAGCCTCCCCAAGGTTTTGCGACTCTTGCGGATCGTTGCTTAAGTCATAGAAACCAAAGAAGTCGACTTTGTGTTCTGGCACTTCTTTTTTTGCCCAGCGGCCGATCCATTTTTCATTGCCTTCCCGCAAAGAGAAGAACTGACCGTCGATGGCAATCCGTGGGCCATTACTTTCTTGAAGCTTGCCTTGCAACACCAGCGGCGTGCCTTGCATACGCTCGACATCTTCTTCGGTGAGCAAGCCCGATAAGCCGAGCAACGTTGGGTAAACATCTAGCAGTTGCACATCTTGCTCAAACCGTGCGCCCGCTGGAACGCCAGGACCCGTTAGAAGGAAAGGCACGTTGATGAGTTCACCGAACAAACTATTGCCGTGTTTCATCAAGTCATGCTCCCCAAAGTGTTCGCCATGATCGCCGGTTAAAAGGACAACGGTTGGACGTCCGGATTGTTGAATGCGTTCCAAGATGAGACCCACTTGTTGATCCATAAACGCCACTTCTTCCAAATACGTCATGTGGAAGTAATGGACTGCTTGCTTGGCTTCGGCAATCCGTGCGGGGTCGCCGGACTGCAAATCTTTTTCCAAAAGAAAGGCGGCGTCGCCCAGCAAACCATTATTCGGGTCCACTGGTAGCCTTTCCGGCAAGGGGGGTAAATCTTTAGTTAGGCTGCCCGCAAAGGGTGCAATCGTGCCATATGGATCATGCGGATCCATGTAATGCAGGAAGAAAAAGTATGGGCGTTCCTCTTCGTAAAGGTCATCGAAAATAGCGTTGGCAAGTTGGTTCGTGCGCGTAGCCCGGCCCTTTTCGTAAGTCCCTTTGTTGGTGCGATAGCCGCGGAACAATGGCAGATCAATGAGCTTTAACAGCTTGCCTTCGGGAAGCACCATGTCGAGCCAACCACGCCCGGCAAAGCCCTGCGCGAAAAAACGCACGCGACCACGAAGGGGGACATCGGAATCGTCAAAGACTTCGAAGCCTTCACCAAAACCAATATCACTCGAAAGTAAACCGTTGGAGATGACACCTGCGGTGCGGTACCCAGCTTTGCGTAAATGCTCTGACACCCATGGCTGATTCGCAGGCACTGGATTGAAGTTGCTGCGTACGCCGTGGGTCAAGCTGTCCTGACCAGTCAGCATGGTGACATGTCCCGGCAGAGTAAGGCCGGAGCTAGAGTGTGCAAAGTCTGCCCACGCACCGGCTTCGCGCATGGCATCGAAGGTGGGCAGGGTGTAGCCGTCAGGGCGAGGTCCAACTAGGGCGTCGGCGCGCAAGGTGTCGATGGAGATCAACAAGATGTCCGGGCGCGAATCTGGAATTGGATCGCTGCGTTGCGGGAAAGTGCGATTGATTTCTGGGCGGCCGTCGGTCTTGCCCAGTACAAAGGAGTACGCCACTAAAAGGACTGCGGCGATGGGTAAAAGCGCAATCACCTTCCCACCCGGAACGCTCTGCTTCATACGCAGAATCATGAACCCGCTGGCCACGATGGTGAGGATGCCTGACGCCAACATAGGTAGAGATGCGTCGGCCAAAAACGGCGCGCAACCGACCAAGAGGCCAGCAAGAAATGGACCCAAAGTTCGCGCCGTTCCACTGCGCATGGCGGGAAGCAGCAGCATGGACAGCGCTGGCACACTTGCAAGGCATGCGCCAAGCCATGAAACCGTGAAGGCGCGCGGAATGTCTAGGCCGGAAAACCCGGACAGGGCATCGACCAGCGCGGCAAGCGCACAGCCCGCAGCGAGAAACCAAATAGACGCGAGGAACGATGTCCGCATTAACGAAGTTTACCAAAGCTCATGCTCTGGATGGCTTCGATGCAGGCTTCGGGCTGGACGGCGGCAATTTCCGATGCGGGAGCGCTAGCGTTGAGCAAGGGTGCGAATAAATCACCAGCGCCAAGCCCAAACCAAAAGGCAAGGCCGAGAATGATGATTTCGAAAATTACATCTGAGAAAGCATAATCAAACAACGTGCCGCTCCAAAAAGTTGCGTCGTGAGAAATCTAGATGGGTCATAGGTTCAGGGTTAGGTAGGTAAATGTGCCCTTCGCTAATTCTACATCATCTTGGAAAATCGTCGATTCGCATACATTCACCGAACGCCCACCTTTGATAATTTTTGACACGGCAAGCAAACCCCCTTTGCCGGTGCGTCCGGGGCGGAAAAAGTTCATCTTGAACTCAATGCTAGTCATGGATTTACCTTTCTCCAAATGGGGAAGAATCGCATAGACCGCAGCCGTGTCGGCAAGAGTTGACAGTACCCCACCATGCACCACACCGCCTTCCTGAATAAAGTTCTCGCAATCTGGAAGTAGCACTTGCCCACCAGAAGGATCGGACTGAATCAATTGCAGCCCTAAGAATTTGTTAATCGGAGTCTCGTCGAAGGTAATCATCACACCTTCTTTTATCACTGCCGCCATGGCATTCCCTATAGCCAAATCCTCTTGATCAAAGAACTCGCGTTCGCCCATTCCGGGCCTACGCACGATGAGCTCGACCACGCCATCGTCTTGAGGCGATTGCAAAATACATTCCAGACCCGCTTCCAGTTCCTCGTGAGTAGGCTTTTTCCCCACATAATTCAAACACCATATCAAGATACAGCAGGTTTACAATCCAAGCATGTTGACTGGCCTGCTCTTGACCTTCTGCCTCAGCCAAGCGGTGGAGACACCCCAGGACTCCTTGCACCAGCGCTGGGTAGACGCCCGCGCTTCGGTTCCAAAGGAGATGCAAGTTGGATTCGACTATCTATTGGAATACATGCCGGCGGCAGATCGCGCGCAGATGGATGTGGAAATCGTGGTAGAAAATGTGGTCTTCGCTTATCGCGCTTGGCAGCAAGCCCCTTGGAAAGACCAAATCAGCGAGCAAGTTTTTCTAAATGAAATTCTTCCTTACGCCAGCATTAATGAACGCCGCGATCGATGGCGTAAAGATTTCTATGAACGCTTTCAGCCTTTAGTCGCGGAAGCAAAATCCCCCGCCGAAGCCGCTGCAATTCTGAATCAAAAGATTTTCCCCGAGTTAGGCGTGATTTACAGCACCAAGCGACCGAAAGCCGATCAAAGTCCCTACGAGAGTATCGATGCTGGCATGGCTTCCTGCACCGGATTGTCCGTCTTGCTCATTGATGCGTGCCGCAGCGTAGGGGTGCCCGCACGATTTGTTGGCACGCCGCTTTGGGCCGATGGCAGCGGCAATCATTCCTGGGTAGAGGTTTGGGACGATGGATGGCATTTCACCGGCGCAGCTGAACCTACTGGCATGAAGCTGAACCAAGCTTGGTTTACCGACCGTGCCGAACTCGCTGTAGGGTCTGATCGCGAACGTGCGATTTATGCGGTGAGCTATCGCCCGACGACCACCGAACTGCCCATGGTCTGGCAGCCAGATGCTGACCCGGTTTATGCCCACAACGTTACCCACCGCTATGCGAAACCGCTGATAGACCCAAAGGAAACTGTTCGGTTGCGGATTCGCGTGCGAGGCGAAGAAGGGCAGCGCCTCCATGCCACTGTCAAGGTTTTTGATACTGACCACAAGCTTCTTGCGGAAGGCGGAACTCGTGATGATAGTTTTGATGCCAATGATCACTTAACTTTTGAACTACCGCGCAAGGAACGGCTATTTCTTGCTGCTACGGTAGGCACGAAAACGCATACCTTAAGCTTTGCGATGCCAAGAGATGGATCGCTTGTCGATTTTGGATTTGGCGACACGCTCACTTGGGAACTTAAAAGTCTCAGGGATTTGCTTTGGGATGAATTCGCATTGCGCCATCGGCTTGCCCATCCCTCGGAGATGGAAAATGGATCCTTAACTGAAGGTGATTTGGATTTCCGCTTCACATACAAGACCTTTGGTGAAGAACCTCAGGGCGGGCACAGTCTTTTCATTTCGCTTCATGGTGGCGGCGGGGCTCCAAGCGAAGTCAATGACCAACAGTGGGAGAACCAGAAGGGTTTATATGAACCGGCGGAGGGCATTTACTTGGCGCCCCGTGCACCTACTGATACTTGGAACCTGTGGCACCAGGGACACATCGATAGTTTCTTGGAACGCTTGATTACCAACATGCTTGTTTTTGAGAACGTGAATCCGGATCGCGTTTACCTTATGGGATATTCCGCTGGCGGCGATGGCGTTTACCAACTCGCGCCGCGCATGGCAGACCGTTGGGCCGCAGCTGCAATGATGGCTGGCCACCCCAACGATGCAAAAACGGACACACTTTACAACTTGCCCTTCACCCTTCATGTTGGTGCTGAAGATGGTGCGTATGACCGCAATAAAATTGGGCAGCAGTGGTCCGACTTACTGGATCAACTTTCTGTCGCACACCCAAACGCCTATTTGCATTGGGCAAAAGTTCACGCTGGCAAGGGTCACTGGATGGATCGCGACGATGCCGCAGCGGTTCCGTGGATGGCAAAGCACACCCGGAACGTAACCCCAGAAAAAATTGTGTGGCTGCAGGACGATGTCCTGCAAAGCCGCATGTACTGGCTGAAGGCGGAACAGCCCAAGGCGCGAAGTCGCATTGTGGTTTCTCGCAAAGGCAATCGCTTTCACATCGAAAACGCGGAAGGCCTTCAGCAAATCACCATTCGTATGGACGAACGTTTAGTCGACTTTACGCGAGACGTCGTGGTGGTGTATGGAGGGAAGGAGATTTTCCATGACCGTCTTTCCCCTACGGTCGGTGTGCTGCGCAAAACTTTGCAGGAACGCGGAGACCCTGCAGGAATGTGGAGCGCCGAGGTCACCGTCTCTTGGGAGGAGTGATTGCAAATTAGAAATCGCCGCAGCATGGCTCTAACAACTTGGCGGTCTCCTCTTGAGGAATCCCTAGAGGTCTAGTGGCTTACCAGGTTTCGTTTTCTTAAAGCTGTTGCTCTTAATGCCCTTGTCCAAACGACAGGTTTCTTCACCCACCACGCGGCGCAAGACAATGTCCACCATGGTGGTCGCATTGGGTTTCAAGACTGCATCGAACACTTGAGTGGAAGCTTTGATTTCACCCTTCACATAGTGGGCAAACCCTTCCGTTGGCCTTGGCTTGATTTGGAAACCCAACGTTCGGGTTCCTTCTATTGCAGGACGCACCACTCGGTTGTCATCATTTTTATCTAGGACCGCCGGACAAGATGTCATGGCTGAATGATTGAAGTAATAAGTGACCGTATTTCCATTGTTCGGATTCCTCTGGCGATCCATGAAGAAACCTTTCGGTAGATGGTTGGGGCTGCTCGTGTCACCCGCAGTCAAGATTAGGTCAAAGTCCGTTACGGGATAACCTTCTTGATCGGTGACGCGAAAGATGGCCATGGAATAACAGTCGTGAATAAAGTCGGTAGATCTCCACAACATGCCATCGACCACTTCTAGGACTTCATCGTCCTGAACTTTTTTGGTGGTTTGGTGGAAGTCTTTCGCTAAGGCTTGATGGCCCTGCACAGAGTCCACCGCGATGCATTTAAGGATGGCATCGACCGTGTTTTGGTTTCTCCCATGCGCGCCGCCACCCTTTTTCACGCTTCGCATAATCCCCATGTTTTTCCCGGAGTGCGAACGCTTAGGCACAATGCAAAATGGTGTTTCTGCGGCGGTTATTTCCTGTTCGATTGCCAACCGCGCCTGGAGCTCCCCAGTTTTCTTTCCACTACGCGCATTCACTTCGGCGACCAAATCTTGCTGCGCCAAACGCACGTAGCTTCCTCTTAGGTTCGCTGCTGCTGCACGCACCACACCATCGGAGCCAAGCTCTCCAGTGTAAGCATTGAGATTGTCATACAGTTTGCGATCAATCTGTTGACCGGTCAGCACAAAAGGAAACACTCCCTTGGGGCCAATGTACTTCGCCTTGCTTTGAATCCATTCATAGTTTAGGTTCCAAGCCTCGCGACTTCCAAGTGCAAGCCAATCCAACACACCCTGGCCAGGTTCCACGCCACCAAACCATGATTTCATACGACTGATTTTTCCTTTACCGAGAAGCGCCAAGGCCGAGCCATAATTCGCCGGGGCCAACATGATGAGATGACTCATGGGACAAGTCTCCGCACCAGACTTCTGGTAATACCGGCGCCACCATTCCCGCACCACTGGCCCACCTGTGGAGTGTGTGATGCAAACGAAACGTCGTCCGGAAGAAAGCAGGGAGCCGAGTTGTTGCTTCACCGCATTTTCAAAGGCGCGCGCAATGTCCTTTACTTTCACCTCATCATGAAAACTGATGTAGCGGCCAAGATGAATCTCCGCCGTCCGAATCGAAAGCCCTTCGCGCCGAGCATCATTCGCCAGCCGCGCCGGGAGCTCGCCATAGGTGTCGGTGTGAGTGACACTCCAACCGTGGACAAAAACAACAATCGTATCCATGTGAAAATCTTGTGGGGGGGTTGCCGCTCACGCGGATTCGCGAAGGCAAAGCCAGGTTACGCCCCTGGTTGATGTCCAGTCAACCAAAGGTGCATCTAAGACTCAATTCCAACAACCCACCGCTTCGAATCCCTCTTGCGCAGATTCGGCAAACACATGCACCATGATTTCCCCGGCTCTGCGTTTCGTCGAAATGACCTGGTGATCTTTGCGTAAGCTGTCCAAGTCTTCACGACTACAAGATTTGCGTTCCCCATGGCGCGTCAACCCATCCCCCATCTCAGTTTTCTGATTTCCCCCCGTACTCACCTTAATAATGCGCTAAAATATGTGCTTCCTTCAGCCCAGAACGTGCTGAAAACACGCCAGAAACCGCCTTTCGCCGCCATGCCGCAAATCGAATCTACCCCTGAACTTGTCTCCAACACTTATCAAGCTATGCGCGAGCGCCTTGCGACCGTGCAAAAACGTGAAAACAAGCCATTCACATTAGCGGAGAAAATCATTCTGGGGCACCTCGATAGCGCTGACAGCCAAGAGCTTGAGCGCGGTTCGGCCTACCTCATGCTGCGTCCAGACCGCGTGGCTCTGCAAGACGCAACCGCCCAAATGGCACTCTTGCAATTCATGATGGCCGACAAGAATGAAGCTGCTGTCCCCACCACCGTGCACTGTGACCACTTGATCCGCGCATACAAAGGTGCGAATGCGGACCTCGCAGTTGCCAACGATGAAAACAAAGAGGTTTATGACTTCCTCAGCAATGTTTCTGAGAAGTACAACCTGGGATTCTGGAAACCAGGCTCGGGCATCATTCACCAAACCGTGCTTGAGAACTACGCCTTCCCTGGAGGGCTCATGATTGGAACCGATTCGCACACTCCTAATGCTGGCGGCTTAGGCATGTGCGCGATTGGGGTCGGCGGCGCAGACGCGGTCGATGTCATGGCTGGATTTGCGTGGGAACTTCTTCAGCCTCAAGTGGTCGGCGTAAAGCTAACCGGTAAGCTCAACGGCTGGACCGCGCCGAAAGATGTGATCTTGAAGTTGCTTGGCATGTTGACGGTGAAAGGCGGAACCAACCGCATCATTGAATACTTTGGCGAAGGCACCGAGTCCTTAAGCTGCACCGGTAAAGCAACGATCTGCAACATGGGCGCAGAGCTTGGCGCAACTTGTTCGGTTTTTCCTTACGACTCCCGTATGGGAGACTTCTTGCGTGCCACCAACCGTGCCGAGCTCGCCGAGCTCGCCGACACAAACGCAGATATCTTGGTTGCCGATGAAGGCGCCATCTATGACGAAGTTTACGAAATCAACCTTACGACCTTGGAGCCGCACTTGGTTGGGCCCCACACTCCAGACCTCGCTCATCCGGTTTCCGAGATGACCGCCGACGCCGAGAGGGAGGGCTACCCACTCAGGGTTAGTGCAGCACTAATTGGTTCTTGCACCAACTCCAGTTACGAAGACATGTGCCGCGTGGTGGACATCGCCGAACAAGCGAATGCGCATGGCACAAAATTGCTGACTTCATTAATGATCAGCCCTGGCTCGGAACAAGTGTTCGCTACGATTCAACGCGATGGCCAGCTTGGCGTTTTGGAAACTGCCGGCGCAACCGTCCTCGCCAATGCCTGTGGCCCATGCATTGGCCAGTGGCAGCGTGAAGACGTGGAGCCTGGCGTTGCGAATAGCATCGTCACTTCCTTCAACCGCAATTTCCGCGGCCGTAACGATGCCAACCCCGACACCCTCGGTTTCATTGGTAGCCCAGAGATGGTCATGGTTTGCGCGCTCAGTGGACGTTTGGATTTCAATCCGATGACCGACGAGCTCCTGGACGCCGATGGCAAGGGTTACCTACTTAACGCCCCTGCGATTGCACCCGACATTCCTGCCGATGGCTTCGAGTTGCGCCGCGATGGTTATCAGGCGCCAAACCCAGCAGTCTCCGATGCCGAGGTTGCGGTTTCGCCGACCAGCGAGCGCCTCCAGCTACTCACACCCTTCGAGCCACTTCCGCTTGAAACCTACAGTGACATGCCGCTGCTTTTGAAAACCAAAGGTAAAACCACAACCGACCACATCTCACCTGCGGGTCAGTGGCTGAAGTTCCGTGGCCACTTGGACAATATTTCAAACAACATGCTTACTGGCGCTACAAACGCCTTTAGTGGTGGGATTGGCACCACCAAGAACCCAGTAACTGGTGCGGAAGTCCAGCCGGTACCTGCAGTTGCGCGCGATTTAAAGGCCAATGGGCATTCCTGGGTCGTGGTTGGTGATGAAAACTACGGCGAGGGTAGTTCTCGGGAACATGCGGCCATGTGCCCGCGCCTCCTTGGTGCTGCCGCAATCATTGTGCGCGGATTTGCCAGAATCCACGAAACCAACCTGAAAAAACAAGGTGTTCTTGCCTTCACTTTTATCGATACCTCCGATTGGAACAAAGTGCAAGAAGACGACAGGGTTGGGCTTGAGGGTCTAGAAAACCTAGCTCCAGGCTCTGCGGTTACTGCAGTGTTCCGTCACGCCGATGGCAGTGAGGATCGTTGCGCATTACATCACACGTTAAACGCTGAGCAAATCGTGTGGTGGAAAGCTGGCTCGGCACTCAATTCCCTCAGAGTACAAGCATAAACCTCAATGCAAACCTTTCCTGCTCCTACCATGAACCGCGAAGAAACCTGGTCCGAAGAGAACTACTCTTCCACTTTAGATCGCCTTCGGAATGATTATCCGAATTACACCGATAATGAGCATTACGCCATTTGGTGTCACGAACAAGGCCTGATCCCATCGGATCACCATGGCAAGGTGCTCATGGAAGAATGGCAACTTCATGCATCGCATGATGGCCGTCACGCTTTACCGGAAGGGTTTAAAGTTTCGCGTCCGCTATACGGGCGTGCAATGAAGGCGGAGAAGGGGGTTGCAAAGCCTTCTTACAAGCGCCGCACCAAGGTGGAAATGGCAGACACTCCAGACGATGCTACTGCATACCGTGGCTCCGGGATTTCCAGGTCCAGCCTAAGCGATCAAGCGATGGCTTTAGGTTTGCGCTTTGACGAAGCGCGTCGCCGCATCGATGAAGCCCGTGACGCTTTCCGTCAGCTCGAAATGTTACGTATGCGTATGGAGGATTTCGGTCCTGCACTTCTGCTTGAACTTTCGCGCACTGATATGGAAGCCCGCGAAATGCTCGCACGCCTCGGGTTACTTCACCCGACGGGCCAAGAAGGCTAAACGCCGTTCAGCCAACGGTACTGCGCCGTAGGACACTTGCCGGAGACGACCATCGGTATAAGAAACGGCGAGTAGGAGGAGCGACAGCGTGATTCTGGCATGCACCATACGTTCCGACGTTGGTGGTCCGCTAAAATCCTGGGATGAGCGCGCGTCACAGCACAGTTGTCATTACCGGGGCCGGAAGCGGCATTGGCCGGGCCACCGCGGAGGCCTTTGCAGCAGATGGCTGGGATTTACTTTTAGTGGGGCGTCGCGATGGGAAATTGAAGGAAACGATTTCGGGCCTGACCAACCCAAACTGCGCAAGCTTCGCCGCACTCGATGTCGCCGAACCCGGTGCCATGCATCATGCAGTACAAGATTTTGCAGCGGCCAAGGGAGGCATTGATGCGCTGGTGGCCAACGCTGGCATCAACCCGCAACGCGCCAACGCGCTCACCACCACCGATGATTTTTGGGATGAAACCTTGCGCGTCAACCTCACTGGCACGCATCGCAGCTGCCAAGCGGTCCTTCCCTTCATGCAGAAGGCCCAATCGGGTGCCATCGTCACTCTTGGGAGCATTGCTGGGCAGGTTGGCATGGTCGATCGCGCGGCATATGGCCCGAGCAAAGCTGCGGTCATTGAATACACCCGTAACCTCGCCTTGGATTTTGGCGCCGACCAAATTCGCGCCAACTGCGTCTGCCCAGGTTTTGTCGTCACCGACATCAACCGCGATTGGCTCGAGGCGCTTCCGGCGGAAACGTACTCCCAGCTTATTGGCAAGCATCCGCTCGGGCTCGGCGCACCGGAAGATGTCGCCGCGGTAATCTTGTTTCTCTGCAAGCCCGGTGCACGCTGGATTACCGGTGTCGATCTTTCTGTCGATGGTGGATATACCGCTCAGTAGGCCCGTGTCGGTACAATCCTGCCCATGACCGACCTCGACCGCATCCTTGAAATCGCCCAAGAAGCTGGACGTCAAGCCGCTCATCTTTGCCGCGCCGTGCATGCCGACACTCCGGAATCGATGGATAAGGGTGATAAGTCGCCCGTCACGATTGCCGATTATGGTTCACAGGCGGTCATTCTTCGCCTCATCGGAGATGCCTTCCCCGCTCACGGCGTGATTTCGGAAGAGGGTAGTGAGCACCTTCGCGAAAGCGCTGGCGAGGACGGAATCGAAAGGATTGTAAATCTAGTCAACGCTCAGACCGGTGGCAGCGCTGACTTCGAGCAAGTGTGCAACTGGATTGACCACGCCGGAGTCGAGGGCGCTGAGTACACCTGGGCGATTGACCCGATCGATGGCACCAAAGGGTTTTTGCGTCGTCAGCAATATGCCGTTGCGATTGGCCTCATGAAAAATGGCATACCCTTCGCTGGCGTGCTGGTCTGTCCAAACTTGCCAATCGATCTCGATCAGCCCGATGGCCAGAAGGGAGTCTTGTTCGTAGCCGCCAAAGGGCGCGGTGCATTCAGCGTTCCAATCGATGGCGGTGAAACCGAGCGCATTCATGTCAGCACCAACAGCAATCCAGCAGAATGGCGCGTTTTAGGTAGTGTGGAGTCCGCGCACGGCGACCCAACCTTGGTGGTTGCCATGATGAAGGAAGCTGGAGTGGGTGGCGGTTTCGTACGCTACGACTCACAAGTAAAATACGGGGTGGTCGCCAATGGTTCCTCCGAAATTTACCTGCGTCCACGTTCCAAGCCGGATTATCGGGAGAACATTTGGGATCACGTCGCCGGCGTAATTGTGTGTGAAGAGGCCGGTGGCCGCGTGACCGATATCGACGGCAAGGATCTCGATTTCTCGCTTGGCAAACGCCTTTTGGAGAATCGCGGAATCCTAGCAACCTGCGGCGGAGTGGTTCATGAAGCCGTTGTTGCAGGCCTCGCTGCCGCTGAAAAAGGCACTTCTGCTTAAGCAGGATTTCTGAAACCCGTTAAGGTAGCAGGAAGCATTCCCTAATACTTTCCCGTTCCCTAACGGACCCGCTCGGTGCTCCTCGCGCTTTCCCACCTTATGATTACCCTTTGCCCCACCATTCAAGGTGGAGGTGAGGCTGAGGTTTTGTTTCGCTTTGACGGATCTGTTGCCGGCGAGCGCCTTGGAGAAGCACTCTCATTGGGTGGCGACATCAACGCTGATGGCACCCCAGACATCTTGGTCGGCGCCGAGTTTGCCGATGTAGGCGGATTGACACGCGCGGGAATGGTTGTAGTTTATTCCGGACTGGATGGCTCCTTGCTGTATCAGTTTTCCGGCAGCGCTGCCTTTGAAAACTTTGGCACCGCGGTGGTCTCCCTCGGTGACATAAACGGCGACGGTTTCGATGACATCTTGATCGGGTCACCTGGAGCCGATCCATTGTTACTCGCCAACGCTGGCGAGATCGATATTTTCTCTGGAGCCGACGGCTCTTCTTTGCAGCACATCGATGGAACAGCAGATCATGCACTGTTCGGTTCCGCGGTTGCAGCACTTGGCGATATCAATGCGGACGGTGTGCCGGATTTCATGGTTGCCGAGGCAGGCCGCAACTCAGACGCCGGTCGGGTTTATATTTATTCCGGCTTGACCAGTGGCGTGATTTACCAAATCGATGGCCTCGGCACCGCTGCACTTGGCACAGGGGTTAGCTCGGCGGGCGACTACGATCTCGATGGCACCCCGGACTTCATGATTGGAAGCCCCTTCGCGGATACCGGTGGCCGCACAGACAATGGCATCGTTCAAATTTTCTCTGGCCTCACTGGTTTAGAGATTTCACTTTTGGAAGGGCTGTCCTCGCTGGATTATTTTGGCTCCAGCGTTTCGGGCAATCAAAATATTAATGACGATGCCACCCCAGACTTCATCATCGGAAGCCCCAACCGCAACCCGGGCGGCATTCCTAGCGCAGGTTCCGCTACGGTTTTTGATGGAGCTACCGCCACTGCGCTTTTCCAAGTGACGGGCGCTTCCATTGCTGACAACCTAGGCAGCTCCGTTGCACTGGCCGGCGACGTCAACGGAGACGGCTTTGGTGATTTCATCATTGGCGCACGTTTGCTCGATGCCGGCGGCTTGCTCGATGCCGGTTCGGTCTTTGTTTTCAGTGGCCTCAATGGCGACTTGCTACTGCGTGCAGATGGTGGGAACTCCCAAGACAATATGGGTGATAGTGTCGCCGGCGGCGTGGACATCAACGGGGATGGATATGCCGAAGCTGCCTATGCAATACCATTCGACGACACTGCTGGAATTCTCGCCGGCGCGGTGGAGGTGCAACGGCTAGCGCCCATTTTGAATCTAAGCCAACCTTCCATCTCCGATTTAGCCGGTGGAAGTGTTGCCTTTGACCTCGATTTCCCGCTCTCGGAAGCGGGCTCTAGTTACATTTTACTGGCTTCGCGAAGCGGATTTGGCCCTACGAGTTTCAGGGGCGTTTTCATCCCGTTAACCGTGGATTCACTATTCAATCTCATGGCCACAGGGGCCCCGTCTGTATTCACCAACAACACAGGAACCCTGAGTGTTACCGGAGACGCAAGTCCCATGCTCACCTTGCCGAATGGCGGCGCAACCGGTTTGATTGGAACCACCGTTCTATTTTCTGCAGTGAGTCATAACGGCGGCGTCCCAAGCATCGTTTCGAACACGCGCGGGCTTGAGATTCTTCCTTAGTCCTCATCCCAGTTAAATGACGGAGAAACCGGGATTTCGGGTTCCAACATGGCACAATGGGCATCCATGGAACCGTTAACCACACGCAATGAAGCCCTTCGCTATCACGTCGAAGGACGGCCCGGAAAAATCGAAGTCACTCCGACTAAGCCTTGTCTCACTCAAATTGACTTGTCGTTGGCTTATACGCCCGGCGTTGCGGAACCTTGCCGCGAAATCGCGAAAGACCCATCCAAAGTTTTTGATTACACCGCCAAGGGTAACTTGGTTGCAGTCGTGACCGATGGCTCGGCCGTGCTTGGCCTCGGCAATATTGGGCCCAATGCCGCGAAACCAGTCATGGAAGGCAAGGCCGTTTTGTTCAAGCGCTTTGCTGATATCGATGTGTTTGATATCGAACTCGGCACCCAAGACGTCGACGAAATTGTTGCTGCGGTCAAAGCCATTGCACCGACCGTTTCAGGAATCAATCTAGAAGATATTTCTGCGCCACGTTGTTTTGAAATTGAGCAACGCCTACGCAAAGAGTTAGACATTCCGGTCTTCCACGATGACCAACATGGAACCGCTCTCATCGCTGGCGCTGCGTTGATCAATGCAGCAGAGGTTGCCGGTAAGAAGATGGAAGACCTACACGTGGTCGTCAACGGTGCCGGTGCCGCTGCGGTCGCATGTGCAAACTTTGCCATCAGCCTTGGCGTGCCGCGGGAGCAACTGATGATGTGTGACTCCAAAGGTGTGCTGCACACCGAGCGCGAAGACGAGCTGAATATTTACAAGCAAGGTTTCGTTCAGAAAACCGACCGCAGAACCCTGGCCGATGCCGTGCGCGGAGCCGATGTCTTCCTTGGCGTTTCCGTCGGCGATGTCTTCACCCCTGACATGCTGCTCGACATGGCTCCAAGACCCATCGTGCTCGCCATGGCAAATCCGGACCCAGAGATTTCTTATCCACTTGCAAAGCGCACTCGCTCCGATGTCATCATGGCCACTGGGCGTTCCGACTTCCCAAACCAAGTCAATAACGTACTCGGCTTCCCGTTCATTTTTCGTGGCGCCCTCGATGCTCGCGCCACCACGATCAACACTCCCATGTTGCACGCCGCATGTTTTGCCTTAGCGGAACTCGCCAAAGAGCCGGTGCCTGAAAATGTGATTGCTGCCTATGGTTTGACCAGCATGGAGTTCGGTCCCGATTACTTAATTCCAAAGCCTTTGGATCAACGGGTATTACGTCGCGTTTCCACCGCAGTCGCCAAGGCTGCGATTGATTCCGGTGTTGCACGCGGCAACTTAGATTTAGAAACATACACCCGCCAACTTGGTGAACGACTTGGTGATGAACGTGACCTCATGCGCAAGGTGGTTGCACGCGCACGTCGAACCGATGGCCTTGTGGTTTATCCAGAAGGGGAAGAAGAACGCATTCTGATTGCAGCCGAAGCTGTGGTGCAAGAGCGCATTGCACGACCTCTTTTGCTCGGCCGCGAAAACTTCATCCGTGAAAAAGCCAAACAGCTTGGCATCTCCCTAAAAGGGGTTGAGATCCTGGATCCACGCACCGCTCCCAAGCGCGATGCCTACGCTAAGGAATTGTTGAAGATCCGTCGCCATCGTCGTGGCAATGAGGCGCGCGCCAAACAACTCCTCCTCGACCCGATGTGGTTCGGTCCCATGATGCTGAGACTCGGCGATGCCGATGCCCTGGTTGGTGGCGTCACCCGGCACGTGCGGAAATCCATGGGCCCCATGCTCAAGGTCATCCCACGCCGCGATGGTGTGCGTTTGGCCTGCGGCATGACCATTGTGTTCAGCTCCAAAGGCCCAATCTTCCTCACCGATACCGCCGTCAACATTGCACCCACCGAGGATGACCTTGCTGAGATCGCCCTACTCGCCGCTGAAGAGGTACAGGCCCTAGGTATTGAGCCTGTCGTTGCCATGCTGAGTTTCTCTAGTTTTGGGGGCACGCCTCATCCAAAGACAGATATGATTCGCCGCGCTGTGCAGATCGCGCGCGACGAAGCACCCGACATCCTCATTGATGGCGAAATGCGTGTCGACGCCGCCCTCGATCCCACCATTCAAACGCGTTACCCCAACTGCCGCTTAAACGGTAAACGCGCGAACATTCTGGTTTTCCCGGACCTCGACGCCGCCAACATTGGCTTTAACTTGGTTCGGATGCTCACTGACGCTCCTGTCGTGGGCCCCATGATGCTCGGCTTGGATCGCCCAGCACACTTACTGCAACCGCATTCCTGCGGTGTGTCCGATGTCGTGCACTTGACCGCCATCGCCGCCATGGGCGGAACCGCAGTGCCCTACCCCGTTGAAGCCCGATGTCTTACTCCGTAGTTTTTGAACTTCCTCCCGATTGCGATCCCGAAGAGCAGCCGCAGGAGGCGTGGCGCGATATGGCGGCGCAGCAATTGGAAATCCCGATGGATGACATCGCGGAGGTTCAGTTGGTGCGAATTAGCTTCGACGCCCGCGCGCGGCACATGGAATGGCGCATTAGTGCAACGGTTTACATGCAGGGCGAAGAAGTGCCGGCGCCTCCTTCCGAGGAGGCTCCGCGTTACGACAAGCCCGCCGACGATGCCGCACATGTGGTCGTTATTGGCAGTGGACCTGCGGGTTTGTTTGCAGCTTTGCGTTTGGTTGAAAAAGGCGTGAAGGTCACCGTTTGTGAACGTGGCAAGGAAGTCCAGGCTCGACGTCGCGATATTGCAGATCTCAACCGTGGCGAAGAAGCCGAACCGGAAAGCAACTACGCCTTCGGTGAAGGCGGTGCCGGAACTTTCTCTGATGGCAAGCTCTACACCCGCAGCAGCAAGCGCGGCAGTGTCAATGACATCCTGGAAATGTTCGTCGCGCATGGCGCTCCAGCCCGCATCCTTTCGGCTTGGCGTCCCCATATTGGCAGCAACCTGCTTCCAAAGGTGGTTAGCGCCATGACCGAAACCATCCGCGCTGCCGGCAGTGAAGTCCTTTTCGATGCCCGCGTCGATGAAATCCTCACCGATGGCGCGGAACACCCAACCACCAAAGGTGTGCGCCTATCCGACAACCGCGAGATCGAGGCACAAGCCGTCGTCCTCGCCACCGGTCACTCCGCACTCGATGCCCTGAAAATGGCACAACGTGCCGGCGCAACTTTGGAAGCCAAGGGTTTTGCCATGGGCGTGCGCGTCGAGCATGAGCAAGAGTGGTTGGACCAAGTGCAATACCGCGGTATGCGCGAAGACGCTGGCCTGCCTGCATCCTTTTATGAAGTGAATACACAAATTCACGAGCGCGGCGTGTTTAGTTTCTGCATGTGCCCTGGCGGATGGATTGTTCCAAGCCAAACGACCCCCGGCACTTTGGTAGTCAACGGAATGTCGCTCTCCAAGCGCGACTCACCTTATGCCAACGGTGGACTTGTGGTTTCCATTGAGCCAAAAGATTGGTGCGGCAAGCGCGGCTGGCGCTGGGGCTTTAACGACCTCATGAAAAAGGCCGCCGAGGTTTCCGACCACCCTATGTTGCATGAATCGATTGAAGATCCGCGCGGCGGCAATCCAATTGAGGTGGAAGAGGGGCGCCTCCCTGTGCACCCTGCCATCGACCCCTTCTTTGGCGTGCGTCTACAGCTTGCACTCGAAATTCTGGCAGCCCATGCGGGTGGCGGAGATGGCAAAGCCCCTTCGCAGCGCTGTGATTTATTCGTCGCCGCCGAGGGTGAAGTTGGCGAAGCATTGCCAACTAGCTACCTACCAGGCGTGACCCCAACCGACCTCGGTAGCATCCTCCCACGCGGGATTGCCAACCGCCTACGTGAAGCCATGACCGAGTTCGATGAGCACCTTCCGGGGTTTGCGGGCGCCTGTGGCCAACTTTTGGGCGTCGAAACCAGAACTTCTTCGCCGGTTCGCATCCTCCGGGGCAACGAAACCCTTGAAAGCGACAGCCTATCAGGCCTCTACCCCTGTGGGGAAGGCGCCGGATATGCAGGTGGAATTGTGTCCGCGGCACTCGATGGGTCCCTGGTCGCGGCTAAAATTCTTGAGCAAATTCACGTGAACTCTTGAGTTCTAGGGGCGAGTTAGCCGATATTCAAAGGCTCATGTCCGTCCCGTTCCATCTAAGCTCCCAACCAGATGGCCTCCCGTACACCCGCGAGGTATCCATCATTGATGGGATTGAGCGCATTACCTACAAGCCCTTAGTTAAGCGCTACGACACACCCCTGTTGTTCACACACGGCATGTGGCATGGGGCATGGTGCTGGCAGGGTTGGCAAGAACTCTTCGCTTTATGGGGCTGGGAAAGCGTTGCCTTTAGTTTGCCTGGGCATGGCGAGTCTGCGGTGCAACGCTCGATTCGCTGGTGCACTCTTGGCTACTACACCAAATTCTTGGAACGCGAGATCGACCGCATGGCGCAAAAACCTGTGGTTATTGGCCACAGCTTGGGCACAGCACTTTGCCAACGTTACCTAAAGAACGTCGGCGATCTACCTGCTGCAGTCATGCTTTCGCCCTGGCTCTCGCATCGCATGATTGGATTGTTCGCACGTTACTTCGGCCTCGACTTGGCTGGTGGACTTGCCGCCTGTCTCACACTGTCTGCAACCCCAGCAGTGCGCAGTCCCGCCAACGCGGCGCGCATTTTCCTTTCGGAGTCTGCAGTGTGCACACCAGAAGAATTGCACGATGGCCTTTGTGACGAATCCATGTGGCTCGTACTGCAACACAATCCGCCTTTCTGGAAGCCCAAAACGGATACCGACACCCCCTTGCTGTGGATTTCCGCGGGCAAAGACCGGTTGATTCCCGAAAGGCAGTCGCGAGAGTCTGCCAAAGAATTTGGAGCCGATTACAGGGTGGCCGAACTTGCTGGCCACGACCTCATGATGGAGCCCGATCACGCCTTAACTGCGGCTTGGATTCATGATTGGCTAGCGCAACGCTTCCACGGCGAGCGCGATAAAAACGACCAGTTAACCGCGGACTTCGCGGCCTGATTCTCCTATCGCCCAACTAGGTGGTGGTGCCGTAAAGCACAGGACGTCCTCCTTCGTTGGATGTTTGAACTCGAGACTCAAAGCATGCAATCCAACCGATTGGTTTATTAACGGTTGATCGGCTCCGTACTTCAGGTCGCCGGCAAGCGCCAACCCAGCAGCTGCACACGCCACCCGTAACTGATGCGCGCGCCCAGTTTTCGGCTGGAGAAGCAGAAGGGTACCGCGGGAGTTCACCTCCAAGACCTTCCAAAGGGTGATGGCCTCTTTCGCGCCTTCGCGCTTGCCAATGGTGACCCGATTGCGCGAACGGTCCTTCCACAACCATTGGCGCCACTCTCCCTCTTGGGCACTACCCTGCTTGGGCTCGGCGCAGCTCCAAGCGAGATAAGTTTTTTGCACTTCATGCCGTTGCCATGCAGCAGAAAGTCGTGAAGCCCCTTTACTGGTTCGGGCAAAAACAACCACGCCTGAAACCGGACGATCCAAACGATGCACCACTCCAAGGAATACATCGCCCGGTTTGTTGAATTCCTCTTTCACCCACTGCTTAGCCTGATCGAGCAAAGACAGGTCCCCGCTGTCATCGGGCACAATGGGCTGGCAAGCGGGCTTGACGACCACTAAGACATGATTGTCGACGTAAAGCACATCTAGCTTTACCATGAAGCCGAGTCTCCTTTCGCTTCTGCAGCCATGATTCCGACAGCTCTCAGAGGGTTATGCCGTTGCATGATTTAAGGTCTTTGCCAACGACCACAAAATCCGCAAGGCAGGCGTCGTCCGGAAACGGTTTCAGGAATCCAAAGTTCGCCGCACTCCACCTTGCCTGGGCCCAGGTCGCCCAACATGTTCTCAAAGGCTAGCGGAGAGCAGCCAATCGCATAGGAAGAAAGAATCATGAAGCTGCCCGATTGTTTAGCGAGCAGGCCGTGTGCCTCTTCCAGCAAAGGCATGATTCCGGTCTCAAACTGCCACTTCTCGCCTTTGGGGCCTCGCCCATAATGGGGAGGATCTAGCAGAATGCCATGGTAAGTCTTTCCACGACGACGTTCCCGCGCGACGAACTTGGCGGCGTCTTCCAAAATCCAACGTAGCGCCTGGTCACCCAACCCACTGCGGCTTGCGTTCTCTGCAGCCCAATCCACCGACGCGCGCGAGGCATCTAGGTGAGTCACTTGCCAACCATCTTGTGCCGCAAGAATGCTTGCGACTCCGGTGTAGCCGAAAAGGTTTAACAAACGCAAGGGGCCATCGGCCTGCTTCTCCAAAACACTGCGTTGCTCGCTCACCCATTTCCAATTGGCGGCT
Organism: Planctomycetota bacterium; assembly: GCA_027623295.1. Lineage (GTDB taxonomy): Bacteria > Planctomycetota > UBA1135 > UBA1135 > UBA1135. The sequence goes on from JAQBXR010000003.1 coordinate 81,951, forward strand.
TGCTCAGGGAAAATACCGATATGCTTAAACGGAGTCGGCTGAATCCGCAGTGTCAAATTGCCCGATTCCAAAGTCCATGAACTCGGAAGTGAGTCATTTTGTTTATGCCAAGATCCGCCGCGATCACTCTCGCGCTCGAACGTAAAATCGGCTTGTTGCCACTTCTTGGCCTCTAATTGTGGACGCCACAAGGCTTGCGGATCTGGACGGCGCAAAACATAGGGCCCAACGCGCTCCAACTTCTCGCCGCGGCCACTGTCCAACAGCTCATAAGAGGCAAGGCCGGGGTAGGCGAAGTGGTCCATTACCGCAAAGGATAGCGCGATTCAGGAGTGCCAGATGCCCTCGTAGGCGTTACCTTTGTTGGTCCGCAAACGCGGACCCCATAGTCCCATGACAACTCTCTTTGTTGCAAAGGAAAGTCGCGACGGCGAAACCCGTTGTGCGGCGACCCCTGAAACTGTCGGACGTTACATCAAGCGTGGCTTCAAGGTACTGGTGCAAACCGGCGCTGGAGAAGCTGCGAGCTACCGTGACTCCGACTTCTCCGACTCTGGTGCAGAAATCATTTCTGATTTTGCATCGGGTTGCTCTCAATCCGACGTGGTCTTAAAGGTTGCGCGCGCCACGGTAGAGGAGGCCGGTTTGATGAAGAAAGGGTCCCTTTTGGTTTCCTTCCTCCAAGCAGCGCAAGACCCCGGGTCTGCCAAAGCCGTGCTCGATGCTGGCGTAAGCAACTTCGCCATGGAGTTGGTGCCGCGCACCACCTTGGCGCAAAAAATGGACGCGCTTTCTTCACAGGCCAACATTGCCGGATACAAAGCCGTGTTAATTGCGGCTTGTGAGCTTGGACGTTACTTCCCACTTCTCATGACGGCTGCGGGAACGGTAAAGCCGGCACGCGTGGTCATCTTTGGTGTGGGCGTTGCAGGGCTGCAAGCGATTGCTACGGCAAAACGCCTTGGCGCTATTGTGGAAGCCACCGACATTCGCCCTGAGGTCAAAGAACAAGTCGAATCTCTCGGCGGCAAATTCATTGAGGTGAAGCCGGACGATGGCGGCGAAGACGCCAGCGTTTACGCCAAGGAAGCTTCCGACGACTACAAAAAGCGTCAGGCGGCAGCGGTTGGTGCAAGCGTTGCGCAAGCCGACGTGGTGATTACCACGGCGCAAGTGCCTGGTGCAAAAGCGCCGGTCCTGGTTCCTGAAGCCATGGTTAAAACCATGAAGTTCGGTGCCGTGATTGTTGACCTTGCGGTTGAGCAAGGTGGCAACTGCGACATCTCTGAAGCGGGAAAAATTGTTGTGAAGCACGGTGTGAAGTTGGTGGGTACTACAAACCTACCAGGCACTGTTGCCGTTCATGCCTCGCAACTTTACGCACGCAATGTGCAACATGTTGTCGATCACTTGGTTCCAACCAAGGAAAACGACAACCTTGAAATACGCCTCGACTTCGAGGACGAAATCATTGGAGCTTCCATCGCCATTCACGGCGGCGAAGTTCGTCACCAACCCACCGCAACAGCGCTGCAGCTTGCAACCGCCTAGGGGATTCCCAAACAGCGCCATGATTCTGCTTCTGATGCTCTTCGTGTTCTTACTTGCCATCGTGGTCGGTAATGAACTCATCTCGAAAGTCCCTCCTACATTGCACACGCCACTGATGTCGGGTGCCAATGCAATTTCGGGTATTACTATTGTGGGTGCCTTGATGTGCGCACAGTTCACCCATGGACTGGCTGCGCAAATCTTTGGCATCGTTGCCATCGCACTTGCAACCATTAACGTCGTTGGTGGCTTCATGGTCACCGACCGCATGCTTGCTATGTTCAGTAGCAAAAAGAAAAAGAAGGAGGGCAAGTAAGTGGATGGCTTCACTCCTGCCGGGCTGCTTTACTTAGTAGCTACTGTCCTTTTCATTCTCGGCATCAAGCGATTGTCCAAGGTGCGCACCGCGCGCTCGGGTAACCAACTTGCTGCTGTCGGCATGTTGCTCGCCATCGTCGTGACCTTGGTGTCACCTGAAGGCGGCGTGGGTCTTGATTGGACCACCGTCATCATCGGCATGGCCCTTGGCGCTCTTGTTGGTGGTGTCATGGCCAAGCGAGTCGAGATGACCGGCATGCCGGAACTCGTCGCATTGTTCAACGGCTTCGGTGGCTTAGCTTCCACCTTTGTGGCTGTCAGCGAATTCTGGGGTCGCTACGGCGAACACATGACTGGCCCACCCAAGGATGCCGCGGAAGGTGTTGTCCTTGGTGGCGGCGTTTGGGCCATCGCGATCGTGCTGTCGATTCTCATCGGAACCGTGACCTTTACCGGTTCGCTGGTTGCTATGGCCAAACTGTCCGGCAAGATTTCGGGTAATCCGATTATCCTGCCTGGGCGCCACCTGATTACGCTCGTGCTGCTCATTGGCGGGATCGGCGCTGGTGTTTACGGCACCTTCTACGGCGAAGGCAACACCGCCATCATGCTGGTTGGTGCGCTAACGCTAGGCGCTGGCCTGTTCGGCATCGTTTCTGTGCTGCCCATTGGTGGCGCCGATATGCCAGTAGTGGTTTCGCTACTCAACTCATACTCCGGGCTGGCCGCATCGATGGCTGGTTTCGTGATTGGCAACTCGTTGCTGATTGTTGCCGGTGCTTTGGTGGGTGCTGCAGGTTTGATTCTGACCATGGTGATGTGCAAGGCCATGAATCGCTCGCTCGGCAACGTGCTCGTCGGTGGCTTTGGTGGCGATACCTCTTCGGCAAGTAAAGGTGGTGCAGAAGAATACACCACAGTGAAGTCTGCGGGTACAGAAGAAGCCGCCATGATTTTGGAGTCGGCAACTTCGGTCATCTTCGTTCCAGGTTACGGCATGGCGGTTGCGCAAGCGCAGCACGTGGTGAAAGAGCTTGGCGAAGAAATGGAAAGGCGCGGCGCCACAGTCAAGTACGGCATTCACCCTGTCGCGGGTCGTATGCCGGGTCACATGAACGTCTTGCTTGCTGAAGCCGATGTTCCCTATGAACAACTGTTGGAGCTCGAAAAGATCAACGGCGAATTCAAGACCACCGACGTCACCATCATCATTGGCGCGAACGATGTGGTGAACCCGGAAGCCATTGAAAATCCGAAAAGCCCGATTGCAGGCATGCCGATTTTGAATGCGTTTGAATCCGGAACCGTACTCATGGTGAAACGTTCCTTATCGCCTGGTTATGCCGGCATCAAGAACCCACTGTTTGAACGCGACAACACCTACATGTGTTTCGGCGACGGCAAAGCCTTCCTAGTCGACGTGCTCGCAGAGCTCAAAAACTCTTAACGCGCGTTGCGAAATCCCCTAGCCACCGCCCTCGGATGCTTTCGTATCCTTGTGGCGGTGGCTTTCGCAATTCTTGGTTTACCCATGGCGATCGGCGTGTTGCTGCTTTCCTTAGGGAGTAGTCACCGTCGCGCACAGCTCGGCGGTCGCGCCGTACGGTTGTGGAGTTGGATCACGCGCCGCGCACTTGGAATTCACGTTACGGTGGAAGGCACACCTCCCCCACGCGGAAGCTTTGTAGTGAGCAATCATGTTTCCCACTTTGATGTCCTCGTCCTAACCAGTCTTTACCCGACCAGCTTGGTTGGCAAAAAGGAAATCATCAAGTGGCCGCTGCTGGGACAACTCGCGTGGCTCATAGGAACGGTTTTTGTGGACCGCGGCGATCGCAACAAGACCTCGCTGGTTGCTGAGCAAATGCGTGGCTATCTAGACTCCGGCGCAACCGTCACCCTATTCCCAGAGGGCACCTGCGGCGATGGCAAGCATGTGCTGCCGTTCAAGCGTTCCCTATTTGCAGTCCCGGCCGACCTAAATATTCCAACCTGGCCGGTCGCCATTCGCTACCCCGACCCCGCCGCCGCATGGGACGATGACACCCCGCTCGCCCTGCACATGTTCCGCCTGCTCTGCCACACCAAGCAAAAAGCCGTGGTTGAGTTTGGCGAACCCATCGCAAAGGGATTAAGGCGCAAGCCTCTTTCCTTTGAGGCTCACGCTCGCGTAGATGGGCTGCTCAAAAAAGCGCGCGATTAAAACTCTTCGTTGATCGAAGCGCCTTCACCCTCCACGGCGAAAAGAGAGGCATCGGTTTCTTCTAGCTTCGTATAAGACTGAAAACTCAAAGCAAAGGCTGGGATATCCGGCTTACCGCCCTCCGCTGCCTAAGTTGCTGATAATCTATCACCATGTCTAAGGCAATCCTCCTGCTTGCTTCCCTTCTTCTTGGCGCCGCATCTTGCTCCAGCTCGGAAATCCCCACTGGCCATGAAAGGCCAACGGTTGGCTCCCTCTTTGATTCCGAGGTGCCACCCCAAGAGGTCGACATTAGGAACTACACCATTTTGTCCAACCAAGTTGCGGGTGGTGGCGCGATCAGTGCGGAGCAGGTGGCCACTCTGCCAAGCAAGGGGTACACCACCATCATCAACCTTCGGTTTGAGCACGAAGATGGCGTGAAGGAGGAAATGGCTGCTGCCGATGCCGCCGGCCTGACTTATGTTTCAATCCCAGTGAGTGGCAGCGACTTCACTTTGGGGCACGCGAAACGAGTTTCCGATGCCATCGCCGCAAGTCCTGGGCATGTACTTTTTCACTGCGCCAGCGGCGGACGTGTTACCGCCGTGTGGGCTTTGACCCGCGCCATCGAGGAAGGCCTCTCTCCAGAAGAAGCTGCCCGCGTGGCTAACGAAGAAGGGTGTCGCCCAATTCCGGAACCCATGGTCCATCGCGTAGTGACCGAACTGCAAGCTGCGCGCTAGGCTTCGCCTTTCCTAATGCAATGTGCCTCTGGGGGTACGGAGGGTCTTCTTCCGGCCGATGACGACGCCTTGGCCGTCCCCCGTGTTGCAGAACCGCCGAGCCGGGCATGCTCGGGATCGGGAACCCTGGCGCTCGATGCGCTCCAAGAAACCCCGACCTATGCCCGCATTGAGGGCCCCCGAAACGAATATTTTAATTTCGAGCAAACTTTAACAAAGTTAAAGCGTATATTGATATTATGAAAGAGGCCCGACCAGCCTCTCCCCCTTTGCCATGCCTGATTCGCGCACTCAAGCACTCAAAGCCTTTCAGGCTCTTGAGCAAGCCGACCAAGAACTAGCTCTAGAGCTTGTCTCTTGCTCCGGTTCTCTTAAGGAGCTCGCCAAAAGACGTTCTGTCAGCTATCCGACCATTCGCCATCGCCTTAACCGGCTGCTGGTTCGCTTAGAAGCCGCCCAATCCGAGCAACCGCTCGATCCCATGGCTGAACAGCTGGCAGATCTCGTCGAGCGAGGAGAGCTAACCCTGGGCGGAGCTAAGGCAGCTTTGCGCATGCATCGGGAACTACTTGAAAACCAAACTTGAAAACCAAAATGATCGAAACCCTACTTATCGCAGACCCCACTCCCTGGTTTGATGCAGAAACCGGAAACCTCTTGGGGGCATTCGTTGGTGCCGGTATTGGAGTCATTGGAGGAACGCTTGGCGCGGTTGCCGGCACCCTCTCGCCGAAAGGCAAAGGCCGTAACTTCGTCATACGCGGCATGATGACCATGGCAGGCTTTGGATTCATCACCTTGGTGGTGGGCGTCATCGCCGTGATTGGCGGCCAGCCCTACCACGTTTGGTATCCGATGGTTCTACTCGGCGGCATGCTCGCCGGACTCTTCGGCGGACTAACTCCTCTTATTTGCAAGCGGTATAACGAAGCCGAAGCGCGCCGACTTGATGCCGACGCGCTTCGTCGTTCCTAAATTGGGAACGTAAACTTGGTTAAGGACGTCGTTTAGAAACCGCCTCCGCGGTTTCCTCCACCCGTGCCACCGGTAGTCCCGCCACCGGTAGTCCCGCCACGGTTTCCGCCACGGTTTCCGCCGCCAAAGCCGCCAAAGCCGCTAGAATCGTTCGATTCCGCATATTGAGTCATTTGCTCTGGGCTTAGGGAGGCGCTCAAGGCATTGGTTTCTTGCTCGCTAATCTCGGTCATCCGAGTGCGAATACCTTCGCGATCGCCCCAACCGTTTTCGCGCATGTCGGCAAAGAACTCGTTGCGTGCTACAGAAGAATCATTCAGCGCCTTAGACAAAACTTCGGTTTGCGAAGAGTCTAAGCCGAGCTGCTCCGAAAGTTCTGCAATCCGCGTTTCCAATTGTTCCTTTCGACGCTCTTCCCGGCGCACATCGCGCTCTGCATCTTCTTGTTCTTCGCGCTGCTGGATGACCGCACCGACGGCAGCGTCAAAGCCTTGACCGGTTGGTATGGAGTTCGAGGCTAGAGGGAACTCTTCTCCGTCAGGCAGGCGCCCATCACGGAGAGCGCGATCCATTTCCACGGCACTGGAAACGCGATCTTTCATGCTCAAGATGGTGCCACCTTGAACTTCAAGTTGGCGCTCCATATTGTCGAACTGCATCTGCAAGGAATCCAGTTGCTTGCCAAAATCGGCGCCGACTTCGGTGGCCGCGGTTGTTTCCGCACCAGAGGTCGCCTCGGAGTCCGATGTGGAAAGCAAGGTGCTTCCGACTAAGCCACCGAGGATTCCAGTGACAAAAATGAGAAAGGTTTGAAGGAGTTTGTTCATGGGAGGTCTTGGGCCAGGCCATTTTGACACAAATTGCCCGAATTGACCAAACGCCATCCCGCAGTTCAGGTTCCGCCTTGCTCAACCACACGAAAGCAGCGAGAATGGCTCTCGGAACCTGCTAATCCCATGAAAATCCGGCCTCTCGCCTTTTTACCTCTGCTTCTTGTTGCCGCCTGCTCCTCCGAGCCGGTGCGGCTCTATCAACTTCGCGATGCCGACCCAGGCACCGAAGAGCAGGCCTCGTACCTCCGTTTGGAGAGCGCCGTTCATCTGGCAAACGAGTTTTTGACCACCTCAACCTTTGCCCGCGGCTTTCCCGCAGAAGAAGCGCACTTCTCTTTAGGGTTGAGCGATTTGCTTCTGCACCTCAAGGGCGAGGACACAATCCCGATGCGGGTTGAAACGACTGGCTGGGGCGATTTACGCACCGCATTTGGCGATGGCGTCCACCCGAACGACCAGGGTTTCTTAACTGCGCGTCGTACCAATGCAGAGGCCACCGGAGATTCCACTTCCGACGCAGCTTTCTTGCAACTCAGTGTTCCCGACATGGCTGCTTTGCTTTTGCGTCAGGCTGCAACCTTGCGCGAAATGCAAGAACGTGGTGAGTTTGATTTTTGGATCAACTACAACTTGCTTGGTCTCAACCCGCAAACCGGTTGGTTGGAAAGTAATCTTGTCGAGCGCCGCGCTTATGCCGTGCAGGCTGGTTTCTACCAATGGATGGATCAGCGTGGCAGCACCTCGATTGCCGATGGCATGATGCGCGGAGAAAACGAAGCCGCAGCACCTGGCGCGGATGAAGCTCCCTTAGTCTTGCCTGCCGTCGAAGCACCTGGCGGCGGAAACTACCCAGAGCCTGACTTTCCTTAAGCGCGTCGCTGTATTTTTAGCGCCTAAAAAGCGCCGGTAAGCCAAGGCACGCAAAACGTGATGGCTACCCAAGCAATGATGCTTACAGGAATACCAATCCTTAGGAAGTCGCGCCAGACATAACCACCTGGCCCGTAAACCATAAGGTTGGATTGGTGTCCGATTGGAGTCGCAAAACAAACCGATGCACTCATGGCAATCGCCAAAATGAATGCGCGAATGATTCCGTGACGGTGGTCATCGGTGTAGTTGCTATCGTTCGCGATCGTTTCCGCCGCGTTAATCGCAATCGGGGTGAGCAGAACCGCAACTGCTTGGTTCGAAATAAGGGAAGACAGGAAGGCAGCTAAAAGCGTGAGGCCCCCCAATACAGCGAGATGGCCAAAGCCATCTAGGGAGTGCACCAAGCCCTGAGCGATGACGGATGCAGCGCCGGTGTTTTGCATAGCGGTGCCAAGCCCGATGGTTCCGATCATGAAAAGCAAAATAGGCCAGTCAATCGCGCGATAAGCACGGCGCGCGGTGAGGCAGCCCGAAGCAACCATGGCTACCGCGCCACCGAGCGCGGCAAAGGGAAGTAGGTCAATGTTCTTGGTCACCGACAGCAGGGAGAACAACACCATAATGGCTACGGTAATGAACAAGGAGCGCCTTGCCAAGCCGCGCAACATGACCCAGGAGTGCTCACCGGTTAAGAGGAAGAAGTCGGTGGAGTTGCGTAATCGCGATTGCGAAGTTTCATCGCCGCAAACCAACAGCAGGTCGCCTGGATGAAGAATTTGCTTCGATGCGCGCTCACGGATGTGTTGGTTGTTGCGCAAAACCGCCACGGTGATCGCGCCGTAATCGCGCCACAGGTGAAGATCGCCAATCATGCGGCCGACCAAAGCAGAGTGCGGGGAAACCGCGAGCTCAAAGAACTGCATGGTCTTCGGGTCAAAGCGCGCCTCGTTAAACAGCTTTAGTCCGAGCTCATCTTGCAAACCAGCAAGGTCATCTACCGAGCCGCGCAACATAACCACGTCACCCACTTCAATGGTTTCGCTGTAGTATGGAGGCCAAACCATTTTTTCGCCTCGTGCAAAGAAAAGAAGGTTGGCGCGCACGCCGTCGAAGTTTTCTTTGTAGCTCAATCCCAACAAACGCGAAGTCGGGCCGATTTGCAATTCGGTAACGTATTCCCGATGGGTGGAGCCAGCCATCATGGAGGTCAGGGATTCGCGAGCTGGGAGCAACTTTCGCGCGAAGACTGCTATGAAGAGCACGCCAACGATGAGCAACGGGAAGCCCACCGGCGATAGTTCGAACATGCCGATGGGCTCGTAACCCATTTGCTCGGCCACGCCACTCACCAATAGGTTGGTCGAAGTGCCTACTAAAGTGCTCATGCCGCCAAGGATGGTTCCAAAAGCCATCGGGATGAGCAGGCGGGTCACGCGAATGCCGGTTTTCTGAGCCATGTCCACCAACACCGGAATGAACACGACCACCACTGCAGTGTTATTGAGGAAGGCGGAAGTTAACCCTGAAACCAGGGCCACTGCCAAAATAACGCGACGCTCCTTACCCTCCGAAACGCGCAGCACGACCCGCGCGAAAAATTCCACGGCGCCGGTACGCGACAATCCTTCACCCATCACGTAAAGCGCGGCCACTGTAATTACAGCAGAATTTCCGAACAGACTGAGGGCATCGTTCGCTCCCAGTAGGCTGGTCTCGGGGTCAAAGCTCGGATCAAAGATGCGGATGACCTGGCCCGCGCCGACCAGAATGATCAGCAGGCCAATACCAATTGCATCAATACTCGCCTTCTCGGTTACGAGAAGAACCAGGATTCCAAAAATAAGCCCCAGGACTAGAAGACCTTCAACACCCATGCTTGGTCATGTTAGCAGCCGTACTGCGGTGACCTTGTATTCCGGAGTGCCGATTTCTGGGTCTTTTCCGTCGCCCGTCAAAACGTTGGCGCGTGCTTCCGCAAAGTGCATGGGCATCCACAGAACTCCAGGGTGCACGGCATCGGTGACTTTGGCCTGAACCGTGATAACACCGCGGCGCGACTCAACTTTAAGGTCACTTCCGTCTTCAATTCCAAGGTCGCGAGCATCCGCTGGGGCGATTTCGACAAAACACCGGTCTTGCTTGTCCATGTGCCCTTCACTGCGCGCCGTTTGGGTTGCCGCGTTGTAGTGATAGAGAGTCCGGCCGGTGGTGAGCAGGAATGGGTAGTCCTCGTCCGGCTCTTCCCAAGCTGGCACGTGGTCTAAGCCGTAAAACTTCCCTTTGCCTCGCATCGGCGCCCCTTCATGGAGGAACTTGGTGCCGGGGTGGTCGAGCTCCGGGCACGGCCATTGCAAGCCAAAGGTCTCAATCCGCGGATAGCGGATGCCAAAGAAACGCGGAGAGTAATCGGCGAACTCATTCCACACCGTTTCGGGATCGGCAGGGCCCCAATCATCGCCAAGAGCCGCGGCCAACTCGTGCAAGATTTGCAAATCAGCACGCGCTTCTCCGGGTGGGTCGAGGGCTTTGCGCACGCGTTGCACCCGACGCTCTGAGTTGGTGAAGGTGCCGTCCTTTTCTGCAAAGCAAGTGGAGGGAAGCACGACGTCGGCGTAAATGCGGGAAGTCTCGTTTAGGAAAATGTCTTGGCAGACGACGAACTCGACTTGCTCAAAACCGCTCTCTACATGTTTGGCGTTCGGCTCCGAGACGACCGGGTCTTCACCCATGACATAGAAAGCTTTGAGGCGGCCATCGTGCATGCCGTCCATCATTTGATCGAGACGGAGACCTGGCGTTTTGCTGAGCTCCTTACCCCAAACCTTGCTGAACTTTGCATGGGCCTCTGGGTCAGCGACTTCTTGATAACCCGGAAAGTAAACCGGGTTATTGCCAACATCGTTACAACCTTGCACGTTGTTCTGTCCACGCAATGGATTCACGCCGACGGATTCTCGACCAAGATGCCCGGTAACCAATGCGAGGTTGGAGAGAGAGCGCACATTGTCTACGCCGCAAACATGTTCGGTAATACCGAGCGTGTAGTAAATGCCAGCTTTGTCGGTCTTGGCATAAAGGCGCGCGGCTTTGCGGATGTCATCAGCACTGACCTCGCAAAGTTCGGCCGCGCGTTCCGGTGGCCACTCCTTCGCGGCAGCTGCAAACTCATCGAAGTTCTCGGTTAAGTTTTCAATGTAAGTATTATCCGCAAGCCCTTCTTCCAAGATGACGTATGCGAAAGCATTCATCAGTGGAATGTCAGTACCTGGGCGCAACTGTAAATGCACTTCCGCGCGCTCGGCCAACCATGTGCGACGCGGATCCACCACAATCAAATGCGCACCTTTGCGCATAGCTTTCTTCATGCGCAAAGCGAGCACCGGATGCGCCTCGGTAGTGTTACTGCCCACGACTAACATGCAGTCAGTGTTCTCGATTTCTTCCATCGAGTTTGTCATAGCACCTACACCTAAAGACCTGACCAGGCCATATACGGTTGGTGCGTGTCAGGTGGCGGCACAACTGTGAACGTTATTGGTGCCGACCGCGGAGCGCGCTAGCTTTTGCAATGCGTAAACATCTTCATTGGTGCAACGACTCGATGCAAGAAAGCCAATGCTGTCGGCGCCGTACTTCTTTTTCACTGCACTCAATCCTTCGACAACGCGGCTATAGGCAATCTCCCAAGTGGTTTCCTCTAGCTCACCTTGTGCATTGCGCACCAATGGATGAGTCAGGCGATCCTTATGGTGAATGAACTGCCAGGCGAAGCGACCCTTGTTGCACAAGTGGCCATCGTTGGGGCCACTGCCTTCCTCGGAACTAATTTTGACAACCTTGCCGTCTTTAGTGTGAATGTCCAAAACACAGCCAACGCCGCAGAAGGTGCAAACGGAACGAGTGGCTTCTGTTTCTGCAATCGGCGCAGTTGCTTGTTTCTCGTACAGTGCTCCGGTGGGGCAAGTGCTAATGCAGCCGCCACACAGTTCACAAGATGTGTCGAGGAAGGAAGCACCATCGGTGGGTTGAATGAAGGCTTCGCTACCTTGGCCAACATGCTCTAAAGCGGTGCATTGCATGACTTCATCGCAATAGCGCACGCATCGGTCGCACAAAATGCAAGCTCCGGGATCGAAGGCGAGGAAGCGGTTGCGGTCTTCCCAAGTGCGAGGATTTTCGAACTTGATTGGCATTGCACCAACACCAAGTTCTTTCGCGCATTCTTCTAGGCCATCGACCTGCACGCCATTGCCCGAAGTGTGTTCGGTCATGAGCATTTCCGCCATGGTGCGCCTTACGCGTTCCAGCATGGGGGATTGCGACGTCACCTTCATGCCTTTAGCGGCAGTGGTTTTGCACGCCGGCACCGGACGCGGCGCACCTTCCAACTCCACCAGGCACATGCGGCATCCGCCGTAGGGATCTAAGCGATCATCGTGACAAAGAGTTGGGACCTCGGTACAAGTCTTGCGGCATGCGGCCAACAAAGTTTCGCCGGCTTGCACTTCTACGGTTTTACCGTCGAGTTCGAAAGAAACGTTTAAATCAGAGTTCATACCACCACACCACTTTCAGAGAACCAACGGCGCCATAAGCGCAAAACTAAAGGGGCTGTAAATCCTAAGCCGCAAATTGAACCCAACTCCATACTCTCAAGCCAACGCTCTTCGGTATCGGCATCAGGAAAGGCAGTGCTTCCACTAAGCCATGAAGCTACGGCGCGGCATCCGAGTCGGCAGGGTGTGCATTGCGAGCAAGATTCCTGCGCAAAGAACTGCATGATGTTAGCAGCGACATCGCGTGGATCACGCTTAGCGAAAATCACCACCGCTGCAGTGCCAGGAGCAGTGCCAACTTCTTTCAAGCCTTTCGAAGAAAGCGATGTGCTGAGAAGGCTGCCCGGCAGAACACCAGTTGCGGCGCCGCCTGGAATCCAACAGGAAACCTCGGCGCCATCTTTGACTCCCCCACCAAACTGATCGACTAACTCTTGTGCAGTGATTCCTACAGGCGCTTCATAAACGCCGGGCTGGTTGACGTCGCCGGAAAGGGAATACAGTCGATGCGTTCCTCCTTCCCCTTCAAATTCACCTGACAACAAACGTTCCGCCCACCAAAAGGTTTCCACGTTGTTCATTAAGGTTGGCAAACCCCACAAGCCGGCTTGGGTTGGGTAGGGGGGTTTGTGGCGAGGCTGTGGGCGTCGCCCCTCCATGCTTTCAAGTAATGCGGTTTCTTCACCGCAAATGTAGGCGCCACCGCCAATGCAGATATCTACACGAAACGCAAAGCCGGTTTCACTTGCTGGCTCTACAGGGTCGGAGCGGCGCGGCGTTAATGGAAAAGCTAGACCTTCTCCAAAGGCATGTCCGGTCGCTAAACCACCGTGTTCGGTTTTACTCCCTTGCAGGCCTTTTGCACCATGCTCCACGAACCAATCAAGGGCGGAAAGAGCGACATCGTCCAGGCCGGTGTCGTGAGGCTTCGCCGGACGCCCAGCAAAACCAGCACCGGCCCAAAGCGCACCGGAGCCTTCGCTCAAAATGCCGCTAGCCACCAAAGATGCAATGGCGGTTTTCAAAGACTCCAACTGATCGACGTACTCCGGGCGCAAATACACGTAACCGCGCGCCGCACCTGCAAACTCCGCCGCGCGCTGCATGCCCCGCAGCACCACTTCAGGCTGCTCGCGAAATAGCCAGCCATCTTTAAAGGTGCCGGGCTCGCCCTCATCTGCGTTACATACAATCACTTTGCCGCCACCCATTTCTGGAGTGCCGACCAGTGGTTCATCCCGTACCGCATTCCATTTGAATGCCGCCGGGAAACCAGCGCCGCCGCAGCCGCGCAGTCCATCAAGACGAGAAAGGTCCATCACCACTATCCTAACGTAGTGCGCTAGTTTGACTTCCTTATGCGTCGGCATCTATTCCACACCTCGGTAGCCATTTAGCAAAAATCCCGGCCACAGCATGTACGCGCCCAGCAGCTTCACGAACAACTCGATTGGACAATAGGCTCGTTCACGTTCCGATTTACTTTGTTATGGCGCTTCACCTCCTCCCAAACTCCCGTTCAGTCCCCTAACCGCATCTTGAGGAAAATTCCTCGCGCGTTTGGTACAAGCCTTCGGCGACGATTACGGTGAACTAGCACTGTTAAGTGAACTTACGTGGTGGATTTTCTTACGGGAATCCACCACGTTTTTTATGATGCCGCGATGCGCTTTTGCCGCCTCCTCTTGTTTTTCCCGCTGCTTGCATGCACCCGTGCGGAAGTCTCCAGTACTGAGGAGCATGCCAGTGGATTGGCTGCGCAACGCATTGTGGTGCTTGGACCATCCACTAGTGCCAATCTATACGCCATGGGACAAGGGCATCGGGTGGTTGGGGTTTCAGATTACTGCACGGTTTCTGGGGCGCAAAATACCGCGCGCATTGGTGGCTTGGCCGATCCATCGCTCGAACGCATTGTGGCGTTGAATCCAGATTTAATTTTGACCCAAGGAAAGATCCCTTTAGTCGAACAGCTTTGTGCGGATTCCGATCTTCCCTTCCACGCATTCGCCACCGATACTCTGCAAGAATGGCATGACGAAGTTTCGTGGCTTGGCGAGGAACTAGGCGTTACCAAAGAGGCCGATGCCCTGAATGCAAAGATGGCGGAAGGATTAGCCTCGTTCAAAAACCAAACGGAGGGCTCACCAACGGTGTTGCTTGTCATCTTTCGTAACGAAGACGAAGCCTCCAAAATTATGGCCGCAGGAGATCGCGGCTTCTTAAACGAATTACTCCTAGCCGCTGGTGGGCAAAACGTTTTGCTCGGCAGCGATCGCGATTACTTCGACTTGAATGAGGAGCGGTTGCTACACGCTGCCCCGGATTTAATTTTTGAGTTCAACACTTCCGCAAGGGAGGAGGACCGAGCGGAACTCAACACAAAGGCCCTTGCGGTTTGGAAACGAGATTTTCCGAGCCTGCCTGCAACCAAGTCTGGCCGCATCTTCACCTTAATAGGAGAGGATCTTTTGATTCCTGGCCCAAACATGCTCGCGACTGCCGAGCAAATGCAGCGCTTGCTTAACGTGAAATGATTGCGAAGCCCAAGCCGAGTTCTGAATCGAAACCGGGACCGCTCATCAAGCTGCCATCTTCGTTAATTAGTAAGTAACGAAAGGTCAGCGTGGAACCGTCATCGGCGGACAACACTATGTTGTTCATGCGACCAATAGCGTCATCGGTCAGGGTAAATTTTGCTGCACCAAAAGAATAGGAGTGCACCGTTTTGGCGGTAATGGGGTGCAAGACTTCGGCGGCGACCAAAACACCTGCGTCGTCCACCTCCAAGGTCGCCAAGCGAAACTTGGAACGGGCGTTTGCTGCTTCGCCGATCCAAGTGCCGCCCAACAGGCTGGCCGCGAAGTGCCCTGGGCCCGTCGACTTACTCACTGAAAAGGTGCCCGTGGTGGTTGCGCCTTCATCGGGGCTGAGGGTGTAGGTGCCCGAGATAAAAGCCATGGCGTCGTCCATCTGGCCACTCAAGGCCGGTACCTTCCGCGCTATTGGTAATGAGGCCGTTCAAGAGCGCCATGTAGAAATTGCGCGCGGACTCGCCGATTAAATCGGCCTGTAGGGTTCCGGTCCAATCTCCATTCAAATCCGACTGCGAGAAAATAATCGGACCACCGAAGCCGCAAAGGCCAGGCGGAGGATGGATGTGAGGAGGGGATGCTGCATGATGAAAAAGAAAAGCGCCGGACAACCCATGTTGGATCGTCCGGCGCCTCTGGAGCCTCTAGGATAATCGAAAACCTAGATTCCGGGGGGAGTGAAGACTAGCGTGTCAGTTCGACTTTGCCTGCTCCAAGCGTGGAATCTACACCAGGACCCGTGATCAGCGTTCCTGCATCGTTGATGAGTAGGAATTCAAAGCTCAAGGTGGAGCCGTCGTCGCTAGCAAGCAACACGTTGTTGATGCGGCCGATGGCGTCATCTGCGAACACCAAAGTGCCTGCACCGGCGGAGTAAAAGTGAACCGTGGTCAAAGAACCTGGGACCAGGACTTTCGCTTCCACAACTACGCCATCGCGGTCAAACTCAATGCCTGCGATCCGGAAACGTTCGCGGCTGTTCGAGCCTTGTCCTTGCCACACACCCTCGGAAAGACCAATGGAGAAGTGACCTGCGCCAGAACTACGACGTAGCTCAAAGGTTCCCTCGAAAAGGTCGCCGTCAGGGCGAAGGATGCTTACTGTTCCATTGATCTGGTTCAGTGCAACGTTCATGGTTCCTTCCAAGGTCATATCTTCATCAACCAGGGAGTCGATCGCCAAATCTAGAAAGCCCTGGGTGTTGAAGTCGAGCTGAATGCTCGCGTTGGATGGATCCCAATCGCCACCGCCGCCTTCTGCGCTATCGGTCAACTGACCATTTGCCACGCGGATATAAACGTTACGCTTAATCAGCGTGCGGTTGTCAGGAATCAGTTCTCCAGTCCAGTCGCCGTTCAGGTCACCCATCGAAAACTGAAGGCCGCCACTCGATCCACCAGAACCCGATCCGGATCCGGAACCAGCACTACCGCCGGTCGAGGTAAGGCCGCCGCCTCCACAGGAAGCGAGGACGCCCACGGTGAGAAGTAGGGCGAGGCGGGAAAAGGTCATTAGGGGGGTTTGAATCATAATTCGGTTTAAGCTAGGGTCTCCAAGAGAAGTGTAAGTCTTGTGGCGGAAGTGGCTTGTGATCGTGAGGCGGAAGCCGCCAACACCCAAGATAACCCCACAAATTGAAACTTACCGGCTTTTTTCCGAATTCCTTCTAAAGCGCTCTGCTATAGGCCCCGCGCGAACGCTGCCTCGACTAGCTCGCAGAAGCAATGTCCAAAGAAGAGATGGGCTTCTTGGATCCGCGGAGTGTCGTTGCTTGGAGCACGGAAGCAGACATCGCTGACTCCGGCGAGCTCCCCACCCTTAAGGCCAGTCACGCCAATAATCTTGGCTCCCCGAGCACGAGCGGTTTCGACAGCCCGCAAGATATTCTTGCTATTGCCGCTGGTGGAGATAGCGAGGAAGACATCGCCCTCTTTCACGTGGGCGCGCACCTGGCGCTCAAAGACTTCCTCGGGTGGATAGTCGTTAACCAATGCGGTGTAGGTGCTGGAGTTCACCGTGAGCGCATGCACATTGAGTGGTTCGCGTTCCTCAAGGTAGCGCCCGACCAGCTCGGCGGCCCAGTGTTGTGCATCTGCCGCACTCCCTCCATTTCCCGCGAGGAATACTCCACCACCCTGCTTTAGCGCGGTAATCGCAAGCTCAGCAGCCTGGGTCGTGGCGGCAAAGAAATCATCATCCAAGGCCGCAAAGGTACTTTGAGCTTGTTCCAGGCGTTGGCGCAAAAGGGCGTCGGATGACGGCGACATGTGGCGGATTGTACTTCTTCCGTGGCGCTTCCCCGAAATGCTGGGGCGGGTCATCATGGGGGCGTGAGCTTGCGCGCCACCACCCTCACGGTCGCTTTTGGGCCGAAACCGCAAACGCCTGTGCTGCAGGACCTCGACTTTGAACTCGAGCCCGGCCGCTTCGACGTAATCGTGGGCGCGAATGGTGTCGGCAAAAGCACTTTGCTGCGTGCGCTTGCTGGGTTACTGCCGCTGCAGGGCGGCAAAGTGCTTTTAGATGGGAAGTCCCTCGCCAAAATCTCTCTGCCCGACCGCGCTCGAGCGATTGGGTTTTTGCCGCAAGAAATCCAGCCCGCCTTTGCATACACCGTCGAGCAAGCGGTTGGTTTAGGCGCACGCGTTGCTGGCCATGGACATTGGTTTGATACTGAGTCTAAGCCTAAAGCCACCCGCGCCATCGATGCTGCCCTGAACTTGGTCGACGCCTTGGATTTACGTGGCCGCCGCTTATCCGAGTTGTCCGGCGGAGAACGACGTCGTGTTTTAATTGCAAGTGTGCTCGCGCAGGAGCCGCAGTACTTATTGTTAGACGAACCTGCCGCCATGTTGGACCTGCATCATCAGGCAGAGTTGTTTCGGTTACTCGCGCGCTTAGCCAGTAGCGGATTGTCGGTGGCTTGCGTGACGCACGACTGGAATCTTGCGGTTGGCTTTGCCGATCGCCTAACGGTTTTGAAAGAGCGCAACGTCTTAGCCTGTGGTGCGCCGGCGGACTTAATGGTGCCAAACATTCTGCAACAGGTGTATGGCGACTCCTTCTCTTTGCTACATCATGAAGACGGACGCCCCGTGGTGGTGCCCCGATGACCGCTCGCCCACGGTTTTTGTTGTTCGCTTTAGGTTTATTTTCCTTGGCGTGTGCATTCGTTGCACCTTTGTTTGGAGCGGAGTCCATCGCCATGCGCGTTGCGGTGCAAGAGTGGTTTACTTTTAACCCGGCTGATTGGTCTATGCATGCGAGGATTCTGGATCTGCGGTTGCCTCGTGTGCTTTTAGCTTGGCTATCGGGCGGAGCCCTCGCGATGGCTGGCGCCACCATGCAAACCTTATTGCGCAACGGTCTTGCCACGCCCTACACCTTAGGTGTTTCAACCGCGGGAACCTTTGGCGCCTTTCTTTGCTTGGCCTTTCCTTCTCTGGGTGGATGGTTATTCCTACCCCGCTTTGTTGCACTTGCTTTCGCCTTACTCGCAACCGGCCTCGTTTTACTCGTCGCCCGACGCAGTCCCCGCTCCGATGGCCTCATCCTTGCTGGCGTCACCTTGAACTTTCTTTTTGGCGCCGCACTCATGTTAGTGCGCTATCTCGCCGATCCATATCGCCTAGCCGTACTTGACCGCTGGCTCATGGGTTCGCTCGATGTCGTCGGCTTCCAAACCCCACTCGGCCTGATTCCGTGGTTATTGGTTGGCTTGTTTATACTGGTGCGTTTAACCCCGGCACTGGACCAACTCGCTTTCGATACCGAGCTCGCTGCTTCACGTGGCTTTGATCCAAAACGCGCGCAACGCAATGGCCTGCTTGCTGCGAGTTTGCTTGCCGCGGCTGTAGTCGCACATACCGGACCGATTGGCTTTATTGGATTACTCGTGCCGCATGCCCTGCGTCGATTCACCGGCATGCGCCACGGCCTGATGCTTCCCGCGTGTTGGTTTCTCGGATCTGGGTTTTTGGTGCTTGCCGATTTATGCGCACGCTCGCTGGAACTCTTCGGGCGCCATAGTGATTTGCCTGTGGGCATTCTGACCTCCTTGATTGGCGCCCCCTTCTTTCTTTTACTCCTCCTAAAAGAACGGAACTAAGCGCGCGCTGCTTTCGCTGCCCAGACTTCCCGCTCGTGGTCGAGCAACTTTTGCTTGCGCCAAAGCCCACCACCATAGCCCGACAGATTTCCATCTGCACAAATCACTCGATGGCAAGGAACCAATATCGTTAAGGGGCTAGGTCCGTTGGCGGTGCCTACGGCGCGGCTTGCCTTAGGCCGAGCATGGCCATCACGCTCTCGCACCGCTTGGTGCATGACGCTGGACAAGGGAATCGTGCTGGAAATCATAAATCCAGCTTAAGTCATCGGAGCATCCGCCTTACCGGTGTTTGGACTTCAATGTCGCCGTTACAATATGCAGCTCATGTCCGAGCCCGATTGCATTGAAATCCAACACGTCCTGGTTTCTTTCAAGGAAACCCCGGTCGCCGCAGACCGTACCAGAGAAGAAGCTGAAGCTCTTGCAGCGCAACTTTTGGAGCGCGCCAAAGGAGGCGATGACTTCACCGCCATGGTCCGCGAATTCTCCGATGACCCCGTTCACGAAGAAGATCCCTCTCCTGGTGTTTACAAAATGATAAACACCGGTGTTGATGGATCAGACTTCGGTCAAGTTATTTCGGAGTTGAACGGCCGCGCTGCCGAAAAGGAAGCCGAGCTAACCAAGAAGATCGAAGAAGGCGACATGGCCGTCGACGAGGCGCAAACCGTCATGCAGGACTTCGTGGAGGAGCTTCAGGCTGAGGCCGCTAAGCGTCAAGGTGACACCCCACACCCACGCGCTGCCATGGTCGCAGCCTTTGGTGATGTTGGTTTCTCTTTGGCTGAAGGCGAAGTCGGTATCGCTTCGTTTGATGAAGAGAAATCGCCCTTCGGTTGGCACATCATTAAGCGTCTCGCTTAAGCGCAAGGCGAGCAGCTAGAATCACGAATAGCTGGTTCCGTTATTCTGCTGCTATTAACTTCACTGGCAGAGTTTCCTCTTCGCCAGTGAAGGAGTAACAAGAACTTGTACGGTTCAGCACGTCCTTGGCACAGTCCGGGCGTTGATATCCCTCGACTAGTTCTTCTAAGATTCCATACACCGCCGGCAGCGCACCTTTATTAAGCGCAGCCTCTAATTGGGCGAGTAAACGCGCCACAGTTGCAAGATCGGAACCGTTTTCCAAAGCTTTAAAAATCTTCGGGTGCGAAGTGGATTCGGTACGACCGGGGTCGACCAGCAACTCCTCCACTAATTTTTCGCCAGGACGCAGCCCAGTGAACTCGATAGGCACTTCACGTCCGGTACCTCGGGTTGCTAATTCAACCATGCGTTTCGCTAAATCCAAAATGCGCACAGGCTTGCCCATATCGAGAAGATAAACCTCGCCGGAACAACCCATTGCAGAGGCCTGCACCACCAATTGAGCCGCCTCAGGAATGGTCATGAAGTAGCGCATGACATTGGGGTCGGTCACCGTCACCGGCCCGCCAGATGCGATTTGGTGGCGGAAGAGCGGGACTACGGAGCCTGCACTGTCGAGCACGTTGCCAAAGCGAACAATCGTGAAACGTGTTGTTGGGTCTGGATTATGGCGTTGCGCTTGAGCCTTCTTCGCTTCTTC
The DNA here is from genome assembly GCA_027623295.1 of Planctomycetota bacterium. Lineage (GTDB taxonomy): Bacteria > Planctomycetota > UBA1135 > UBA1135 > UBA1135. Next base: position 102,257 of record JAQBXR010000003.1, read on the forward strand.
ATCGACCAATAAAACCGCAAGTTCTGCTAGCCGCTTACTGGCACCCATAACGTTGCATGGGCGTACGGCTTTGTCGGTAGATACAAAAAGAAAGTTCGTGACGCCGTGGCGCACCGAGGCGCGTGCAGCGGAAAACGTTCCCATCGCATTATTGCGCACGCCTTCCACAGGGTTTTGTTCCACCAGCGGCACATGCTTATACGCCGCTGCGTGATAAACCGATTCCACTTGAAAACGTTTCAGCGTGTTGCCTAAACGATCTTCATCCAATACAGACCCGAGCACGGCCGCGACATTCAAGTCCGGGTACAGTTCATGCAGCTGCATTTCAATGCGGTAAAGCGCGTACTCGTTGGTCTCGAACAGAACCAATTGACGGGGCTTAAGAGCCGCAACCTGGCGACAAAGTTCACTGCCGATAGAACCGCCTGCGCCTGTTACCATAACCGAATGTCCGGGGATGACTTTTCGTAGAAGATTGTCATCAGGCAAAACCGTGTTGCGCCCAAGCAAATCCTTCACTTGCACTTCTGCTAAGTCCGATACATTTTGCCCGCCACGTACAAGGTCCAGAAAGTTTGGAACTTCTAAGATTGCTAGCCCGGCCTTTTCCAGGACTTGAATCATTTGCCGACGATGCGAGGCTTCCGATGAGGGCGCAGCAAGCAAGGCTTTCTGAATGCCGTGCTTTTGTATTAGCTTCGCAATGCGTGCTGGAGGGTAAACATCGAGCTCCGCCATGCGAACTCCCCACTTGGAAGGCTCATCGTCAAGAAAAGCCACTGGGCGCATTTCTTGACTAAACGAAAGTGCTTGTGCCAACTGCAAACCAGCGGACCCGGCCCCATAAATCAAAACCGGTTCTACTTTTTTCCCGTCACGCATGAGGTGACGCGCAATGCGTTGCAAAATTTCGCGACTGGCGACCACCAGAGTAATCGCAATGAAAGGCTCGAAAATCAACACCGATCGCGGCACCGATTGCAGACGCATCATAAAAACGGCCGCACCAAAGGCCAGCGTCGAAATGGCCACACCCTGAATCGTTTGCACCACCAACCTTTGGTTCGGCAGGCGCAGCAAGGATTTATAGAGCCCCACGAAAGTGAAGGCTGGAATCCGAACCGCGATCAGCGCCAAAGCCATCCAGGAATAGTTACCCCAGTAATCCGGCGCGAAAGTCGTACGACGCACCGCCAACGCAATCCATAATGCAAGAGCCGAAATCCCCATGTCCATGAGGATGAGCAGCATGCGCTTTTGCCGGCGGGAAAGGTTGTTGATGAACATTTAGCAGGAGGCTTGTGGCTCCGGAGCGGCCTGGGTCGCTCGGAGCGCCGATATTGTAGCAAAGGCCGCAATAAACCCTGGGACACTGAAGGGCCACAGACCTATCGTTTAAAGGGGCTTTTTAGGAAGATGCTTTTGGACGACGCCGAGCATCTCTTACTTCAACACTTTTCCTGGTTGGGAATGGCCTACTTCGAAGCACGCTTTTTGTGTCCCCTTTCAGCGGCTCGCAAGGCAACCCACAATAGGAGGAAAAGCAGCGCAAGGCCTCCGAGCACCAAAAGCCGCGTTGAAGCGCCTAATTTCCCGTACTGCCAGGCCACACCGACCATGGTGGCCATTAGTGCGTATTCCGCTAAGGCGGTTTTTCGATGCCCCCATCCCGCGTTGGCCAAGCGTTGATAGGCGTGAGTCCGATGTGCTTCCCAGATCCGGTCTCCCTTCATGAGGCGACGAATTAGGGTCGCCGTAGCATCAACCCAGAACGGAGAAAACACAATAAGCGGCTGCCACAAGTCCATGGACTGGTGTTTGACCCCAAGAAAAGTCACCATGGCCACGAGATAGCCCAGAGGCGCCGCTGCGACATCGCCCATGAATATCTTTGCGGGCGGGAAATTCCAACACAGGAAGCCGGCGCCGCTGGTGGCAATAACAGAGCAAAGTAGGGCTAAAGAAACATCGCCGCTGCTCCACGCCAAAACCGCGCAACCACCAAAGCCGAACACCGTCATGCCTCCTGCGAAGCCATCCATGCCGTCCATGAAATTGTAGAGGTTGGTAAACCAAACCGTGAGAATGAGGGCGAACGGGATTGCCAGCCAGCCTAAATCCAACGGCTGGTCGGATATCCCGGGCAGCGGGATTGCGAGTTCATGGGAACCGCCAAGCACCAAACAAAACGCTGCTGCAAGGTGAATAGCCAGGCGAACACTGGAGCGGATTGGCCGACGATCATCTAAGAAAGAAATCGCAGCAACCAAAACAAAACCCAGAAGGGCGGTTGGATTGGGGAAAAAGGATGCACCCTGAAACCTTTGCCAAACCTCAATAAGAAGCAGGCCCACCACGATGGCTAACCCACCTCCGCTCGGAGTACTCTTCTTATGCAGAGATCGGTGGTTGGGCTCAGCAACAGTACGGAACCAATTCCCCGCCCCCATCAACCAACGCGTGCCAGCGCAGGTAAAAAGGAAAATCCCAAGGTTTAGGGGAATCATCGGCTCTAAAGAAACCGTAAAGGGGGGTGACGACGAAGGTCGCTCAGGCTGAGGATACCAAGCCGGGCGATGTCATCCACAGCCTACTCCGTTTGCCCTATTTCCAAGCCCAACCGTGCTTTTGGAAATACTTCCAGGCCGAAACACAAAACATGCGGATATGGGCCAACCCCTTGCGCGACGCGCCGCCACCAAAGTGCTCAATCACTACAGCAGGTTCATACGCGAGAGGAGCGATCTCTCTAACCATCCTGCTTAAGTCATTGTCCTCAAAGTAGAGGAAGTAGCGTGGATCGAAACCGCCGGCTTGCTGCAGGGCTCGGGTGCGACAAAAAAGAAAGCAGCCGCTCAAAACCGGCAGGCCAATTCTCGATTCCTCAATGCCCATGTCGGCAATGGCATAACGGTTTAGCCTAGTTTGGAATTTAGACTGAATCAGCCGAGGGGCGAATCCGCGCAGAAAGAGATCCGCCATGTTGGGGTCCTCTTTGCATAGATGTTGATTGTCTCCAGCTCCTGAGCGGACCCTAGGCGCCAGCATTCCTACTTCTGAATTTTCCTCCATGAAGCCGACGGCCTTGACGAGCGCATCTTCATCCATAACGGCGTCTGGGTTAAGCACCAAATAGTAGCGCTTTCGGCAACGCAAAATCCCTAGGTTGTGGCCACGGCCATAGCCGAGATTCCGCTTAGCCGGATGAATCTCAACCGGGCCAACTCCATCTACATCCCAGACCTCATCAAGCACTTCCTGAATCCGATGGCCCCAACCTCGGCCTGGGCCGTTGTCCACCATGAGCAAATCGACTGCGCCAATCACGCCTTCTCGTAATGCACGGTGCGCGGCAAAAGAAGCCGCGCGCAAAGTTTGTTTAAGAAAGTTGAGATTAGGGTCATAAGAAACCACCGAAATCGTTAGCCCGGGAACTCGCGATTTTTCCATCATCCTAGGCCTCAAAACCCTTTTCATAAGCTTCAATCACTTCATCTACCGGGCCATCCATGATGACTTTTCCACCCTCTAACCAAAGTATGCGGTTGGCAATGCGCCGCAAAATATTCATGGAGTGAGAAACGGTAATCACGATTGGCGTCCGCTCGATCAACTCTTCCATACGACCGACAGCCTTCTCCCGAAAGCCTTGATCGCCACCGCCAAAAACTTCGTCTAAAAGTAGAATCTCCGGCTGAATGGAGGTGACCGAAGTGAAAGCAAGACGCATGCCCATGCCGCGAGAATAGTACTTAACCGGAGTTTGGCGGAACTTCTCTAGTTCTGCAAACTCAAAGATGGCATCTGCTCTCTTCAACATTTCTTCACGGCTAATCCCGAACAGAGCGCCTGCCTGTTCCACGTTTTCCTCACCGGTTAATTCGGGCTGAAAGCCGAGGCCCACTTGAAAAAGAGGAACCACAAAGCCTTCGAGCTCAACACTCCCGTGGCTTGGTCGATAGATCCCCGCAATCACTCGCAAGAGACTGCTTTTCCCGGCACCATTTCGCCCAACAATCCCAACCCGATCTCCGGGCGAAAAGGAAAGATGAACGCCATCTAGCGCGCGGAAAACCTGTTTCGCGTTGGATTCCTTCGCGCCCAACTTTAAGGCGCCCAAAAGGGCAGCCTTCAAGCTGGGCCGCCTATTTTCGTAGGAGCGGAAATCCAGCCCTACATCAACCAGGTTGATTTTGGCGTTAGAGTCGGAAAACGATTTCATCTTTATAACGTGCAACGACTAAGCTTCCCGCCAATGCAGCAACGGAAGAAATGACAACCGCTAAAACGATCGTCTCCACCGGTGGGAGCTCCGAAAGTGTGATCGGGCTATCGAACATCTGAAGTAGGTAATAAGCGGGATTGAGCTTGAAGTATGGAAGCAAGTTCTCCGGGATTGCGGTAAATGGCAACAGGACTGGCGTGACATAGAACCAAGCCTTCAAGATTACGGAGATTAAATGCTCCGTATCGCGATAGTAAACAACCAACACGCTGGAAATCGCTGCAATGCCGTAGCCAAATCCAAACAAACAAAGAACGGAAAGCGGCAGAATCAGCAAGGACCAACTTGGCCGAAACCCGACAAACCAAACGATGATCGCAAGGGCTAAAAGCGAAAGCGTATATTCTGTAATCGCAAAGAGCGCCCGCCGCATTGGAAAAATCCAGATGGGGATTGCAACTTGCAACAATATTTTTTCGCCAGAAATAAGAGCCTTGCTCCCCTGCCCAATGCACGCCGTCAAGCATTGCCAAGGCAAAAGACATGCAAAGAGATGCAATGCAAATCCGCCCGGACCAGTGTCACGAGAAAATAGAAAGGAGAAGGCGACCGTCATCGCCGAAAGCATGAGAATGGGGTTCAGCAATGACCAAACAAACCCAAGAACCGAACGTCGGTACTTTAAGGCTAGGTCTTGGCGCAGAAAGTTCTGAACAATGACCAGCGAGGAATTTGCCATGGTGGGACTCAGCTTGCTGAGGATTGAGGAACGGACCTCATGAAGAAGGTTCGTTTACGTTAGCGTCGAAGAAGCCGTCGCAGGGCAGAACCCAAGCGAAACTCCAAACGACCCTGTAGATTGTCCATGCGCGTCCGTTCTGCCTCAAGTTCCGTCTCAAGGTGAAGTCGCTGGACCTCTTGTTGGTCGTTTTGGTTTTGGAGGTTCTGTAGAGCGATACGCCCAGCCAGCGTCTCCTGAACTCTATCCTCGTAAGCATTCACCCACCCATCTAACTCAGATGCAAGCCTAGCCGACTCCCGCATAAGTGCGTTGAATCGAGCGTCCCGCGGGGGCAGGGCAGGACTGACCGTACTCCATTGGCTTTCATCGGAAGCGCATGCGAGCAATTGTTGGTAGAGTTCCAGCCCACTTGGGTCCAGGGAGGAGAATGGCACGCTCTGTAGAGGGGCATGATTCAGCCGGCGGTTCACGGCGTCCACCATGGCCTCTTCGTTAAGGCGCACCCCGAAACTGGCGAAGAAGCGGGCGCACCGTTGAGCCTCGGCTTGTGGAGCAGCAAGAATCCCTTCATAGCTCACAACGAGCACCTCCGCATCTGCGAGACTTCCACATGCCGAGGCCGTGTACTCCTGCCACAAGAACCCAGCGAGCTCCGGTGAAATCTTATTTCGTTTGTCCAGAGAAGTCGCGACAGCAGATGGATGACGAAGGCAAAGGACTGCACGCGAAGGGCCAGGGAGCAGTGGCTGCCAAAAAGGAAGCAGCAGGCTCATGCGCGGATCCTTCATACTCCAACAGGTTGCGGATTCGCTTAAGAGCTTTAAGGATGCAACTGCCTGCTCGCGAAGAGCGTCAAATTCGTTGCCGGAGAAATCACCGGTCGGCGAAGCCGGAGGGTTTCTCCAATTACCACCATTGCATTGCAGCAACTCCTCGTTAATCCTTCTGATTTCGAGGTTCTCCCAGTAGCCATATTCATTATCGGCGCCAGGGCCAGCGAGGCTTTGGGGAGCTCCGAAGCCAACGCCCCCAGCCTCTAACATGCGCGACACCATGGAGGTGCCGCTGCGGTGCATTCCCAAAACAGGAACGGCAATCGTAGATGTCGAATCCATCGAACCCATGCTATCAGGCAAGTTGCCCACAGCGTTTTCGATAGGCCTCTAGGCAGCGTTCACCATCCGCTAAGCCATGCAGGCGTTCCTGCAAAAGCCGCCCCGCCAAGGCGTAAAGATCTAGATCTAACTCGTTCCTTGCTGCCACATCGGCGAACAGCTCCGAGCCGCAGGCTTTTTCGGCCTCATTCATGCGCTCTTGAAGAGTGGGCTTCCGGCCTACGGTCACATTCTGTGGAGTCGTCGCAAGATTGATGCCGGAGAAATGAGGGGCCAACTGCTGCTCCGCCAAGGCAAGACTGGCTTCCAGCTGATCAACCGTTCCACAAACCGCGACTTCTTTTAACCGAGTTCGCGCAAGTTCTGCATCGGGAACTCTGCGTGCTTCTCGAGGATTACAGGTTAAGACCGATGCGTGGTAGTTGCAAAGTAGATTTACACGGCCACGGTCAAGACGCCACTGAACATAATCTGGAAAGCTATATTTTTTTGCGTGTTTGCTTCCAGGGGATTCGCTTTTCTGCTTGCGCTCGTATTTGTAAATCGAATGCATTCGATCCAACGGATGCCGCAAAAAAACAACTCCGAAAAGGCTACTTTTTTCCACCTCCGGCAAAGGGAAGCGAAGGTGGTGGCTCGACAAAGCCCGCACCTTGGGGCGCTTCACTAGGTAAGCAGCGATCTCTTCTGGCAAATGAACGGAACTTGCTTGATTGCCATCGTATTCAGCAAAACCTTTGCCAAACTCCCGCTTTAACGCATAGTCAAATGTGGTCCCTCCATTCTTAAAAATATGGAAGTGCACCAAAACATTTCTTCGCGTTGCCACCTCTTTTTTTCGGCCTAGCATGGTGTCTCCACTTTTTTCAAAACCGTTTTCTCCCAAGCAAAATCTCCCAGCACAATCTGGGTTGCCCTTGCCCGCGAAAAGTTTTTCAAAACGAAGGCTTGTCCCTGTTCAGCGAGACTACTCCGCGCTGACGAATCTGCCAACAACGCGATAATCCGTGCCGCAATCTCTTGAGGCGTATTTCCAATAACAAGAGGACATCCACTGACCGCTATCCCTTCCGCTCCGATCTCAGTGGTTACAACCGGCAAACCGTTCGCCATGGCCTCCACCACTTTCCCCTTCACGCCAGCACCAAAGCGAAGCGGAACCACGGCAATGTCTGCCATTTTGTAGGCCAGCCGAAGCGCTTCGTCATCAATCCGTCCATGAAGTTTTGTAACCCCCGACGCCAAGGCCTCGGTTCTGCGGCCTGCTCCTCCACCGACAAGATGAACCTGAACGTCTGGATGCTTTTCCACGATGAGCGGCAAAATTTGATCGTGGAACCAATGGACCGCGTCTTCATTGGGCGGATGTCCATAACCACCAACAAACAACAGGTTTCTCGCATTCGCCGATACCGAATAATCCACCAGGTCCTCGTAAAAGAAAATGGGCACCTCCAAAATGCGCTTCTCCGGGAAATCGCGACGCATGACCTCAGCTTCGTAGAGACTCGGAGTATGCACTGCATCTGAGGCTTCGATGAGGCGGTGCTCAATTAATTTTTGACGCGCGGCCTCTGGGGAAATTCCAGTTTTCCCAGAGTTCTCCCAGCGCCGTTGCTCGCGAAGGTAATGAAGATCTACTACCTGAAAAACAATGCGGGCTTTGGTGTGGCGTCGCAAAGGTTCCATAAGCGGATCCGCAACTTCCCACCTACTTAGGTAAGCAAAGTCGATGCTACTCCCATGCTCTTTTAGCCAACTGTCCATATCTAGATACTCTTGCCCATGCAAAACCTCAACACCCGCAGCCTCCATGATGGCGGTATTAGGCTGAACCGGGAAAAGGTTTGATGGGCGGAACAATACGCGATAGCCCAAATCTAAAAATAGTTGGATGTACATCCATGTGAGACGGAGGCCCGCCTCGTTTTCCCACTGCGGGATTTGATAGTCCGCAATCAGTACACACGGCTTGTGAGTCCCGCGACACTGCGCCCGATCCAAGTTTTGAGGTCCGCCTGCTTGCTCGGCCTGCAATGTCTCGCGCCACTTCTCCTCGAACTTGATTTGGTTTTCAACTTGATAGCGCTTTAGGCCAGAATTTAGATCCGTGCCGTGAGAAACACCTTCAAGATGAGTCACTACCGCGCGTGGCTCGTAAACAGTTCTATAGCCTGCTGCGCGCACCGCAAAGGCAAGATCGGCATCTTCGTAATAGGCCGGAGCAAAACGATCGTCGAACCCGCCAATTTTTTTCCATAAAAAATCTGGAATTAAAATGCATGCGCCAGATCCATAGTCCGTGTCCTTAAAGAAAGAAAACGCCGGAAGGTTCGGGTTTTGACCACGGCCGTAGTTCCACCCACTTCCATCGCTAAAAATAATCCCGCCCGCTTCCTGCAGGAGACCGTCCGCGCAAAGCAATTTGGCTGCAACCAAGCCGATCTCCTTGTCTGACTCTGCCCGGTTCACCATGGCCTCCAGCCAACCCTCGTGAACCAAGGTGTCGTTATTCAGGAAGACTAAATACTTGCCGCGGGCAAAGGTCGCGCCGTGATTGCAATTGCGCAAGAACCGCAAGTTTTTCTCATTTCGAACAAAACGAACCCCCTTAGCCTTCTCTGGCAAATCTCTGATTTCGTCTTGTGAATTGTCGTCTAGGATTAAGACTTCATATCGAATTTTGTTGCCCGAATAAGAAAGAATCGATTTGAGGCACCCATAAGTAATGCGCCATTGCTCAAACACTGGGATTAAAATCGAAACCACTGGCTCCTCTTGCTCCACAAATTCCAGCACCTCCACTTCTTCAAAAGTAAGTGTTTCGATGGCGTCGAGATAGGGATGCCCCTCCGCGCTTCCTGCTCTCCAGGTGCCGTGTGCATAGCGCAGAACGGGACCCGAAAGTCGCCCAAGGGTGGCTTGATAAAAGGCAAGCCTGCGGGTTCCCTTTGGCAGGACAAGACCCTTCACTTTTTGAGCCACCAAAACCATCCGCGCCACAAAGGGAACCCCCTGGGCCCTTAAGTTTTGGTTGAAGTGGCGAGCGCGTCGGGCGCTTCGAGCAAGAAAGCGAAACATGGTTTTGGAAGAGGCCCTGAGGGGGAGGGGGTGGCCAGAAAAGGGTTGCACCTATTCTCCCATTTTCTCGCTAGGATGCCAGGTGCAGTCATGCGTCAATCCGCCCGCAGGCCTGTCTCTGCAAAATGCGTCTCTGGCCCTAGCGCATCCGCTTGGACTCAATAATCGAAGCCAAATCGTAACCCAGTCGTTCACAAGGCGCAGTAAAGGCCTTCATAAAGTCGCCCACGTGATTTTTCACGAATGTCTCATAATCAGAATGCGTTCTCTTACCCCCCACGAAACGCTCCCCCTGTGCCTCAAAGGCTTGGGCCCGTGCCGGACTGTAAAACATCCCGGGTATTTGATGCGCGACCTCATGGTTTTCCAGGGCAGACATCCACTTCTTGCTGCCAAATAGGCTGCCGCGCTCAATATCAAGAGTGTTCCAGCCCAAATCCAAAGCCTGATTTACCTTTTCCAACTCGCCGGAGCAATCTTTAATTAGATCTTCAAATCGAACCAACGCCAAGCCCTTGGACCAAGACTCTGCATCACGCCAAGATTCATAATGATTCGTCCACCCGCCATCAAGCCGGTCGGGGCGAATTTCATACTGTTTCATGTTGGCCGATGAAATGAAACTTGAAAAAAAGTTATGCAGTTGATGTGGTTCTGAGATTTCAACGCCATTTAAACGATTATGAGAAAGGCGGGACATCATGCAATCAAAGGGATTGCGCACTACAACGATGACGACATCTGCCTTGTTCGCAGCCAGGTTGCCCTCCCAATAAGGCATGTGCGTTTTCACGAAAGACCTCTCTGCGTCTCCGGCAAGCTCGGGCCAATCGATGTTTTTCCCCGTTTCCGGATTGTGCTTTTTTACCGAGCGGGAATCCATCGCCCAGCCCTTCTCAATTCCATAAGTGAGAAAGCGAAACCAGGTGGCGCCAGACTTCGGGTAGGACGCAGTTAAAACTCTTTTGGTCTTTAAGCGAGACATGATGACTAAAACTGGAAGTACAAGAAACGACTGCCTTCACGTGACGCGCGGATTCCTTGAGGCGTTTGCGGAAAACCAGGACGAACATGCAGTACCCAAGCCACAGTGTGGGGACGATGAAGACGATCAAAGCCTGAATGAAAAACCACATGGCGAAGCCGCCGAGCAGAGTATATCCTAGCTTCGCTGATGCTTAGTCTCCTCAACACCCGCCTCACAAGTCGGCTCAGTAGCTCACTATGGCTCGGATTGGGCGGCGCTGGATTGGGCGCATTGGTTGGCGCAATCGAAGGCAGATGGATAGCTCACAGAGACTTTATTCCACTCACACCCTTCTCCAGAGAGCTCCTCTCCATTTGCCTGGCTTACCTCGTGCTTGTAGGTGGGATCGGGATTTTGCTCGGCTTGGCGCGAAGGTGGAGTCGCCCGGAACGAATTGTTTGCGGATTGACTATGGCGTGCGCCGTTTGGGTTCTCCCTTATCAATCGACTTCGGGCGTAACCACAATCTTGGGGCTCAGCATGGTGGCCGGTGCGTGCGGGATTTTCCTCCGAAGCTCCACTCGGGTGCGCGGCATGCTCTGGATTTTTAATTTTTTGCTATTGCTGATCCTTTTGGCGGGCTATCCAAATCTTAATGCCACGGCCAAGCCTGCCGCTTCTCAAGGGGCGCCCAACGTTGTACTGGTGGTCATAGACACGCTTCGTGCCGATGCCCTTTCTCCGTTTGGCTCCACCCGCCGGACGGAAAGCATTTCACCGGTCATGGATTCCCTAGCACAAAAGGGAACTCGATTTGATAAAGCCTACGCCCAAGCGCCATGGACTAGGCCGTCGACCGCTTCCTTGTTCACCGGGTTATACCCTGCGAGTCATGGCATTGTGACTCCGTTTGATCCCTTAGACCCCTCACTCCAAACCATGGCGTCTATGCTGCAAAAAAGTGGCTATCAAACTATTGGCTTCTCCGCGAACCCCCAGGTTTCGGCAGCATTCGGTTTCCACAATGGCTTTGATCGTTTTTGGAATTCCACCACGCAACTGGAAGACCGATCTGCTGGCATTCGGCTACTAAGAAAATGGGGCTTGGGCAAGGTAGAAAAACAACCGGCCAGAGGTGTTCTGCATTCCACTGCGGACGACGTCAACCTGGCCATCAAAAAATGGGTGCGTGGTAATCGCGCCGATACACCGACCTTTCTTTACGTTCACTATCTGGACCCACACGACCCATACACTGCGCCGGAAGATTTACTCGGCCAGCCTCGTTTGGCCGAAGTGGAAGAGGCCCCTTTGTATGCCAGCCAAGAATTGCCACCCTACCCTCTTGAGGGATCTTCACTTCCGAAAGTCAACTCACAGGAATTGCACGAACTGCAACGCCGCTATGACACGGAAGTTCGATATGTCGATGACCGCTTAGGCAAGATGCTGGAACTTTTGCGCGCTGAAGGAGTTTACGGTGAAGACGATTACTTGATGATCACCTCTGACCATGGCGAAGAGTTTTATGAGCACAGACAGTGGCAGCACGGGCGATCGCTTTACGAAGAGATGATTCGTGTGCCTTTGATTATGGTTGGACCGACAGTCGCCAAAGATCAGGTCTTTCAAGAGCCTGTTGAATTGGTCGACGTCATGCCCACCGTTGCTGCCTGGGTCGGTGCGCCTCCACCTTTTGAGCAACATGGAGAAAACCTATTTGGAAATCGCAAAAAGGTTGGCGCATTTTCGCATCGCCCTCGTGAGCAGCACCCCATTTGGTCCTTGCGTATTGCCGACCAAAAAGTCATATGGGTTAAAAATGGAGATCACTGGGTCAAGCTTGCTTTCGATTTGAAGGTTGACCCGCTTGAGGCGCATTCACTAGAAGCAGAAGGGGGTAAGCCTTTCTTGGCCATGCATCAACGCTTAGCGGAGCTTATGGAGTCTTCCGCACGGTATCGGCGAGAAGGGAATGGCGCGGTCGAACTCGGCGCGAGCGACGCGCAAGGATTGGAACAACTCGGTTATATCGACGGTGCAGAAGAAGACTGAGATCTACGCGCGTCTATCGATGGCCTTTCTGAGCAACTACTCCACACAAAGCTCGGTCCAACGTGAACCTAGGTCTTGACTAATTCAGACCAACGCGGCAAAACAGCCTCCGCAGTAAAGGATCGTTCGGCCAAGGATTTCGAGCGCATCCGCATTCCCTCAAGTTCCGCGCGTTCGATATATGCCTGGTGGATAACGGCGGCCAGGGCTTCTGGATTGTTTTGTGCAACGTGGTAACCAATGCGTTCCTGCTCCACCATTTGCGCAAGTTCGCTTTCGGCTTCAATCACCAGCAAGATCGCCGCCCCAACACCGAGGTAGGTCATGGTCTTGCTTGGATACGCATGACGATAAATATCTGGGTTGAGTGCAATGAGCCCGAGGTCGCAGGTCTTTATTACATGCACGGCATTTTCGATTGGATGATAGCCATGAAAAAAAACACTTCGATTCAATCGGGAGCCGGCAAGTTCTTCTAACCCTTCGCGCCCGACGCCGTCACCGAGTAAGTCAAAACGAACCGCTGGTAGGTCCTCAAGGAGGGCCATGGCTTCAAGCATGGTTTCGAGCCCTTGGAAGCGTCCAAGGTTTCCTGCGAACAGAATACGGAAACTACCTTCTGGTTTTTCAAGTCCCTTCGGCATGTAGCCTTTGCCATCGAAAGACTGAAGCTGAAAATTATTTAAAACTTCAACGTTGTTGGTTGGCAACCCCCGTGCCGCAATGGCTTCGCGCATATCAGAAGAGAGAACAATAACCCGATCCGCCTTCGCACAGTTTTCCCGATCGATGCGCGAAAGAAATTTTGTAAGAAAACCTTTCTTGGCCAGGCCGGAAATTAGGGCGATCTCTGGGTAGATGTCCATCATGTGATAGAAAAACTTACCTCCCCGTAAGTGGACACACTTTCGCGCGGCCGCCGCCACCAATACGGGAGGCATGGTCGATGCCATGACTAAGTCGTAACGTTTCTCTTTACGGCGAAAAAGAATGTGGCCGGCAATCGCACACATGAAAAACAACATATTCAACGCACGCACCGCATAATTACGTTTGGATTCTGGAAGTAACCGCACGCGCTTAACGTGAAATCCATCAAACTCCTGATGCCGTGGCATCTTTCGTTCTGCGGCCGCTTTGGTGTACGACGGCTGGGCAGTTAGAACCGTAACCTCGTGCCCGTCTGCAGCAAGCTGCGCGCCAATCGAACGCAGCATGGATGCGTACGGCGGAGAATCCGGCCAGAACCAGCGATGGATCAGGAGGATTTTCAAAGACTAAACCTTATGCGTCGCGAGTGAAGCCGGTGGGCATTGCCAAATTCGACCATGCCCGGTGCTGCCGTGCTGTGCCAAGAATCAAGTTCACCACACGCTGCGATGTATTGCCAACTTGGTAATCCGCCGGCACCTCTGGGATTTGCCCAGCCTCATATTGCTTGATGATAGCAGTCACTGCTTGGCATACGTTTTCCGGGTCCAAGCCGCACACGGTGATTACTCCTGTATCCATAGCTTCGGGCCGCTCAATCGCCTGACGCAAAGTTACTGCCGGGAATTTCATCATGGCGGATTCTTCGGAGATGGTTCCGCTGTCGGAAAGCGCGCAAAGGCAGTCGCGCTGCAGGCGGTTGTAATCGAAGTAGCCAAATGGCTTGAGGAATCGGATGTCTCCCTTTAACTCGCCGCGGTTTAAATCATCCAAACGTTTTTGCGTACGTGGATGAGTGGAAACCAAAACTGGCACTTGATGCTCCTTGGCCAAAGCCTCTAAAGAATCCAGCAACAGGTCCAGGCGCTCCGGGTTGTCGACGTTTTCCTCGCGATGGGCACTCACAATGAAGTACCTACCCTTTTCCAATTGGTTGTCGCTGAGGGCAGTCGAAGCTTCGATGCCGTCGCGATAGGTATTAAAGACCTCGCGTAATGGCGATCCGGTCACATAAACTCGGCGTGGCTCACATCCTTCATGCAGCAAATGGCGTCGCGCATGCTCGGTGTAGGCAAGGTTGAAGTCCGCCAAGTGATCAATCATGCGACGGTTGGTCTCTTCCGGCACGTTAGCATCGAAGCAACGGTTGCCCGCTTCCATGTGGTACACCGGCACACGCATTCGTTTTGCCATGATGGCCGCAATGGCGCTGTTGGTGTCGCCAAGTACTAAAAATGCGTCTGGTTTTTCTTTTTGAAGAACCTTTTCTATTTCGATCAGAATATTGCCGAGCACCGCGCCAAGAGAGCTGACATCTACGCCAAGGAAGTGATCCGGCTTACGCACACCGAGCTCTTCAAAAAACAGCTCATTGAGTGCATAGTCCCAGTTTTGACCGGTGTGCACCAAAACATGGTCGGTGTGTTGATCCAAAGCAGCGAGCACACACGACAAGCGGATAATCTCCGGACGCGTGCCGAGGCAAGTCATGACTTTCAATTTCTTCACTGAACCTTCTCCCAAACGGTGTCCGGTGCTTCCGGATCAAAAATTTCATGCGACCAAAACAGGGTTAACAAATTGGACTCACCCAGGTTGGTGATTTCGTGTGTGTGCAAGGTCGGCATGTCCACAAACTGATGGCGTTCACCACTCACATGAAACTCTTCCACTTTGTCATCAAACAATCGGCGAATGCGAATCACCGCCTCCCCAGACACCACCAAAAAGCGTTCCACCTTGTGATAGTGAAAATGATTGCCGCGCGTAATCCCAGGACGCGTGGTGGAAAGAAAGGTTTGCCCTCCGTTGTTTTCACGCACCGCCTCAAACAACCAACCGCGCTCGTCGGAGTGGAGGGTTAAATCCACCGGGAAGCCAGCTGGGTAAAGAGCGGCGCGATAGGTATTAAAGAAACACAAGTCCAAACCACTGCGCAAATCTGGGACCGTGCGCTCCCCCCGGTAGGAGTGATCGAATGCTTGCAGTTTTTCCAACAGCTCCGAAGTTTTCATCTTCACCCCCGCCGGCTGAACCGAATCAACTGCAGGCCCGCTTGTATTACGGATGCACTCAAGCGCTAGAGCTGCGACTTCGGAAGCGTGAAGTAATTCTAAATCGGCATCGACGTGGATCTCGGTCTTCTCCCCTTTTGCAATCTGAGCGCAAAAAGTGTGCACCACCGAATTGTAAAACGGACGCCCGTGCTCACCGAAAACATGCGGCAAAATTAGGTTCGTAAAACGTGCACCTTCTAACTCTGCCCATGCGCCAAACGCATCTGCCGCGTCGCGCTTAGACGCCCCATAACGACTTGCGCCTAGGCTATGGGTCGAATTCGAAAACAGAATATGTGGTTTGGCTTGGATTGCCTTACATGCCGCAATTAACTCGTGAGCCAATCTTAAATTTACTCTATAAACCTCTTCTTCCTCGCCCCGGTTCATGCCCGCAAAATGCACAATGGCATCGCATTGCGCAACGAAAGCCTGCAAAGACTCCGCGCTTTCAAACTCCGCGCGTCCAGCAGGGATAACGCTTATGTCCTTCTCTTGCAAATAGGCACAACGCGCATGCCAGCCAATTAAGCCGTGCACGCCGGTAATGCCGATTCTAACTGGATGGCTCAAGAAGAAGCCCTCGCCTCTTTCTGTGCAGCCCGAATCTCGGGCAATGACAACAATAGATTTTCTACTGCAGCAACATCTAACTGCTCTGTGTTGCGCGAGGTGTAATCCTCCACATCAATTTCTTTGGTGTCGCCTTCGGTGAAAAACTTCCCGTAGTTCATATCGCGGCCATCCATGCGAACCCGTAAGTAATCACCCATGTCTTCAGAGCGGCGCAACTCCTCCGCACTTGAAAGCGCCTCATATAGTTTTTCTCCATGGCGGATGCCAATCACCTTGACCGGATTGTCGGCCTTGAAAATATTTTTCAGGGCCGTCACCAAGTCTCCCATGGTGCACGCCGGTGCCTTACGCACAAAGAGATCGCCTTGCTCGGCATGCGTGAAAGCAAACTCCACTAGATCCACCGCCTGCGTTAGTGGCATTAGAAAGCGTGTCATTGAGGGCTCGGTCAGGGTCAGCGCTTTACCGCTTTGGATCTGCCTCACGAACAAGGGGATGACTGATCCACGCGAGTACATCACGTTGCCATAACGCACGCAAGAAACGCGGGTTTCTTCCTTGGACAAGCTTCGCGCGGCAGCCATGGCGACCTTCTCCATGAGAGCTTTGGTCATGCCCATCGCGTTGGCTGGATAAACCGCTTTATCCGTCGACAAACAAACCACACTCTCCACTCCAGCATGCGCCGCTGCATCGATGACATTGCGGCTGCCCTCCACGTTGGTGCGCACGGCTTCCATTGGGAAAAACTCGCAGGAGGGCACCTGCTTCAGCGCTGCGGCATGAAACACCATGTTCACCCCTTTCATGGCACGCGTGACAGATGCGGAGTCGCGAACATCGCCAATGTAGAACTTAAGACGATGGTCCTCGTAACGAGTACGCATGGAGTCTTGCTTCGCTTCGTCGCGGCTGAAAATCCGAATCTCGCCTACGCCGCGTTCCAACAAGCTATCCACCATGGCGGTTCCAAAGGAACCTGTGCCACCGGTGATGAGGATGATTTTATTCTGCAACATGGTTCGCGGCCGCGGCCTAGATTGGCCGCGTATAGGTTAACGACGCCCCCTGCACCGCACCGATGAACTTCTTTGTTCAGAAGCCCTAAAATCAGCGTGGTGAGTCTCCCTTCATTGCGCAAGCTTGTCGTCCCCGCCCTTTTGGGTGCGGGGATTGTGGCAACCTTAGGCCGGGAGGTCGTTTTCGCCTTGGGGATGGGCGGCGGGGCCAACCTTGAAGTCTTCCGCCTAGCATTTGGGGCGCCCAACATGCTGGGACAGTCCATGGCACCGACCTTTGTGGGAGTCATGCTCCCGCTTCTTGCCCATGCCGCGGAAAAGGGTCCTGACTTTGAGTTAAGAATGCGCCAGAGGATCCTGCGCTTTAACTATTGGGGCGTCGCGCTGCTTTGTCTGCTTGGCATGATGCCTATGGTTGCTGGAATGATCCTCGCACAAGGATTTCTGGGCTTACGCATGATCCGCTTTCTTTTGCTTCTCAGCTTAGTGCGAATCCTAATTCGTTGGCTTGCGCTTGAACTCTTCCTGGAGCACTGGACACTGGAAGGACTAGGAATGGCCTACACTTTCACCGAAGCCATCGCGCTCATCCTCGCCGGGTTGCTTTTCCTGCGACGCCTTCCTCCGGAACCCCCCGCCGTCTCCATCGCGCCTTCCGCATGAGTTCGCCAACACCTACTGACTACCGCCCAGTCATCATTCTGGGCGCAGGTCGGTCTGGCACCAACATGCTGCGCGATGTTCTGTGCAGCCTGCCTGGCTTTGGAACCTGGCCCTGCGATGAAATCAACTACATCTGGCGCCACCGAAACAAGCAAGTCCCCGTAGATGAGTTGGGCGCGGACCTTATGCGGCCTGAAGTGCAACGATATATCCAACGCGCTTTTCAATCATGCGCGAAGCGAGAATCCTGTACCAGCGTAGTTGAAAAAACCTGTGCGAATACTTTACGCGTCGAGTTCGTTACCGCCGCCCTTCCTGAAAATGCCGTTTTCCTTCACCTTGTTCGTGATGGCGAAGACGTCGTGGCGAGTGCTGGCCGTCGCTGGAGGGCGAAGCTGGATCTCCCCTATCTCTTGAGAAAGGCACGCTTTGTCCCGCTCGGGGATTTGCCTTATTACGCCTTACGCTACCTCGGCACGCGGATCCATCGCCTATTTGATAGAGAGGGCAAAGTTTCTTTTTGGGGACCGCGTTACCTTGGCATGAAAGAGGACCTCCAAAACCATAGCCTAGATGAGGTTTGCGCCAAGCAATGGAAGCGTTGCGTCACGCGTTCCATGCAAGGCCTTGCCGCGTTACCCGAGAGCCGTGTCCTCCACTTGCGTTACGAAGATTTCGTCGCAACTCCTGCACAGCAATTGCAGCGCATTGGCACTTTCTTGCATGAGGATTGGACTCTGGAAATGATCGAGCAAGCCGTCGTCCATGTTTCACAAGGAAGTATCGGCAAAGGAAAGCGCGAGTCAGACCCCAAGTTTGCCGACGTTATCGCTCGCTGTATTCAACCCGTCATGCGCGAGCTAGAAGAAGATGGTCGTTTTTCGAAGTAGGCCCAGCTTAAAAGAAAGCCAATGAGCAAAAACCCAATCCACGCGGATATGGGTTCACGCAAAGGCGTTCGTAAGTTGCAGCTAATCAACAGAAGCCCGACCACTGGGGCCGCAGCGGATTGGGCAGCCACTTGAAGGGTGTTCTTTTCTGCGCTTACCGAAGCTTGGTTGCACAAAGATCGAAGGACTAGTTTAGGCGTCGCCCAAAGCGCGGACAGGAGAAGCGTTAGGAAGGAAAGTAGTGCAATCGGTCCGCCGCCCGCGAGGATATCGAGATAGGTGTTGTGGGCACTTTTGGCCACGACTCCGGATTCTGGATCTGCAATCGTTGGCGGCAATAAACGCAGCCCTGTCCATGGATGCTCTTGCGCTAATCCCCAATAGCTTTCCATGACTTCCGCACGCGGGCCAAACATTCCACTCAAAGTCGTTTCTCCATAACTCGAAAAAGTCCCGTGAAGTTTATGCAACAAAAGTAAATTCCCATCCGCAAGGATCAGAAAGAGACAAACGGAAATACCTGACCCTGCAATCAAAGCAAGTAACCCGCGCACGCGGCAGGCCCACCAAGCGGGCAAGGGTGCTACCAACATGAATATCAATGCCGGATCCCGCGCGCCGGTGATCAGGGGAATCATCGCCGCCCCAAAAAGAAAGAACCAAACTTTCCCGGTGCGCACTGTTTTTGCTGAGCTTGCTTCCAATCCGGCGCAAAACAGTGCGGACAAAGTGAGGCTCACGGGGACATAGTTATAAAGCTGATACATCCCCGGCAAAGAAACATTTTGCGTAATGCGCCCGGAAAAACTTCCTAAGAAAAGAAGCTCCCACAAGAAAAGTAGTACCAAAAAGCACAGGGAGAATGTAGTTCCACGCTTGAGCCCTGCAAGCAAACTAGATAGCCGCTCTTCCTCAAAGGCAGCCACGCCAACATATACCGCCGCCGCCAAGGGGGCCAGCCATTGCCCCGCATAAAGCAAAGCCTGCTTATTCTCTTGCGCACCAAGAAATCCAAGTAAAAGAGTCCAAAGGCCAAAGATCAATAGGGCAATTTTTGCCACTAATCCCAGCGCTAAGCGACGCCGAAGCTTGGGTAAATCTGGAAGCAAAAAGGCTGCGGCCAAGAGAAACCCGATGGGCACGCCAATGCCAACCGGTAGCCCCTCCGGTTCTGCATAGAATCCAAATGGGCCATTCATTTGAACGAATAAGGGGAGTGGAAGCAAAAGCCCAAACCACCAATCGCGCTTGCGGCGGACGGACAATTTCCCTTCAGTCATGCCGTGGGATTGTATCAATCGCTGTCTCTATCGGGTCCAGGGTATGCAACAATGGAAGAGTGACCACTGCACAGGTTCGCTGTAAGAGAATTCTCGACGTTGCCATAGCGCTGATTGGCTTGATGCTTTTCGGATGGCTCATTTTGCTGGCTGCCTTTTGCGCTTGGCTTAGCACCGGAGGCAGCGGATTTTTTCGGCAAGAGCGGGTGGGGCAACATGGGGTTTCCTTTCGCATTCTTAAGCTACGCACCATGCGCGTGGCCAATGGCAGGCAAACTACGGCAACCGCTTCCCATGATCCGCGCATCACCCGAGTGGGCGCCATCCTGAGAAAAACCAAGGTCGATGAGCTTCCTCAATTTTGGAATGTCCTGTGGGGGGATATGAGCGTGGTTGGCCCAAGACCCGATGTCCCTGGCTTTGCAGACCAGCTGCAGGGTAAAGATCGAGACATTCTGCAGTTGCGGCCTGGAATCACTGGGTTGGCATCTTTGGTTTTCCGTCACGAGGAGGACTTACTTGCCCAGGCTGATAACCCAGAGGCGTTTAATTCTGAGGTTATTTATCCCGCAAAAGTACGTTTGAACCTACGATACTTACACGATTACACACTGAGACGCGATATCATGTACATTCTTGCGACTTTCGTGCCCAGCCTACGCGCTCGCGTAGCACCAGCCTTCACCGCCTCATAGCTTTTGGACCGCATCTACCTCTCTCCGCCGCACATGGGTGCCGCCGAGCGCGAGCTTTTGCTTGAAGCCTTTGACTCCAATTGGATTGCTCCGCTTGGTGAGCACGTGGATGCCTTCGAGGTGGAATGCTCCCAATACTTGGGCGCCAAAGATGCGGCCGCACTCTCTAGTGGTACCGCCGCAATTCACCTTGCCTTTGTTATGCTCGGCATTGGTCAAGGCGATCGCGTTTACGCACCCTCCTTTACCTTCACCGCGAGCGTCAACCCGATCCTTTATGTCGGGGCCACGCCAGTCCTGATTGACTCCGAGGCAGAAACTTGGGGCATGGATCCTGAACTTCTCGCAGAAGAGTTGGAAAAGGATGCCCGTGAAGGCACTCTTCCGAAGGCGGTTTTAGTGGTGCACATTTACGGGCAGGCATCCAAGCTGGAAGAAATCAGCTTGCTGTGCGCAAAATACGGCGTGATTCTGATTGAGGACGCCGCTGAAGCCTTGGGAACTACGCAGCGCGGAAAGCATGTCGGCACCACTGGTCATATCGGATTGTTTTCCTTTAACGGGAACAAAATTATTACGACTTCGGGTGGCGGCCTGTTAGTTTCGGACGATGCCTCCCTTGTGGCGAAAGCGCGCCACCTCGCAAGCCAAGCTCGAGTTCCGGGGCCACGCTATGAGCACGACGCCCTCGGCTACAACTACCGACTCTCCAACTTGCTTGCGGCCGTCGGCAGGGGCCAACTGCTGAAGATTGAAGATCGTGTGGCTGCTCGTCGCGCCAATTTCGAAGACTACAGAGGCCGTCTAAGCCAAGTCCAAGGTCTATCCTTTTTGGATGAGCCGGAAGAGGATCGAGGCACCCGCTGGCTTAGCGTAATGCTCATCGACCCAGATTCCTTCGGTGCCACCCCGAATCAAGTGCAGGTCGAATTGGAAGCTCGCGACATTGAGAGTCGTCCTCTTTGGATGCCGATGCATATGCAGCCCATCTACCGCAATGCACGCATGGTTGGCGGAAGGGTTTGCGAAGAGCTTTTCCGTACTGGCTTATGCCTACCGAGCGGCTCCTCGCTAAAGGAAACCGATCGCTCACGCGTTATGGAAGTCGTCGAGTCTTTCGCGTCACCGAAGATCCGTTCTAACTAAAGCTCTTTTCCCGACTCACCGTGGCGCACAATGTCGCCCTGTTCCATGTAGATGATGTCTTCCGCAATGTTGGTCGCGTAGTCGGCAATGCGCTCAACTAAGCGCACCACGTTGGCCCAGCGCATAAGTGCGGGGACGGACTCAGGCTCTTGCCCCATTTGCGCTTCAATGCGTTTAAGGAGGTTACGGTTAAAGCCATCGACGATGTCATCCATCTTCAGGACTTTGCGTGCGCGATCCTCGTCGCGTCTGACCAGAGCTTGAATGGTTTCACGCACCATGACCCTGGTCTGTTGGGCCATGAGCTCGAATTCGGCAGGTGGGCTAATTGGCGCGAGCCCTTTCAGGTCAATCGTTCGCTTGGCAATGTTTGACGCGATGTCGGCAATGCGCTCAAGGTCATTGTTGATCTTAATTGCCGCAATCAAAAAGCGAAGGTCGCCGGCTACGGGTGCGTGCAAAGCGAGGATTTTTAGAGCCGCCTCTTCCAACTTCACCTCCAGCTCATCAATACTCGCATCGCCCTGAACCACTTCGAGGGCACCCTCCGCATCGCGTGACAGAATGCTGTCAATCGCGCGTCCGAAGGCGTCTTCGCAACGGTTACTAATGTGGACTAGTTGTTCGGCAAGGGCGCCGAGATCTCGCATAAAGTGTTTCGTCATGATGAATTACCCAAACCGTCCAGTGATGTAATCTTCCGTTTCAGTGTGTCGCGGACGCTTAAACACATCTTCCGTCGCACCAAATTCGACTAAAGTACCAAGGTACATATAGGCTGTGAAATCGCTCACCCGTGCGGCCTGTTGCATGTTGTGAGTCACAATTGCAATGGTGTAACTTTTACGGAGCTCTAGCATGAGGTCCTCAATCGCCGCGGTCGAGCGTGGGTCCAATGCGGAACAGGGTTCGTCCATGAGTAGGACTTCTGGACCGACTGCAATCGCACGTGCGATGCATAGGCGCTGCTGCTGGCCACCAGAAAGACCCAAGGCGGATTTGTTCAGGCGGTCTTTGACCTCTTCCCACAACCCTGCTTTCTGCAACGACCATTCCACAATCTCTTGTAGCTCCGCCTTGCTCGTCTTCAGGTGAAGGCGCACCCCGTAAGCAACATTATCAAAAATGGATTTCGGAAAAGGGTTTGGCTTTTGAAAAACAATGCCGACCTGTTGCCGCAAACCCACAACGTCTACTTTGGGACCCAAGGCATCTTTGCCATGGATTTCCAAAGTGCCGGTCGCGCGAGCCCCAGCAATGGTGTCATTCATGCGGTTAATCCAACGCAGTAAAGTACTTTTTCCACAACCACTTGGGCCGATGAAAGATGTAATGCGTTTCTTCGGCATAGCCAAGTTGATGCTATGCAAGGCCTGGAAGTCACCATACCAGGCATCGAAATCCTTAAGCTGAATGGCTGTCTCCAAGGCGGAGTCTTGCGATTCCTCGGCAGAGGGTCGCGAAACGGGTGCCAAGATTTGTGCTTCACGCGGGGGAGGTTTCATGAGGAGTGTCATCGTACAGACATTCAAGAAAGTGGCTTGCTGTACTTCTGGCGCAAGAAAACCGCCACAGCATTGAACAAGAGCAGTGCCGTCAGCAGGACAATAATGCCGCTTGCTGCGAGGTCGTGGAACTCTTTCTGCGGACGCCCAGCCCAGTTGTAAATCTGGAGTGGCATTGCAGTGAAATCATCCATGAGATTGCCCGGTGCGCGTGTGATGAACACGATGCCTGCAATCATTAACAAAGGAGCTGCCTCGCCTATTGCGCGACTCATCGCAATGATGGCGCCAGTCAGGATGCCTGGAAGTGCTGCTGGCAAAGTAATGCGACGGACGGTTTGCCATTGCGTTGCGCCAAGGCCTAAAGATGCGTCGCGCAGGGAAGATGGAACCGCGCGCAATGCTTCTTGAGTAGAGATGATAATGATAGGGAGAATTACCAACATCAGGGTTAGCGCGCCGGCCAAGATTCCGCGGCCGAACGGAAGGCGGAAGTACCACCATCTGCGATCTTTAATGCGACCGGGAACATCCCAGCTACGCAAGGAACGCTTCGCAAGCGCTGAGTCCTCCGGCCACTCCGCATCATCGCCAACAAGGTTTAGTTCGTATGCTTTTCCAGCAGGATCAAACACCCTCATTCCCGCAATGGGAACCGCCTCCGGCTGCGATGCGGCGCTTACCGGAACTTCGAGAACGAAATCGCCTTCGTTGTAGAACTGATCCACAAAGCTCACACCAACTTCAGCCGATGGATTCCCTTCGTTTCCGAAAAGGCCGAACATAGACGCGAAAACAGTAAGGCCAAGGATTCCGAAAACCACAGATGGTACGCCCGAGAGATTCGTAATATTCAGTTGCACAAAACCATGTATCTTGCGCAGGCCGGAACCTTTTGGCCGATATTCTTCCAGCACAATCGCGGCTGAAATGCCAAGTGGCAACGCAATCGCCATGGTCAAAACCAACAACCACACCGAACCCATAATTGCTGGAAACATGCCTGCAATAAGTGGATCGGGATCCGGAGAGGAACTTAAGAACTGAGTGCTCAGGGTGCCTATGCCCTCAGTCAAAATCGTGACGAGCAAGATCACCAGAAGGGATGCAGACATTCCTGAAACTCCACGGCATATTCCGCGGAAAATCATGTCCTTGCGATGCCGCTGCGACATCGGGCGCCGTCGCTCCTGCAGC
Source organism: Planctomycetota bacterium (assembly GCA_027623295.1). Classification (GTDB taxonomy): domain Bacteria; phylum Planctomycetota; class UBA1135; order UBA1135; family UBA1135. Next base: position 126,403 of record JAQBXR010000003.1, read on the forward strand.
AACTTCTTGTCACTTAACAGAGCCGGTTTTTCCCGTGGGCTCATTCGTATTCCTCCCGATAGCGCTTGCGAATCCAAGTGCCTAACAAGGTGAAGCATAGGGTTAACACGAACAACATTGCGGCCACTGCGTACATGGAGTAATACTCCACTCCGTAATTTGAAACGTCGCCTAGTGCCATCTGTACCATGAATCCGGTCATGGTTTGAATTTCATCGCGCACATCTGCGGTAACCTTGGGGGTGCTGCCTGCTGCAAGGGCAACAATCATGGTTTCCCCAATCGCGCGTGCGGCTGCAAGAATTACTGCAGAGGTAATCCCTGAGAGAGCGGCTGGAAACACCACCTTAAAGGAGGTGTCAAAGCGCGTGGCGCCAAGCCCTGAAGATCCGTCACGCAGAGACTGAGGCACGACGCGCAGGGCATCTTCCGAAAGCGATGTGATGATTGGCAAAATCAAAATTCCCACTGCGATCCCTGCAGCCAAAGCGTTGAAGGACCCAAAGCCCTCGCTAAAAACTTTTAACGCTGGGGTCAAAAGAGTTAACGCAAAGAAACCGTAGACCACGGTTGGGATGCCAGCCAACACCTCTAGCGCTGGCTTCAGAATAGAGCGCACCTTCGGATGTGCGTATTCGCTGAGGTAAATCGCAGTAATCAACCCGAGCGGAACGGCCACCAACAAAGCTACGCCGGCAACCAAAAAGGTTCCACACACCAAGGACCAAATGCCAAAGTGCTTTTCCGATCCAAGCAACGGGTTCCATTGCGTTGTTCCGAAAAACTCTCCCACCGTAACCTCATCCTGCGCGAAGAAGTTTGTGGTTTCCGCTCCAAGCACCCAGAGGATTGCCAAGGTAATGAACACGGAAAATAGAGTTGCGCCATTCAGCACCCCCATAATCCCGCGTTCCTGCCAGCGACGCATGCGACGCGCCGAGGCGCCTTGTAGGGCGACTCGGCTAAATGGTCCGGGATTTGACTCCCCAGAGGAAGGGCTATTTTGTGTCAAGGAGGTTTTCCTCGGTGTAGGCATCTACCAGAGGCTCGGTACGCTTCTTGTAAATGATGCCATCGGCATGCATTTCAGCAATAACAAACACCGTCCCCGTGCGACGCTTATTCAAGATTGCCTTGGCTTGCGCTGCAATCTTATCACTCGTCGGAACGTATTGGACTTGCTTTGCGAACTTCCCTGCATTCTCTAAGTAAAACTCCATGAACTTGCGCATGGCTGGACGGCGAAGGCTCTCCACATTTGCGTAGATGAACAAAGGGCGACTAAGTGGTGCATAGGCACCCGAGACCACATTCGCTGGAGTCGGCATAACAGCCTTGCCGGTTTGTGGGTTCACAATCGCAGCCGCACGCAGCTTGTCCTTGTTCTCAAAGTAGTAAGAAGCTCCAAAGTAGCCAATGGCGTACTTGTCGCCAGAAACACCGGTCACGAGCACGTTGTCATCTTCACTGACTGACATGTCGGGGCGAAAGCTTCCTGTTTTGCCGACAATCACTTCTTTGAAGTAGTCAAAGGTTCCAGAATCCGTGCCTGGAGAATAAACCTTAATGGTTTCGTTCGGCCATTCCGGGTTGAGGTCACTCCACTTGCGCGCAGTGCCGTCCTCGAGATAGATCGACTTGAGGTCATCGACCGTCAGCTGATCCACCCAGGTGTTGTTCGGGCTCAGAACGATCGAGAGTCCGTCGAGAGCAACCGGCAACTCCACGAAGCTAACTCCGTTTTCTTTTGCCTGGAGAAACTCCTTGTCCTTGATTGGGCGCGACGCATCGGAGATGTCAATCTCGCCGACCGCAAATCGCTTAAAGCCCCCGCCTGTTCCCGACACCGCAACGGTGATGTTCACATTTGGGTACTCTTTGCGAAAGGCGGCGGCGGCGGCTTCAGTGATTGGGTAAACGGTGCTGGAACCGTCGACCACAATGTTGCCCCGCAAAGCAGATGCTTGCGCGGTGGCGGATGGCGCCAGGGCCGTGGCCAGGGCAACCGCCAGGACGGCTGCAAAGAAGGTCTTGAAGTGGTTGTTCATGGGGACTATTTTGAACCCCGAATGTGAAGACTAGGTGAAGAGCACGTTAAGCCCCAAAAATCAAATGGCCTCAGGGCTTAATTAGCGCCAGCTAAGGGTTTCGCCGGGTTCTCAGGCAGCTCCACCAGGAAATCGGTGCCCATGCCTGGTGTGCTCTGGACGCTAACCCTGCCACCCATATGGCGCAGCAGATTGCGGACCAGGGTCAAGCCCTTCCGTGGCTCGATCCTTCAGCGAGTGCAGAATCTCCGGCACCATCTCATGGAGGTCGAGGACCTTGGGCGACGGCTGCCAATCCGCGGATTCCGCGCGCGTGAGGGAGAGCAGGTCGTTCACCAGGTTGGAGAGCCCGAGTGCATTCCGTCGCGCGCGTTCCATGAGTTCCTGGCGCTTGACTTCCGGTGCCTCGTCGGCGGCAGCGTGTGCGAAGAGCTCTACCGCACCGGCCTCTGTCTACCGAGCGGATCGGCCTGGACTGAGGGCGATCGCGAGCGCGTCATGGATGCCGTCGAGGCTTGCGCGGTCCCCGGCATCCGCTCCAGAGCCGCAAGGATTTTCCGGCACCCTACCAGGGCGCCTTCAGAACCTCGGCCGATAAGGCCGTCAACCACCAGACCCGCTTGGCGCCTTCCGCGGTCACGGTGGGTTCCTGCGAATGTTCCCTCAGGATGCCGTTAAGCTCGTTGACCTTCTCCAGGGCGTCGGCCTTTTCACCTGGGGTAAGTGGGTAACGGTTGATGACGCGTAGGACCTCGATGGCCCCATTCGAAAGGCCGGTATTGTGGCGCTTCTCCTTGGTGGGTTCGGGCGCTTCCAGGCCTAGGGCGCGACAGGCTGTGCCGATGGTGTCGCCATCATGGAAGAAAGACTTGGTGCAGCCTTCGCCGAGCAGGGCCTCGCAATCCTCCAGGAATCCGAGGTAGTCGAGGTGCTGCGTGAACCAGGGGTCATTGAGCACGTCGCGAAAGGAAACATCGTGCCCGTAGCTGGCAGCCGCCGAAATCTGAGGGTTCTTGATGTTCTGACGATAAAAGCTCTCCGCGAACTTCACCGGTTCACGGAACCAGATCCAGATGGATAGGGGAAAGGTCTCGGCCAAGGCCTTCAGCAGACCACGGCTCCTCGGAGTAAGGTCCCACCAGTGGTTGTAGAGGCCTTCGGTGGAGAGGAACACCTGCTTGACTCCGCCTCCTTCTGCTAGAGGTGCGAAACACTCCTGCAGGTTCTGCAGAAGGACCTTTTCCTCTGCACGACGGAGGTTATTGATGAGCCACTGGTGCTTGGGGGCAGACCACGCCCGCATGGCGTCGGGGTAGTCGTGCACGTGGGCGGGGTAATAGACGCCGTCGACCCGATGGCCATCGCGGTGGTCGAACAGATAATGCTGCAGGCTGGTGGTACCGGTCTTCGGAGTACCGGCGTGCAGGATGAGCCGTGTCACCGGGTAACGCTGTGCGAGGCTGCGAACACCTTCCAAGAATTCGTCGCTCGGCATCACCGGCGGATCCACCTCGCGAGGCTTCCTTGCCGCGGTGTAGTAATCGAACCTGCGCTGTCCAGCGATCGCATCATTAGCTCTTGCGACCGCCTCCAGCACGCTCGGATGGGTGGTCTTGCTGTCGTCGATCGTGCCGCCGGCATGCAGCATCCAATGATAATGCAAGACCTGGATCGGCTGGCCCTCCCGGAAGGAGCGCAACGGCAGGCCGTTGTGCAGGGGGAGGTTGCAGTTGGCGGTCAGCGCCTGCCAGGGGATGCCGCTCTCCTGGACCGCCAGGCCCATCGAGATCTGGTCGACGTGATTACGCTGGGCATCGGTCTCGAACAGTTCGGGCCGCCCGAACAGCCATTGCGCCCATCGATCCCAACGCTCCGCGAGGTCCGCAATCAGCGCCTTGGGAACGTAGTAGAAACCACCATTCCAATTCGTCTCAAGGGTCTCGCCTCCCGGCATCACCCAGTCCGTATCGATGGTCTTCGGCATCGCAAGCCCTGATGCGCGATAGATGCCCCGGAGCACCACCAGTGGCGGGTTGGGGCCATCGACCACCTTCGCGGCAAACACACTCGGGTCCTCCACCTGCAGCGGCTCCAACACGATCATGTCGATGTCGAGCAGGAACACGCCAGCGCAATCCTCCTGGTCAAGGGAGGCCAGCTGCGGCAGCTTGTTGCAGTACTTGCCGTCGATGTGGGGCGGGAAGCTGCGGTGGCGATAGCCGTTGCGATCGAGGAATGTGCGAAAGTGGTCCGGCACGCGATCCACGCAATGCACGACGACATCCTCCTTCCTCATGCCCGCAAGATGGTGCAGGGAAAAGAGCAGGAGCTCAGCCTTGAAATAGTGCTCTGGAAGGGCGTCGACGACGAAGGAGACGATCGTTCTCATGAAGCGCAGGAGACCGGACACCGTCCCTGGAGACAAGGCCCTTGCAGCAGGATTCTAGCAGCGCGTAGGCGGCTCCCGTAGCGGTGCGCCTAATGTCGCACCAGCTAAGGGTTTCGCCGGGTTCTCAGGCAACTCCACCAGGAAATCGGTGCCCATGCCTGGTGTGCTCTGGACGCTAACCCTGCCACCCATATGGCGCAGCAGATTGCGGACCAAAGCAAGGCCTAACCCGGTTCCCCCACTGGCTCTCGAATGGGCGACATCACCACGGAAAAAACGCTCGAAGATCCTTGGAAGAATTTCTGGATCAATGCCGGGACCAGTATCGCGCACGCGAATACGCAAGACGCCATCCTTCGCCGGAGCAATTTCTACCATGACACCTCCCGATTGCGTGTACACCACAGCATTCAGAACCAAGTTTTGCACGACAGTATACAGCGCAAAAGGATCGGCAAGGATTTTCACCGGCAGCTCGGGTTTAGCTAAATCTATGGTGAGCCCCTTTTTTTCTGCACGGTCCCGTAGCGGTTCGATCACCTCTTCCACACATTTCGTGAGATTAAGCACTTTGGGCGATGGCCGCCAGTCTGGTGATTCAGCTCGAGTTAAGGCAAGCAAGTCATCCACCAAATTTGAAAGGCTCAAAGCATTACGCTGAGCACGAAGAATTATATCTTTACGTTTATTTTCCGGAACCACTTCCAGCAAGTCCAATAAACCGACGAGAGCAGAAATCGGAGTTTTAAGTTCGTGGCTTGCGTTCGCAACAAAATCGCGACGCTTTCGGTGCACTGCTTCATCGGCGCGTAAGTCTTGCAAAACCATGAGCCGTCGTTGCGGGCCAGCGGGAGCAAGAGTGACCTCCATCATGGGGTGCCCGTCTTCCCCTTCAACTTCTTCAAAGACTTGCCGACGCGTTTCATCGGAATAAGCCTGTTTCACCATTAAGGCGACGCCTTGGTGCTCGGTGTATTGCGCAATGCGTGGACGATTTTTCGGCAACTGCCCTTCTTTAGCGCCTAATAAGTGGTTTGCCGCAGGGTTCGCATAAAGCACTTCGTCTTGCGCGCCCAACAAGACAACCCCCTCGGAGAGGTGCTCTAGGCTGCGGCGCATGGCCTCACGTTTTTGCATTAAGCGCTCTGTATCGGCCATTGCACGCATGCGCTTCCATCGTTCACGCAACAAAAGCGCAAAAAGAAAAATGGAGCTGCTAAGAAAAATCCATGCGCCGAAAGAGTTCATCTATGAGGGAGCTGGTCGGTCAGAGAATCGATAACCCACACCGCGCACGGTTTCAATCAGGTCTCCTTTCTCAACCAGTTTTTTACGCACCGACTTTACATGAGTATCGATATTGCGATCCGTCACAATTACGCCGGGCCCCATAGTGCTGTCGAGCAATTCGTTGCGGCGAAATACGCGGCCAGGGTTACTCGCCAAGGTTTGCAGGAGCTTGAACTCCGATGGCGTGAGCTGCACGGGAACGCCATCAGCAATACGGACTTCGAAGCGCACGGGGTCAATCACGAGGTCGGCGACCGTGATTAGGGAGTCGGTAATGCTGGCATTGTCTGTGGCAACGCGCTTCAGCAAATTCCTCACGCGAGCGGTGAGTTCGCGCGGGCGGGCGGGCTTCACCAAATAGTCATCGGCGCCAATGCCCAAGCCGAGGACTACATCTGATTCTTCACCTTTGGCGGTCAACATGAGAATCGGTACGCGGCGAAAAGCGGATTCCGCGCGGAGTTGCCGACAAACCTCAATGCCATCCAGCTTAGGCAACATGACGTCGAGCACAATCAGGTCGGGACCGTAACGGTGCGCCTTTTTTAAGGCCTCTTCGCCATCTACGGCCAGGACCAAACGAAAGCCCTCCATTTCAAAGGTCAATCGCAAGATCTCCAAGAGATCCGGATCATCCTCCACCAGGAGTAGGGTTTTTTGCGTCATGCTGGCCATCGTCGCGTTCGGGGGTGTTCCTCGCTTGAACCTCTTGTGAAGTTTATGCGAAGCGCCTTCCCACATTCTGTAATTGTTCTCATACTCTAGGCGTCATGCTCGCCTTCGACCCCGAAACTCTCCTTCCTTTGCTGCAATGTCCCGTTAGCCGCAAACCGCTCAAGCTGGTTGGCGAGGAATGTTTGGTGTCCACCGATCCCGAAACCCGCCTTCGTTTCCCAATTGTCGATGGCATTCCAGTACTGCTCGAAGAGGAAGCCACTGCGCTTTCCGAAGATGAGTGGAAAGCTCTAGTTGCAAAAGCCGGTGAGTGAAACCATCTTTAGTCAGATTCTGTCGGGCGAAATCCCGGTGGATTATCTGTATGAAGATGAGCACGCGGTTGCCTTCCGGGACATTGCGCCGCAAGCACCAGTCCATTTGTTGGTGATTCCCCGCAAGCCCTTGAAGAGTTTACAGGCCGCCTCACCCAGCGACACCAATTTGATTGGCCACCTCCTGCAAGTTTGCCAAGTGGTGGCCAAGAAAGCCGGCTTAGAAGACGGCGGGTATCGGGTGGTGACTAACGTGGGCACTGACGGCGGTCAGAGCGTGGAGCATTTGCACTTTCACGTTCTTGGGGGCCGCGCCCTCGCCTGGCCTCCCGGGTAGGGCGCTCTTGCCCCGATTGGGCACGACGCTTTTCCATTGCCTCTTTTAGGGTCGCGCGTTCAAACTCGTCGAGCTGACCATCGCCATTGGCGTCGAATTGCTGCAGGATGCCTGCGCGCCGCTCTTCTTGACTTGGACGTTGCCTGGCTTGGCCTTGGTTGCCACGCTGACGTCCTAGGCTCTGAGGAGGCGGGCCCTGCTCTTGGCCACGAAAGCCTTGGCCTTGTTGGCCAGCGCGACCACGGCGTTGCGCCTGCTCGCCTTCCGGCTGCTCGCCTTCCGGCTGACCGCGACGACGCTGTACTTGTTCGCCTTCTGGCTGACCGCGACGACGGTTCTGCATTTCTTGACGCCGCGCCTGCATGGCCACCCGAGCCGCTTGACGCTCTTGTTCGTTCAGCATGCCGTCGCCGTTTTTGTCAAAATGCTGCACCAAACGTTCACGCATTTGCTCGCGGCTTGGACGTGGGCGCTCAAAGGGCCGCTCGGTTTCCTGTGCAAGAAGCTCACTGCTTCCAGATGCACCCAGGATAAAAAGAATGGAAAGGAGTTTTGTTTTCATGGCTCAATACGGATTTTTCCGATGTCACTCGAACCCCAATTCCGCCCTCCGGTTCCTCCAGGCCTCAAATTTCTCGTTGCTATTCGCTTGGCACTAAAAGGCCGATGCTTGCCGATAAGCCGTGAATGTACGGCAGACCACACACTGGACCTATTTCACCTGCGGCAAAGCATCCGGCGGCCGGAAGCTCTGGCCACAATTTATGCAACAGCTCAATGTCGTGGTCCGCGCGCTGGAACAAATGAATGCCGCGTGCAGTACAGTCGAAAATAAGCGCACCCAGTACTTCGGAGTCAAAGGATCCAGCAAGCTTCAGCGCGGATTCCATTTGATCATGTGCATACTCACGATCGCGCGATTGAAACTGCAACATTTCGCCTTCAGCAACCGTGTCGGAAACTGCGATAGCACCAGCATCGGGGTCCACTCCCATTACGCCGCGAATCAAACTATCACTTCCGGATTCACCGCTGGTACTTTCTAGAGGTTGAATGCCAATGTGCGGTGCACGCATAAATCGATTGCGCTCTTCTTCCCCAATCGCAATCAGTACTTCGCTTAGTTCGCCATAAGCAGGACGTCCGCCCAACTCATAAACCACGTTACCTTCACTACGGGTAACTAAGAACGGTGGCCCCACGGGGCGACAGCCTTTGGCAAGAACCGTTTCAAATCGATAGCCACCATCTAAAACAAAACCAACGGCACCATTTTCGACCAGGGTGTCATCGTGCAAAAGAATGTTTTCGCCTGCGCGATCAGCGCCGCTTGCAATGCCGCCAAGCATCGTGGGCAAATCTGGCATTTGGCGCAAGGATTCGAAGAACGGTTCTAGCGGGAAGGTGAATGGTTCCACCAACATGACCGCGCTTGCGCTTTTTGGCACTTCGGGCCATCCACCAATCCGACTTTCTTTCGCGTCTAACTCCAGAGCAAAAGTTTGTAAGCGTGCACCGGGCAAACGTGCTGCCCAAAGCGAAATGCCGGGGCCTGCCTGCTGCTCGCGCCCTCCACCAATCACGCCAGACATGGAGCTGCCCGCAATTGCATCTGGGGTTAAGTCGCGCTGAATCACTTCGAGCAACTTGCCGGCGTGATTGCGATGGTGCGGACTAAAGAAAGCAAGAACTACGTCTGGACTTCCTCCGATCCGCTCTTCGATGCTAGCAGTCGCTTCTTCAAACGCCTCCACGCTGTCACCACGAATGGAAACGGCATCGGCGACTACGGGTTTTCCTGGAACTCCCATGTTTACTGGTGCATACCTGCTATTTCTTTATCGGAACCTGCTGGATAAAAATCAATACTCTTGTGATCCAGATGGAATCACGCTGTCAAATCCAGTGTTTTCATCGAAGGAATCTGGTGCGTCCGGATCGTCAAATTCCAGAATGCGATAGGTCACGTCTTCGAGACGAAAAATATCTTCCACTAAACCGTCGACCACTTCAAAAGTTACTGTCAAGCGACCCCGAACCTCAAGCGTGTTGTAGGTGTAGTCCATGCCTTCTTCGTCGGCCAAAGTCACCCGCATGATTTCATTAATTTGCGGTGGAGCGCCAAAGCAGCAGCTGAATAAACTACGTACTAGGTGAAAGCTACGAATGTGTTCAAAGTCGATGTCCGGCATCATGAAGCCGCGCATGACGAACTCCTTTCCATCTAAATCCAAAATGAAGTCTGGAATTGGATTCTCTTCGCGTTCATCTAACTCCCAGCCGCCAAGGTCATGTAGGTCAATGGCATACGGTTCGCTTTTCGTGGCCATGGCCTTCTCAATATTTGCACGACGCTCTTCTGGTGTCGTAGCCAGCGACCAAGTGGGCCGCGAACCTTCCGCAACGAGGGTCGTGGTAATCCGATCGCGTAAAGATTTTGGCGCGGCCGTTTCTTCCTCTTCCGCTTGGGCCTCCCCCTCGCTTTCCGCTTCCGCTTCCGCTTCCGGAGCTGCGGCAGCCTTGTCTACAGATCGCGTAGTTTGTTCGACGACTTCTGTGGCAAGTTCCACCCGGGCTTCTTCCTTTGTGCAGGCCATGAAGGTCAAAGCCAACATCCAGACGGGCGCAGTGCGAAGAAGAAAACGATGGGTTTCGGGTAGGCGATTAGACATTGGACGACAAGATGTGCGCGGCTTCTGTGCGGTAAGCGGATAGTGCGGGGACTAGACCGGCAACCGCTCCAGCTAGAGTAACTGCAAGAATCAATTCAAGTTCTGCGATTCCGATTGACGGTGACAGGCTGACTCCCGTTTGCACTTGCACCTGACCGGATACCGCGAAAATCAAAAGGCCTGCTAAGCCTAATCCGGCACACCCTCCTAGTAAGGCAAGTATTGCGGATTCACAGGTCACTAAACCCAGAATGGTGCTTCGCTTGGCCCCGAGAGCGCGTAAAACCGCAAACTCGCGACGCCTTGCTCCCATTGTGTTGTAAATCGCAACCATCACTCCGACCAGGGCAACCACCACAATTAGGGCCGTGATCCAACGCAAAATCAAATCACCTGCACCGAGAATCGCAAACAAGTTACGGACTTCAACGCTCGGGTAAATCGCCATCGTGTCTAGGCGATCATTCACGGAACGATAAATGCCGGTGCGATAGAACCCGGCTTTGGTGCGCATCATGACCGCGCTTAATCCGCGCGGGTCACGTGCGCCGCCCTCTTTCATGCCGGCAATCGGTTCGTGCCCATCGATAACGTAGTAAGCGCCAATCGGAATCAAGACGGCGCGGTCTATTGGAGTCCCAGTTGGCGCCAAGATGCCCACGATTTCGGACTCCCCGTCTTCATGAGACTCAGAAACCCCTTCCACTCCATGACTTGGATGAAAGTGATCGCCAACTTTTAAGCCCGTACTCTGCGCAACCTTTGCCCCAAGCACCGCACGAAATAGGTTCGCTTCATGTTCTTCATGATGCGTTCCCCCTTCATGGCCTGCCTCGTGCTCTACCAATTCAGCCTTTAACTCGGCAAAGTCATCGCTCGAATAAACAAAGCCGCCACCTGATGAGAATTCCAAGGCCTCTTCTTTCTGGTGACTAATCAACTTCACGTCATCAAAGAAGTTGCCAGTGATTCCCACAATCCGGTGACCGCGATAACTATCCCCAACCGCCAAGGGCACCGACCACAGGACACCCGGAGTCGCGGCGATTTCTTGGTAAGCCTCGTAGGGGAGATTACCCTGGCTTTGCCCCATGTGATAAAGCGCATTCAGGGTCAGCTGTAAACTTGATCCCTTGGCGCCGACCAACATGTCGCACATGGAAGCCGAACGCTGGAAGCCCACTTCACTGGCCTCGCGGAGTGCGCCGACGGTTGCGAACAATCCGACTCCTAAGGAAACCGAAAGTCCGGTGAGCCAAGAAGCCAGGCGTCGACGGCCAAGGTTGCGTAAAACTAAAGAATGGAATCTCATCGCAATTCCTCCACGCGCACCGTGCGCTCAAAGGCGGAAGCCACATCTGAGTCGTGCGTTGCGCAAACCACCGTGATGCCTTGTTCAATCGCAGTTTTCAGCATCAGATCGAGGACTTGATGGCCGGTTTGGCGATCCAAGGCGCCGGTTGGCTCATCAGCTAACAATATTTTTGGCTTGTTAACAAGGGCGCGCGCAAAAGCAACGCGCGCTTGTTGCCCCACGGAAAGCTGGCTTGGTAGATAGTGCTTCCGTTCACCAAGTCCAACTAGCTTGAGCAGGGCATCGGCGCGGCCTTCTTCTAGGTGGCCCTTTGCGAACAGGGCGCCAAGCTCTACGTTCTCCAAAACCGTATATCCCTCCAACAAATGAAAGGTCTGGAACACATATCCAATATGGCCAGCGCGAAAACGGTCCCGCTGTGCCTCGGAAAGCTTGGCGAGGTCCGTACCGTCGATTTCAACCACACCAGAATCGGGGATCAAAAGGCCGCTAAGCAGATTTAGAAGGGTCGTTTTGCCGGAACCACTTTCGCCCATAAGTGCAACGCGCTCACCGGCTTCCAGCTGCCATGTATCAAAGGAGAGCACCGGCGAGGCGTCGGCATCGTTCTTGTAACTTTTGCGGATGTTCTGGAGGTGAATCATGGGCGGGTGCATTCGCGCTGGAGGTTAGAATACGGGACTCGGGCCACTTTGCTTGCCCCCTTAGGGACATGAGTCAGTACAACATTAAGAAATTCGCAGTCATCGGCGCCGGAAACATGGGCTCCGGCATCGCCCAGAAAATCGCTACCGAGGGTCATCCTTGTATTCTCGTCGATCTGGACGATGAAAAGGTAGAACGGGGCATGAACATTATCCGGGATTTACTCGCACAAGGTGTGGAGCGGAAAGTTTTTCGCCCACAGCAAGTAGAGAATATTCTGAGTAACTTGCGCGGCACCAGCGATTGGTCCGAACTCGCCGATGTGGACTTAGTCATCGAAGCCGTGTTCGAAGATGTCGACGTCAAGCGTTCCGTGTTCGAGCGTCTTTCTAAAAACTGTAAAGACACCGCGATTCTCGCTACCAATACTTCCAGCTTTTACGTGCGCGATTTAGTGAATGCCGTAACCCATCCGGAACGATTGATCGGCCTGCATTACTTCTTCCACCCTGCGAAAAACCGCTTGGTAGAAGTCATCGGCCATGAAGGGACTTCGCCGGAAGTCTATGCTGCTGCCTGGGCTTCCCAGGAGGCGATTGGCAAAACTCCAATCTGGTCCGCCGACGCACCGGGCTTTGTGGTTAACCGTTACTTTGTGCCATGGGTCAACGAAGGCGTGCGCTTGTTAGGCGAGGGCGTTGCAAACCTTGCAACCATTGATTGGGCTGCGAAGAAAGCCTTTGGGGTAGGCATGGGACCGTTCGAATTAATGAACGTGACCGGCGTTCCAATTTCTATGCACGCCGCCAACACGCTTGGCGCAACGCTTGGAGATTTCTATGCACCAGGCCAGGCACTGGTTGATTTCTGTGCCACCGGTGAACGCAACTGGGATCTGGAAGGAGAAGTTGACGAAAGCCAGTACGACGCCATCGCGGATCGCATGCTGGGTGTTACCTTTTATGTTGCCTCCAAGTTGGTGGATGAAGGTGTAGCTTCCGTGGAAGACACGGACATTGGCGCGCGGGTTGGTTTGCGCTGGCCTGCTGGTCCATTCGAAATGCTCAACAACGCTGGCATCGAACGTTCGCGCTTGTTGGCGGAAGCAGTGGCTGGCTCATACGGCCTCCATTTGCCTAAAATGCTCGTGAATGCAGGAAGTCATGGCATTCCAATTGAGTTGGTTTCGCTAAACGATGTCCACGGTGTGGGAGAAGTTCGCTTCAACCGCCCCGCCACCATGAATGCTTTGGACAACACCATGCTTGTTCAGTTCGATGGCAAGCTACAACTTGCACGCGCTACGGGTAAGCCATTCGTCTTGCGTGGAACCGGCAAGGCCTTTGTTGCAGGCGCAGACATTAAATTCTTCGTTGATTCCTTGAACAACGACAACTACTCCGCGATTGCCGAGTTTGCCGGTTACGGTCAGAAGCTCTTTGCAACCCTCGCCGGTGGAGAGCATGCAACTGTTTCTCGCCTGCATGGCCTCGCTCTTGGCGGTGGCGCGGAAATGGCCCTCTCTACGGACTACATTGTCGCTTCACCCAACGCCGTTATTGGGTTTCCTGAGACCAGCATTGGCATCTTCCCTGGACTGGGAGGCAGTCAACGCCTTCCGCGCCGCATTGGGTATCCGCTGGCGAAGTACTTACTTTACACCGGACAAATGTTGGACGCTCGCACCGCGCTTTCCATTGGCCTGATTGATGACGTCGCCGACTTTGCAGAGCTCGATGCCACCTGTCACTCATGGGCGAAAAAGCGTTCTGTCGAAGTTCGCGAGACTCCAACTGCTTGCAGCAACCCAAAGCTACAAGCTGTTTGGAATTTCTTTGATCAGTACAGCGTGGATGAAATCCTTTCTGGAGAAGCCGACTGCATGGGTGATCCTGGATTGGAAAAAGCCGTCAAGCGTATGGGACAAAAGTCTTATCACGCCTTGAAGCTTTGCGAAGCCTTGTTTGTCGAAGGCGCTCACCTCGAGCTCGATCGTGCACTGGAATTGGAGTCGCGTGATTTGTCCACCGCCTTCAACCACGCCGATGCCATAGAAGGGCTTAGTGCTTTGTTGGAAGGGCGGCGTCCGAACTTCCAACAGCCGGCCTTCGCTTAAAGCTTGGCTTGTAGACGGGTTGCGCCACCTGACGCAATCCGTCCATCAAGCATGCGAAGAACGCGGCTGGTGCGCTCGGCCAGCCCCTCATCGTGCGTCACCACAATTACGGTGGTGCCACGTTGATGCAAGCCTTTACTGGAACCTCGAACCGAGCCTCTACCTTGCCAATTGGCGGCGAAAACAAGAATCGCCAAGGATACGAGGATTAGGAGGGCTTTCTTTATGACGGTTAGGGGGCGAGCCGCTCGACTATCCAGTCAGGGCCCGGTTCTTGCTTACGATAACGGAACCTATCGTGCAGGCGATTTTCTCGACCTTGCCAGAACTCAATGGTCTCCGGGAAAATACGATACCCACCCCATTTCTCAGGCATTGGAATTTCACCTCCGGCCAACTTGTCGATGGCTTCTCGCAACTTTCCTTCTAGCATTCTGCGGGAAGTGATGACGGAGCTTTGCGGTGAAATCCAAGCACCAAGTTGACTGCCTCGTGGCCTTGTAGCGAAGTACTTCATGGACTCCATTTTGGAGATTTTTTCCGCACGGCCGGTAATTTTAATTTGACGCTCGAGGGGGAGCCAATGACAAAGCATCGCGACTTGCGGGTTTTCTTCTATTTGCCGCGCCTTCTTGCTTGCGTAATTAGTGAAGAAGACAAAGCCCTCTTCATCGAACAATTTCAACAAAACCGTGCGTATGCTTGGCGCACCATCAGCCGAGGCGGTGGCCAAGCTAAAGGCACTTGGATCCCCAAGCCCAGAATTGCACGCTTGTTCAAACCAAACCCCAAACTGATGCATTGGGTTGGCGTGAAGTTCTTCACGCTTTAAGCCGATCCGGCTGTATTCTCGTCGCAGGTCGCCTAAATCCATGGACTCTGATTTTCGCTTAATAGGGCGACGGTTTCCAGTCGAAGTTTTTAGGTTCATAAGGAACGGCGCTCGTCGGCCAATCTTCAAACAGCAGAAGCGCTTTTAGGATGAGGGTGTCATTACCAGCGGCCAAGTGCTGAGGATCAAATTCCACGAGTTCATGGGGTTGAATGCCAAGCCCCTCAATCCCTTTACCGTCCTGCCAACGACTCTTATTCGAATAACGGCTGACGTAAAGTTGAAACTTTCCGGACGGCAGGTCGAGAGTGGTTTTCGATGCCGACATACTTGCGGTCGGACTCTCTCCAATCATGTAAGCGCGCCCCTCTTCTTTGAACATTCCACTCGCTGTTTCGCCAGCGCTGACCACTGTTCCATCAACAATCACGATTATGGGTCCGCCATATTGCGATGTACCTGTGCTAGAAATCAACTTCACAAAACTCATTTTCTTGCCACCAGGAACAAGGCGACCAAGCAAGTCATCGTGGTCAAAGCCACCGCCACTATTACCGCGGAAATCCAGAATGAGTCCTGGGGGGTTCCCCACTTTCTCCATGGCGGCGTCTACTTGTTCGGCAAGATCAGCCTTGCATCGCCGGATGTACAAGTAGCCGTACCCACCCGGCAGAATGCAATGCGACACATCTTTGTCTCCCTCTAGCCCTTCCGGCCAAAAAGCTGGGCCAGGCATGGGAATACTGGACTTGCTGAAAGAGATGGTGCGCTTTTTCATTTTCCCGTCCGGCTGCTTTACCTCAAGCTTCATGCGCGAACCTGTTGGCCCAGACAATCCCCAATGCGTGGCCCAAAAAAATGCTTGGTGATCGGTCGACCATGAAATGAGATCACGCGCCACCTCAACCTTGGCTTCGATCCACTTGGCCGGTTTTTCACCGTCGATTTTTACGATTTCCGACCCGGGCAATAAATTGGCATCCTTCGCCGGACCAGCCACCGCTTTGACATAGTACTTTTCCCCAATTCTACAAATCGCCAAGCCTGAACCGCCTCGGGAAATCGATGGGTCATAGCGGGAATCATCTTCCGGCCATTTCAGGCCCTTGCTTCGTTCCGTGAGGCGGACCTGTGCATGCCCATCTTCGAGGCGCGCCAGCAGTTGCACTAAAAGAACAGACTCCTCCTGATCAGTTTTTACTTTTTCCCCACGCTTGGCAAATTCCTTTTCAATCTTCTTGAAAGAGATTTCTTTACTCTTCAAAAGATCGCCACATTCCTTTTCGATTTGCTCGAGCGCAGAGTCCATATCCTCTTCGTAGGGCGACTGCGTAAATTCCATGTTCACCTCGAGGGAACATAAGGAAAAGGCGAGGGCGAGGGCGGTAATCATCTCAAAGGAACAGGATACGCACTCCAAGGAGGAGCGCCATGCCGAGAAGTATTCCTCGGCAAATCCAAAGTCCTAAGGGTGGTTTTGCGCATCCACCTGTCGCCCATTCCATTTTTGCCTGATACAGGGCTACGCTTACCCACAAGGCTCCGGCACAAGTAAGGCTGAATAGGGCGCCCATCCATGCTCCGCATAACAACTGAACCAAACCAATACTTGCGGAGGCGCTTCCCAGCATCATTCTGCACCACTCCCGCGACATTCCTTGTGGAAGGTTTTGGGGGGGTGTAGCTACGGGGCCAGAGGACGTCGCCATGCAAGTTTGAGACGCTAAAACCTTAGGGTTTTTCGCCGCACTGACACCTTATCAATCTGAATAGCAAAGAAACTGAATTAGTTGCAATTAGATTTAACATTGCAACTTCCTACTGGCTCTAGTGCCTTAGGCGTCGACTTCAGAATGAAGGGCCAATCGGTTACCTTCGCTGTCCCTGATTAGCGCGCGGAAACCATGTGGCCCAATCGGATGCACGTCTTCAAGAACCTCCGCGCCTTGGTTTTTCGCCTTAGTTACGGCATCGCGAATGCGGCCGTGAACGTTTAGGTAGAGCAAAATTCCGGTATCGCGAGCTACTTCTTCGGGCTTGCGCACCAAACAGCCGCCATTCCCCCCTTCGTGAGCCAACACCGCAAAAACCATTCCCTCGAATTCGTGCACACTCACTTCAATCGCGAGCACTTCTTGATAGAACTTCACTGCTCGGTCAAGTTCAACAACAGGAATGTCAAACCAAACGGCTCGATTGTGATCGCGATTGAGGCTGCTTATAAGGTTTTCATCTTACTGCGTCCTCTGGCTGAGAGATGAAATATCTGCTCCACTTGGCCGCTGGTAAACCTTAAGACCAAACTCGGGCACCACCGCAATGAGGTGATCGAAAATATCACCGATGATAGCTTCGTAATACGACCATCGTTGCTCTGCGCTAAAAACGTAAATTTCAATCGGCACCCCTTCAGGTCCCGGCGCAAGTTGGCGCACAAGAAAGGTCATGTCTTGGCGAATCTGCGGGTGGTTCCTGAGATAGCTCTCCACGTATGCGCGAAAAGTTCCAAGGTTTGTAAGGCGGCGACCATTGACCGGGCACTCTAGGTTCACGCCATTTTCCTTGTTCCACTTTTGAACCTCGTTTGATTTTTTTTCTAGGTACCCCTGAATATATTGAATATCGCGCAGCCCAGAAATCTCTTCTTGGTTTAAAAGATGAACACTACCCATGTCTAAAGAAATCGATCGCTTAATGCGACGGCCCCCTGACTCAGACATGCCGCGCCAGTTTTTAAAACTGTCGCTCATAAAAGCATAGGTTGGAACCGTTGAGATTGTTTTATCCCAATTCTGGATTTTCACGGTATTCAAACTTATTTCAACAACATCGCCGTCGGCTCCGAACTTGGGAAGCTCCACCCAATCACCAACGCGCACCATGTCGTAACTTGCAATCTGAATACTTGCAACAAATCCAAGAATAGAATCTTTAAAAACCAATAGGATGACCGCGGTCATGGCACCGAGACCGGTCAACAGGACCAGCGGTGAGCGGTCCATCATGATGCCTAAGGCCACAATGAAGACCGTCAGCCATATGAGTAACTTTATGACTTGGGCATAACTGCCCATCGGTTTGTCGCGGGTTGCTTTTCGATTGCCGGCCAATTCAACGAGGCAATCCAAAAATGCACCAGCAGATCGTGCACCGGCCAAAATCATCCACACCGTGGATGCGCGCATAACGAAAGCTTCCCAGGCGAGGTTTTCCACTCCGAACAAAACGTTCGACGCATAATAGAAAACTAAAGCCGGTGCTAAATGGGAGAGCCTTACAAATACCCCGTGCTTTACCAAAAGGTCGTCCCACTGCACTTTGCTGCGGTGAATCAGCAAGTGGACCACGCGCACCAACACGCGTTTGGTTAAGAAATTGGCAAGCCAGGCTGCTGCAAAAACGGCAGACCAGGTAAGAATCCATTCTGCCGTTTCCGACTGAACAAATCCTTCCCACCAACTGACTGCACTTGGAGGAAGCAACTCCATTTCAGGGGTGATTTCCCCGTTTTGCATTACTTCGCGGCGTCAGGACATAAGGCGCGGAAACGACACCACCCACATTTTTCCTCTTCGGGCGAGGCGGGCCAGTTTTCCATTATGAGGTCATCTACATCTGGATCGTAATGAACGTCCATCATTTCGCGAAGGCTCGAAGACATTTCATCTTGCGCGTGTGACAAACGATCTAGATCTACCGGGATGGGCTGGATCTGCTCTTCGCCAAGATAGGCGGCATACAACACGATGTTCTCTGGATCCACCGACCACTTCTCACATGCGTACAAGGCATAAGTGTGAAGTTGGAAAATGTCGGCATCGCGCGGTTTGCCCGTTTTCCAATCCCATATGTGTACGCGGTCACCCTCGGAGTATGCAAAGTCTGGCACTGCATAAATCTTGGTGCCGAGATACTGATACGTATCCATGGTTTCCAAAGAGCGCCAGTTGTCTGGATGCGCGTCGCGTACAGGCGCGAGCTCTGGTGCAGTCATGAAGTAGTTTGCGCATCGCTCGAGCAATGCTCGAGCGGCTTCGGTGCGTTCCTTAGGGATTGGAACTTCGTAATGGTGCTCAAGCAAATGCGTGCTTTTATTTGGCCGCGCTTTCCAACCATCGGAGGCAGACTCGCGCCAACCCTCACGAAACAAATCTACCGCTTCCTCGTAAAGCTCTTTTGCGGTCATGGCGGTGCCCTCTTTCCTTAGCTGGAACCAGCGTTCGATGGCACGATGCATGCAATCGCCCGCATAAGCTGGTAGCGACGTCAGGCACTTGTGCACCATGATGTCGTACTTCTCGCCGTGTGGTTTTTCTGTCCACCAACCCCAGGAGGCATAGCGCCCGTACCAGTTTTCCCGGCGGCAGCGTTCAAACTCCTTTGCCCGGCTTGCGGACCAAGAAAGCTCACATTGGAATTGTTTGGTTGCCATGATTGTAATGCTTAATGACGAAAGTGACGCGTTCCAGTATGCACCATGCAGACGCCTTTTGCATCACATGCCGCGGTGACTTCTGGGTCACGCATGGAGCCACCAGGTTGAACGATGACAGAAACTCCTGCATCGGCCAAAGCCTCTGGCCCATCTGGGAATGGGAAGAATGCATCGCTGCCAACCACGGCACCCCGTGCCCGATCGCCAGCTTTCTTAACTGCAATTTCTGCAGAATCAACGCGACTCATTTGGCCGGCACCGGCGCCAACCAGCATGCCATCTTTAACTAGGCAAATACTATTCGACTTGAGATGCTTCGCCAGGGTTTGCGCAAGGCGACAGTCATCTTCCATTTTGGCGTCTAAGGCAACGGCTCCGACAACTTTTAGCTCCGCGTTAAAACCATTGAGGGTATCGGAGTCCTGCACCAAAGTGCCTCCCCATACGCGACGTGCTTCTTTCTGCTCGCGTGGTTTTCCAATGTCTGCAACTTTCACAATGCGCAGATTCTTACCCCACTTCGGGCCAGTGCGTAAAAGGTTAATCGCCTCTTTCGTGAAATCATTTGCGGCAAGGACCTCTACAAAGTGGCCGGGGCCAGCAAGGAACTCCGCACACGCCTCATCGAAAGTGCCGTGCACTGCAACGACCGAACCAAAGGCTGAAAGCGGATCTCCTTCCCATGCGCGCTCAAGGGCTTCTGCATTATTATTGCCAAGAGCGGCGCCGCAAGGGTTGGTGTGCTTAACGACCACTGCAGAATGCCGTGGTAAGTCATTGACTGCGGCAACTGCGGCATCAAGATCGAGCCAGTTGTTGTAAGAGAGCTCCTTGCCACCCGGAAGAACCTCTGCAGCGCCAAGGCCGAAAGAACTCGCATCAGCAAAGAAGCCCGCTTTTTGGTGAGGGTTCTCTCCATAACGAAGCTCTCCGCCTGCTTGCCCGGCAAACCAATGCCCGATTGCTGTGTCATATTCTCCTGTGCGCGCAAAAACTTTAGTCGCAAGCTTGCGGCGCATGATTAAGGATGTTCCTCCTTCTGCTAGCTCTGCCGCAACCGCTTGGTAGTCAGCAGTGTCGCAGAGAACCGCAACGCTCTCATGGTTTTTGGCTGCCGAACGCAGCATCGACGGCCCGCCGATATCAATCTTCTCAATGATTTCTTCGACCGTACCACCCCCGGCAACGGTTTCTTCAAACGGGTAGAGGTTGACCACCACCATATCAATCGGCCCAATGTCATATTCTGCCATCGAAGCAAGATGTCCTTTATCGGAACGGCGCGCCAAAAGCCCGCCGTGAATTTTGGGATGAAGAGTCTTTACGCGGCCATCCATCATTTCAGGAAAGCCCGTGTAATCAGCAACCTCAATGACATCAAGGCCGGCTTCCATCAACGCTTTGCGCGTTCCGCCGGTAGAAAGAAGTTCGGCGCCATGTGCCGCAAGGGCTTGGCCAAGTTCAACAATACCGTCTTTGTAAAAAACACTTAACAAAGCACGGCGGACTGGGATTCGATCGCTGGACATGGTCTTAACGAGTGGCTCGAGAGCGTAGGTATTCTTCAATGAAGGGGTCAATATTGCCATCAAGAACAGATCGGGCATCCCCAATTTCCAAGTTGGTGCGATGGTCTTTCACCATCTGGTATGGATGAAGCACATAAGAACGAATCTGGGCACCCCAGGAGATTTCGCCTTTATTGCCATACATTGATTTGAGTTCATCATCACGCGAGGTTTCGCGTAACTCAAAAAGTCTCGACACCAACATTTTGGAAGCAATCCGTCGGTTCTTTAATTGACTGCGTTCGTTTTGGCACTGCACCACAATTCCTGTTGGCAGGTGCGTCATGCGAACCGCTGAATCAGTTTTGTTTACGTGCTGTCCGCCAGCTCCGCCGGCGCGATATGTATCCACGCGGACTTCGGCCATGTCTAGATCAATCGCACCTTCGTCTTCAAACTCAGGCATAACCTCTACCGCAGCAAAGCTTGTATGACGCCGGCTTTGAGCATCGTAGGGAGAAATGCGAACGAGACGATGAACGCCACGTTCAGCCTTAAGCTTGCCGTAGGCATAGGGTCCACTAAACAAAAGCGTGGCATGCCGAATGCCGCCTTCATCGTTAGTGAGGAGTTCAATCTCGGTCATTTCAAACTCCTTTGCTTCGCCCCAACGCATGTACATGCGCAGAAGCATTTCTGCAAAATCGGTAGCGTCCACACCCCCTGCGCCAGCCTGAACGGTAATAAAAGCGTTGCGATTATCGTTTTCCCCGCCAAGCATGACTTGAAATTCCAGAGCGTCTAACTTGGCTTCTGCTGACTCCAATGCCGCGGCCAATTCGTCCACAACTTCTGAGGCGCCGCCTTCTTCTCCAAGTTCTGCGAGCATACTAATCTCTTCCAAGACCTCGGCCGTTTCATCAATCGGGTCCGTCACGGCACGCGCTTGCTTCATTTGGCCAATAACTTTTTGTGCGGCATCCTGGTCGTCCCAGAAACCGCTTTCGGCCATGACCTTATTGAACTCCGCTTTCTTTTCTGCGTTTGACGCGTAGTCAAAGACGTCCCCGAATTTGCTCCAAGCGACGCTCCAATTCATTTGCACGGTCGAGGCTTTCTTTCATCGTCTTCGGGGGCGGACGGGCCTAAAACTAAGAAGCAGACTTTGCGTCTGCCAGTGCATCTTTAAGCGCGTGGTAAAGCGCCGTGTTTGATGCGAGAGTAAGTGGCAAAACGCCATCTTCCGTTTCTTTTAGATACTCTTCACGACGCTCGGCGGTGAATGCACCTTCCATCGTGAGAATGTTGTCTAAACGATCTGCGCTCTTCACAATATGTGCGTCGCGACCTTCCCAACGAAGACCTTCCAAGTGCCGCATGTTGCGGGCGTACTCAGATTCACCTTCCTTTAAGTCAGGATGAGTCAGTGCGCGAACTAGGTCTCCAACTTTGGAGCCAATGCTGTCTTCCACATCATTCGCGGTGACCTCGGTGTCTTCCGCAACATCGTGCAACAGGCCTGCACAAATTACGGCTGGGTTATGTTTTTGCTCAGCAACTTCCAGCAGCCAAAGCGCAGTGCGCAGAGAATGTGCGACATAAGGTTCTCCAGAACCTTTCCGGACCTGGCCATCATGTGCAGACTTTGCCATGGCAACCGCCTTGTCTATGGGTGGCCAGGTGCTGCCTACTTGATCGAGTAAGCGCTTTTCGAGTTCTTCAACAGAGAGTGTGTAGATTGCTTTCATCTTGTTCAGCGTTGAAGGGTTACAACAGTCCCGTCGTCCCCGCCTTCAATGACGATGTGACAAAGGTCTAGAAATAGTCCGACCTCAATCACGCCAGGTATTTGTGAAAGAGTTGCGTGAAGTTGATTTGGATCCGCAATTCCATTTTCAAAACGACAATCAAGGATGTAGTTGCCATTGTCGGTTACAAAGGGTTCTCCCGCCTCCGTGTTGCGCACATAGGGTTTGCATTCTCCAAGTTGCGCGACCCGTTCACGAATAGACAAATAACCGAAGGGAAGCACCTCAACCGGCAAAAGGAAAGTTGTGCCAAGTCGGTCAACTCTTTTCCCGCCACCAATGATAATGATGACTTTTGTTCCAGCTGCTGCGACAATTTTTTCGCGTAACAATGCGCCGCCGCCGCCTTTAATGAGGCGAAACTCTGGGTCAACCTCGTCTGCCCCATCGACAACCAAATCTATAACTGGTTGTTCTTCTAAGGTCGCTAAGGGGATCCCAAGCTCCTTACACTTCTCGGCCGTCTCTACCGAAGTCGGAACCCCAATCACTTGCAGGCCTTCCTTTTTCATGCGTTCTGCCAACGCATCTAGAAAAAAAGCCACCGTGCTCCCGGTTCCAAGACCAAGAATTGTGCCAGTCTTCACGTGTTTGGCTGCGGCTATGCCGGCGGCCTGTTTTGGTGAAGGAGAATCAGCCATTTGCGCCGTTATCATAACGTGCGCAAAGCCAGATTTTCCGCCTCCTTCCCTGGCTATGGCGCTATAATCGCCACGCCCTTTATTGCAACTGAGTCTCAATAGGGCCCGCATTGAACCTTCCCACCCAAAACCTCACCCTCGCCGATCTTCCGCAAGTCCTTTTTGCGCAAGTCGTGGAAGTAGACGGAGGCTGTGACATCTGTGAACGGCTAAGAGAGCTTGGTTTTACCCCCGGCACCGAAGTTCGGTTTGAGCGTCAGGCTCCCTTTGGTGGTCCATTGATATTGACCTTACGGGGCTATCAGCTCGCCCTTCGCCCCAAAGAGGCTCTGCGTGTCAAAATTAGGAGGATTTCTCCCTTGAGGAAAACCAAATGACTCAGGAATTGCGCCTTGCCTTAGTTGGCAGTCCGAACGCTGGCAAGACCACTCTCTTTAACGCGCTCACAGGACTCTCCGCAAAGACGGGAAATTATCCCGGCGTTACCGTAGATCGTCGTCTTGGGAGTCTGGAAGTTGGAAAGGTCAAAATCACTCTTTCAGACTTACCGGGTAGCTACTCCCTACACGCTATTTCCGAAGACGAGGCCGTCACATCGAAAGTGCTCAAGGGCGAATTGGACGGAGGCAAGGCGCCCGACGGCATTGTCTTTGTTGCTGACGCCACCACGCTCGACCGTTCCCTGCCCATGTTGGCCGATGTTCTGAACATTGGTCGTCCTACCTTATTAGTCCTAACCATGATTGATGAGCTTAAGGCCCGTGGCGGAGACCTTGATTTATTCAAGCTTCAAGGCGAGTTGGGCATTCCCATTGTTGGAGTTGTTGGAAATAAGGGGCTTGGAGTCAACGACTTACGCCTAAAGCTGGCCGAAGTTACTGCCTGGAACCGAGCAAAAAATATCCCTGAGGGAGATACTCATTCTCGCTTCCTTTGGGGAGATGAGATCCTTCAGAAAGTTACTCGCCATCCTCTCTCGGAGAGTCGGCTCACGCGCAAAATTGACCGGGTCTTGCTTCATCCCGTGCTTGGGCTCGTTGTGTTTGGAGCTTTCCTTGCGGTGTTTTTCCAGGCTATTTTCTCTTGGGCAGCCCCAGCTATGGACCTTTTCTCGGGGTGGATGGACATTACCGCCGACTGGGTCCTCGCCACTTTCCCACCGGGACTATTCACAAACCTATTAGCGGACGGCATCATTCGCGGCGTTGGAGCAGTCATTGTTTTTGTTCCGCAAATCGCATTGCTCTTCGCGATTATTTTCATGTTCGAGGCTTCTGGTTATATGGCTCGAGCAGCTTTTGTCGTCGATCGCGTTATGGGTTGGGCGGGCCTGGAAGGGCGGTGCTTCATTTCCCTACTCTCCTCCTACGCCTGTGCTGTTCCCGGCATTATGGCCACACGGTCGATTCCATCGCCACGAGATCGCTTGGCCACTATTTTGGTTGCGCCCTTTGCAACTTGCTCCGCGCGACTTCCAGTTTATGCACTTTTGATTTCCGCGTTCATCCCAGACACCACGGTATGGGGGCCGTTCACTTATCAAGGCATGACCCTGATGGGCCTCTATTTGTTGGGTGGGATCAGCGCCGTTCTCTTTGCTGGCATTTTTAAGCGCGGCATGTTGAAAGGTGCAAGTCTTCCTTTTTACCTAGAGCTTCCGCCTTATCGCTTTCCATCTTTACGTTCGGTTAGCATTCAGGTTTTTCGTCGCGTGAAGGTCTTTTTGAAAGACGCGGGAAGCGTAATTCTGATCGGTTCCATCGTGTTGTGGTTTTTGCTGAACTTCCCGCGACACGAGTCCCCGGCTGATTTCACAGCCGCTCAAGCACATCGTGCACAGATTGAGCAAAGTTATGCCGCGGACCTAGGACATGCCATGGAGCCGGTATTCGATCCACTCGGCTTTGATTGGCGTATTAATGTTGGCTTAATTGGATCCTTTGCGGCGCGTGAGTTAATGGTTTCCACGCTCGCTGAAGTTTATGCCTACGAAGAAATCGATGGCGAGCACCCCGGTTTAGGCGTCATCCTTACGACACCTGATCCCAAAACCGGAGAACCCCCAATGACCTTTGCCAGTGGAATTGCACTGTTGCTGTTCTTCGTTTACGCCTTGCTTTGTCTTTCGACCGTCGCCGTTGCTAAACGAGAAACCGGCGGATGGAAATGGCCCATCTTTATGATGAGCTACATGGGCGCTGTTGCCTGGGTAGCCGCGTTTATCGGCTACACCTTGGCCTCTTAGGATTTTTCTAACCTAAATATCGAGATTCTCAATCTCGTGTGCGTGATTCGCGATGTACTCCCGACGCGGCGCTGTTTCATCCCCCATTAACATGGTGAATGTTCTGTCTGCTTCAAAGGCATCGTCCAGAATAATGCGCTTCATTAAACGCGTTGTTGGATCCATGGTGGATTCCCACAACTGGTCAGGGTTCATCTCACCAAGACCTTTGTAGCGCTGCACTTCAATGCCCTTCATACCTTGGTCGCGGAACATGCCAACAAGTTCCGATAAGCTGCTTGCGCTACGCACTTCCTTGCCATCGTCGAACTGGAACATAGGAGAATCCGCACCATCGTTCGATGCGCCAAAGCCTACGCCTATTGCACGTAGTTTTTGGAATGCTGGTTGAACCGCAGGCTTTTCGGTGTAGCGGAAAACTAAAGTATTCGCTTCGTCGCGTGGTATCTCAGATTCAAAACCATCCCAAATGCGGGCCTCAGATAGGCCTGCGAGATAAGTGTCTAAGTCGGCCATCTTCCAGAAGAAGTTTTCTATTCCGCTTTCAACGTCGATTGCAAGGGCGGCTGGAAGGTTGCCCTCAGCATCCGCAGCAGCTAGATAGTCTTCTGCAGATACACCACGGCGTTTCCCTTTCATTGCAGAAAGGGCGCGGTCTATTTTTTGAAGGTTTCGCAATGCTTCTTCTGCACTGTCCCCTTCAACCTTTACACCGCCTGGAAGACTCACCGAAACATCTTTCGTCGAGTGAGCCATAAGGCTTTCACGAAGCTCTTCTTCATCGTGAATATAACGGAAAGACTTCGAGCCTTTCTTTTGCAGGCGGAAAAGTGGCGGACAAGCCACATAGACTTTTCCAGCTTCAATCAACTCCTTCATTTGACGGAAGAAGAAGGTCAGAATCAATGTACGAATGTGAGACCCGTCAACGTCTGCGTCAGTCATGATGATGACTTTGCCGTAGCGACATTTATCCGGGTTAAAGTCGTCGCCTATGCCAGCGCCAATCGCTTGGATCATGGTCTGCAATTCTTGGTTTGCAAGAATCCTGTTCGCGTTGTTCTTTTCAACGTTCAGAATTTTACCCTTCAGCGGAAGGATGGCCTGAAAGAAACGGTCACGTCCGGTCTTCGCCGAACCACCTGCCGAGTCACCCTCCACGATGTACAGTTCAGTTTCAGATTTATCTCGGGACTGACAATCGGCCAGTTTTCCAGGAAGTGATCCGGAGCTCAACGCACCTTTGCGGCGTACCAGGTCGCGTTGCTTTCGTGCAGCGTCGCGGGCATCACGAGCCAAAAGTGCTTTGCGAACAACTTGACGGCCAGACTCTGGATTCTCTTCAAGATAAGTGCCAAGACATTCGTTGACTACGGTCTCAACAATTGGTGCTGCCTCTCGGGAGCCTAGCTTGCCCTTTGTCTGTCCTTCGAACTGAGGATCTGGAAGCTTGATCGAAACCACCGCATAAAGACCCGCTTTGTAGTCCTCGCCCGATGGCATGTCTCCCTTCTTCAACAAGTTGTTTGATTTAAGGAAGATGTTTAGGGTGCGGGTTAAAGCACTACGGAAACCAGAAAGGTGGGTGCCACCATCTGCCGTGCGAATGTTGTTGGCAAAAGAGTAAACCCCTTCATGCCAATCATTGGTGTACCGCAATGCGACTTCCACGTTGTAAGACTTCTCGTTGTACTCAATATCTTTTTGAAAGTGCACCACATCGGTCAAGCTCTCTTTACCTTCGGTAAGGTCCTTGATGTAAGAAACTAAACCTTCGGGGTAATGGAACTTTTCATCCTTTCCGCTGACGTTGTCAGTCAGGCTAATCTTTAGCCCAGAGGTGCCCATGAGATAGGCCATTTCCCGAAGGCGTTTACGCACGGTATCCCATTCGTAACCTTGATGCGAAAACACTTCGGTGTCTGGAGTGAAAGTGACACGCGTTCCTTGCTTGTCCGTTTTCCCAACCTCAAACAAGTCTTTCGTTTTAACACCACGCGAAAACTCTATCTGATAATGCGTATTATCCTTATAAATTTCCACCACGGTTTTTTCTGACAGGGCGTTCACCACTGAAATACCGACACCGTGAAGGCCGCCAGATACGGCATAAGCTTTGCCATCAAACTTACCGCCAGCGTGAAGTTTGCTCATTACAAGCTCCACCGCAGGCACCCCTTCTTCAGGGTGAATATCGACCGGAATACCACGGCCATCATCGGTCACGGTTGCTGAACCATCTTCGTTCAACACAATGTCGACATTGGTACAAAAACCAGCGAGCGCTTCATCGACCGAGTTGTCGACAATCTCCCACAGCAAGTGATGGTAGCCTGAAAAAGCTGTGTCACCGATATACATAGCGGGACGCTTACGTACACCCTCCAAGTCCTTGAGGAACTGGATGGAACTGGAATCGTAATCTGTTTTCTTGTCTTGACTCATCTTGTGTCTAGTTGCGACGGAACTCAATGCCTCGAACGACCAGATGCGTTGCTTCCCCACGTACACTAATGTCCTGGTTCAACAGCGCAATGAACTCCCCTATACGGTAACCGCGTAGCTCTTCAAGCAGAGGGGATGATTCAACGGCAACAATTAGTTTGCCATTGCGAAAGGAAACGGCCCGTGCGCGTCCGACGAAAACGGGCGGCACAATGCGATCCCAAGACTCAAATACCAAACGGTATTCAGAGCTGCGAGAAAGGCCGTATTGCTGAAAGACCTGATTCACGATGTCCACGATTGGGACGGCGTCGTGATTGTGCCTAGATGGTTTTTTCAAACTAGAGCACTAAGTGGCATGACTACGTACGAGTAATCATCGCCAAGAATGAACTTTGCTGGGCGTGATGCATCATCTACCTGAAGCTCAATCGCATCGCTATGCGCGGACTTCAAGCCATCGAGAATGAAAGCTGGGTTAAAAGCCATCTTCAGACCTTCTCCAACATAGTCCACTTCAAAGTTCGCAGAAGCACGTCCACGGCCTTCGTGTTCCGCGGAAACTTCCATGTTGTTTGCGGTTAAGCCAAGCCGCACAACAGCAGCGGAGTCGTGCGTGAGGTGGCTAGCAAGCTTTAGTTTTTTGGAGAAGGATTCCCGATGTGCGCGCACGATGTGCTTGCCTGCAGCAGGAATGACATTACCGTAATTCGGATATTCTCCAGTCAACACGCGACCGAAGGATTCCAAGTTGCCCAAGCGGAAACCAACCAAGTTTCCAAGAAACCAAACGCTGATGCTGTCGCCTTCCTCATCGAGGCCAAAGCGATAGATTTGATCTAGAACCTTTGGCAATAGAACTGCACGTGACTTCCCCCCTTTGCCGCCTGTGGCTGGGCGGTGAATGCATGCTAAGCGACGACCATCGGTGCCGACCATGGTTGCTTGGCCTTCCTTGAGCTCAAACAAAACTCCTTCGGTTGCAAAGCGCGTATCTTGCACGCGCGATGTTGCGAAACGAGTGGAGTTGACCATGACCAAAAAATCTCCCTTGTCCATAATGACATCGGCTTTGCCCTCGAGTGCAGCGACCAAAGGAAAGCTTTCTGAGCGGTCAGTGGCATTGGCTCCAGAGCTGCTTTCGAAGGTGACTAAATCACAAACATCTTCTCCGGCCTGAAGTTTTACGCTTCCTTTGTCGTTAAGAGTAAGCGTGACGGTGTCAGACTCAACGTCTTTGATGATGTCGACCAGTTCACGACCAGGAATTACTGCCCAGCCGGGTTGATCTACTTGAACGAAATCGATGCGATAACGAACAGCCATGTCCAAGTCATTGGTCATCAGCTGCAAGCTGCTATTCGAAGCTTCAATCAAAATGCCGCCATAGACGGGATTTGTGGGTTTGCGGTCAATGCCCATTTCAACGCGCTGTAAAGCGTTACGGAAGGCAAGGCGGTCGATGAGGAACTTCATGGGTGGGCGGCTCTTTTCTAATTACTTAAGAAGTAATTATTAGTCTTCGTATTATAGTCGAAGAGGGTTTGTGGAGAAAGGCTAGAGTGACTCCCTAAAACCTTTGTTTTCAATCTCTTACGAAATCCTGTTTGGGCTCTGTTGGGGCCTGGAGTCAGGGGATACGGGGGGAAGGTTTGGGGAGAAAAAGCCGGCCTTTCCACCGTGCGATTTTGAACCCCCTGGAGTCTGTGGAAAGTGTTGAGAAGTAGAGTTTTAATCCTCATTCTATGCCCGGTTATCCACAAGTTATCCTGGCAAAAGTTAAGCCTCATGCGCGATTTAGACGCATGAGGCTTGTAGGAAAGGGCCATGTTTAGGACTCGTTGTTTCGAATTTTTCGTTCGAGGTCTGCGAGAAGTGAGGCAAAATCACCATCTACGCGACGACGACGTTCCATCTTTTCAACCGCATAGACAACGGTGCTGTGATCGCGTCCCCCAAAGTGACCCCCAATCTCTTCTAGAGAGTGGTCAGTCATGTTGCGAGCAAGAAACATAGCAACCTGTCGTGGGTACACGATGGACTGCGTACGACGCTTAGATTGTAATTCAGCGAGGCGCACCCCAAAGTGAGCAATTACGGTTTGCAGGATATCATCCATGCGGATGATGCGCTGCATTTTCTTATTTCGTTCAGAGCCTAGGGCTTGGCGTGCGAGTGGCAAGCTAATGGGAAGACCATTGAGCTGAGACAACGCATGTAGGTGCGTTAGGGTGCCTTCTAGCTCGCGTACGTTGCGGTCTACATGCTCCGCAATGAAATGTGCGATTAGATCTGGCAACTCAACGCCCATGCGGTCGGCTTTACGGCGCAAAATAGCGACCCGAGTCTCAAAACAAGGTGATTCAATTTCTGCCACCAATCCCCACTTAAAGCGACTGACAAGCCTTTCTTGCAAACCAGGGATTTCTCCCGGAGGTGCGTCTGAAGACAAGATGATCTGCTTTTGCGCAGTCCGAAGCGCATTGAAAGTGTGGAAGAACTCTTCTTGGGTGCGCTGCTTGTTGGATAACATTTGGATGTCATCCACAATCAGAACATCTACCTTGCGATAACGTTCGCGAAAATG
>JAQBXR010000017.1 GCA_027623295.1 Planctomycetota bacterium
GCGCTGCTTTCTTTAGAGGAACTTGAGCGCAACGGATGCGGATTGGTGTTAAGTCATGTTGCGGAACGCGGGGCAGAGGGGGAAACCCGCAAGGCGCTACCGGAAGTTCTGCCTTTCACCGAGGTTTTTGCGCCCGATGCGGATAGTTTTTCAGGGGAGCTGTTGGAAAAGGCCAAGCAAAACGGTGGCATTGCTTTGCATGCTCCTTATTCGGTTGCCCCAGAAGTGGCGCGGCAAGTCTTCACGGCCATGCAAGGTCACGGTTTAGTTTCGATTCATCTTGGTGAACATGAAGAAGAGCGTGCTTATCTGGTCGACGGCGCTGGCCCCATGGCCGATTTGTTAGCGCGTCGTGAACGTCCCATGGTGGGTGGGCAGTGGACCTCGCCAGTGGATTGGCTGCGCGCTATGGGTGGCATGCGGGAAGGCGTCTTAGCAGTGCATGGAGGCAATCTGACTGCGGCCGAAATTCAAGAAATGGAAGGTGCTGGTGTCGCCATGGTGTTCTGCCCGGGCACTCACTTGTATTTTGATCGCCCACCCACGGCTTATGCACAGCCCGGCGTCACTTTACCTGCACTCGGATGTGATTCGCGTGCCTCCAATGCCGTGCTCGACCCCTTGCGCGAAGTGGCTTTGGCTCATCAATCCATGCCCGGCCATGGGGCTCAAGCTTGGTGGGGAGCTTTGACGGTTCGCGGTGCCGGAGCGCTGCAACGGCAAGACCTCGGCAGCCTGGATCCCGGCAAGCTGGCTCGCCCTTTGCGTGTTTCACAGATCCCAGAAGCGGCCCATGGCAACGCCCAAGCCTTCTGTGAATTCTTATGCAGTGGCATCGACCTGAAACGAGAAGTCAGCAGCTTCCCCACTTGTTAAAATCACTGCGCATGCAAGAAGCCATCCAACTGATCGAGTCGAGTCAAAAAATTCTGCTGTCCGGACATCTCCGCGCCGACGGCGATTGTTTGGGTGCGCAAAGTGTCATGTACCACGCGCTCAAAAAGATGGGCAAGGAGGTCGAAGTCATGTTGCCGAACCCTCCCGATGGCCGTTACGGTTTTCTGGAAGCGCATACGCCATGGACCCTGTTTAACGGCACCCTGCCCAAGGCTGATTTGCTTTTGGTCTGCGATTGCAACCAACTCGATCGGCTTGGCTCGATGGGAGATGCAGTGGCGGCAAGTGGCATGCCGCGCATCGCCTTGGATCACCATCCGATTGCAGAAGATCACGGGTGGACGGCCTTAGTGCACGATGTCACCGCTGCTGCAAGTGGCCTGATTGCACTCAAGGTCGCCAGTGCCCTGGGCGTGGACTCCCTGCCTATCGAAGCTTATGAGGCGGCCTTTGTGGCTCTGATGACCGACACCGGGTGGCTCAAGTACTCCAACGCCGATGCCGATGCATGGGCCGCCGCTGCAAGTCTGGTGGAGAAGGGCGTGAATACGGAACGCCTTTACGATTTGGTGTATCAGCAAGCCGAACTCGGACGTCCGATTGGCATCAGCGCGGCATTGGAGAATTTGCAGTACTTTGAAGATGGCCGCATTGCGGTGGCTTTTTCATCGCAAGCTCGCCTCGCCGAACTAGGTGGCACTCTCGAAGACAGCGATGATATTTTGGACATTTTGCGTAGCGTCAAGGAAGTGGAAGCAGTGGGGCTCATCACCGAACGCGCTGGCGGTTTTTGCAAAGTGAGTTTTCGCAGTAAACGCCATCTAGATGTGAACCAAGTCGCGCGCACGATTGGTGGCGGCGGGCATGCACGTGCAGCTGGTGCTTCCTTTGCACAGGAGGTCTCTTTAGCCTCTGCCGTAAGTAAAGTGGCTCAGGCCTTGCTGGACGGATATGCCGCGCAGAAGGTTGCCGCGGCTCTCAACGCAGAAGCCTAAGTGAAATCCTCTTGCTTTTTGAACATCCCCATCATGGCGTAACGCGCTAGCTTGGGGTTCTTCTTTAAGCGACGGACCACGTAGCGATACCAAGCTTCGCCATAGGGGACGTAGACCCGGACCGGCAAGTCCTGTCGGCGTAGATCCTGGCGTAGTTCTTCACGCACACCCAAAAGCATTTGCACTTCGCATTGCTCAGACCAGCTTGGGTTTTCCTGCAACAAGGTTTGCAGCCCTTCGACCAGAACTTCATCGTGCGTGGCCACACCAACAAAGGCGCCGCCTTCTAAAAGGATACGTAAGATGCGTAGATAAGCCTGATTGATCACATTGCAGTCTTGATGGGCAATCTCCGCCGGTTCGACATAAATCCCTTTGACCAGGCGCACATTTAAAGGTGCATCCACAGCAACCAGTTGCTTCGCATCTTCTTCAGTACGCAGCAGCATCGATTGAATCACAATGCCTACGCTGGCACCGAACTTTTTACGCAAGGCAGCGAAGACGCGTAGGGTGCCATCGACGGTCTCGGATTCTTCCATTTCAAAACGCACAAAGGCACCTAGGCTTTGCGCCTTCTCCAAAATCGTGGAAACGGAATCTATGCAGACTTGTTCGCCAAGGTTCAAACCCATTTGGGTTGGCTTGACCGAAATGTTCAGCTCTAGCTTTTCATCGGCCAAATCTTGCAGCAAACGCAAGTTCTCCTTGGTGGCAGCATCGACCTCTTCCTGAGTGGTCACGGCTTCTCCCAGTTGGTCATAGGTCACCCGATAACCCGAGGAGGCGAGCTGTGCACCACGGCGCAGAGCATCTTCACGATGTTCTCCGGCTATGTAACGCAGGCTGAGCTTCCGCATGATCGCTTTCGGGACCAAGGGGATGAGGGAGGCGGCTAGGGAATCGAACCAGGTCATGGGCTGCAGACGCGCGTCGGCAGGCATAGGATGGCGTCCCTCGGCCCCTTGCGCCAGAGTCAGCCCCTTGGATTCCGACCCGGAAAGCCCGCCCCGCCCGTTGCAGCGCCTCCTTCCCGGAGTGGCGCTAGCTTTGGTGGTTCCCTGGATGCCGTGGGTCTCAGATTTGCCCTATGAGGCGCGCGCCACCGCCGCGATTGCCTTCTTTACCGCTTATTGTTGGATCCGCGAGGCCCTGCCACTGCCAATCGCTTCGCTCCTGCCGGCACTTCTGTTCCCAGCCCTGGGAGTGGTCGATGCCCGCGAAGTCGCACCGTGGTATTTCAAAGACATCCTGCTGCTATTCCTCGGTGGGTTCATTTTGGCTCTCGCTCTGGAACGCTACGGCCTGCATCACCGCTTCGCTTTGCGCTCCCTGCGCATCTTTGGCACCCGCCCGCGTCGCGTGGTGCTGGGCTTCATGCTGGTCGCAGGGCTCATGAGCATGTTCATTAGTAACACCAGTACGGCGCTGCTCATGTTGCCAGTGGCGGTCTCTTTGTTGCAGCAATGTAAGCCGTTTGAGCAAAAGCAACTGAATGCACCCTTGTTACTCGGCATTGCTTATTCGTGCTCGATTGGAGGGGTAGCCACCCCGATTGGCACCGCGCCCAACAGCGTTTTACTGGGCATGTATAGCGAGCGATTCCCCGATGCCCCGGAGTTAAGTTTCGGCACATGGTTTTTTGGAGCCTTTCCGTTCGTTCTCGCTTTCCTTTTCGTGGCGTGGTTTTGCCTTTGTCGAGTGACCGGAAAGTTGAGTTCCAAACGCACCGAAAGTTTAGATCGTTTTGTGGAAGAACGTGCCGGTCAAGCACCGCGTACGCCAGAACAAAACCGCGTGCTTGGAGTTTTTGGCTTGGTCGCCATTCTTTGGATGACACGGCAAGGTATAGATTTTGGAGATTTCGCGATTCCAGGATGGGCGAGCTTCTTGCCAGAACATGTTGCCGGTACCTTGAAAGATTCGACGGTAGCTTTGGTCGGCGTACTTTTACTTTTCTCAATCCCTGGCCGCGCCAAACAAACTGGTGCGCTTATGGATTGGGAGGACTGCAAAAACATTCCGTGGGGCATTTTGTTGTTGCTTGGCGGTGGTTTCGCATTGGCGAAGGGTTTTGAAGTGAGTGGACTCAGCGCCGCGGTGGGCGATGCCATGGGTTCTTCCCTCCAAGTCCTGCCGTTGTGGGGGACCGTGTTCTGTGTCGCCATCGCGGTGACCTTTCTCACCGAGATCACTTCCAACACTGCGACCATCAACATTTTGCTGCCGGTGCTGTTCAGCGCCAGTGTTGCTGCAGGACTCCATCCCATGGCGCTTGCCATCCCACTGACCTTCGCTGTGTCCTGCGCCTTCATGTTGCCGGTCTCAACCCCTCCCAATGCGATTCTTTTCTCAAGTGGACGCCTCAAAATGGGCGAAATGGCAAAGGCAGGTTTCGTGCTCAACCTGTGCACCGCAATCCTGGTCACCTTGTTCTGCATCTACTGGGTGGCTCCGCAATGGGGTTTCGACCTCAGCGAAGATCCGAGCTGGGCCCACCCGGCCAAACCCTAATCGTTGTCCTAAGACTTATACTGTGGATATGGACTGTCTGAAAAACCCTCTCTTCTGTGCCTTACTCGTGGTGGGCGCTTTGGCCGCCTGCACCAAGGGCGATGGCCCGGTAGTCGAGGTTGCGGTGGGCGGAGGACAAGCTGCCCGGTCGGAAGTCATCACCTCTGGTCTTTTGGCGCCAGGCGATACCCGTGACCTGATTTTGGTTGCGGTGGACACTTTACGTGCCGACCGTTTGCCGTTTTATGGTGCTGAGCGCGCCACTGGAGGAAGCGCCGACCAGAAGTGGTCGATGGCTTGGTTGGCCGCAAATGGGACCCTGTGGGAAAACACTTGGGCACCTGCCGGCATGACTTTGCCTTCGTTTACGACTCTGTGGACCGGTATGCCACCCTTGGAACACGGCTCGATTGGGAACTTTATCAAGAGCAGTGAGCCAACCTTTGCCATGGAATTGGCCGAGCTCGGATGGGCCGGTCATGCAGTCGTGGCGAACCGCGTTTTGGGAGAAGATTGTGGTTTAGATCGCGGCTTTACCTCGCATTTGGTGCGGACTAAGCAGGCTGAGAAATCGGCCCCACGCGAGTTGTTGGTGGCCACTAAGAACGATGTCGAGGCCAAGCAGCGCATATTTGTATGGGCGCACTACATGGCACCGCATCAGCCGTATGAACCCGTTGCTCCCCATTTGGGGACCTTCTCCAAATCTAGTGGAGCCAAGGGCGATAAACCTACTTTGGAAGGCTTACATCGCAATCCTGAGAGTATCACCGATGCGGTGCTTGCCAATGTGCAAGCGCTTTACGATGAAGAGATTTTGACTGCCAACGATTATGTGGTGGAAGTGCTGACTGGATTAGAAGCGCAATACCGAAACGCAGGGCGCGGTGATTTATTGGATAACGCGGTGGTGGTATTCGTCTCCGATCACGGCGAAGAGCTACTCGACCGCAACGGTTACTCCATGCACGCCAAGAGCATTTATTCGGGCACCACCCATGTCCCGCTGATGATTTTGGGTAAGGAGTGGATGGCGGGGAAGCGGGTGGAGCAAGGCATCGCCCTGGAAGAGGTCATGCCCATGGTCTTGCGCGGTGTTGAGCCCGAGAGCGAGTACTTTTTCTCGGCCTATCGCGAGCTTTTTTATATGGTGCGCGATGCACGCTGGTCTTTGGTGCACAATCCATCGGCCAACCTCAACGGTCCTCCTGAGCCGCCGAAATCTGTGACCTACCACTATCCGGTGGTTGCTTTATACGACCGCAGTGTCGACCCAAAGGAATTGGTCGATGTCTCCCTCGCAAATCCGGAAATCACGCGGCGGATGTTAGATGCTCTTCGCACTTGGCACGATGCCTTGGAATTTGCCGGGGAGGAGCCAGAAGATGCCATGACGCAAGAGGAGTTAGAGCTCCTTGAGTCGTTGGGTTATGCCTCAGCTGGCGACCATGAGGGTGAGTCCACTTTGACCCCATGGCGCGGTTCGCAATGGAATCCTTAAGCACCCCAACGAGTCTGCGCGATCGCATAGCGCCCTGGATCGAGGGCGGCTTGCTTGCATTGGTGGTCATGGTGGTGGTTTCCTTAGGCGGCGATGCCGTGCGCACCTCCTATCACGGTTTTCTGCACACCAGTTTGGGTGAAGCGGTCTTGCGCGATGGTCTCATGCCGGAGAATCCGTATCACGCTGGCACTCCGCTGCATTACTACACGCTTTACCCAACCTTAGGCGTGTTGCTGGGCAAACTTGGCGGAGGTCCTTTATGGGGCTTTGCCATCCTCAACATTTTCGCGGCCATGCTCATGGGCCCCGCGCTTGATGCTTTTGGGAAACGCCTAGGCCTAGGTTTTACTGCCCGACGTTGCGCTTTCTTTTCCATGGTGCTTGGCTTTAACGGCCTCTCGCAGTGGTGGGTTTCGACGGACACTCCCATGGTGGAAGGAGCGTCGCCGCTCTTGGTGTTGCTGGATTTAACCGAACCGGTGAGTGGATTGAGTTGGGATGGCCGTTTGCAGTCCTTCTTGCCGAAGTTCCTCAACGTTTCTTCGTTTGCGATTTCACTGCCTTTCGCATTCTTCGCGCTGGCTGATAATTTGGCGGGTGGCAAACGCGAGACTTTACGTATGGGAGTTTTGCTTGGCATCACTATGGCGCTGAACCCGTTGGTGGGTGGCTTCGTAGCGGTGTTGGTGGTACTCGAAAAGTTGCCTTTGCTGAAGCAAGGAGTGCAAGGCCTCAAAACTCTGCTTCCCGCAGCAGTGGTGGCTGTCTTGATTGCGCTACCGTTTTTGTTGCCGCTCTTGGGTGGATCCCCAGAAGGCGACACCACCATGGCGGGAGCTTTTCCGTTCATCGGTTCCGGTGCATGGGCGAACTTGCTTGGGCCTTTGCTGCTGTTGTGGCCATTGGGCATTTGGGGTGTGTTTAAACTCCCCAAAGACAAGCGTCCTCCACTTTGTTTTGCGCTTGGCTTAGCTGCATTGTTTTCCTTCCTCAGTTTGCCGTGGAGTAACGAATATAAGTTCCCGCGTATGGAAGGCATTTTGCTTGCCCTGCCGGCAGGAGCTTTGCTTGGAAGTTTGTGGAAGACTTTGCCCGGAAAGTGGGTAGGTCCTCCACTTTGTTTTGCGCTTGGCTCGCTTTGTGTGCCGACCTTTTGGAGTACTTTTCAGGCCTATTCCGAATGGGATTTGGGCGAAAGCAATCTGCTTAACCATGTGGAGGACGGTCGTTTGGCCTTGCGTCCGGAAGGGCTTATTCAAACTTGGCCCAGCAAGGTTGCAGCCGCCGAACAAGAGCTTGCCGAGAATGCGGTGCTCTTGTTTCATCCCTGGCATCCAGGGATTCGCGGCAGTGCTTTAGGCGCCCAAGGGAATCCACTCATGCCGGTGTTATCGCACGCCCTGTTTGTTGATGCTCCGCAAATCCACAACGCCAGTTTGCCCGATTTGCGGGAACGCTTAGATGCAAGTTTTGCGCTATGGCAAGGCCGTCGTTGGGTGAAGCAAGATTCGAGCCCAAGTGAGCCTTATGACTCAACCCAGGCCTTGGCTGCAATTCGTTCCAAGATTGCTGGACGTCCTCTGGCTGTGGTCACGATAAAGGATCATCCTGCGGTGCAGCTCCTGATGGCTGCAGGCGGATCTCTCGTGGTCGAGGAAAACGAACTGGCCATGTGGTTGATTCCGCCTCTAGAGGCGACGGCCGGTAACTAAGCGCCTCTTTTAGGTCTTGCACGATGAGCGGCTCGCGTTGTTGTAAATCGGCAATGGTGCGTGCAACGCGGAGGCATCGCAGTAGGCCGCGCCCGGAGAGAGGCAGAGTGGCTACTGCCTGACGCATGAGTTTGCGCGATGCCAAGTCCAAGCCGGTCGCCCGAATTTGATCGAGAGTGGCTTTGGAGCTGGTGCAGAAACCGCGGGTCTTCTGCTGAAGCTGTTGGAAATCCAAGGTGCGTTGCAGAGTGGTGCGGATTTCCTCATCGGGTGGAGCGGTGGGTGGTCCATCTAAAGCTTCCGCAGCGACAGGGCCCATTTCCACAAAGAGGTCAAAGCGATCGCGCAGGGGACCGCTGACGCGTTGCGCATAGGCGTTGAGGCGTGCCGGAGTGCAACGACATGGCATCTTGGGATGAGTTGCATATCCACAGGGGCAAGGGTTGCTGGTTGCGATGAGCTGGACATCGGCGGGGTAGGTGGCCCACTCACGCGCACGCTGTAAGCGCACTTCGCCTTCTTCCAGGGGCTGGCGCAATCCCTCCAACACCGGTCGCGCGAATTCCGGGATTTCGTCCAAAAACAGAATGCCACCATGGGCGCGGGCTAACTCCCCGGGGCGAAGCGGTGAGCCGCCCCCTAAGAGCGCCTGCGCCGATGCGCTGGTGTGTGGCGCACGGAATGGTGGGCGGGAACTTAAATGCGTGAGCGGCCTCAGTAAGGCTTCGACGCTGGCCACCTCCAAGGCGCGTTGGGGGTGGAGGTCCGGAAGCAGCAAGCTGAGGCGTCGGGCGAGCATGCTTTTGCCGGTGCCAGGTGGGCCTTGCATCCACATCGAATGACGGCCGGCAATCGCAAGCACTGCAGCACGGCGCGCATGAGGTTGTCCGCGTAAGTCATCCAGCCGCGATGTGCTTTTACTTGTGCCAGTAGCACCATCGGAAGCCGTTGGGGTTTCTCGCGCCAAAGGGTGGAACGAAGCGGGATGTTTGAGATATGCGACGACTTCGGCTAAGTCCGTCAAACCGAATGCCTGCATGCCAGGCGCCAAATGTGCTTCTGGAGCAGCATCGGGGGCGGTGATGAGGGTGAAGCATTCTTCCTGCACGGCAGCTAATGCGGCCAGCAAGGTGCCGCGTGCTGGCGGATGAAGCCGTCCCTCCAAATCAAGCTCCGCCAGGAAAAGTGTTTTACCCTGCGGCGCTGGAGCCTGATGCTCCACCACCAACAGCGAAACCGCTAAGGCCAGATCAAAAGGCAGACCGCATTTCGGCAATTGCGCGGGCACCAGGTTGAAAAGCACTTTGCCCTTCGGAAAGGCAAACTGATGCTGTAGAAAGGCTGCCGGTAATCGTTCGCGTGCTTCCCGCGCTACGGCATCGGGCATGCCGACCAGGATTACGCGCGAAAGGCCGCGCCCGGTTTGCGTTTCTACGCGAACCAAATGTGCGCGACTGCCGAATAAGGTGGCGCCAAAAATTTCCTTGTGCATCAATAGGAAGACGCGAGCCTTGACTGGCGGCACGGAAATCTTGTCGTCTTAATGGTCTTGGGAGGACCAGTGCAGAGCGCCAAACAAAGTCGTTTCTAAGGGAATCTGGAAATGCTCCAGGAGTGGGGCGACTGGCAAGGGGAAGTTCTTTGGCCCCGAACTGGACCACGCGCGTTTCGGTTTTAGATGCTGCAGTAAGCTGGCAAAGCCATCCGTGGTAAGTCCATGATGAGGGACCAACAAGAGATCCACTGGCCCAGGAGGCAAGCGTTGTACCAGGCTGTGTAGGGCATAGCCCGATTGGTCCCCGAGCAAAACGGCGCGAAAGTTTTGCAGTCTTATGTCCAGAATATGCCCGGCATCGTTCGAAACGTCGAGCATGGCTCCTTGGCAACCATAGACTGTGATCTGCCAAGGTTCCATATGGGTAAGCACGCGTGAGGTCATCGGGGGTACTTGGATCTCCTCTAGGCTTAAGCGTTGGCGCAGAAACGGAACTCCATTTACATGGTCGCGGTCACCATGACTCAGCACCAAACGGTCGGGCACCCTCCAGTGGTGCTGCAAAAGTTCCGGAAACAGAATCCGTTCCACCAAATCTCGCGGTGCGCGTTCTCCACTGCCAAGGTCAAAACTTAAACTCCCTTCGTCTCCTGCAATCACCACCGCTAAGCCATGTCCCACGGGAAGCACCGAAAGGCCGGCGCGGTGCGGTGTCGGTCCGAGGAAGCAGAACAGGAACAGACAAGCCATCAACTTGCGAAGGTGAAAGCGTTGCGGAAGTTTGGGGTAGGTGGCCAGGAAACCGGCAATGGCGGCAAGCGCAATCCAAGCACTGGAAATATGCGTGGTCAGCCAAGGACTCCATGGCGCACCCTCCAAAATCAAAAAGGCCTTTGTTTCTACCCAACTAATCCCACGCAAGAAGCCATCAACCCAAGGCCCTAATCCAGGGATCAAGGCCAAAAAGGCGCCGCATAAACGAAACGGCAACAACACTCCAAGGATGGGGCTCAGCACAATGCTCCACGGCTCGATTGTGCCTTGGACCCAATGTAGGAACGGCATGGAACCTAAAAAGGCGACCCAAGAGGCTTGCAGAGTTTTTATCCACAGCGCTTTTTCCTTGGCCATGGCACCCATAATCAAAAAACCTGTAGCGGCATAAGACAGCACAAATCCAAGATGCAAACTTGCCGGTGGTAATAAGCAAAGTTCCAGAGTCCAAGCCGCAGCCCATAAATGCATACCCCGGACCGGACGTAGAAAGCGTGCGGCAACATCGCGCAGAAGCACTGCCCAAAAGGCTCGCATGACCGCCGCCGTCGCCCCAGCAAGGAAGGCGGCAAGGCAGAGTATGGGTAAACGTAAATAGGCGCCTGGTCCGCGCAAAAGACGGCGGAGGAGCTGGTCCCATAGCCAGAAATGCATGCCGGAAACGGCAAGTAAATGCACCAAACC
Organism: Planctomycetota bacterium; assembly: GCA_027623295.1. GTDB lineage: Bacteria > Planctomycetota > UBA1135 > UBA1135 > UBA1135. Next base: position 10,576 of record JAQBXR010000017.1, read on the forward strand.
GAAGCGGCGGTAAGTGTCCTGTAAGTCCGGCGTAACTTCGCGACGCTCGCCCAGTAATAAGGCCATTGCCAAGCCAGCTTCCCCAGGGGAAAGCGCCTTCTGTAATCGATGACGCACGCCATTGCGCAGGGCCAACCAAGGAGGAGCCCGCCCGTCTTGAAGTAAACGCCAGCGGAAGGCTTCGAGGCGAAAGGAACGGCCATTGTGAGAAAGCCGCCCTTCCAGCTGCAGGCGCCCCCCAAGCTGAGGTGCAACTGGGCTACTGTCTGAAACCGCCAAAAGTACACTAGAGGCCGGTGCAAGAGCAAGACCTTGGGCGTTTTGCATTTGATCAAAGAGACCCCAGGTTTGATCCTCCTCTACATGCCACTCGCGAAGCCGGGCCGACAAACTGACTGGCCGCGGCTCGAGCAAAACCAAACTTTGCGCCCGCGGAGCCCGTTGTAAGGCCAAACCAGCCGCAGCAAGTAATAACAACGGTAGTGCTGGATATAGAAACATGCGGTGCATGAGTGCTAATCCGCAGCAACTTAGCGCCATCCATGTGCCACACTCGGCTAGCCAAAGGGGTGGCGGCCCCGTGTGTAGGAAAAGCCCAGAAAGCAAAATATGGACTACCGCACACCACACTGCGGAATGCCATCGCCGGATGCGACGCGGGGGAACGGGGGAATGCGGGGAGGCAAGAGGCATAGAATCCACAAGGAAGTTGGAAGCTCTTGCCAGAAGACGGATATCTATGGCCAACGGCACCTTACAATCCGAATATGAGTTCGCCCCGAAAGCGCGCCCTTTTTGCGGGGACCTTTGATCCAGTCACCCTTGGTCACATAGACCTCATCCAACGCGGCGTCGCCCTGTTCGGCGGCTTGGTGGTGGCGGTGGCGGGCAACCGCAATAAACAGCCGGCGTTCAGCGTGGAGGAACGGATTGCCATGTTGCAGGCCGAAGTGAAGCACCTTCCGGTGGAGGTGTTTGGGCTAAAAGGCCTGGTGGTGGAGTTTGCCCAACAGCACGACATCCAAGTGCTGTTGCGCGGCGTGCGCACGGTGACCGATTTCGAATACGAATACCCTATGGCCATGACCAATCGCGAACTGGCGCCTAAGGTTGAAAGTGTGTTTGTTATGCCAAACGAGCGCTTCACTTATCTTTCGAGCAGCCTCATCAAAGAGGTTTATGCTGCCGGCGGCGAATTGCCTAAACTCTTACCCGATGCCGTGCACCTCGCACTGCAAGAACGCTTCGGCCCAAAATCTTAGCCATGAACATCATCCATACGGATCGGTCCTCACAAGCCATCGGCCCCTACTCCCAAGCTATTGAGGTCGATGGATGGGTTTACACCTCGGGTTGCGTGGGCCTCAAAGCCGACAACAGTCTTTCCGGGGAGGATGTTGAGGCGCAAACGCATCAGACTTTCGCCAACCTTGCCGCAATTCTTGCGGCCGCCGGCTGCACTTTGCAAGATGTGGTCAAAGCCACGGTTTACTTGGCCGACATGGATGAGTTTGTCGCAATGAATGCCATCTATAGCGAATACATGGATGGCCATCAACCGGCGCGGTCTTGCGTCGAAGTGCAGCGCCTGCCCAAAGATCTCCGGGTAGAGATCGATGTGATTGCGCGGAAGAAGGCTTAAGGGGTTAAGCGAATTCCCTTTAGAGTGCGACCTTGCCAGTCACTGGTTCTAAAGAAGTGCTTAAACTTGCCACTTTCATCCCATTGGGAAAGTGAAACGCGTTCACGCTCGAACTTCTCGTCTTCGAACAGAAGTTCCAGTTGGGCATAACCTAGCTCCATAGCCGAAAGGGCGGCCGCTTCTTGCATGCTTGCTGTGGAGCGCAAGGCATCGAAGGCAGAGGTTGAGTCCGGGTAGGTTTGGAGCTTCTCGAACGAGAGAACCAACTCGTTATCGTCTTCCGAGAAATCCAGGTCTACCTTCAAGTAGCTTGCAAAGCCATCTGTTTCCACCGACAAGGATTCTTGCACTACGAAGTCATTGCCAAACATGGCATCGTAATAGGAAGCGATTTCCGATCGCTTCAGCCAAATGCTCGCGCCAAAACCGATGACGACTAAGACCAGCACCCACCATTGCTTCCGCGCAAGATCGAGCAAGTTTAGTTTTGGAATAGGAGACCAAGGCTGCTCTCGAGTGATCCCGCGGATGCCGTCCTCGTGAACTTGCAGAAGCGTTTCTGTGCGTTTCGTTTCATGAAACTCCACCAGGCGCAAAGTGCAAAGCACGGTTGCAATAGCCATGGCGATGCCCGCAATCAACATACCGGCCGCATCGAAATCAAAAAAGATTGCAATAAGAGTGGAGCTGCCTACTAAGGTAGCCAATAAGGTCACCAAGAGTCGCGATGCATTTCCCCCTTGCAGGTTAAGGCGATCGCTGAAATTGGGGTTCGCCGGCGGCTCCAATCGCAGCCGATGACGTTTGCCAAAAACCTCCTGTCCACAGTTTGGACAGAAGGTGGCGCTCGCGGTCATTCGCATATCGCAGTAGCTGCATTCAGGCACTCGACTATGTTAGCTGTGAGATTCGCACCTCGCTGCTTTATCATGTGGTGGTGAGTGAACAACCCTTCATCCTTGGCCTCGATCTTGACGGCTGCACCGCAGACTTTTACGAAGGGCTGCGCCCGATTGCTGCGGAGTGGCTGGGGGTACCCTTGGACAGTTTGGATCCAGAAGTTTCGTATGGCTTAGTGGAGTGGGGGGTGCCGGAAGCGCCTGGCGGATATAAGGCCTTACACCGGTTTGCAGTAACCCAACGCGACTTATTCCGCAATTTGAACCCAATGGAGCGAGCGCCGCAAGTGTTACGTGAGTTGTCGGCAGCGGGGGTGCAGATTCGAATTATTACTCATCGGTTGTTTATTGGACGGTTTCATCAGACTGCTGTGCAACAAACCATTGGCTGGTTGGATCATCACGATATTCCGTATTATGACTTGTGTTTCATGGGCGACAAGAAGGCGGTCGGTGCACATTTTTACATTGAAGATGCGCCAAGAAATATTGAGCAGTTGCGGGAAGATGGCAACGAAGTTCTGGTTTACGCCAACTCCACCAATCGCAAGGTTGGTGGCGCACGAGCCGAGAATTGGGCCGCGGTGAAGGCCGCCGTGCTGAAAGCGCAAGCCGCCTGGATGGCTTCTTAAGGCAAGCTTCGATTAGTCAGCCGCGCGGTTGGCTACTTTCTGCAGTGCCAATAAGGTCAGGCCAAGTGCTAGGCTGGGCACTAGCATGAGCCAAGCTGAATCGACGAGTGGATTCATAGCCGCCAACCCGTCGGATGCAAGCCCACCCCACGAAACAGCTGGAGGCTCTACACCTAAGCCGAGGAAACTTAGAAAAGCTTCCATCAAAATGACCCGCGGAACGGTGAGCAATAGCATGACCCTTAAAGCGGGCATCATGTTGGGCAATATGTGACGCCAAAGAATGCCCAAACTTTTCATGCCGCTAGCTTCTGCAGCTTGCACGAAGGGTTGTTTGCGTAAGCGAAGCGCTTCAGCGCGGGCTACACGGGCTGTGGGTAGCCAAAATAGAACACCTACTGCAACGAAGAAAAGTTGCAGGCGCCCAAAACCAACCACTGCCAGGTCGGCGCGATATTCCTGCAAGATGGAAAGCAAGAACAGCACAAAAACCACCATAGGGATACTTTCGAGGGCATCTGCGAAGCGCATTTGCAACCGATCCCAGCGCCCACCAAGAAAGCCCGCGAGTGCGCCATAAGGAATACCAATCAACATGGCGACTAGCGTGCCGAAGAACCCAACTGCCAAAGAAATACGGGCACCCCATAAAACGCGCGCTAATAAATCACGGCCTTGTGCATCGGTGCCGAGGAATGGAGCAGAGGTCCATTGCGGCGGGGTGAGACGCGCATCGGGATCCATGGCGCGGAAATCGGCGAGGGGAAGCCACGGTGCGAGCAAGGCGGTCAGCGATAAGACAATGAGGAAAGTCCACGCAACTTTTTGACTTTGCGAGGTCCTCATGACAAAGCCTCCAAGCGTGGATCGACCCGGGCCATGAGTACATCGGCGCACAAGGTACATAGGCCAAGTAATGCGGTGTAAACCACAGTGACGCCGAGTGCGAGAGTGTAGTCACGTGATAAGGCGGCTTGCACAAAGAAGGTGCCAAGGCCGGGTAGCGCGAAAACTTTTTCAATCACTAGGGAGCCGGTAAGAATGGCAGCGCTTGCCGGTCCCAGAAAGGCGAGTACCGGGCCTAAACTTGGGCGCAGAACGTAACGTCGAGAGATGATGCGTGGCGGTAAACCTTCCGCGGTGGCATGGCGAAAAGCATCGCTGGCCAAGGCTTGCCTTGCTTTACTGCGGACTAAAAGAAGGATTTGCGCGCTGAGTGGTAAACCGAGGCATAGCCAGGGAAGCAAGAAGTTTTGGAGACCACCAAGACCGGCGGGTGGAAGCCACTTCAACTGAAAGCTGAACACCGCGAGTAATAAACCGGCGATAACGAAGTTGGGTAAGGCTAAGAGGAGAGTGCCGCCGCCATACACCATCTTGCCGTCCAAGGCATGTGCGCGACGTGCGGTGTAAAGCCCCGCAGGGATTCCAACGAGTAGGGCAATCAGTAATGCGCCGCCGCCGAGAAGCAAGGAAATGGGGAGTGCATCGGCAAGTAAGGTCGACACTTGGGTATCGCGATAACGCAAGGATGGGCCAAAATCGCCACGGAGCAAACCAGAGAGTGCGTGGCCGTATTGCGCCAAGAAAGGTTGGTCTAATCCATAGCGCTGCTCCAAAGCTTGGAGGACTAAGGGGTCTAAGGCGCGGGCGTCATCGAAGGGGCCACCACGCGTGGTGCGCATCATGAAGAATGCGAGTGCATGCACCAATAAGATGCCGAGAATCCAAGCGAAGATGCGTCGTAAGAGGCGAAACTTCATTGTGCCAAGGCCTTCGGATAAAGTGCTGCCCAATCAATGACGCCAGAGGCGTTGCGGGTAAAGCCCCCAAGTTGTGGCGCCACCAGTTCTTGCCCGACGTCGAGCAGGAGCGGCACGATGACCGCTTGTTGCAGCAACATGGTTTCAGCTTGCGCGAGTAAGTCCAAACGCAAAATTGGTTCGCCGCAATCGGCAGCCCACTGCAGGAGTTTTTTATACTCAGGGTCAGCAAAACCGGTGCGGTTGTTGCCGCTTTCTGCAACGAAGTTTTCAAGAAAAGTAAGTGGATCCAAATAGTCGCCCACCCAACTCGAGTGGCTCACTTGATACTCCAATCCACGCTGCGCTGGGAAAAAGGTTTTCGCTTCTTGGTTCGCAAGCGCCACTTGCACGCCAATATTTGCAGCCCACTGCTGCTGCAGAACTTCGGCTAGATTGCGGTTGAAGTCAGAGCTTGGGTAGAGGTATTCCAAATGCGGAAGACCTTCTGGATGACGTTTCTGATAACGACTTAAAGCCTCTTTGGCGAGCCCTAAATCAAAGTTCGGCCCCCCAACTGCTGGATAGCCATCGGTGAAGGGTGGTACCAAACTGCTTGCTGCAGGGCGACCTCCACCAAGGTTGCGCGCCACTTCTTCGCGGTCAATGGCATGGATCAAAGCGAGGCGTAGATCCTTGTCCTGGAAGGGGCCTTCCTGCATTTGGAAACGCAGAAAGTAGGTGGCGAACTGTGGCCTCGGTTGAAAGGCACTGGCGTACTCCCGATGCAAAGCAGGCACTGCAAGGTCGGGGACGTTAGGAGTGAACCAAACCTCTCCGGCAAGGAATAAGTTGAGTGCGGTGAACTGCGATTCCAAAGTTAAGAAATCTATGCTCTCAAAACCAAGCTCAATTTGACGCCAGGAGTATGGATTGCGCACTACACGAATACGATCGCGAATCCGTCGTTCCTCTAGCTGGTAAGGGCCGCTGCAAGGGAGCGGGTCTGGTGTGGAACCAGGAGCGGCATTGCGTAATGCCGCAGGGATTGGAAAAAGCGCATGGAAAGCGCACATGCGATCGAACAACGGTTGCGGTGCAGGAAAGTGCACCTGTACGGAGCGCAGTTCTTGATTTGCAAAAACCTCGGCACTTGTCATCCAAACGGCATAGTCTGCACCGGTTGCTGGAAGCGCAAGGCGTTCCCAGGAAGCACGCACATCTTCCACGGTGAGGGGAGTGCCATCGGACCAACGTAAGTCTTCGCGCAGCGTGAAGGTCCAAACCCGACCAGAGGGGTCTTCCTTGTGCCAGGATTCCGCTAAGCCGGGCACCACTTCCAAGGTGGAAGGATCGAGGCGGGTGAGTCCTTCAAAAAGCGCGGAAAAAATACGGCCTCCAGCGGTGGTGGAGGTGATTTGCGGGTCCAAGACTTCCACGTCCGGGCCATTGGCAACGGTCAAAGCCGCGCGCGGTGGCATACATCCAACAGTCCCGGAGCAGAGCACCAGCCAGGCAAGCGCCCAGCGCGGTCGGAATCGGGGAAGCGAAGTCACGCCCAAAGGATAACGCTGGAGCGATGCGGAATCATTCCCTCATGCGCCGTACAATCGGAGCGTGACATCAACAGCGCTGCTCGAGGTCGAAGGACTCCGCTTGGAGGTCGTCGATGCTGGCTCTAAACCGCCGCTGGTGGAGGACATGCACTTCCAACTCCACGCGGGCCGCACCTTGGCCTTGGTGGGAGAGTCGGGGAGCGGCAAGAGCCTCACCGCCCTATCCATCATGGGGCTGTTGCCGTTTGGGGTTCGGAGAGCGGCGGGCAAGGTGCGCTTTCAGGGCACCGAACTCACGACTCTGAAGGAGTCCGCCCTCCGTAAGTACCGCGGCGCCAAGGTGGCCTATATCTTTCAGGATCCATCGGCCGCGCTAAATCCGGTGTTGCGCGTGGGCAAGCAGGTCGAAGAGGTCTTGCAAGCACATCGTCCGAAGCTTTCGAGAGTCGCGCGTCGAGCCCGGGTGTTGGAGTTGCTGCAAGAAGTGGATTTGCCCGATGGCGCCGTATTGGCGCGTCGTTATCCGCACCAGTTAAGTGGCGGCCAGCGACAGCGCGTGTTAATCGCGGCGGCACTGGCAGGCGAGCCAGAAGTTTTAATCGCCGATGAGCCAACCACTGCCCTAGATGTCACGGTGCAAGAGCAAATCCTCGGGTTGCTTGAACGCCTTCGCGTGGAACGTGGCCTCGCCATGCTATGGATTAGCCATGACCTGCAATTGGTGCGCGCCTTTTGCCAAGAGGCTTTGGTCATGCGCCATGGCAAGGTGGTCGAGCGGGGTGCGCCCAAAGATTTGTTTGAGAATCCGCAGCATGCTTACACCCAAGAGTTGGTGCGTGCCGCCTTGGCTGGACAAATCGCCAAGCCTGCCGAAGAAGATGCGCCTGACGAGGCTCCTTCGGTCTGCCGCGTATTCGGCATGCAGGTGCGTTACCCCGGACCGAACGGTGGCAAGAAGGATTCCTTTGTTGCGGTGAAGGGCGTGGACTTTCGTATTCATCCCGGCGAAACCTTGGCCCTGGTCGGTGAGTCGGGCAGCGGAAAGACCTCCGTCGGTCGAGCACTCTTACGCCTGGTGCCGATGGAAAAGGGGCAAGTCATGATGCATCTCCCCAACGGCAAGGAGGTCGATTGGGCATCGCTTAGCCAGGCGCAGCTGAGACCTCTCAGACGCCATGTCGGCATGGTCTTCCAGGACCCGGTTTCGGCTCTCGACCCGCGTATGCGTGCCTGGCAGAGCGTCTCAGAGCCGCTGGCAATCCATAAGGTCGCCAAGGGAAGAGAATTGCGCAAACGAGCCCTCGCGCTCTTGGCCGATGTCGGCCTAGGTCCCGATCAAGCAGATGCTTTCCCAAATCAGCTGAGTGGTGGTCAATGCCAACGCGTTGCCATCGCCCGCGCCATTGCCCTGCAACCGAGCCTGGTGGTCTGCGATGAAGCCATTTCTGCACTCGATGCGAATATCCAAGAGCAAATCCTCGAGCTCCTTGCCGATCTTCAAGCACTGCGCGGGATCGCATACCTCTTTATTACCCACGATCTCGATGCCGTGCGCCGTTTCTCGGATCGGGTTGCAGTCATGAAGCAAGGTGAAATTGTCGAGCAAGGCCTCACCTCCGAAGTTCTGAAGAGCCCCGAACACCCTTACACCAAGCGTCTTCTCGATGCAGCTGCGGCGGTACACTCATCGCAATGAGTGCAACCTTCCCTGAGCTCAAAGTCATTTTCCTAGACATTGATGACACCCTATTCGGTACGTCAGACTTTGTCACTGCGGCGCGGACTAAGGCGGTAGAAGCCATGATTGCGCGTGGCTTAAAGGCTGAGGTGCAGCCGGTGTTGAATGAGCTAGCGGCCGTGGTCGCAGAGTTCGGTTCGAACGATGACCATCATTACGATCGTCTTATGAAACGCTTGCCAGCCAGCGCGATAGCTGGGGCGAACCGCCATTTGTTAGTGGGGGCCGGGGTGATTGCTTATCACAACGAGAAGTGGAAGAATCTGAAGATCCGGCCAGAAGCGGAGGCGTTGCTGCGCGATCTAGCTGCGACGAATCTACGTCTTGGGGTCATCAGCGCAGGCTTGGTGCATAAACAGATCGAAAAGTTGCTGCGCCTTGGCGTCGATCGCTTTATTGATCAGAAACTTTTGTTTATCACCCACGATGTTGGCATCGCGAAAACCAATCCTCGTTTGTATGCACAATGCGCGGAGGTGGCTGAGGTTTCACCGGAGCAAGTTATGCATGTGGGGGACCACCCTTACCACGACGTCGACCCGGCTAAGGCTGCTGGTCTACGCACGGTATGGATTCGAGGCACCGGCAAGCACTCCAAGAATTCGCCGAAGACCGAGCCGGACCACATTTTGGATGACTTCGTAGAATTGCGTGGGCTACTGGAAACGGACTACGGCATTCCACTAGAACGCCGCAACCGCTCCTGAACTAGTCCCTTATTTTGCTTTCGCCTGCCTTTCGCCAATTGAGAAGAGCCGCTCTCCCTTTCGGAAGAGCGGCTCTCTTTGAATTCCAGGGGACTTAGTTGCCCAAGCGGGCGTCGAGTCCGTCCTGCATTTCGTTGGCATCGATGATGGTCGCGCGGATCATCAGGATGACATCCTTGTTCTCTTCGGCTTCGCTTTCGGTCTTAAACAAAAGACTGAGGACTGGAATGTCGGAGAGGAAAGGAATCTCAGAACGCTGGTCAATGTTGAACAGCTTCTTCAATCCACCGATGACCACGGTACCGCCGTCTGGAACCACCACGGTGGTGTTTGCAGAGGAGATCTGCAGCTCAGGGAGCTGAATGGTAATCGGAGTGGTCAGTGCTGCCAGCGAGGAGGTGAACTCCTCAATAGGCTGCACGATGGTCGCCACGGTCGGACGCAGTTCCAAAGTAATGTACTTACGGTTCTGCGCGATGGTTGGGCGGACATCCAGAACGATGCCGTCAGAGATCACACCGATGACTGGGTCAGCGATGAAGGATGCAAGTGCAACCTCAACATCGAAGTCCTGAACATAGGTGATCTGGTTGAGCATCGTGGCGTAGGCACGCTGGGTGTTCTGCGCCGACAGGACGGTCGAAGTGAGCTCTTGAGCCTGCTGGTTTTTCTCAACTGCGTTGAGGATCAAGCTGTACTGTAGGTCATCCAAGAAGGAGAGCTGCATGGCAAGACCGCCTGCGGTGCCCAAGCGATCGCCGAAGGCACTTACAATGTTTTCGGTACGAGCGCGGAAGTCGCCATCGCCGAAGTCGTTGAAGAAAGCACCGGCGGATGGGTTGGAGTCTGCACCAGAAGGGAGGCCTGGACCATCGTTGTCGAGACCTTGGGAAGCGTTGTCGTCGAAGCCAGAGGTGACGTCGTCCAGGTTGGTTAGCTCGAGAGAGGAGGAGTTACCACCGTTACCGCGCCAATCGACACCGATTTCCTGCAAGTAATCCTTGGTGATGGTGAGGAACTTAGCCTCAATGTGCACCATGGAAGAGGTGTAGCGACGGAAGCCACCGAGGAAGTCATCGATCTCCTGGTGAACCTCAGGAGTTGCGCGCACGACCAACTGACCGTTAAGTATGGTGATGGTTGCGTTCTCTTCCCAAACTGCTGGCTGAACGCCTTGCTGCACCAAAGTGACCAAGTTATCTGGATCCATGAGTGGTACTGCTTCTCCGACCACACCACCGAAAGCGGGGCCGTCTTCGTCGTCGAACTCACCTTCTGGAAGGCGAATCTCTTGAATCTTTGGACCCGCGTGGTCGACGATCATGGCAGTCAAGTCGCGAACATCGTGCAGACGCAGAATCCTCTTGGCGTTGGCCTTCTCGGTGGAGGTGATATAGACCACTCCGTGGCGGAAGGTGTAAGTCACACCAGGGCCGGCAACATCGGTGATGATGTTGAGTGCGTTCATCACGCTCAGTTCGTGAGTCACGTTGAGGTTGAACTCAATACCCTCACTGTCAACCGCATCGACAGCGTCAGGGGTGACTACGAAAGGAATGCTGGTGAAGGTGCGCAGTTGATCCACCACAGTTTCCAACGAAGTCTCGCCTTCAAAGATGAGGCTAGGAATGCGCTGGTTGGTGATGTCAGACATCAAGCCCATGTTGAGCTCGGAGTCTGCATCTTCCACGGTGGTCACGCGGAACTTTTCGCGCAAATCAGAAATCTTTTTCCAATGAGCAGCGGTAGGCAACTGCATTGGGTTGGTGGTCAGCACGCGTGCCTCTTCGATGTCGGCGAGCCAGTTGTTGTAGCGCTCGGAACGCTTCGTAACCCAATCCTTTTCGATGTTGTTGTGACGTGCTTTTTGCGAGCTGTCAATCAACTCACGAGCACGGCCGTTTAGAGGATCCTCAATCAGGATGTCCTCGCACAAACCAATCGAGCGATCGAACTCGTAGTTGTCGAAGGATGCAATCGCATCGGTGAGCATGGCATCTAGACGAAGGTTGCGACGCTCAAGCTCCATTTGGCGCTTGTTCTGCAGTTCTTCGAAGGTGGTACGAGCAGCGTCGTTGCGCTGCGCAGCCATGGCCATGTCGCGGTTGGTTTCCGCCTGCTCGAGCAGACCGTTCACTTCATCTTCCATGCCGCCCCAATCGAGGCGAAGGTCGGAACCCATGATGATGCTGCGTGCAAGACGCAGTTTGCCGATGGCGACATCGTAGTTCCCTTCCATGAGGTAAGTGCGGCCAGCCTGCAAGTAAGCCGAAGCATCGGCTTGCAAACGCTCGCCACGTGCCATGGTTTGCTGACGGACGTCGGCACTAGAACCCGTAATGTCGCTGGTTGCTTTACCAAGACCAACCTGCACTTGCTCCAGCAAGCCGCGGGCATCGGTCGAGGTTGGATCCAGCTTGAGTGCGGCAAGCAACTCGTTTTCAGCTTCTAACAAACGAGCATCGGCGTAAGCCATGCGCGCGGTCATTACGTGCTCGCGGACGAGAAGAGCAATCTTCTGATCACGCAGAGTGTTTTGCTGAATGCCTTGATCGAGGACGCCTTGAGCACCAGGTTCTTGCGAACCAGGCTCTTGAACACCCACCGATGCATCCATGAACAATGGTTCCTTGGAGTTACCGGAGGCGTTGGAGGTGACCATATCCTCAGATGTAGAGGAGTCCGGTGAGGCACAACCCACTGCAAACAATGCGAGGGTTAGGCTGAGGCAAGAAGCCGATTTCAGGGTTCTGTTCATGGGAAAGCTTGGGGTCCGAGCTAGGACTGAGGCTACGGTTAGTCACCTACAGCCACATGGCTACCGTCTTTTGGACGTTAGTCCGGGGAAGAATGTAACAGCGCCTGAGGTGGCTCGCTACGCCCTTTTGGGGACAGATGTTCAGGACTTAAAGAATTGTCCCAAAGCGTTTGGTGAGCGACGCTTAGGTGGTCCAAAATTTGGTCCAAATCAGCTGCCGTGGTGGAGGGGTTAATCAGCACCATGCGATGACACTGTTGTCCGTTAAGACGTGTGTACGAGGTCCAGAAGCGCCCTTCAGCCTCTAATTGACGATGGGCTTGCTCAATCATTGGCCAATGTGCGGCATCGCGCGGGCGGAAGACCATCACATTGAGGTCTGGCTGGTGCATCGGCTCGAAAAACTCATGCTTTTCAAGCCTTTGGTGAAGCTGGCGCGTGAGCTCTAAACGCGAGTCCAAAATCGCCTCCAAGCCGTCGCGGCCGAAGTGGCGCAGGGTCATCCAGACCTTCAAGGCGTCAAAACGGCGGCTGCCATCGAGCGCGCGTCGTCCTTGGCTTAGCGGAAGAGCCTCGCCATGATCCTGAAAACGGTCGAGATAGGGGGCGTCATATTGCGCGGTGACGAGGTTTTCCTCATGCCGCACCAGCAGGATGCCCGCACTCTTCGGTGCATAAAGCCATTTATGCGGATCCAAGGTTATGGAGTCCGCGAGTTCTACGCCGCGTAGACGCTGCCGCTCTTTGCGATGCAAAAGTAAAGCACCACCATGCGCTGCGTCGACGTGTAGCCATAAATCATGTTGTTTGCAAAAGGTTGCAATCTCAACAATCGGGTCTATCGCACCGCAACTGGTGGTTCCTGCGGTTGCAACCACAGCCACTGGTCGTTTGCCAGCGCGACACGCCTCCTCGAAAGTCCGTTGCAAATCTGTGGCATCCATACGTCGTTGGATGCCGGCAATGCCAACCCCGTGCACCTGTTCACTGCCCATGCCTAAGACTGCACAAGCTTTCGCAATGGAGTAGTGCGCATCTTGACTCGCCAAAACGCAAAGGGGAGTTTGTTTCGACAACCCTTCTTGCGATGCCTTGCTCAAAGCCGCATCGCGCGCCAGAAGAATGCCCGTGAGGTTTGCCGTGGTGCCGCCGGTGGTGAAGATGCCGCCTGCGGTGTTTGGCAATCCAGCCTGGTCGGCAAAGAAACGCAGCAATCGTTTCTCCAGCAGAGTCGCACCTGGCGCAAGCTCGAAAGCGAGCATGTTTTGGTTCAAAGCCGATGCCAGGAAATCGCCAAGAATCCCTGCTACCGCAACACCCGAATCCATATGCCCGACATAACCGGGATTGCCAACATGCACGGCATTCTCAATTGCCCATTGCGCTGAGTCTTGGAACAACTCGCTCAGGTTTTCCCCCTGCTCCGGCATTAAATCACCCGAAGGTGCAGCGGGTGCGGCTGGGAAAATCGGTCGACTACCGAGGCTACTTAAGTAGTCGGCGACTTGATCGGCAGCCTGATGCAAGACTGCGCGGAGTTGCTCCGAATGAGAGGACTCCTCCCCGCTAGGCGAGGAGGAGTCCGGGAGCACAGGGGGGAGGTTGTTCATCCCGCGCGGGTTTGTTCTAGTGTCTAAGTTCTAGTCTTGCTCAAAGGTTCCCGCGAAGGAGACCTTTTGGAACTTCTCACGAATGACCACGTCAAGAATCACAATCACATCTCCGTAAACGATGCCCTTGCGTGCATCGAGGGAGACTGGAGTTTCTTCACGGTCCCAAGCAGGATCTTTAAGGAACTGCGTGAGATCGGGGAGTGGATTCTCTGGATCGTCAAGGTTGAAGGGGTCGTAGTACCACTTCTGCGCACCAATCTCGACGCGGATGCGGCGGCCGGAGAACATCTTAAGGTTTTTGTTATCGGGATCGGCAATGAGGTCGCCTGGCTCCGCCACGAAAAGCATGATGTCGAGTTTTTCAATCTCTTCCGCTTCAGAGGTATTCGTACCACGATCCTTGGGAAGAGCCGCGTCCAGGCGCCCTTCCAAAACCTTGAACTTCAGAGTCACAATAAAGAAAATCAGGAGCAAGAAAGTGACGTCAATCATTGGCGTCATGTCCGGCTTAATCTCTTCAAACTTTTTCTTTTTTCTGCCCATGTACCTAGCTCCTTAATTCTTCGCGTCTTCGCGTGCCTGAACTACTTTCGGATCCTCAGATGCAGCGAACTGCACTTTCCAGATCATGATTTTTTCCCGCGTACACACTTCCATGATCTTTTGCAGATACTTGAATGGGGTGTTGCGGTCGGCGCGTAACAGCACTGGGTCATCCGGTAGCATGACTTTGAGTGTGTCGTCCATCTTCTTTTCGAAGTAAGGAATCCACTCAAGCTCCATGGTTTGCGCGAGTAGCCAGTAGTAGTCAGGGCGACCCTTGCGAATCGGGTCGGTACGACCACCGGTGTCAATGTTCGGGTAGTAGAGGATTTGCCCCTTCCACACGACGTCAGACCATTCCATGTCATCAGGAATACTGATGCCCATTTCCAGGTATTGACTTTTGACTTTTTGACTCACTCCACCAGCAGGGAACCAGCGTACGTTGAGTACTTGGCGCCTTTCGGGTGGCTCATCGTGACCAGCCTCCATTGCAATCGGGAGCTTGAGTTCCTCAAGATCCTTTTGCGACATATCGTTCACGATAATGAAGAAAATGATCAACAAGAAAGTCATATCGATCATGGGCGTCATGTCGATTTCAATTTCTGTATTGCATTCGCGGCGTCTTGACATTGTTTCTTTGCGGTTGGTTCAGATTAGTAATCCTGGATTGGGGTGGTTACACCCCAATCCAGGCAAAACAGAGGAGATTACTCTGCAGCGCGGAAGCGCTCGAACATGTCCTCAACCACAGCGCTGATTTCCATGGTCACCAAAGAGACCTTGTTACGGAAGTAGGCGTAGAACGCAGTGGTCGGGATTGCAACCGTCAGACCAAGTACGGTGGTCATCAGTGCCAAAGAGATGTCTGCTGCGAAGTCAGCTGGGTTCACACCGCCAGCACCGGAAGAACCGATGGTCGAGAATGCACCAACCATTCCCGTCACCGTACCGAACAATCCCATCATAGGACCGATTCCGGCGATGAGAGAGAGCCAGCCAATCTTCTGCTGAAGCTTTACAGCTTCCTCATCTTCCATCTCTTCGATGGACTTCTCGATGGTGCCGAAGGGGTGGCCAAGCTTGCGGATGCCAGCAGCGGTTACGTTACTGAAGAAGCACGGGTTGGCTTCACAAGCCGCGAGAGCTTCCTGGTAGTTGCCATCCTGGAAGAGCTCCTCGATTTCGTCGATGACCTCAGGTGGGGCGAGCTTCTCGCGCTTGAGGGTCATGAAGTGCTCAATGATGAGCGCCATGGCGACAACGGACATCAGGATAATCAGGTAACCAATGACACCTGCATTCTGAATGGCGTCGATGAAGCTTGCGCCGTCATCTTTGGCTGCTTCTTCTTGAGCGAAGATGTTGCCGGCAAAAACGAGGGTACCGGTCAAGGCCGGTGCGAGGTAACGGAATCGGGACATTGCTATGGACGCGTTGGGTTTCGGTGTTGATTCCACCGGGAAGGGAAAGATTCTAGCAGCAAACGGCCGACAGGGAAGGCCTTAGGACGGTTGCTATTTAGAAGGGCCCCGTGAAAGGGGCATGTGGGTTCAGCGGACCTTGGCGGCCCAGCTGGTGTTAGGGTACTTCTCAAGCAGGCGCTGATGATAAGTGTCTCCAGGCGTTGGGTTATTACCCAATTGCTTAGAAACTTCACCTAGGTCGTAGAGTGCATGAGCCATGACATCGTCCGACGCAGGAAGCGTGGCAATGACTTTGGCCAGCTGCATTTGCGCCTGACGCAGGTTGCCGGATTCGCGCGCTGCAGAGGCCATGCCGATCCATGCTGCTGCACGAA
The DNA here is from genome assembly GCA_027623295.1 of Planctomycetota bacterium. Taxonomy (GTDB): domain Bacteria; phylum Planctomycetota; class UBA1135; order UBA1135; family UBA1135. The sequence continues at coordinate 26,210 of JAQBXR010000017.1, forward strand.
CATCGGAGGTTGCATTACGGTCGTCAGCCAAGCCTTGCCAGTAGGAACTAGCGGTGCCTGCGCCATCCTTTTCGGTAATGGCATCGCCGAGACGAATCTTGGCGTGGGAGCTCATGGTTAGGAAGAGCCCCAGGGTGCCAGCATCGGCTTTCGGGTCAGAAACCGCCTTGTCTAACTTGACCACGAGGTCGCGGAGACGGGCTTCTGCAACTTCTGCCTGGCCACCAATCAGGTAGGCTTCGCAGCGCACCAGGCTGACCTGGAGTTCCACATGGCGCCCCAGGTTTTTCTCAAAGGCGGTGTCGGACAACTTTTGCATGAGCGAGGTTGCGCCGTCGACATCTCCGGACATGGCCATAGCTTTTGCAGCACCCATTTGGGCACGTGGCAACCAGAAACTGTCGGTATTGGCTTCGGTCCAGGCACGGAACGCCCTTGCCGCTTCACTGGCGCGACCAGGATCTTGTTGTGCCCAAGCCAGAAGCGCTTCGGCGTGACGCAAGCTTGCGTAAGGAGCCAACCAGAAGTCTCCATCTTCACCGCTGGCGGCTTCGAAGGAGTTGGTTGCGTTTTGGTAGTCGAAATCCTTGAGGAAGGCTTCGCCCTTGGAAACTAGTTCCGGTAGGGGGCCAGGCTTCAGTGAAAGGACTTCGCCCGCCGCGAAATTGCGGATGTCACCGGATGCATCTTGAAGGGAAATAGATTCCAATGCGGCAACGGTGAGCTTGCCGGTAGAGGAACCACCATCCAAGCGAGCAACCCGGCTCTGCGGCAGTGCCGCAGGCATGAGCATTGGGAACAGGAGTGCGCAGGTAAGGAGCATCGTTCTAGTGATTCAAGAGCCAGAGGAGACTTTGCGACATACGTTTGCCGGCTATGGATTCGCCAAGTTCAGGGGCTTGCCTTTGCAGACTGCCTACCATCCTGGTGTGTTTGCCTGCCTGCGCGGGGTCAGCCTTGCCCTGTTGGTAAAGCACATAGCCTTGGTCGAGCTTTGCTTCCCACCACGGCACGTAGGCGTATGGGTTGATGGCAGCGCTGTCCGCTTCGAATTCAGCAACCTTGATTAACTCAGAGGCCATGGTCGATGCTAATTCAAGAGCCTCTGGAGTTCCTTCTCCAGGCACTTCGAGGACTTGGTTGCCGTTGTAGACCAGGAACCCAGCCTTCACTTTGACCACTGCGGAGCGCACGCGAAGGTTTTTCGGGCTTTCCTCGTACAGTTTGTTGACCAAAGGAATGGCTTCGCCGGTGCGACGTAGTTGCAACAGCGACTCGACCAAACCGATTTGCGTCTTAAAGCGGAACGCGTCGTTGAAGCTTTTGTCGGAAGAGTACTTGTCCAGGACGAGCTGGAACAAAACCGAGGACTTCCCATAATCACCTAACTGCATCCATAAGTCTGCTTCGCCAAGCAAGTTGGTCCAGCGCTTGTTGGTGGAGAAGGTGTTGTAAGAAGAAAGGTACTCGGCTTCCTTCTCCCGCAAAGCGATAATCTGGGCCACTTTGGTGGCACTTGCACCAGTCGCCTTGTAATGCATGAACAAGGAGAAGCATGCAATCGCTAGGCGATCAGGGCTTGCGGAAACTTCCAGCATGGCTTGGTATTCAGCTTCTGCTTCCTCAATCTTGCCCAGTTGGACGAAAGCTTCTACACGGTATGCCATGCCGATGTAACCAATATCTAACTGGTCTGGAAAGCGCTCCAGCATGTTGGCATAGGTGTCAATGACATCTTGCCATGCACCTGCGTCACCGGCCTGCGCTATGGCGCGGTAGGTGCGCCCCAGAAGGGAGACAGCCGAGGGTTGGTTGGTAGTGCGACTACGACGCTGAACTCCATCTTTCGGATCATTTGCAGAGTTGCCAATGTAGTCCACAAGATAATAGTTCAGGGCGCTAAGGCTTCGTCCTGCAGCAGAGGGGTCAAAACGAATGCTTTCGTATTCGGAAGTCGCGATTCTGACCAGGGATTGCTCGTAGTTTTTACTCTCTGGCTTAACTTTCTTGAAAGCGTCGACCGCTTTTCCGTAGGCTAAAACCGTGGTTTTCGCTTCTGCACTTCCAGGAGCGGCACGCGGGTTTTCCCCAGCGGCCTTTTGGGCTAAAGAGAACATGGTTTTGGCCTGGCCCCATTCGAGGTCGTTGCCGCCACCACCGGAGTCCACTACGGCTCGAATCGCATCATCGTTCCATTTCTGGATCTCAGGGTCGGAGCTTGCGCGCTTGAAGAAATTGCCGGTGTGACCTTGCCACTTTTGGGCATTCTTTTCAGCGTACTCATCGTCATCTGGATAATCGTTGTAGCCAATCTGGTGGGTGACTGCAGCGAGTAGGGGCTGTTCGGTGCGCGCCCAGCAAATACCCAAAAGGTAGTAAGTTTTGGCGCCGTACTCATCGTTTTGGCTAGAGCCAGCAAGGCGTGGGATTAACATGCGGAAGCCGTCGATGGCCGCAGAATAATCATTCTGGAAGTAGGCACCCTCGGCAGATCCGTAAAGGACATCGAGTGGAATGTCAGCATTCGGCGGGGCAAGTGCAATCGCATTTCCCATGACCGAGTTTGCGCGCAAACGCAGGGTGCTGCGCTCATTATCTTTTGCGACGAGTTCGGCCAGTGAAATGGCTTCTCCAATGCGTCCCTCTTCAATCATTTGCTGAGCAATGATGAGCTGCAGCTCATAACCGGTACGGGTGAGCTGCACTCTTTCTTCATCAACCCAACTGTTGAAGTTCTCAGCCGTCTTCCAAAACTGATCGGTTTGCCCGGTACCAGCCAACAACTGCAGCATGCCGCGGTCGGAGTCCATGATGACATCGTGCAAGGCTTCAATGAAATCTGGGCTTTGGGTATCCCTTTCTTCTTCCAGTAACTCCTTGGTGTTGTCGGTGACGTATTCGTAATAATCGAATGAGGCCTCCATTTGCCCCAATACGAAGTAGCAGTCGGCAAGCGCCTTGTAAGCACGCATGGATGGAATGAAAGGTGCACCAATCGCGAACTCCTCAAAGTAACCCACGGCCTGCTTGGCGCGTTGGTCGCGTTCGATGGAACCGGCGGGGTAGAGCTGTGCCCAGTAGAGGTAAACCAACGCGCGGTTAAACACCGACGGGTAGTAGACGTTGAACTGAGTTAGGTTCTTTTGATTATTGTCAGCTGGGAGTGCCGTCCACCAATCGATAATTGAGTTCATGCCCTTCAAGGAAGTCTTGAAGATGGTCTCTGCAGTTGCCACAGCAGCATCTTTTTCGGCACCCGAAATGGTGTCGGTCTCAATCATGCTCACTAAGGTGATGCCGTATTGACTTGCAACCTCACCCAGGTTGCTTTGCGCTGAGGTTTCAAGGACGCCACCTGGACTGGTCTCGAGATAGGCCACATAGGCTTCACCGGCTTCTCCAAGCGCGGGAAGTCTTTCGGTGTCGTTCACCTTGGACCGCGCGGTGTGCAATAGGACATCGCAGCGAGCGAGCAGCAATTCCGACCTGTCGTCGGGAGATTTTGCAACGGCAAGGGAGCGCACGATGAGTTTCTCGGCCCAAAGGTCGAGTCCAAACTCACGGTTAATGGCGCGGGCAGCCTCTGCGTTCTTGCGAGCCACGGTGCTGGCGCCGCCTTGTTGGAACGGGACGATAAGGCTGAGAAGGAGTGCGGAGCTGAGTGCAATCATGCGGTCTCTTTCAAGAGCTGGTCCAATGGACCTCGATGTAATGGAAACGGCCGAGGGGGTATAATCACCCTCGGCCGTTCGGTTTCGCGATCTAGTAACCGGTTGGCGTCTGACCTGGCTCAAGCTCATCCATAAGGATGATGTTTGCGGTGAGCAGGATGACCAACTTTTGGTAAGTCTCAAAGGTGCCTTTACGGGAGAAGAAAAAGGAGAGCACAGGAATCTGATTCAGGTATGGGATACCGGAATCAAATTCTTGCTCTTCAAGAATCTTCATACCTCCAAGCATGAGGGTTCCGCCATCTGGAAGGATGACGCGCGTGCGCACCTTTTGCAGCTCGAGTTGAGGCAGCATCAGGGTTACAGGCGAACCAACACCGAGAGAGGTCTGCAAGGTTGGGATTGGACGTAGAAGGGTTGCCACGGTTGGGCGCACGTCAATCCACACAAAGCGGCGGTCGGCAGTCACCACTGGACGCACATCGAGGTAGACGCCGTCATTGGCGACTTGCACGATAGGGTCAGCGATGGAAGCCGAAGATGCAATCTCGACATCGAAGTCAGAGACGTAGGAGACTTGGTTTGCAACCACTAGGTTTGCGCGAGCGGTGTTGTAGACCATCAAGCTAGGCTCAATGACCAACTCCGAACGCTTCGACTTTTTCACAGCGCGGAGAATCATTTCCAGCTGCGTGTCATCGAGCCAGGTGTACTGCAGAGCCAAACCACCAGAGTTGGTGAGGATGGCATCGTCACCAAGGGCGGTGGAGAAAAGATTCTCCGAACGGCCAATGATGTTCAGGTTGTCGTTGGAATCGCTGAAGATGAACCCGGTGTCGGTGCCGGTTCCCAAGGTGCCTGGGGCGCCTGAGGTGCCTGCATCGGAACCGAAATCGTCAAACACCAACTCGTCACCCTTGCCAGCAGTGCCGGAGGTGGAGTCGTTGCCAAGGCCGCGGAAGTCCACGCCGACGTCCTCAAGGAAGCTATCTTCGACGCGCAAGAAGCGCACCTTGAGGTCAACCATGATGTTTGCTGGTACGCGCAGGTCTTCCAGCATCTTGCCAACTTCTGCTTGAACCTCTGGATTGTGGTGCACAATCAGGGTTCCGTTCTCGACGTTGACCGAGTGGGTCTCACCGTCCCAAGAGTCAATGTCAATCGACTCGGTGATGGTGGTGATGAGATCATCCTCAGTAAGGATGGTGGCTTCCGATTCAGGAAGCTCCTCTGCGTCAGACTCGATACCACCCGATGGAACCAAGTTGAACTCAGCCAAAGGGAAGTCCTTAATCGGACGAATGATGTCACGCACGTCGTACTGACGGGTGACGGAATCGGCATCGGCTTCCGCTGCGGTAACCACAAAGACTGCACCATTGCGCACGACGAACTTGACTTCGCCGCCCATCAAGTCTTCCATGATATTGAGGATGCGATCCACCGGCATGTCATTCTTGAACGACATACGGATGGTCTTGATGTCCTCGGCGATGTCATCCCGCACAGCGCGCGAGATTACAAAGTTAACCTTGGCGAAGGCCTGCAGGTTTGGAACGATGTCTTCCAGTGCATCATCAAAGTTTGGGATGATGCGGGTGTTTGCAAGTGCGCTACGAATGCCAGCTTCGACTGGATCCATTTCGCTTGCGCTTTCGACCATGTCGAGTGGTGCACGATCTGCAATCTTGGCCCAGTGATCCAGGTCAAACTCAATGCTGCCGTTTGGTGGCACGGCAAGGTTGCGCATTTCCTCAAAGGTGCGCTGCCATCCTTCGCGGAAGTCTTCTGCGGTGCGATCTTGACGATCACGCAAAGCAGCTTCTACAGCGATGGTGCGAAGCTCGGTAGCTTCTGAGTTGCGCGGATCAATGCGCAGGAGCTGATCCAGGGTGTCGACGGCGCGATCCGGGAAACCCGCCATGAATTGCTCATTGGCTTGTCCTAGGAAATTAGCAATCAAGTTAGCGCCGTAAGCTTCACGTGCAGCAATAGCTTCCATGGCTTCCGCATCAGCAGCTGCAGCTTGTGCATTGCGAGCGGAGCTTTCGGAAGAGTTGCGTGCAGAAGTCGCTTCGTCCAACTTGCCTTGCACCATGTTGGAGTCAAGGAAGCCGTAAGCCATGTCCGGGCTGTAGTTCAGAGCCTGCATAGCCATGGTGTACTTGTCGACCGCAGTCGAGAAGTCAGCCATGCCCATTGCGCGGTCTGCATCACGCACCAAGCCTTCCACGCGCATTCGGTTTGCACTTGCGCGCAACGCTTGGTTCTGGACGACGTTCTCCGCAGAATCGATGTCGTATGCATTGCCCGACATAGCAGACTGTGCACGACGCAAGCCATCGCGTGCTGCGATGTTGGTTGCATCAAGGCGGGTGGCTTCTGCGTATTGAATGGCAGCACCTTCATAGTCGCCACGTTCGAACGCATCGTTGCCGAGGTCGACGTAGTTACCAGCTAAGAGAGCATTCTTTTGAGCACGCACCGAGATGGCTTGGGCCGCAGAAGATGTGGAGACGTCGGGCTCTTGCATCGAATCCGAATCAGCGAGTTGAGGCGCTGCGTCGTTTCGTACATATTCACCATCGTGAATCTCAGCTTCTGGGCTGGAACAGCCGGCTAGAAGCAGGAGAGGGAGCAACAGATTCTTCCTGTCGTTAAGCATCGAGTTGATTGGGAAGGGCGGTAGCGGGGACAATCCCAATTTGGGAAGTGTTCGCAAGTGTGCGGGAAAGTAGGAGCTTAGGTCGAAACCAAAGCCGACTGGCGAGGCAGGAGCCACAGCCGACCAGAGATTATGGCGGCGCGCGGCTACGCGTCAAAGGCGACCTTGTTAGTTCTACAGATTCTTTTGGTTTCTATCCCTTGACAAAAACCTTATGAGGCTGAAGGGCCTAAGCCCAAATAGCGCAATCCGAGCTGGATATCTTCCCAGCAAGCGCGCTTTTGCTCCGGATATTGCAGTAAATAGGCCGGATGGTAGGTCACAAGCACCATAGGGCCGCCTTGGGGCCGATGATGCAGCTCTCCACGCAGGCGGCTAAGGCTGAGATCGGTCTTGAGTAGGTGCTGAGCCGCCTCTTGGCCCAGCGCAATCAGTAATTCTGGCTGCACAGCGGCGATTTGCTCTTCTAGATAGGGGGCACATGCATCTAGCTCGGTAGTCAGGGCGGCCCGGTCTTCGGCAGGGCGGCACTTAAGAGTGTTGGATAGAAACACCTCTTCGCGTTTTAGGCCCATGCCGCCCTGAATGATTTTGTCGAGCAGCTGGCCGGCTGGCCCCAGGAACGGTCGCCCCTGCAGGTCTTCGGCTTCGCCCGGAGCGCTCCCAAGAATCATGATCCGCGCCGTGGACGGGCCTTCGCCGGGGACGGAGCATTGTCGTGCACTCCCTAAGGAGCAAAGGCGACAGGCTTCCACCCGTTCATTCAGACCCAGCCCCGCGGTTTCCGCGGTGTGGCTTGCGGCCGCTGAAGCCACCACCACTTGCGGGGGGATGGAACCGAGCCCAGCTTCTTCCATTCCCTCAAGGATGCAGGCCATTGCGGCGTGGCGCAGGGTTTCGGTTTCGTCGGCTGATGCCATGCATAGATTTTGCCACATTTCAAGGTCTCTGTCAGGGTTTGCCTGTGATGGATGGAATGGTTAGTCTTTTAGGGGCCTCAGGGTCCCCAAATGGCTAGAAAGAAGCATCTCCTAGAAGTCTTGCGTGAGCGCGAACATCGCGCCGCTGGTGGAGGAGAATCGTCCAAGCGCCCGCCAACGGCTGTGCGGCAACCTATGGATCTGCCGCCCATGTTGTTTCCTTTTTTGGGCGGCGCCCTAATTCTTGCCCTCCTAGTTTGGGCTGGAATGAGCTTTTTCGGCGGCGGCGGCACAACCAACTCCCCGGAATCGAATGCCGAATCCACCGTAACGCTTGCTGGAGACTCCGTTCTCGCAGTGACCTACGACGGGTCTTTGCGGGAGAAAGCTGTGGAAGCCGCTCGCGCATTAGTCGCTTTAGGTTACAATGCCAAGCTCGCACCGTCTAAAGCCCCTTCTGGGGAGGAGCAACTGAAGTTGTTTGTTGTTCCGGCGGATCTGAGCGAGTTGGAGTCATTGCTCCAAGAAATTCGCGCCCTGCCTCTTTTGGGGCAAGCTGCACCCTTCGCAGGGGCAAATCTAGATACCCTGCCTAGTTAAGAATCACACTTCGCCATGTCGATCCACAAGTCCATAAACCTCGGAAGCGGAATCGTTTCCATCCGTTCTGTTTTCACCCGTCGCGAGCGCGTCGATAGGTTGATGAACGCCGAGATGTTCGAGGAAGGCACCATGCCAGTTGGTATACCTAAGGTGAAGACTCGGGTGCGCACCATGACGAAACGTCAATTGAAGGCGATTGCTGCTGCGGAGCGCGAAGTCGCCATTGCTGAGTTGGAAGCCGCACAGGCTGCAGTCCGCGCCGCGGAAGCTGCTGGTGAGGTGCTTGAAGATACTCCAAGCGAGTAATCTTCAACTCTTCCGACGTCCTGGCCTGGCATTGGAGTCACCATGGACCGCTCACAACTTTTTCTTGACGAAGTTTTCCTAAGCCTACAAGGTGAAGGATTAGAGGTCGGTCGTCCGCACCTGTTTGTGCGCTGCGGAGGATGTCCGCTGCGTTGCAATTACTGCGATACGCCGCGCTCCTGGAAACAACGCGACCAGTTCGATGTGTTTTTCGCACATGGTTCCACCACCCGCGCAAATCCATTAAGCCAAATGGATCTACATAAAGTCTTGGAAGAAGTCTTGGCAAGCTATGACCTTAAACCTGCCGATGTCATGTTGGCGGTTACTGGGGGAGAACCCTTGCTGCAAGCGGAGTTCTTGGCCGATTGGCTGCCTCAATGGAGTGGGTCCGTACTGTTGGAGACCGCCGGGATTCTGGCCCTGCAATTGGAAAGTGTCATTTCCGAAGTTCAGCTCCTTTCCCTTGATTGGAAGCTTCCGGACACACTTCGCTCCGGCGAGGAACTGCTCGCAACCGAAGCCTGTCTCGACCTCGCACGTGCGGCAAAATGCACCACCCAAGTGAAGTTGGTGCTCACTGAAACGAACTCTTTGGAGCAAGTTTCCACTGCCTTAAAAACCATTGCAGAGAAGTTGCCGGAAGCGGTGGTGTTCTTGCAGCCGGTGACTCCTTTTGCAAACGGACCGTTACCACCAAAAGCGGACCAACTGTTGACTTGGAGTTTGCACAACCGTGCTTTGTCTCTCGACTTGCGGGTTCTCCCACAAGTGCACCCCTTGCTTGGAGTTCGATAATGTTGGAATCAAATAAACGCCCTCTAGTCGCCATCGTTGGGCGCCCCAACGTTGGTAAATCCTCACTCTTTAACCGGATGTTCGGTGACCGCCGCGCAATTGTGGAGCCGACGGCTGGAGTGACGCGCGATCGTTTGGTGCTGCCGGTTCGGTTGCCGGATTACGAGTTGTCCTTCGACTTGATGGACACCGGTGGTATTGGCATTGTGGACCGCGAAGACTTGGCGGCCTCGGTGGAGTACCAGGTACTCACCGGAATCACCGCGTCCGACTTAGTCATTTTCTTGGTGGATGCGCGCGAAGGTTTGACCTTGTTAGATGAACAAGTTGCGCAGTATCTTCGCCGCAGCAATGTGGAAGTGGTCATGGTTGCCAATAAGTGTGAAACGCGCTCGGCATCGATTGCTGCTTTGGAATTCAGCGCGCTTGGATTTGGCGAACCGCAACGCATTTCCGCGCAGGAGGGGCAAGGCTTCGGTGATTTCTATGAGCACCTCAGCACCTTGCTTCCAAAGGCGAATGAAATTGTGGAGGAAGGCCGTATGTCGATTGCGGTGCTCGGTCGCCGTAACACCGGCAAGTCCTCCTTCGTCAACGCAATCTTGGGCGAAGACCGGGTGATTGTGAGTGACCTGGCTGGCACCACCCGCGATGCCGTCGACATTGACCTTGAATGGCAAGGCCATGCACTGACATTGGTCGATACCGCAGGCGTGCACCGCAAGGGCAAAATCAACAGCGCGGTGGAATACTTCTCTTTGACGCGCTCCGATCAGGCCATTCGACGTGCCGACCTTGCACTTCTTTTCTTAGATCTGACCGAGACAGTCGCGCGTATGGACCAAGAGTTGGCGCGTACCATTGTCGACCGTCACAAGCCAACCGTGGTGGTTGGAACGAAATCCGACCTGGTGCCCGATATGTCTATCCAGGATTTCCGTGACCTCGTTGGGCATAAGTTGCCGCATTTGAAAGGCGCACCCGTGCTGATGATTTCCAACGTGAATAAGAAAGGGCTAGATCGCGTGTTGCGCGAGAGTTTGGCAGTTTACGAAGAAGGTAGTATTCAGGTCGGCACTGGCGAATTGAATCGCATGGTGAAGGCAAGCTTCGATAACCTGCGCTTCCGTGGTCGTGGTGAGAAGCCAAAGGTCATGTACGCCACCCAGCTTGGCACCAACCCGCCATCGTTCTTGTTGTTTGTGAATCACAAGCGCCTGTTCGAGAAGGAAGTGTTGCGTACGCTCACCAACGATTTGCGTAAACGCATGAAGCTGGTCAGATCTCCCCTCCGCCTAGTCTTGCGCGAGCGGGAACGGAGTGCCTCCAAGAAGGGGTAACCCCGGGCTTCGGGAAGGTCTGTTCGTTGGACGCAATTAGGGCTCCCCTGGCCTGCTAGAATCCACATAATGCGTTTTTCCGTATTGCCGCTGCTCCTGGTGCTTTTTGTCACCTCCCTTCCCGCATGCTCTGGCCCAACGCTAGAGGATGAGACCGGCCGCTGGACCGAGCGTGTCTTGGAGCCAGCACCGCCCATGCGCGACATCATGGACGCATTCGAGTGGTCCATGGTTAATGCGGGCTTCGCCCTGGGGGAGCGCGATGACTCTCGTCATACCTTGACCTCCGCATGGGATTTGCAACTGCAGCCCTTTCGTAACAAGGGGCGGCGCTGGCAAGGCATCCTCCGTGTGGAAAAAAACGCGGAAGGCGAGACGATTGTGAAATCTCGAGTCATTCAGGAAAAGAATGTCACCCAAGACGATACGCTGGATTCTGGCGAAGCGGATTGGGAGCGCATGGAGGACGACATGATTCGTTCGCGCATTCTGCTGCAGCACCTCGTGTCGCAACTTCACCTCGCCGGTTAACCCCCATATGGCTCAATCCTGGTCCTTTCGTAAGCGTGACGCTACCTGCAGCGACTGCAACCGCAGTTATCAGGAAGGCGAAGAGGTTTACTCTTTGCTCCGGTTGGTAGAGGAAGAGTTGCAGCGCGTCGATGCCTGCCGCTCCTGCTTCGACCAACGCGATGCCTCTCAAGACGTGGTTTATTGGCGCACTTCGCATAGTGAGAAGCGCGGCACCATGAAAATGGACTTTGACTTGCTGCTCGCTGCCATGGAAGGCATGGCAAAGGATGAGCGCGAGGACCGCCGAGATCTGTGTTACTTATTGGCTCTCTTGTTGGTGCGTCACCGAAAATTGCGTCTCGAACGTGTCGAAATGCGCGGCAATAAGGAGTATCTGATTTTGCGTAAAATTCGCTCTCAGAACCGCTTCCCAGTGGAGAGTCGAGAGCTGGAGCCGGAACGTCGGCAGAAGCTCACCGGCATCCTGGCCGAGCTCATGGACCCCACCGCAGAGGGTGATTTAGACAGCGCTCTGGGTAAGGAAGAAACGGCCTAAATAGCGCTGCAATTAGCCTCAAATCAGGTTTTTTTTGAAACCCGTGGATTTCCTCGGGTTTTTTCTTGCGGATTCTGGGCGGAGGGGGAAGATAGGAAAGCGGAGGAAAAGAACATAAGTGTGGAGTGACTGATTAGTCCACGAACAGTTCTTCGCCTCGCCCCCCAACTCATGATTGACTTCGCCGGAGACTCCACGCACAAGATCGACAAGAAAGGTCGCATCTTTATGCCGAGTGCTCTCCTCGAGGAAGTGGAGCGCGCCATTGCTCAGAAGGAGATGGATCCTCTGGAAGGTGGCTACTTTCGCGTTTTTGCGAATCGCGCCGTTGGCTGCTTCGATCTATATACCGAATCTGAGTTTCGGAAATTTCGTCTTACATCGTTGGGGAAAGAGAAGACCGCCCAAGGAGCGCGTTTGTTGCGCCGCTTCATCGGAGCTAATACACGCAGAATCAAGGTTGATAGCCAGAACCGGATTTTGTTGCCTGAAGATTTGCGTTCCGGGTTACCCCTGGAAGGTGATGTCGAAATCGTCGGTTGCGGAAGTTACATCGAAGTTTGGGATGCAAAAACCTTCCTTGAGAAGGCCATGCCAGAAGCCGACAACTACTACGGAATTGAGGCTCCTGGGCTTCGGAATCCGGACTATGTACCTGAGGAGGGGGAGCAGTGATCCTTGTCTGCCGCCATCTTGATTCACCACCCGGCCCAATAATGCCGTCTCGTCACCAGCCCGTTTTAATGGAGCAAGTGCTTGAGGCACTGCAGCCAGAACGTGGCGGTTTCTTTGTCGATGCCACCGTTGGAGGTGGAGGACATGCCCATGCCATTTTGTCCGCTCATCCTGGCAATCGCCTGCTCGCCATCGACCGCGATGTGCAGGCGCTTGAGCGTGCCAAAGAGCGCCTTGCCGAATTCGGCGATCGCGTGATCTTTGAGCATGCTCCGTTCTCTGCGGTTGTCAGTTTGGTTGAGGCCGCCCACTCGGGAAAGGTGGATGGCATTCTCGCCGACTTCGGCGTTTCGTCCGATCAGATTGACGACCGCGAGCGCGGATTTAGCTTCATGCAAGACGGCCCGTTGGACATGCGTATGGATCGCACCAAGCAGAAGACCTCTGCAGCGCGTCTATTAGCCGATTCAAGCGAGGATGAGATTGAGCATTGGTTGCGCGATTACGGTGAAGAACGTTACGCCCGACGCATTGCCAATGCCATCGTGAAGCAACGTCGTTTTGGTCCTTTGCTGCGCACCTCGCAGTTGGCGGACCTTGTGGGGCGCACCATTCCATCGGGACGTTCTGGGCATCACGTAGCAACACGGACCTTCCAAGGTATCCGCATTGCGGTGAACCGTGAACTCGACGAAATCGAAGTCTTCCTTCAAGCCACACCGAAGTTGTTGGCAGAAGGCGGGCGCTTGGCCGTCATTAGCTTCCACTCTTTGGAAGATCGCGCATGCAAAGTGGCCTTACGCAATGAAGCGCGTGGGGGAGACTTTAAGAATCTCATTCCACGTGGCGCAACCGCAAACCAAAGTGAGATTCGCAAGAACCCGCGCTCAAGAAGTGCGCGGCTTCGTGCCATCGAATGCGTGTCCAAAGGAGGACAGGCGTGAACGAACGGATTGCAGTCCTGTTAGTGGCCCTCGTATTAGAGATGCTCGGCGGACTCGGTCTACGCAATGAAACCCTTGCTTCGCGCGGGCGCATTGAAGTGCACCGTCGATGCTCGGAAATGTGTGAAGCGCGCATTGATTTGCTGCAAGCGATTTACCACCAGGTGACCTCGCCAGCAAACTTGCAGCGCGAAATCGAAAGAAGAAAACTACAACGCGAAGTCGCGAACCTGCATCAGCTGTGAGCTCGAACCCCCAGGCATTTCGTCCCTATATGGCCTTAGCGCCGATTGGGATTTTGTACTTGGCTTCGATGAGCCGCATGGTTTACTTGCAGGTGGGGGACCGGCCCGAGGTTGCGCCGGTGCGGGTCGAGGCAAAAGTGGTGCTACCCGCCGCGCGCGGTTCGATTCTGGATCGCAATGGTTTAGTACTGGCGGAAGATGTCACCAGTTGGGATCTGGTCATCAACTACCGCATGGCGGACCGTTCGCTGATTGCCCTGATGGGTGCCGAAAGGTTGAGCCCCCGAGAGGCGAAGGAGAAGATTCACATTTTGGCCAATGGCCTCCAAGTGCCGTTCCGCGACATGTGGAATGCACTCATGGTCAATCCAAGCTCGGCGCAAGTCATACGCAAAGGCCTCGGTCCCTCGGACCGCGAAAGTGTGGCGCGCACCTTAAGCATGGTTCCGCATTCCGGCCTCAATCTGGTGCAAAACTATCGACGGGTGTACCCGAATGATCGCGTGCTCAGTCACATGATTGGATTGCAAGGTGCCAAAAACGAGAAGGATGAGGGCGCAAGTGCCGGTTCCGGCTTGGAGCTAGGCCTAGAGTCTTTGCTCGCCGGATCTGACGGCGTGCGTCACTCGATTGCGGTGAGCGGTGAAAATGGTGTGAATCCAGCGCTTGGTATGGAACAGCCGGTGCATGGTTTGTCGGTGAAGACTACTCTAGATATAGAGTTGTCTACCTTCGCGCGTGCCGAGCTTGGCGAACTCATGGAAGAATTCGAACCGGTGAACTGTTACGCCATCACCGTAGACGTCAAAAGTGGTCAAATTCTCAGTATGTTGGGCGTTCCAGATTACGATGCCAACGATCCGGTGAACTCCATGGAGCTCACCGTGAGTCCATTCAATGGAGAAGAGGGCCTTTCCGGTTGGACCTACCCTGGGAAATGGCGGATTGCACCAGGAAGTACGGTGAAGCCACTTATGGCCGCTTATGCACTCGAACGCAATGCGATTCAGCCAGACCAGTGGTTCGATGATTTCAATGGAAGCTATGTGCCTCCGCACCGTTTGCGAAGAGATGACATTAACAATTCGATAGGCACACCCATAGGCCCCATGCGCGCACATGAGGGCATCGTGTTTAGTTCGAATATTGTCTTTGCCCAAATCGCGCGTGCGATTGGTCGCGAGGGCATGGCCGACTTTGGTGACTTCTACGGCTTCCACAAGGAATCTCATTTCTTGGATGGCCTGAGCTTGCGCTTTCAGGGAGGGACCTTGAAATCTCGTTCGGCCTTTATGGAAGAGCGGGGTCCAGATGCTCTCGCCTATCTCATACCTAGCATGGGATATGGCGTGAACTTCACGGTGCCGCCGCTCGATCACGCAATGGCTTTGGCGAGCATTGCCAATGGAGGCTTGCTACATGCGCCATCTTTGGATCCCCGCGTGGAACCCAATCCCAAACGTATTCTGAGTGAGGAAACCACCAAGTACGTGCGCACGGCCATGCATGAAATGGCGCACTTGGAAAAGCGCAAGTGGTTGCCACACCGCGATCGCTTTAACTACTGTGGGAAATCTGGCACCGCCGAGTTGAAAGCTGGTCCACTGGCAGGCAAGTACACCTCCGTTTTCTGCGCATTCGGCCCTTATGAGGATCCAGAAGTCTTGGTACTGGTGGTGGCCTTTGGGACCACTAAAACTGACTCTTACGGCTCCACTCACTTCGGATCGAAGGTCTCAGGGAAAGCTGCCGTGAATATTCTCGCCCACGCTCTCGAATCTCGTGGAAGTCTCGCTACAAAACCGCCGGAAACCTTGGATTTCAAGGCTTCTGGCGCTAGTCTTCAGCGAGACGAATGAAGGTTTCCGAGCTCCTCCACCTGCTGTCCGAGAAAGGCGCTTCTGTCACCCTGCGGGGCGCGGAAGGTGGTGCTGACCCGCAACTCTTGCGCGCCTGCTTTGACTCGCGCGAGGTGCGCCCGGGCGATTTGTTCTGTGCGCTGGGCGGCTACCGCACCGACGGACGACGTTATCTCTCCCAAGCCTTGGAACGCGGCGCGGCGGCCTTCCTGCTGCAAGGGGAGGAACACCACAGCTCGCTGCCGTATTTGTGTTTGCCGGAAGCTTGCTCTCCGGTCGAAGTGGCCGGCCTGGCGGGTTTCATAGCGCATGAATTACTCGGCCGGCCAAGCGAAGCGATTTGGGTCGGCGCAGTGACGGGAACCAATGGAAAAAGCACGGTGGTGCATTTGCTGGAGCACGCCATGACGGAGTGTGGAGTAGCCACTGCGTGCGGCGGGACTTTGGGACTGCGCTTTCAGGACCAGGAACACGCCATTTTAAACACCACTCCTCCGGCCGATGTGTTGCATCAGTGGTTGTCGGATGTGGTCAAAGGGAATGGCAAGGCTGTGGTGTTGGAAGCTAGCTCGATTGGTTTGGAGCAAGGACGCATGAGTGGGGTTGCCGTGGATTGCGCTGCATGGACCAACTTGAGTCATGATCACTTGGACATGCACCTGACCATGGAGGCTTATGCAAAAGCCAAGGCGGCCATGTTTTTGGAATTGGATTCCTCTGCAGTAGCCTTGTTGCCAACCAACGAAAACTTACGCCAGCTTTGTGCTGAAACGCGAGCGCAAAAAGTTGTTTGGGGTTGCAATACCGATCACGCGGACCTGCGCGGTAACTGCAGCTTTAGTGCCTCGGGTTTACGTTTGGAAATCAGCGGTCTTTTCGGCGAAGGCGTGATTCTGAGTTCCCTGATTGGGCAACACAACGCGGAGAATCTGCTGGTTGCCTTCGGCATGATGCGCGCCGCTGGAATCCCAGCGGAAGCAGCTTGTCATGCATTGCAATCTTGCACCGCCGCCCCAGGCCGTTTGCAGCGTGTAGCCCCAGAGTTTCGAGCACCACTATTCGTCGATTATGCGCACAGCCCAGAAGCCTTAGAACGCGTATTAAAGGCCTTACGCAGCGCATTCCCGCATTCCCGCATTGGCGTGGTTTTTGGTGCCGGTGGAGATCGCGATAAGGGGAAGCGTCAGCCGATGGGAATCGCTGCCGGCACCCATGCAGACTGGTGTGTGGTGACCTCGGACAATCCGCGTGGTGAAAATCCAACTCAAATTGCAGAAGCCGTTTTAGAAGGCGTGCAATCTACCGATTGTCCAAGTGTTTTAGAACTCGATCGACGCCTTGCGATTCGCCTTGCGGTGGAACGACTTCTTCCTGGCGATGTGCTTTTACTCGCCGGTAAAGGTCACGAAACTTACCAGGAAATCAACCACGTGCGGCATCCTTTCGATGATCGGGTAGAACTGCGGGAGGCGGTGGCATGCTTAACTTAAATACGCAAGAAATCGCGCAAGTTTTGGGTGCAAGTCTGTTTGCCGAGGAGCCGCAACCGGTGCGTCGCGTAGTCATGGACAGCCGTGCGGTGATGCCGGGCGATTTGTTTGTCGCCTTAGTCGGTGCGCGCACGGACGGGCACGCACATTTACGTCAAGCCTTTGAGAAGGGCGCGGTGGCTGCGTTGGTACAACCGGACCGTGGGGAGCGCCCGGCAGGTTTGGTGTGCATCGTGGTGCCGGACAGCCTGAAAGCATTGGGTGCCTTGGCGCGCTTTCACATCGAACGTCTTCGGGCACAAGTGGTAGGCATCACCGGTTCGGTGGGGAAAACCACCGCCAAAGATTTCCTCTTTCAATTGTTAGGAGGTGCTGCGCAGCACGCATTTGCAGCACCCGCTTCCTACAACTCAGAGGTCGGGTTACCGCTTGCCATTTTGGGCGCACCGCTTGACACCAAGAACTTGGTGTTGGAGTTTGGGATTAACGCGCCAGGTGAAATGGATGTGTTGCTTGGCATCGCACGACCGTGGCATGTTTGGATTACGGCCATCGGGGCATCGCACCTGGAGGGCCTCGGAGCGGTAGAAACGGTGGCTTTCGAGAAGGCCAAGTTGGCGCAAGCAGCTCCTGAAAACGGACGTATTTGGATTGATGAAGTGGTTGCGGAAGCCATGCGTCAACACTGCCCTACTTGGCAAGCGCATTTGGATGTCCGCGACCACCTCATGGACGATGGTGTGGAGGTGCAATCACGCGTGCCCGGCGCTTGGGTTTTGCAGCACGCACGTTACGGCCTGTTGCAGATGAAGCTGCATGCTGAACATGAAATCGCCAGCGCTCTCACTGCCGCGCGCATTGCCCGTTACTTTGGCGTCGCCGACCGTGATCTGCGCACACGTTTGACTCAGTTGGTGCCACCGCAGGGTCGCATGAGCGTGTTACAACGTAACGGGGTCACGGTTCTGGACGATGCTTACAACGCCAACCCACTTTCCATGCACGCCGCCCTAGAAGTCTTCCGGGAATGGCCGCATGCGGAACGCCGTATTGCAGTCTTAGGTTCTATGAAGGAACTTGGGCCAAGTGCAGAAGTGCTGCACAAAGAAGTGGGACATTGGGTTGCCGAAGCAGGCGTTGACCTGCTCATTGGAGTAGGAAGCGGTGGCGCTTGGATTGCAGAGGGTGTCGGAGATAGGGTGCCTTGCCGCGTGGTGGACGATGCCTCCGCAGCCGCTGCCATTCTCAACCAAACTTTAAAGCCTGGAGACGTACTGTTGCTCAAGGCATCGCGCTCCGAGGCTTTGGAACGGATTTTGCCGCAACTGCAAGCCACCCCTTCCGAACTGGAGGCCAACTCGTGATCTACTGGCTTTACCCTTATCTGGAAGAGCTGTGGCAACCGTTTCGTGCGCTGCAGTACATTGGCGTACGCTCTGGCTTGGCCTTTGCGGTTTCTATGACCTTGGCTATTCTGCTTGGGAAGCCACTCATTCGCCGTTTGCGTGCTGCTGGTGTAGGCGAAGATGCAGGCTTCTCCGACGATGAAGAAGTAGGCAAAGCTTATGCCGAAAGTGGTAAAGCCGGCACGCCCACCATGGGCGGGGTGTTTTGGCTCAGTGCCATTTTGCTCACCATGTTGCTGTTCTGCCGTTTAGATGAACCGCTTATTTTGATCGGCGCCGTACTCATGGTCGGCATGGGCACCATTGGTTTTTTAGATGACTGGATGAAGCTCAAACGCGAAGGCGGGCGCAATGGCATGTCGCGTCGCGCCAAAATGTTGGCATCGTTATTCCTGTCCGTGTTAGTGGTTTCGGCTTACTGGGCATTGGGCGACCCCAACACTGGTTATCCGGCCATCCGTAATCTCTACTTTCCAGTGTTGAAAGATCTCTTTGCCGAACCCGACCTGCTTGGTTGGTGGGGCTTTGGCATCTTTGTTGCATTCCAGACCTTCGTAATTCTCGCGACCAGTCACGCAGCAAACGTGACCGATGGCCTCGATGGATTAGCTGCAGGCTCTGCAATCCCAGCACTGGTTGCGCTTGCTCTGACTTCTTATGCGGTTGGGCACCTCAACTTGTCGGCCTATCTAAACTTGCCGCACATTCCAGGCTCCGGCGAAGTCACCGTCATGGTCGCTGCGGTGATCGGAGCGACGTTTGGTTTCCTTTGGTACAACAGTTCGCCCGCCGAAGTATTCATGGGGGACAGTGGTTCTCTGCCGCTTGGAGCCAGCATCGCTTATTTTGCGATTGTCAGTAAGCAAGAGTTCGCGCTGCCATTACTTGCCGGGGTGTTGGTGTTGGAAGTTTCCACCAGCCTGCTGCAGATTTATTATTACAAGTTCACCGGCGGCAAACGCCTGTTTCGGAAAGCTCCAATCCACCATGTGTGGCAATTAGGTGGCATGCCGGAGTCTAAAATCGTCGCCAGGTTCTGGATCCTTTCCGCCGTATGCGCTGCACTCGGTCTACTCATGGTCAAGCTGCGATAAATGGAAGCCCTCAAGCGCATTAACCCAGCTGGGCATGGCATGTTGGCCTGCGTGATTGCTTTGGCGGTGGCGGGGCTGATTACCGCAGTTTCCGCAGCGCCTCCGGGCGAGGTTTGGTTTGTGCTTGCGCGGCAATGTGCCTTTCTTGGTGCTGGAGTCGCGTGTTTTCTCGCCGCTTTTACGCTTTCCAGCGAAGCTTCGCGACGATTCGTGCAACCAGCCATTGGCGTTTTGTTCGTCTTCCTGATTTTAATGCACTTCACCAGCCTGGGGCACACTGCAAACTCCGCCACGCGTTGGGTACAAATTGGGCCGCTCACTTTGCAGCCGTCGATTCTGTTTCAGTGTTTCTGGCCTATTGCGCTGGCCTCTTGGGTGTCGCGTGATCCTTTGCGGTTGCATAGCCCGAAAGCCATCGCCAAACTCGGCGTGATTTTTATGATCATGATGTTCCCGGTACTCTTACAGCCGGATCTTGGCTCGGTCATCATTCTGATTGTGGTTAGCGGATTCACTTTCCTCTTTGCAGGAACCCCCCTCCGTTTTCTTTACGTTCTGATCCCAGTCCTCATTTTGTTTTTGTGGGTGGCATCCGTGTTCTTCCCGCACGTTTCTTCTCGATTGAGTTATTGGGATGAACCTTCGCAGCAAGTGTTGCGCGGCGAAGAAGCCTTCGTTGCTGGAGGAATCACAGGGGTAGGTCCAGGCAATGGTGTTATGAGCTTTGGCTTCATTCCAGAAAGCGGAACCGACTTCATCTACCCAATTGTGGCCGAAGAATGGGGCTTAATCGGGTCTTTCGTCATCTGGACTTTGTTTCTGGCATTCACTTTTTTTGGTTTCCGCGTGGCACGCCAATCGGAAACTCGCTACGGGATTATTCTCATGGCCACCGCCACGTTAATGATTTCCTTTCAAGCTGCTTACAACATGGCCATGGTGCTCCAGATTGTGCCGGTGAAAGGATTACCACTTCCCTTTGTGAGTCGCGGCGGCTCCTCGATCATCGCTTTGTCGGCCTTATTAGGCGTGGCACTCAAAGCCGTTTACGAAGGTCGACGTCGACCTACCCCTGTTAATGAACTGTTCTCATGAATCGCGTCCAACGAACTGCCTTGCTTGCCTTTTTCCTTTTACTGCTTATGGCAGCCGCTGGTTGGTGGTTAGGTGGAAAGCAAGCGCAACCGGCCGATGCCAAACCTGCTGCGGTCTTGCTCGACCCTGGTGGATTGGAAGCCGTGCGTTTCCTGCCGCCGGCGCAACGTAAGCATTATTTGAATAGCGATCGTTTCCGCGCTCAAGCGGTAGATAACCCCTTGGACCCTCGCGGGGGACGCGTGGCAGGTGGAAGTTTGCCCGAAAATGAGACCGGAAACAGCGCCGGCATTTCTGGATCGATCCCCGTGAACGCCTCTTATCGCACGATTCGGGTTCATCAGAACGAAACTCTAAGTCTCATTGCGAAACGCGAGTTGGGTAAGTCGAGTGCTTGGCGCGACCTCTTGAGATGGAATAACATTAAGGACGAGCGTTCGATCAAGGTGGGACAGCAGCTGAGGATTTACGATGACCTCTATGACCCAAGTGCCCAATTGGAAACTGTCGATCAGCCTAAGAAGGAAGAGTTGGTGGCGGTTGAAGGCATGCGTTATCACACGGTAAAAAGTGGTGAAATCTTAGGCCGTATTTCGCAACAGTACTACCAGACCTCACGCGAAGTGCCGCGCATTCTGGAAGCAAATGGCTTCACCGATGCGCATAGTATTAAGGCTGGGCAAGTGCTCAAGATTCCACCCATCAATTAGGGTGCGGAGCTAAGCGCATGCGTTTTATCTTTGTCGGCGGTGGTACTGGTGGGCATCTCACCCCAGCGATTGGGTTGGCCGAAGGACTCGAAGCGCGCGGACATGAAACCTTGTTCCTTCTCAGCGGCCGCGACGTCGAGCAGTCCTATGTCGCCGATGGCCGCGCTTGCATCTCTCTCGCTTTTGAATCCTCGCGTTTTCCGCGCCCACTGGCACTCATCGGAGCGGGGCGACGTGCCCGCAAACATGCCGGTAGGTTTCGCCCCGATGCCGTGATTGCGCTCGGAGGTGCTGCCAGCGCCGCTTCCTTAGCCATACCGCATGCGCCCTTGGTTCTGCTCGAAGGCAACTATGTGGTCGGACGAAGCGTGAAATGGATGTCGAGTTTTAGCGCTCTCATCTTGACCATGTTTGAGCCTACTGCCAAACAACTGAAACGTGCCACTGCCATCGGACCGGTGACGCGCAAGGTGTTAGAGCCTCAAGACGTTGCCACCGCGCGTGAACAATTTGGGTTGGATCCACAACGCAAAACGATTTTGGTTATGGGTGGAAGCCAGGGCGCCAAGGACCTGAATAATCTCGCCCAATCATTGCTCCCGGAGTTGGACCAAGCCGAGTGGCAAATGCTTGCCATCTGTGGTGCAGGCAAAGGCGAGGCGTTGGAGGCGTGCGGCTATAAAAACCTAGTCGTGCTCGATCACTGCGATGCCATGGGCGCCGCCTATAGTGCCGCGGATTTTGCGCTGACCCGAGGTGGGGCCTCCACGGTGGGCGAACTGTGGTTGCATGGCCTACCAGCTGCGGTCCTGCCTTATCCTTGGCACCAGGACCGCCAGCAAGAGCACAACGCCCGCGCGCTGGAACCTGGTTTGCTGTGCCTCAACGGAACCGACCCCAAAGCGCACCTAGCGTCGATTCTCGCCTGTTTGCAGAGCGATTCCCAACGTCAAAAGATGCGAGATTCTTTGGCTGCGCAGCGTCCGCCCGACGGCCAGGCAATTGGTGTGGCACAACTAGAGGAAATTGCCACGCCAAAACATTAGAGTGGTGCAGTGAAGGTTCAAGAAGTCATGCCACCGGGCACCGCCATGGGTGGACTCGATGCCCTCGCCGGAACCGCGGGAGCCACACTTCTGCTGGTTGGCGCTGGCGGATGTGGCATGCGCGGCTTGGCGAAACTTTTCCTCCAAGCCGGTTGGACGGTCTACGGGCAAGATGCACGTGGTTTCGAGGCTAACGACAGCCTCATCCAAAACGGCCTCAAACCGCTCGACCCAGAATCTCCACTCAACGTGTCTTGGGTGGTTCGTTCCGCCGCAGTGCCCGCCAGCGACCTCCATGTCTCGCGTGCGATTGCTGGAGGCGCCCAATCGGCCCTTTACAGCGATATGTTGGGGGAGATCAGCAAACTGCGTCCAGTCCTCGCCATTGCCGGATCCCACGGCAAAACCACTTGCACCGGTTGGATTGCCTACGGTCTCCGCGAAGCGGGCATTCACGTGGGTTACTTAGTCGGTGCCGATGTCCCGCAATTGCCAAGCTCCGCTGATTGGGGCGACCCGGCATTGCCCCTGATCCTCGAGTCCTGCGAATACGCGCGCTCCTTCCATGCCCTGCACCCTGCAGATATCGCGCTGATCAACGTAGATGCCGAGCACCCCGACACCTACCCCGGTGGCCTAGAAGAAGTGGCGGAGGCCTTTGGAGTTTTCCTCTCCAACATGCGTTCTTGCGGAACCGTGCTTGCCGGACCGGAAACGCCTGACCTTAGGCACGCCACCTCCGGAGCCTGGCAAGACTCGCCTGCGCTACCTGAAGACCAGGTCATCGGCCTTCACGGTGCCCACAACCGACGCAATGCCGTTCTGGTTGCCGCGGTGCTGCGTTCCTTCGACATTCCAGAAGCCGCAGTGAGTCATGCTCTAGCCACCTACACCGGTGCCGCCCGACGCCTTGAAGTCGTCGGCCAACTCGAGATCGGCGCTACCGTGGTTTCCGATTATGCGCACCACCCGGTAGAAGTGAACGCCACCCTCCAGGCTGCCCGCGAGCGCTGGCCCGGCAAACGCCTGCTGGTGGTCTTCCAACCGCATCAGGCGCAGCGTTTTCACGCTTACCGCGATCAGTTCGCGCCATCGTTAGACCTTGCCGACGCCCTCCTGCTGCTCGAAATCTACCGCGCCCGCGATCCGGAAGAATTGCAGGCCAGCGTGAAGGAATTGGTCCCTGAGCTCGAAGCACGCCCGAACCTAAAAGATCGTCCACTTTCCACCGTGCAGAATCAGGCGGAAGGACGCAAAATACTTAGTTCCTGGCTGCAGCCCGATGATGTCGTCCTCTGCCTAGGTGCTGGAGATGTCGATGCCTTCGCTCGAAACCTACGCTGAAATCGCCCCCTTACGCCGCGACGAACCTTTGTCGCAGTGGACCACTTTACGCATTGGCGGCAACGCCGAGATGTTCTTCGAGCCGCATAAGCCGGAGAAGCTCGCCGATCTCCTGACCGCGCTGGAGAAAGATGGCGTGCCATGGCGTTTATTAGGTGCCGGCGCCAACACCCTCGCGCCCGATGGTGGGGTAGCGGGTGCCGTCATCCATACCGGCAACATGCGCCGCATCTTCCGCGACGGCGATGGCCTGCGTTGTTGGGCTGGCGCAACATTGCCAAGCCTGGTGAACACGTCCCATGGAGTCGGCCTGGCCGGCTTTGAATCGCTGGTAGGTGTACCCGGACATGTGGGCGGCGCCATGGCCATGAATGCCGGCAGTGCCGATTGGGGCATCTGGGATGAGGTTTTCAATGTCGTGCTGTGGATGCCCGGTGAACGCGATGGCCTCAAAATAGAGGAGTTCACCCCCGAGCAAATCGGCCCCAAATACCGCGATGGCAACCTCAACGGTGCCGTCGTCCTGGAAGTGCACTTCCATTTGGAGCCGCAGCCGCCCAAGGTGATTAAGGATCGCCAGGACGGCATTCTGCGGCTCAAGAACCAGAGTCAGCCGGTGAGCATTAGTTCTGCCGGGTGTGCGTTCAAGAATCCGCCGGGTGATTCCGCCGGACGCCTGGTCGATGCCGCCGGTATGAAGGGTGCTCAGGTCGGCGGAGCGCAGATTTCTGAGCTGCACGCCAACTTTGTACTCAACCGTGGCGGCGCAACTGCCGAAGATGTGCGTTCTCTACTCGTGCAGGTCGAAGAGAGGGTGGAAGCCGACAGTGGCATCCAGCTACAGAGAGAATTGGTCGTTTGGCCTGAACCACTGTAGAATCCTGCAACCCCCGTACGGCCCAGGTATGGCCGTCCCGGAAACATGAGTCTTCCCTTCGAACCACAGAACGGTCCCGTCCCGCTGGAAGCATTGCGTCATTCGGTCAGTCACATCATGGCCGACGCAGTCCTGCGGATTTTTCCTGAAGCCAAAGTCGCCATCGGTCCGCCGATTGAGCACGGTTTCTATTACGACTTCGAGCTGCCACGTCCGCTCACCGAAGAGGACCTTCCGGTCATCGAGGAAGAGATGGCGAAGATTCTCCAGGAGGCTGGTGCTTTTGAGCGCTCGACGATGAGTCGAGAAGATGCCAAAGCCAAGCTGACTGCAGAGGGCCAAAGTTACAAAGTCGAATTGCTCGACGACTTGCCGGAGGACGAGGAAATTAGTTTCTACAGTCACGGCACGTGGTCCGACCTTTGCGCCGGCCCGCACGTCGAAAGCGCGCAGCAGTTGCGTAAGATTGGCCTGAAGCTCACTGCGGTGGCCGGTGCTTATTGGCGCGGTGACTCGGACAAGGCCATGCTGCAGCGCATTTACGGCACCGCTTGGTGGTCGAGCAAAGATCTCAAAAAGTACATGGCGTACTTGGAAGAGGTTGCGGCGCGTGACCATCGTAAGTTGGGTCGCGAACTGAATTTGTTCAGCCTCAATCCGGACTTTGGAGCCGGTTTGGTGTTCTGGCATCCCAAGCTCGGCCATGTGCGCCGTAAGTTGGAAGAGTGGTGGTGGGAGCTGCACGAGGCACGCGACTATTGGCCGGTTTACACCCCACACGTTGCGGGTGAGCCGGTGTTCCGTCAGTCGGGTCACTTGCAGAACTACGCCGACATGATTTGGGCACCGATGGATGTGGATGGCCGTCCGCACCGGGTGAAGCCCATGAACTGTCCTGGCCACGTGACCATCTTTAACTCGGTGCGTCACTCTTACCGCGATCTGCCACGCCGTTTTGCGGAGTTAGGCACGGTTTACCGTTATGAACCATCGGGCACCTTGCACGGTATGTTGCGCGTGCGCGGCTTTACCCAGGACGATGCTCACATCTTCTGCACCCAAGAGCAGTTGGCCGATGAGATCGTAGATGTACTCAAGTTGGTGCACACCATCTTGGATACTTTCGGGTATGAGTACACCGCATACCTCGCAACCCGTCCGGAGAAGTCCCTCGGCACCGATGAGGTCTGGAAGCATGCGATTGCATCTTTGGTGACGGCTGCAGAACGTCAAGAATTGCCGCTGGAAGATGATCCGGGCGGTGGGGTGTTCTACGGTCCTAAAATCGACTTCAAGATTAAGGATGCTCTCGGCCGTGAATGGCAAGGGCCAACGGTTCAGGTTGACTTCAACTTGCCGGAACGCTTCGATATCCAGTTCAACGATAGGGACAATGAACTGAAGCGTCCTGTCATGGTGCACCGTGCGATCTTCGGATCCCTGGAGCGCTTCGTTGGGGGGCTGATTGAGCACTTCGCAGCGTGGTTTCCAGTTTGGTTGTGCCCAACTCCGGTTGCAGTGCTGCCGATTACTGAGGAGCAAATCCCTGCAGCCGAAGCCCTACGCGACAAGATTGTTGCCGCTGGGTTCCGCGCAAACCTCATGTCCGATGGGCCGCTACGCAAACGCGTGCGTGAATCCGAAATGGACAAGATTCCGTACATGGCAGTCATCGGAGGTCGCGAGGCCGAGAACGGTGAAGTCAGTGTGCGTGTGCACGGTGTTAAAGAGCAAAAGACTTTGTCGATCGATGGCTTTATGACGGCGCTTGAAGGCAAGCGTAGTTCGAAGTCTTTGACTTATGAGTTGGATTGACTTTCCGTGACTTAAAGTTAAACCTGCCTCCTCTACGCGTTCGTGTGGGGAGGCAGGTTTCTTTTTGTCTACCGAGGAAAGCGTGTCTCACAGGAAGAGGCGCGTCTGCAGTTTAAATAGTTGGGAATTCTCCCGGCAATCATCCGTGAACATCATGAAAATTTTGATTCTAATTTTGGCAGCTCTTCCATGGGCCGCTGTTTCAAGCCAAGCGCCCCCAGTGGAAAGCACCACTTCTACGTTTGGGACTATTTCTCCATCCGCCTTTGGGATTCAAGCGGATTGCGGGCCTCCCTTTGTGCAATGGGCGAATGGCCCCAAGTCATGCAATTGTGGCTCGTTAGAGGTCACTGAGAGCAAGTGTCACACCGAAGAGGTGAAGATCGATGTTGGCGGTGAATTTATTGGAGTTTCTACGGGGAGGAGCGACACCCAATGTGCAACGATTACTATTCCTGCAGGGATCTGTGTTTGGGTGAGCTATAAATCACGTTGTTTTTACAAGAAAAATTTCTGGACCCAACGGTGCAATCTGGTTTGTGCCAATGACGGTTTAGCCTACAACGATGGCCCCGTGGGAGCCGGCGACTGCAGTAATTAATTTATTTTGCCTCCTACCTTTTTCCGAGGTAGGGGGCATATCAAATCTTCATTCCTAATCCTTTCTCATCATGCGTAATCGAATTCTCATCCTGCTTGTTGTTGCTGCTCTTTCAACATGGGCGGCACTTTCATGGGGAAGTTCCTCTCCTCAAGAACCGTTTCTTGGAATGCCGGAAGCGGATTCCAATTCTATGGAGGATCCATCGCCAGTTGAAACCTTGGGACTTGTTCGGGACTTGATGCACCAACCCTCCTCCGCAACCTTGTTTCTTCAACCGGATTGCATTCCGGTTGAGGCTTATGAGTGTCATGTTCTGACCTCAGCGGGGGATAGCCTCCCGATAAGGCCAGATGCCTTGGGAATGGTGGATTGGGCCATTCAAGAGGATTTCGTCCAACTACAAATCCAAGGCGCGGGGTGGGAACCTTTGAACCTCTCCGCAGAAGACGTGCGGGAACGCAAGGAAGTTATCGTCAAAGCCCTTCGTAAAGTGTCGGTTGCGGTTTATTCCAAGCGTTCCGAACTACCCATCGAAAACTTTCGCCTGACTTTTACTGCTGGTACTTTAGATTCCGAGGGGAACTTTAACTCCGGTTGGATGAAGAAGACTTTTGATGTGAAGGATTCCAATGGGATGACCTTGGGTGGGTATTCGAGAGAAAAAGGTTATCAAAGTCATTTTCAAATCCGTATCGAGGCCGATGGTTACCCTCACCACTATTCCGAAGCGGTCCCTATTTCCAAGGGTGAGGACTGGGTTACTTTAGAGCTTCGTTTGGATGAACTTGAAGAGTCCACCTTTATGGTTCAAGGAGTTGTGCTAAACACGGCAGGTCTACCTTTAGAAGGAGCGACGTGCTCCTTAGTGCCGGAGCCGGTTTCCTGGGATTACATCTCTTCGTGGAATGGCAAGGTGGATCTGGCAGGGTTTATCGATCCGAGGAAAGCAGACTTGGATAAAGTGAAAACAGACTCGAATGGAGAGTTTCAGATAACTTCTCAGCGGTTTGGGGAATACAGTCTTCTAGTCGAATATCCTGGGCGACCGTTCTCCCGTTTGCCTTTGGGAGAGCTAGCGCCAGGTCGGGATCCGGGCTATTTGACCGTAAGGCTGGAGGATCCCTGTTCTCTGCTTGTCCGCCTGACTTACCCGGAAGGTGTTCCTCCAGATAGCTATAGCGTTAAGTTAATCCACGGTCTCCTTTTTAAGGCAGAGGTTACCAACCCATCGCCGGGGATTCGAGAATTCCAATATCTAGGAGTGCGGCCTGGAAATGCCGAGCTGATTTTATCTCATCATGCAGAGGGAGCCTCAGGGCAGTCTTCGTTTATGGTTTTGGAAAAGCGAGAGATTCAAATCCAAGAGGTCGGAGAGAATCTGGAAACCTTTAACCTAGACCCAGCGCTGCAGAACGATGGCATCGCGGTGAAAGTTCCCATCGTGAATGGCATTCAGAATCAGCACTGGACCTTGCTTCTCAAAGAGGCGGGTCATGGCGGGCAAGGTCGCAGTGCTTTGGTAAGCGCCGATGGGTTTGCCAATTTTGAAAATGTCACGGAAGGCAAATGGGAAATCACGGGCATTGCTTTTCATGAAGAGGAGGGAATCTTCGTTGTAGGCTTTGGAACCTTTGATACGCAAGATCGAAATGTCACTGGCGTGGTTCCACTCAACGTATTCCCAAGCCAAGTTCATATCCGGTTCCCTAATACATCGGGAGTGACCAGCTTAAGCGAACTAAAACTTTTTGCTAAAACGCAAGACCCATTCCATCAACGCTTCCTCGAAGGTTTTGCTCAAAGCAGTCTTTCCTGCCGCAGCCCCATATCCATATTCGGTTTACCGGAAGGCACCTACTCTGCTTCCATCAATGGGCAGGAAGGCGAGGAGTGGACCTTGGGCGAGGGCCATGAACAAGAGGTCCACTTGGAGTTTTAGTTTGAGGCTTCCGGCGCCTCATTCGATTCCGTTGGCGGGGGGCTCATCAAGGATGCGCTACCCGCCGCGCCGTGGACGCTAAGGAAGGACCTGCACGGTGCGCGCGATGGAGCTCATGCGTCCGGCGGCGGGGCCAGTGTCGAAGGTGGCGGCGGCAAAATAGATGGTGCGGCCAATGATGGGTGCCAGCGCGGAGGTGGCCTGCAGCGTCGCTTGTGCATGGGCGTTCGCATCAAGCGTGCCGTTGGCCCCCTGGAGTGGGGGCGGCGCACCACCGCCGGCAAAGCGGTCGAAAATGTTGTCCTGCGTCAACGGGATGTCGAGCCCGGCCATGGTCGTCGGCCCTGTACCGCGGAGTGAGGCAAGCACTGCGTAGCGCGCTCCGGCCTCGCTGGCCGGGAAGTCCAGGTCGAATTGCATATTCCCTGCGCGGGACACGCTGATGGAATCCGCGCTCGTTTGAAGGAAGGGGGCGAGGGAGTAGACGAATGCGGAGCCCGCATCAAACAGGCTGCCCGAATCCGCGTAGGGCGCTCCCACGATGACATCGTCAAAGCCATCGCCGTCGACGTCGCCTGCGCCCGAAACGGACCGCCCCAGTTGGTCGTCACTCGCCTGCCCGTCGAACTGCCAGATCAGGTTGCCGGTCGCGCCGGAGTAGACGTAGGCGGAACCCGC
>JAQBXR010000018.1 GCA_027623295.1 Planctomycetota bacterium
AGCCTTGGTAAAAGCCTCCCACGATGAACGACTCGGTTCCGGATCCCGCCGGATTGCGATTGAGGCTAAGGCAAAAGAATTCTTGCAACAAATGTGGGACTATCAGGCGCCTAACGGAGGTTGGGCTTATTACGCCATGGAAACGGAAGCGGTTCGACCCAGCTGGGGCACATCTTTCATGACTGGAGTGGCGGTGCTTGCCATTTTGGATGCCAAAGAACTTGGCTGGGAGATTGAAGAGAAACGATTGGCTGCGGGTGTGCGTGCCATCGAACATTGCCGATTGCCGGATGGCTCCTACACCTACAGTGTGAATCCAATCTCGGCATGGGATGCGGGCACTGGAATCGATCGGGTGCGTGGCTCCTTATCGCGCATTCAGGTTTGCAACCTGGCTCTCATCCGCGCGAAGGATGCCGGATTTGCCACCTCCGTGACCGAGCAAGACTTGAGCAAGGGGTTGGCTTTGTTGTTCCGCGAGCACCATTATTTGGACATCGCCCGCGGCCGCCCACACCCCCATGAGGCTTACCACTACAACTCAGGGTACTTCTATTACTTTGGCCATTACTACGCGGGTTATGTTTTGGAACGCATCGGCCGCAGTGGACAGGATCGTTTCTTGCCAGCGTTGGTGCACTCCATTGCAAAAACTCAGAGCCCCGATGGCGCCATGATTGACTTCTTCATGAATGATTACGGCCGTCCCTATGGCGTAGCTTTTGGAGTCGGCGGGCTTATCCGCGCCACGACATCGGCGCCTTAAGGTCTCCGTTCCAGACCACTTGCTTGGGTGGGAGCTTAGCGATATGAAAATCATCGATAAGCTCCGCTGCACGGCATGGAGAAGCGTCGTTTTGCAAACCACAACTCCACGCTAACCAACCGAGAATCGTTTCAGCGGAAACTCCTTGCTCACGGAATGCTCGCAAACTGGTATCTCCATGCCGTTTTGCAAGGCGTCGGCCATCTTCGCCAACCACCAAAGGGACGTGCACATATCTTGGCATGGTGTATCCCAAGGCTTCTCCGACTTGCAGTTGGCGCGCTGCACTGGTCAGTAGGTCATCGCCCCGCAACACTTCGGTGACGCCCATAGCGACATCATCGACCACCACAGCGAGTTGGTAAGCGGCTTCCCCATCGCGTTTGTAAATCACAAAATCACCGAGGTCTTTGGTGACCTCAACCGAACAGCTTCCACAAAGGCCATCTTGAAAAGTGACTTCTCCTGCGGGGACGAGAAAACGGAAAGCTGCTTCTGCGGTTTCTCGCGGAAGGTTTTTATTGCGGCATGTGCCCGGGTAAACGGGCCCCTCTTCTCCAGCGTGGGGTGCCGACGCCGCCAGCTCCACTTCCTTGCGCGAGCAAGTGCAGGCATAAGCTTGGCCCTGTTGCAAGAGTCGGTCTAGGGCTTCGTCGTAATGCGATGCACGCTCGCTTTGACGCACCAGGGGGCCATCCCAATCTAAGCCCAACCACTCCAAATCTTGCAGGCATTCTTGCTCTGCCCCTTTGCGAATACGCGGTCCATCAAGATCTTCAATCCGCATGAGCAATTGCCCACCCTGCGCCCGCACGGACAACCAGGCCAAAAGAAAACTACGTGCATTTCCTAAATGAAGCACGCCTGTGGGACTTGGCGCCAAACGTCCAACCACTCCGCTCATGAACCCGATGCCAACTCTAGGAGTAGTTCACGCGGCGTCTTGCCTTCCGCTTCGGCGCGCTGCACCAAGACATCGAACTCGAATTTGAGGTCTTGCATGGTGCTTCCAGAATCTACCGCAGCGCGTTTTTTGGTCAAGCCACTAACTTCTTCAAGCGTGCGCATTTGACGTGTGCGCTGCAAGACCGACGCGCGAATACCTAAAGTTCCGAGTAAGCGAAACATGCGCAACTCCATTTCGACTTGTTTCATGGCATCAACTTGCACAATGACTTCAAAAGCAGGGCGGCCTTTCTTGGTGGTTGCTGGAAGCACATAGGCCTCTTTAGCCCCACGGCTCCGCAAGTCTTCCAGTGCATGGCCAACGATTTCTCCTGATTGATCGTCAATCAAACTCCTCAGTTCCACGACGAAGTCCGGACCTAGTGCAGCGGACTCCAACTCCACCCGCAATAGGTTGGGGCGGTCCCCTGGATCGCGGGTGCCTAAGCCATAGCCAACCGCCTCACTCACGGCAGCACTACGCGTAGAACAGTCCACTTGCCAAGCGCGAAGCAAGGCTACCCCGGTTGGCGTGGCGCGCTCCCCCTCCAGTTCAAAACCACAACTTGGCAAGCCTTCCAAAAGGTATTGCGTGGCTGGGGTGGGGATTGGCATAGCACCGTGTGCGCATTGCACCACGCCATGCCCCACCGGAATCGGAGAACAGTAGATTTCTGTTGGGTCGAGAGCATCCATCAAGGCGCATGCTGCCGAAATATCCAAAATGGCATCCATGGCGCCGACTTCATGAAAGTGCACCGATTCAGGAGAACAATTGTGCGCCTTGCCCTCTGCCACCGCAAGTTCTTGAAAAGCCGCCACTGCCCAAGCATGGGCGCGTTTTGAAAGTGAGAGTTCCTCCAGAATGGGGAGGACATCGGCAAGATGACGATGGTGATGGCTTTCTCGAATCTGAACCGAGAAATAGTGACCTGCAATGCCGCAGCGCGTTTGGCGTTCCCATGTCGCTTGAACTTCGCCCTCTGGAAGAGCCTTCAAGATGCCCGTAAGCACCTCTGCAGGCGCACCGGCATCTAACAAGCCGGCAACCAACATGTCACCGGCGACGCCTCCAAATAGGTTCAGGTAAATCCTCATCGGCATGGATTCTAACTCATGGGACGATTTACTCCACTGCAGCAAGGCAGACCGTGATGACTTCTTGGACGCCTGCCTCTCTCAAAGCACGTGCGGCTTCCTTTAGCGTGGCTCCGGTAGTGGAGACATCGTCAAAAATCACTACTGTTTTCGGCACCAAGCCTCCACGCCAACGAAAAACGCCCTGCAAGTTTGCCCGACGTTCGGCTCCGCTCAAGTCCGATTGATTCCCACGCTGTTGCTTTCGCACTAAAAGGGAACGGAATTGGCATCGGTGGGAACGCGCCAGGGACTCTGCCACAAATTTGGGCAAATACCAAGCGGACCAGCGCCGACGTCGTGAAGGTGGTGTTACACACCAAACCGTTTCCGTAGAGACGAGAGGGACCCTTGCGGCAAGCGCGGCCCGCCGGAGCGCCCAAGCCTGCGCACAGTAAGGCATGTCCTTCGCCTGAACCAACAGACGACGTACCGTTCCTTCATAGGGCCATAGTGCGAAACGAGACAAACCAGGCAAAGGTAAGTCGCCCAAGGCCTTCGGCCAAGCTTGTTCA
The DNA here is from genome assembly GCA_027623295.1 of Planctomycetota bacterium. Lineage (GTDB taxonomy): Bacteria > Planctomycetota > UBA1135 > UBA1135 > UBA1135. Next base: position 3,364 of record JAQBXR010000018.1, read on the forward strand.
CAGATTTGGCACAACCGCAAACCATGATCCCCGCGGACCATTCTTTCTTCTAGCTCACCGCAGGCAACGCACCCGGGCAGCAAAAAAGCATCGGCAAAAATCCCCCACATGGAGGGAGACGTGTTTCACCGGAAAAGTTACGTGCGATAATGCGGTGCGCGACGCCCAAACAACTTCGACGGCGCTTCCTTCAAACCCAAGCGGTCACGCAAGCGGCCCACATAACTTTCCACTGTGTCCTCGGTGGCGCCTGGGATTCCAAAAAGTTCACCGATTTCACGGGTCAACGCCAAGTTGTCTTCAAAGGAGAACGGAAACTCGCGGAGGTGCGCCTGCAAAAAACGGCGCATGGCATTCTCAACGTACTGCCCTTGCAAGAACAAAAGGACCACCGACAACACGGCCAAGCCGATTGCGCCTGCCGGCAACACCAACTTGGGTAGCTCCAAATCCAGGGTCACGGCGGCACCAATTAAGAAACCGGCGGCCACTAAAAAACAGGCGCCTACCTGGCCCCGCACTTTGGACTGCAAAACACCCCGCAGGGGCTCCAAGGAAGTAATCATGGTTCCAAGAACCAGGGAACTGCGGAAGCGAGCGCGGTCTCGTCCGAAGGCCGAAAAGAAGAAAGCGCCAGCGAAAATGAGGCAGCATGCTCCCAAGCCCAACATAGTGGGATCAGCAGTGGTGAAAACCTGGCGGAGAGGCGTACGGAGCACCTGCGCATGGTAACTGCGACCTCGTACCGGCTCCAATCTCAGAAAAATCTAGATTCTGCAAAATCCCTGAAACATGAGAAGCCGATATGATTCAACAGTGGAGGTTGACTCCCGATCTCAGCGACCCCCGCATTTGAACATGAAAAATCCTCTCAACCTACTGCTGAGCCTACTCTTAGGCCTTACCCTCCTGCCTGCCACAGCGCTGCAGGCTCAAGAGACGTCGGGCCCGACCAGCACCGCACCTCCCACTTTGGCACCACAAATCACCGCTTCGGAATTAAACGATGGCGAGGACGAAGACGAAATCGAGTGGATGCTGGATGGCCTCTTCCTCACCGCCGATACCATCGGCATGGAGGAGGCAGACCTCTTCAGCGCCCTAGCCCACGGCCTCTCCATGGCTGACGTGGCACGCGCTCATGGCCTGAACCCAATTGAGATTCTAGACATCGCGCTTAGTTTTGAAGAAAGCGACATCTTGGCGGAGTTATTGGAGGAAGAAATCAACCTGGAAGATGCTGAGGATTGGCGCGACGAAGCGGCAGAATCTAGTGCATGGCTGATCTACTCGGAAGATCCGTTTGGGTTAGAAGACATCGTCTGGGTTTTAGATGGCGCAGCGGATGCATGCGACCTCAGCATGATGGAACTTGCGGAATGGATGTCCGACGGCTCTAGCATTGAAGACATCGCTAAGGAAATGGAAGTGAAGTTGGATGACGTTACCGCCTACTCCATGGAATACCTGGAAGAATCCATTGAGGTCTTGCTTCTGCTCGAGGAAATCGACCAGGAAGAGGCCGACGAATGGCTTGAGTGGAGTGAAGAGATCCTTGAAGAACTACTCACCGATGAGAATCTCTTTGAGACTCTCGCAGAAGAGACATGGGCGGATGAAATAGTGGAGACCCTCGCGGAACTCATGGCTCTCGATAGCGAAGAACTCTGGGACATGCTCGCTGAGGGCGAAGACTTGCAGGATCTTCTCGACTCCCATAAAGTCAAAATTGAAGACGAGGATCTCGCCGAAGAAATCAAAAACTTCCTCTCCTGGTGGAACGATGACATTCACGGCTGGAACACCCACGAAGACTTCTAAGGGTCATTAGATAGAAAGAGTGAAGAAAGACCGCATGCTGCCGGGCATGGATGGACTCGAGGTTTTACGCCGCGTCCGTGAAGTGTCCGCGGTCCCCGTAATCCGGTTAACCGCTCTAAACGCTTACTCCCACTCGATGGTTCCCGGCGGCTTGGAAGTAATATCCAAGACCACACGGTTGATGCCATGCGAGTTGTTAATGATGCGATTCGAAATCGCCTGCAAGCATTCCCGACTTGGGTAAACCCAGTCAGCAGTCATGCCATCGTTGGATTGCACCGCGCGAATCGCACAGGCTTCCTCATAAGTGCGCTTATCGCCCATGACTCCGACCGAACGTGCGCCAGTGAGTACGGCAAAGTATTGCCAAACACCATGATGCTCATCGCGAGCCTCAAATTCCTCACGCACCACCCGGTCGGCTTCGCGCAAAAGATTAATCCGGTGCGGAGTGCAATCCCCCACACAGCGAACCGCGAGCCCAGGTCCTGGGAACGGTTGACGCGCAACCATTTCCTCAGGCAAGCCAAGAATGCGACCGAGCTCACGCACTTCATCCTTAAACAAGAGGCGAAGTGGTTCTACCAGGTCCATATCCAAGTCATCTGGAAGACCGCCCACGTTGTGGTGAGACTTGATGACTTCGGTTGCGCCGCCATGGGCGGCGACGGATTCGATGACATCTGGGTAAAGGGTGCCTTGGCCAAGGAAAGTTGCGTTCTTAAAGCGCTTGGCTTGTTCACGGAAAATCTCCACGAACTCATGGCCAATCACCTTTCGCTTGGTTTCTGGATCGGTGACACCGGCCAACTTATCCAAGAACCGCTTCTCAGCATCAATGACAGTCAGGTCCAGTTCGAAGTGATCTTCGAAAGCCTTCTCCACCAGTTCGCGTTCGCCGGCTCTTAATAAACCATTATCGACAAAGATGGCATGGCATCGGTTACCTATGGCTCTCTGACAAAGCGCCCCAACCACAGAACTATCTACTCCTCCAGAAAGGCCGAGCACAATCTCACCCTCTTCCCCGACCTGCTCGCGCACCCGCTCAATCAACTCAGTGGCCAAATCGCCAGGAGTCCAATCGCCTGAGCAACCGCAAATCCCCTTCAGGAAGTTGCGCAACATGCGCTCACCTTCTTGGGTGTGTCCCACTTCTGGGTGGAACTGAACCGCATAATAATCGCGGTCGACATCTCCGATGGCACCCTCTGGGCAATCAGCGCTGTGCGCGAGGTTTAGGAAACCGTCCGGCAACTTCTCAACGCGGTCACCATGGCTCATCCACACCACGGTGTCGGTAGCCACGCCATCAAACAACTTGCTGGCGGCATCGACCTTGAGCGGAGTGAACCCATATTCACGGGAGGTACCCGGAATCACCGAGCCACCGAGCACTTCACACATCCATTGCATGCCATAGCAAATGCCTAAAACAGGAACTCCATGCTGCAGAATTTCGGGCGGCAAGGTTGGCGCGCCTTTTTCATAGGCACTGCCCGGACCACCCGAGAGAATGATGCCCTTCAAACCTTCAGCCTTCGAGGCTTCCAGTGCTTTATGTGGCGGAACAACTTCAGAGAACACCTGATGCTCACGTACGCGCCGCGCAATGAGCTGGGTGTATTGAGAACCGAAGTCGACGATGAGGATGCGTTCGTGCACGGGTCTTAAGACTTAATTCGCTTGCCAATAATTGGGCGCTTCTTTGGTGACGCGGACGTCGTGAGGATGGTTTTCTTGTCGACCCGCTCCGGTAATGCGCACAAAACGTGCACGGGAACGGAAAATCTGGAGGTCTTCAGCGCCGAGGTAACCAAGACCTGCACGAATGCCACCAACAAACTGATACACAAAAGGTGCAAGGGCGCCGCGATGCGGAACCATACCTTCGATGCCTTCTGGAACTAGCTTCTGCTGCTCATGAACATTCGCTTGGCCATAACGCGCTTTTCCGCCTTCGATCATGGCCGCTAGCGATCCCATGCCACGGACAGCCTTAAAGCTACGTCCTTGGTAGAGGAATGTTTCGCCGGGTGATTCATCGACACCTGCAAAAAGAGAACCCAGCATGAGGCATTCAGCACCAGCACCAAGCGCCTTGACGCCATCGCCGGAGTGACGAATACCGCCATCTGCAATTACCGGGACATCTACTGAGGCGCAAATTTGGCTGACTTGATAAACCGCGGTGAACTGTGGCACCCCCACCCCTGCAACCACCCGGGTGGTGCAAATGCTGCCTGGTCCAATACCAACTTTGATGCCATCGGCACCGGAGTCAATCAGAGCTTCCGCAGCTTCGGCGGTGGCAATGTTGCCGGCCACAACGTCAACCCAATCCCGCTGTTTAAGCTCGCGGACGGTTTTCATGACGTTCACGCTATGGCCGTGGGCGGTGTCGACGGTAAGTACATCTACCCCTGCTGCCACCAAGGCCTCGGCGCGTTCGAAGTCGTGAACACCCACCGCAGCACCGGTAATGAGACAGCCATTCCGGTCCTTTGCAGCATCTGGGTAATCATTGGCAAGACGGATATCGCGCATGGTGATCAACCCAGCTAAGCCACCCTCTTTATCCGTCAGAATCAACTTCTCAACTTTAGCTTTGTAGAGGATCGATTTGGCGGTGGCAAGAGTGGTGTCAGGCGGTGCCGTCACCAAGTTCCGCGACATGACCTCGCTCGCCTTCTGGTTATCCCCACCTTGATACTTCAAATCGCGGCGAGTCAAAATGCCAACGACTTTGCCGTTGTCCACCACCGGCAGACCGGAGATGTTGTTCTCAGACATCAGGCGCCGTGCTTCACGGACCGTATCAGTCGGCTCCAAAGTCAGCGGGTCGTGAATGATGCCGTGGGCACTACGCTTCACAATATCGACCTCGCGCACCTGATCTTCAATCGACAAATTGCGGTGGATAATTCCAATTCCACCTTGCTGCGCGAGGGCAATCGCCAAACGAGATTCGGTCACAGTATCCATTGCCGCCGACGAAAGCGGGATTCTCAAGCGCACATTGCGCGAGAAGCGGGTGGCTGTAGTTACCTCCGTTGGGAGAACGTCGGACTCCTGGGGCACCAGGAGGACGTCATCAAAGGTGAGGGCAAGTGGCAGGTCCATGAGCCATTGTAGCGCGGCGGCGGTGAACGATGCTAGCCCCTAATGAGGGGTTGTTGATTCCGGGAGACTGCCCTAGATGTACGTTATACTAGTCGTTTCTGCACGTCCTGAAAACTGCACCATGACCCTGACCGCAAACGCCGTGAAATTGCCATTCGGCCTCAGCCTCGCGCAAATTGATGCCCTTGACCTCATTGCCGACCGCGCGCTAGCGCAAATGGCGCATATGATTTGGGAGGCGAACCATAGGCCGGAGCATGCAGCCACGGACCCCAAAGTAGGCGGACATCCGGCGGCCTGTGCTAGCAGCTTGCATTTGACCACCGCCATGCACATGGTGGCTCGGGCACCGCAAGATTTTTGGTGTGGTAAGCCGCATATGGCGCCCCTGGATCACGCTCTGCATTATCAAATGGGCTTCTTCCGCAACGCTGACGGAAGTTGGATGGACGACGACACCATGGAAGGTGTCATGCATCGCCTGCGCAAGTTTTCGCAACACGGCGAGGCGGTTTTTCAGTCTTATCACGCGGCAAGCGATCCAGACTCCTGGCGCATTCTCCCCAGTGGAACCGTAGGTATTCCGCCGGTGAACTCAGGGTACTTAGCGTTGGCATGGGATTATTTGGTCGACCATGGCGCAGAAGAAAAGCGCGACATTCACTTCTGGTCGCTGCTTGGCGACTCGGAGTTCCGCGAAGGCTCCTTGATGGAGGCGATTACCGATTTCGCCGAACGCGAACTCAACAATGTGACTTGGATTGTGGATTACAACCGGCAAAGCCTGGATGGTACACGGATTACCAACAACCATGTCTTTGGTGGCACCGATGCGGACCGCATTCGTCGCACCATGGAGGCGAATGGCTGGGAAGTTTTGGAGCTCGACCACGGACGCCAACGCCAAGCAGTGTTTGAAGGCCCTGGCGGCAAAGCCTTACGCGCAGTTTTTGAAAAGGGACTTACCGATTACGAATTCCAAGGTCTGTTATGGAAACGCGACGCCAAGCTGATTCGCAAAGCGATCCAACGCATTGACTCGAAAGCCGTGAAGGCACTAGAGGGCTTGAGCGATGAAAAGGTCCTCAGTCTGTTTGCCGATGTCGGTGGACACGACATGGTTTTGATTCTGGAAGCCTATGCCGCTGCCCGTCAAGCGAGCAAGCCAACTTTGGTTTTGGCGCATACGATTAAGGGCTTAGGTTTGGAGAGTTATGCTCTGCCAGGCAACCACTCTGCAATACCAGACGAGGCCGAAGTGGCCCGACTTATACAAGCCCAAGGCACCGATATGGATAACCCATATGCGCGCCTTGGCAATTGGAGCGAGGGCAGCGAACAGGTCAAAATGCTTCAGGCGCGCGGCGAACTCATGCGCAGCGCAGTCACCACGGAAGAAGCACGCATGGCTGCTTGTCGGGAAAAGGTCGACGCACGCCTAAACGCTGCCGGCCCTCTCCCCACCGACTTCGATGTCAACCTCTCCATGATGCCGATTGTGCATACCCAATGGATGTGGGGTCAAGTGGCGGGTAAACTGGTACGGATTGGCACCCGCGATGAGTACGAAGCAGCCGGGCAAGATGTCGGCAAGGAGCTCAACCAAAACGAGAAGGGTTGGCAAGCTGCGGCGGATCTCATGCTGACCATGTCGCCGGACGTCGGCACCAGCACCAACATCAACCCGGCCATGGATGGGAAAATCTATGGCGTGGTAAAAGAAAAGGATTGGGAAGCCGAGTTGGAGTGGAATGAACGCGGACGTCCGCAACTACACTCGAGTCATCAGCCATGGACGCGGCACATCCGTTTTGAAATTGCAGAAGCGGCGAGCATGAGTGCGGCTGGTTCCTTTGGCAAAGCCGGCGAACTCTTCGGCGTACCGCTCATGCCAATGATGACGGTCTATGACTTCTTCATCAAACGCGCGTTAGACCAGCTGTACTACAACGTTTACTGGCGCAGTAGTTTCCTTCTGATTGGCACGCCATCGGGCATTACGCTGGCCCCGGAAGGCGCGCAGCACTCCTGGAAGAGTGACATCCAGATGCCAAGCATGGTCACTTGGGAACCGTTCTACGCCAAGGAAATGGAATGGATTCTGGCCGACGCCATGGCGCGTCACTGCGCTTCAGATAATTTGGACCGTGAAGGTGTGGTGGTCCGCGCCGTCACCATGGGCGTGAAGCAGAAGGATATGATGAAGCGCTTGAAGGAGCAGCAGCAGTATCAAGGCCTCGAGAACGATGCCATCCTTGCTGCCGTTCGCGAAGATGTCTTGGCTGGCGGTTATTGGCTCATCAACCAAACCGGTCAGGAGGATTATCAGCCTGGCGATAACGTGGTCACGATTGTGGCTATGGGCGCTATGGGTGTGGAAGCCATCAAGGCGAGTGATCAGCTGAAAGAGCGCGGCATTTGCGCCGACGTTCTCATCTGCACTTCGCCCGAGTTACTTCTCGGACGATTTGCCGAACGCGACCACTTGGCGCAACTTCAAAAACTCGGCGTGAATGGTGCCATCCACCTTGTCGGCACCGCTGGCGAAGTTCTCGACGCTGCCGACGTCATGTTGCTTGCTGCCCGTTCGATCCCAATCGTTTCCGTGGTCGATGGCGAACCTGGTATTTTGGATAACCTCGGCTCCATGGTTGGCGTGAAGCATGTTTCTCTTGGTGTGAAGAAGTTCTCGAAGTCCGGTCGCCCGGAAGAAATCTTCAAATATCACGGTCTAGATGCAGACGGTATTTCCGACGCCGCAGGGCAGGCTTTATCCGAAGCCACTTTGCGTGAAGTCAAGTTATCGACTCAAGCTGCGCAGCAACTTGCAGCCCAAGGCAAAATCACACCACCTACGTCGGACTGGCGTAGCTTGTGGCCAAAAAACTAATAGCGCGCGAACTGCGCTTTAGTTTTTGCGCATAAAAACGGTGGCCATCACGCTTAACGCGAAGGCGGTCACCACGACCCAAGTCCAAAGGATGAGGCTTGACTGAAGCCCCGCCATGATTGGGGCGGCAACCCCAGCAAGTTCTCCATCGGCAATGGATTCCTCAGCATGACCGGAAGCGGAGGCGAGCAAATCGTTCATAGTCACAGCACTGATGACCATGCGTACCCCAATGAGTGCCCAAAGCACGGAACGAATGCCGTTGCCGGCCTTTCCAGCGCGCACCCAACCGAAACCGGTAATTAGGCTACCGAAGACGACAGATATTCCCAGCACCATAATGCTGACCAGTCTCTTGCCCCAACCATCTAAGGTTGGCTTCATGGGTTCCGGAGCTTCCAGCAACCCTTGCAAAGACGTCCACAAGTCAGCGCTTAGCCAAAGTAAGAAAACCGTCACCAAACCCAAAGCTACGCTTTGCGCTTGAAGGAGTTTCTTTTTGCCGGAAGGTTCCGCGAATAAGCTCAACCCGACCAAGGCCGCGGTCAGAAAGAAAAAAGCACCCGCCAGGATTCCGGCCAGGAAATAGGGGCTAAAAAAGGAAGGATTCATGACATCAATCGTCCTGAAGCATACGCCCCACGGGCTGCCGTAATTGACTCACGACGGAATCGGAAAGCGTGAAAATGTACGGTAGGTCTTTGACGCGCATGAATCGTTGTCCATCCACGGCTGGTTTCCCTAGTTCAAAGATGAAATGAAACTGACTCCCTTCAATACCAACGGTAAATCGATCTTGTGGGAATCCATAGCGCACTTCATCGGAACCGTTCGGATCAGCTGGACCAATTATGTCAGCAACTTCAATACCGACGATGGAAGTTGCCATGGAGTCGCCCGCAAAAGCCATGGCAGGCAGCTTCTGTGGCGCGGTCATGAACCAACCAGTCGCTTCGCCGTCTTGACTTAGTCCGGACTGCTCACGACGTTCCACCCGCCAGCTCTCTCCAGATTGAAAGTCCTTGCGTTCGACCCAGATCACGCGGTCAATACCAACGTCTTTCATCAAGCTCACTTCACACCAGTCGACGGGATCCACCGCTGGGAGCACGGCATCGCCGCTGAGGTAAACGCGATCGCTGCGGGCATCGCGCATGTAGAACTCAAGCACCGGCTTATCCCCGCCTTGAATGTCTTGTTGGCGCATGGAACCGGCAATCCAATCCACCAAAATACGGTTATCCTCGGAGAACACTTGCACACGACGTCCTTGCCCTTCGGCCACGCCATAAACTTCGTGCTTATCCGGGTTCACCGAGACCACATCGGACGTTTGGATGGCGGCAAGGTTTTCCAACATCTTGGTAAGGCGAGCATAATCCAGTGGGAAGTTCTTCTCCTCCACCATCCAGCCACGTCCAATCCGACGATCTTCCTGGGCGATTAAACGTAAGGTGGTGCGATCCTCGCCTTCGAGGATGACAATCTTTGCAATGCCATCAATTTGGTCCGGCAACTCAGGATACAAGGCACCGATCTGTGCTGAGGTACGTGCGTGCGCGTCTCCCTGCCATGGCTGCGTAATTCCAAGGTAGAGAGACCAGGCAACGACTGCGACCAGGAAAAGTTTCCAGTTACGTGCGCTCATTTCGATCCACCACTCATTTGGAAAGGCACCTTGGCGCGGCGACGGTGATAAGTGAAATGCAGGATCGCGAAGAACAGCACTAAAAGAATCGGGCCGAGCACATTGCCCCATGCAATCCAACGGTGCATCGAGCGTGCATGGGCCGTGGAATCACGATGCAGGATTTCTAGTTTCTCAATGGGCTGATTCCATCCACCATTTGCTGCAATAAAAATCTCAGCGTAATCTGTCAAAGGGCGCTGGCGGTGCCCGCGCGAACGCAATGCAATGAGTGCGGAATCTTGCACAATCCAATCCATAAGGTTGATTGCAAGGTCTGCGTTTCCTTCTGCACCGGAAGCGAAGGTGGTGTTATGGAAGAGGTCGGCATCGCCAAGGACCACCAACGATCCTGGCGCAGCTTCAAAATCTGCATGCACAAAAGCTGGTGGAAACACACCCTCGATGGCTACCGCCAAAGGATAGGAACGAGGCGCTCCACTTTGGCGCGCAGCTTGATCCATGGCTTCAATGTTGCCCATATTCATGGCCAAACTGGTCTCCGCAGCCAACAACCAAGATTGCGGACTACTGGACAGGAGTGGCTCAGAAGTTAATCCGCTTACCAAGGAGTTGGTTCCAATCGGGTGCGCCCATAAGGAAAGTACGCCGGCTAAATCAGCAGTCACAATATGATCCGGCGATAAGCTATTGCCTTCCAACTTTAAACCGAAGCCATACTTTGCATTCAGAGGAACTGTTTGGTTTCCCGATGGCGTCTTAATGGTTTGCACTCCAGCAGGAACGGTAATCGATTGATTGTCATAAACCAATCGCGGGTCCGTGGTCACGCCAAAGCTTGCTAGCCAATCTTCCAAGCCCGTTTGCATGGCTTGCTTATCGAGAGTTGCCGGATTCACTTCTTCAAAATCCTGCAACACCACCACCCTGCCACCTTCCGCAAGATAACGGTCTATGTACTCCAACTTCTGCGTGGCCAAATTCCTGGGCCGCGCGACTACCAAAGCCATAAGGTCTTCTGGAATACGCTTCTCGTAATTCAAATCCAGATCCCGCACCGCATATCGCTCGCCAAGGCTACGTCGGAAATGCTCAAAAATGCGTGTGGCAGGAATCTCCCGCGTGATGCCTGGCATCGGGCGAGGCAGGGGTGGTTCATCCGAAACAAATCCGATGACCGGTCTGGATGCGCGTAACAGAGCTGCCAATCGCACTGTAAATGCGAATTCAAATTCCGAGGAAGTCACAAATGGGATGACTTCACTACGGTCCTGATAGCGCAATTCTAAACCTTGGTATTGCAACTGAACGTGCACCCCCGCTAACTGCTGGCCGGTGAGCTGCAATGGTTCAATGCCCACGTGCTCCGCATCGCGCATGGCTGCTAAGTCTGTGGTTGGATCGACGGTTTCCACCTCCACAAAATCGCCGCCCAGGCTTGCGATTTCATCTAGCAAGTCGGTCATTAACAAACGCTGTGGAAGCAACGCCTCTGCCCCTTCAATATCACGGTTGAAGTAGAGCTTGACCTGCAAGCGATCCTCCAAGCCAGCAAGCATGGCCTTGGTGACAGGAGCCAGGGAATACTCACCGTCTTCGGTCAGGTCTAAGCGCAATGGCTTGAGCTGCAACAGCCCCACCACCGGTACCAAAACTAACAACACCATCCACAAGGACAGAAAAGATTGACCCGAGGCTTTCATCGGACGCGTCTCCGCTCCAAGACCACACCATTCGCGGTTAGGAAGAACACCATGATGCCTAGATAAAAACTGGCATGGCCCAAATCCAAAACCCCGCGGGTAATCGCATGAAAGTGATTCCCGAAGTCCAGCATTAAAAACAAACGCGCAAAGCCTTCTGGCATAGCTTCCGCGGTAGCGGCAACACCAATCAGGTTAAAGCCAAGTAAAACTGCCGCCCCTAGGAGGTAGGCCACAATTTGATTATCGGTAATCGAAGAGAGGAATAACCCAATCGCCAAACTTGCGCCACCCAACAGCATGACGCTGAGATAGCCACCGATCACGGGACCCCAATCCAAATCTCCCATCATGGCTGCAGTAAAGGGGACCCCCACCGTACACACCAAGGCCAAGGCCAAAACAGCCCAGGCACCGAGAAACTTGCCAAGCACTAAATCACGCAACTGAAAGGGATAGGTCAGTAATAATTCCTCGGTTCCAGAACGTCTTTCTTCGGCCCATAGGCGCATGGTAATTGCGGGCGCCAACATGACCAGCAACCAGGGCATACTGGCAAAGAAAGGGCGCATGCTCGCTTCATCTAAAGCGAAGTACGGACCGGTTAAGAAAAACAGAACTGCAGCTAAGGCAGGGAACATTCCCAACACCACATATCCGGTAGGTGCATCAAAGGTGGAGAAGAACTCTCGCTTTGCAATCAGCAAACTTCTCACAGCTCACTTCCGGGCGGTAGGTTTTGAAACAAGGATTCCAGAGTGCCACTCTGAGGTGCCAATTCAATCAAATCGACGTTACGATCGGCCGCAGCCTGAGCAACCCGCGACAAGCCTTCACTCCCTTCCACTTCAATCAAAGCACTGCAAATCGATGGGTCGGCAAAAGGACTTGGGCGCTCTTCCAACAATACCGCTCCCGCCTGCTCCAAAAGGCCTTCCAAATCACAATCCTTACACCTAAATGTGACCCGTGCAATACAAGAACCGTGGCCATTGCACGCAATACCAGCGAGCGGGCCATCGGCCACTTTACGACCTTGATGAATTAGCACCACGCTATCGGCAAGGGCTTCAATCTCTGGCAAAACATGGCTGGTAATGATGATGGTCTTGGTCTTGCCAAGATCGCGAATCAGGTGGCGCATTTCGACCACCTGCAATGGATCCAAACCATTGGTGGGTTCATCTAGGATTAGCAACTCAGGATCGTGCAACAAAGCCTGCGCCAAGCCTACACGTTGGCGAAAGCCCTTAGAGCATTGAGCGATGCCACGTCGGTAAACCGTCTGCAAGCCGGTTTGGGTAACCGCACGTTCGATTGCTGCCTTAGCTTTGGTTCCCGTCAATCCAAACGCCTGGGCCGTGAACTCCAAAAAGTTCGACACGCGCATGTCCAGGTAGAGCGGGTTATTTTCAGGCAAGTAGCCAAAGCGTCGCTTCACCTCTAGAGGATGTTCGGCGATATCTAAACCACAAATCTCCACCTTTCCAGCATCTGCGGCAAGGTAACCGGTCATGATTTTGATGGCTGTCGTCTTGCCAGCACCATTTGGCCCCAAAAAGCCCAGCACCGAACCGGCGGGCACTTCAAAGTCAATGCCACGCAGCGCCTTGACCGGGCCATAGGATTTCTCCAGGCCGGAAACGCGCACCACCGCAGTTTGGTTTTCCTTAGGCGACATCGTCCATGGAGAACGCGGCAAGGAACTCCTGGTTCGATGGATATCGAGCCAGACGATCAATCAGCATTTCCACAGCCTCACGCGAGCGCATGCGGCTTAATACTCGGCGTAGAATATTAACCTTGGACAGTGTTGTACGCGACAACAGAAGCTCTTCTTTACGTGTCGCGGTTTGCTCAATAGAAACCGCTGGGTAAATGCGTCGGTCGGCAAGGCGTCGGTCGAGGGTCAACTCCATGTTGCCGGTGCCCTTGAACTCTTCGTAAATCACTTGGTCCATCCGTGAACCAGTGTCTACTAAAGCCGTGGCCAAGATGGTTAAGGAGCCGCCATTCTCGGTGTTCCGCGCAGCACCGAAAAAGTGTTTCGGACGCTGGAATACGCGCGCATCTAAACCACCAGACATGGTGCGCGAATCATTGCCGCCCCCCATGGTGTTGTTGAAGGCACGGGTCATACGGGTAATCGAATCTAAGAGGATCATGACTTCTTTTCCAGTTTCCACCAAACGTTCGGCGCGGAACTGAACCAACTCCGACAGACGCGCATGATTCTTTGGAGACTGATCCATGGTGCTCACGTAAACCTCACCGTTCTTGATCGAACGCCTCCAGTACGTGGCTTCTTCCGGGCGCTCATCGACCAACAACACAATGAGGTGCACGTCGGGATAAAGCGCTTCCATGGCGTTGGCAACGGCCATCATCAGGGTCGTCTTGCCAGTGCGCGGTGGCGCAACTAACAAGCCACGTTGACCGCGGCCGATAGGGCACAGCAAATCCAAAATACGCATGGAAAGCTGATTCTCTTGTTCGAACCCTCCCAACTCAAAATGGAAGTCTGGGTCAATCACGGTAAGATTTTTAAACCCGCGCTGCTTGCGCAGTTCATCAGGGGTGAAGCCATCTACCGTTTCAATCGAGGTTACGCGCGCACTTTTATGGCCGCGGCCTTTCATGCCCTTGCCCACAATCAAGGAACCGTTCTTCAATCCACACTTGCGCACCAAAGGTTGCGGAATCATGGGATCGGAATCGTCCTCGGCGAGATCGTAATCCATTTGGCGCAAGAAACCTGTGCCATCTTTGCGTAAATCCAATATGCCCGAGACATCCTCGACAACGCCACCGTGAGGCTCCGCCTGAGGACGTCCACGCCCCTCTTGCCTGCGACCGCGACCGCGATCTCCTTCTCCTTCTCCTTCTTTCTTTTCACGATATGGCCGTTCGCCATTTCCAGAATTGCCCCCAGAGCGAGGACGGCGTCGACGCGGTGAAGTAGATGGGGAGGAATCACCGGCGGGCGCAGTGTCACTCCCAGACTCCGAATTTTCTGCTGCTGCAGACGAACCCGATTCTTGGGAAAGATTACTACGACGTCTACGACGACGCCTACGCTTAGCCGGCTGTTGGCTTTGTTCTTCAGTCATTAAGGCTCCAAAGAAGGCCGCAAAATACGGCCCTGAGTCCAAATGGATAAGGGTATTGATGCAAAGGAGATCGTCACTCCTTCAATCAGTGTCCCTTGTATAGCAAATCGCCAGGTATTGCTTCGCCCCAAAGAGGACGGCGTACGCAGGCGGCTATCAGACCCACGGAAAGTATAGACCACTCTTTCGCTCAGTTACCAGCCCTAGCGAAGATTTACCTCAGTTTTTTCGGGTTTAGCTGCCCAAATCCACGAAAACACCCCCATTATCCTTCGCTAAATCCTGGATAAAGCTACTGGGGAAGTCACCAATCGCAATGGTGTGAATGACGACGCCACGGAATCGATTGATCTCGCGAATCGCATTTTCAATGTCCTGAGTATCCACTAATTCCCCAACTGTAGGCTTTCCATCGGATAGGAAAAACATGGTGTCAGCCACCTTTTCAGGGTCTTTGCCGGCCACTTCGGTCATCGGACCGCGCTTTTTCGGGTCTGCACTGACTCCAAGCCCAGCTAAAAGACCGGCATAAGTGTTGGTGCGGCCATCCTCCATCTTGGATGAGCCACGGAGACCGGCGGAGGCCATGGCAGAAGCCTGCCCACCACCAATTGGCTTCAATTTTTTCACCCAAGCAATGGCGCTCTTCTTATTTAAAGCATTCGCCGGCTTTGGCCCCTCACGCCATGGATGGACCTGAGTCGCAAAGCTGTAAATATTGAACACCACGTTGTCCCCAAGTTGATCAATCGAGCGCGTCAACTCTTCCTTAACGATTTCGAGCTTAGAGAAATTGGTGAAGCCACGTTCCCGGAAGGAATCTCGGTTAATGATTTCCTCTTCCATCGAGCCGGAGACGTCAATGACAAACACGATTTGACGGCTACTCGTTTTCACACCCATGAAATCCGCTTCGGCATTGGGGGTGAAATACTCCGCATTGGCCTTCTCGCGCGCAGCACGACGAGTGGAAATCTCGGCATCGGTGGGAATGGTGTAGGTGCCTTCCACCTGAGTCCACCAACCGCGCCAAATGCCGGGATCATCGTTAAACGGCTGGTCGGTAATCTCCACCAAAGTTGGCCAAAGTAGTTCCACAATGCGGCCCTCACCCTCTTCTAATAGGCGGATTAGGGGTCCAATGGCCTCTTTTGTGCGAATCGTGCGCAAACCAATACAGGCTGCCGTGCTGACCGAAGTGTTTTCATCATCGAGCGCAGCCACCAGCGGTGGCCCAGCTTCTGCTTCGCGCCCTTTGCCCAAGAGCACCAGGGCCTGCACCGCTGCAGCACGTACCAAAGGGTGCTCATCTTCCACCACCATAATGCCCACTTGCGGCAAGGAATCGGCATCGTGAATCGTGCCCGCTGCGGTCACTGCCCAAAGCCGCACGCTGTCATCACTATCTAGAAGATAGGGACGCATGACTTCTCCGAATTCGGTCCAGCGGCCATCAGCAACGGCGCGAAGAATTGGCGCGAAGTAATCACTCTGCTTACCCTCCAAAAGAACCTCCTTCAGCGGCAAGCGCGCCTTGGCGGATGGGAGTTGCGTGATCACAGACAACGCCGCCTCTGCACACAAGGGTTCCTTGTCGGTCAAGATATTGAGCAGAACCTTCGCTACGCCAGCGTCGTCGATGTCCTCCAGGGAGTAAATCAGTTCCGCCTGGGTGAACGGATCCTTTTCTTTGCGATAGAACCGCTGGAAGTCCTTGACCGTTTCATCGGTCTGGAGGAACATTGGTGCAGCAAGAAGGAGTGCGGTGGCCAGCATGGGGGACTAGGATACACGGAGCGATGGAGTTCACGCTCTCCACCCATCTTCTCGTCTATGACGAGTTGGGCAACCAGGCTTTAGAGGCCTTGGCGGGGTCAGGTTACTTAAAACTGGAAGTCTGGCTGGCGGAACCGCATGTGCCTTGGCGCAGCGCCGAGGGGCTGGCAAGTTTCAAAACGCGGCTCGATGACTATGGATTATCCGCAGGAAGCGTGCATTTGCCCTTTTATCCCTCGGTACCGGAGTTAATCGAGGAAAACGCGCGATGGTCTCTGATTGCTGACACCAAACATGACCGAATGACCGCCCTACAGGGCTCGGCCGATGGCTTAATGGCCGCGGGTGCGCTTGGAGCCGAGTGCGGCGTGCTGCACTTGGGTTGGCAGAAAGATGTCTGGAATGACCACTCCGATGGCTGGGCACGGGAAGCTGTGGCGGAATTGGTGCCGATTGCGCGTAAAGCTGGAGTCCGTTTGTTGTTGGAGAACATCATTTCTTCAGGGACTCGGGTGAGCCGCTTGATGAAATTGTTGGATGAAGTCGACCCCGACCACGAGGTGGGTTTGTGTGTGGATCTTGGACATGCCCATGTCGAAGGGCATGTAGTGGAAGAACTGCAGACTGCGCTTCCCCGCCTGCATCATTTACACGTGCACGACAACGATGGCTGCACCGATGCCCACCTTGCCCCCGGCCAAGGCACCATTCCTTGGACCGAAGTTCTACAGACCCTGCAGCGCGCCGGCTTCGATGGTTTGGCGGCACTAGAAATGCGAGACTACTCACGTGGGGAATTGGATAGCGCCGCCACTCTGGCGCATAGCCTTCAACAGGTCGCTGATTTCCGCATGCAGTACTTGCACAAGGGATTGCAATCCTAAGGAACACGAAAACTTTGAACACTCCATCCGTACGCCTGTTTGGACGAGAAGTTGAGCTGGAAGAACTCACTCCGGAAGCTGGTGCACGCAGGTATTTCCGGCCCTTGGAAGAGGTTGAGGTTCCTGGTTTAGACGATGAGCAAGCCAAGGTGAAGAAGTGGTTGCTGGTCACGTCGCCCGATGCTGCTCCATTTGCAACCACGCAGTTCTTGCAACAACGTGGGGTGCCGACTCCCCAACTTGGTCCCTGTTGCGACGGCGCCTATCTGGTCGAAGACCTGGGTGATCGCCACTTAAGCGATGACCCGAGCTTGAGCCACTTCAACACTATTCTCGATGCTTGGCAGCCCTTTGCATTAGAGCCGTTGCCGGCGAAGCATCCGAACAACGCATTGGTTTTGGACCAAACCTTATTCGAGCGCGAGTTGAAAATGTTCTGCGCTAGTTATCTGATGGAGTATCGTGGCCTTGAGAGTCTAGATCCGCAGGTAGAACAGGATTGCATGGAGCTCGCCCAGCTAGCTGCCAAAGGCCCCACCTGTCTGCAACACCGTGACTTCCATTGCCGCAACTTCTTGCTCCCAGAAGACCAGGAACCGTTCTGGATTGACCATCAAGACTTACGCAAAGGACCCTTGTTCTACGACCTGGCATCACTCTACACCGATGCTTATATCGACTTGTCGGACCAAGTTTTCAGTCGCATCCGCACCGAGGTAGGTTTACTTGGCGCGTGCTTCCGACTCAACGCAGAAGAAGCCCAAGAGCGGTTTCACTTCAGCGCTCTACAACGGGTCCTCAAAGCACTC
The DNA here is from genome assembly GCA_027623295.1 of Planctomycetota bacterium. Lineage (GTDB taxonomy): Bacteria > Planctomycetota > UBA1135 > UBA1135 > UBA1135. The sequence continues at coordinate 21,128 of JAQBXR010000018.1, forward strand.
GGCACCTTTGGTAAATTGCTCAATGAGGGTCGGAGTGATTACACAGAAGCCGAAGAACGGGCACGCGCCATGGCTTTGGGCCTTTTAGACATGACCGCCTTCTCTCCCACCATCCGGAAAGCCATCTCCTAATGGCAAGCGCTCTCATTCTGGCTGCTGGTAAAGCCACTCGCTTGGAGGGCCTCCGCGAGACCTATGCCAAGGCTAATGTACCGGTTGGAGACACCACGCCGCTTCGTTTTTTACTCGAATCCTTCGGCACCACTTTCTCCGATATTTGGATCAACCTACATTTCAAAGGGGAGCAGGTACGCCAACAAGCCGAGCGCTATGCTGCGAAAGGAGTGCGACTCCACTTCTTGGAAGAAGAAACATTACTCGGCACTGGCGGCACTCTCCTCGAAATGAGGGAACGCAGTGGAGAACTCCCAGACGTCCTAGTGAACGCCAAAATGTTCACGGACTTTGACTTTGCCTCCATGTTGCTTGCCACTCCAGGAACTTTAGTCCTACATAGCCATAGCCCTCTGCAAACCTTTGGCGGCTTGAATTACAACGAAGGACGCTGCATACAAGGATTGTGTGCAAGAGGCGTCGCTTCAAGTGCAGGATGCACTGCAGCTGTGTTTACCGGAATCTGCAGACCCTCCCCAGCGTGGATGCCTTATCTCCGGGCTGCACGTCAGGCGAACCAGAAGAAAGTGTTATGCCTCATCCGGCATGGCTTGCTCCCTGCCTTAAAAGATGCGCCCGATCATGCCACGGCAGAGATCCACCAGGGCATGTGGTGCGAGGTTAGTACTCCGGAACGCGTCGAAGCAGCTGCAAAGCAACTCACTTGCGGCTAGACCACTAGTCTGGCGTGTGGCGTTGAATCTGGCGTAAATGTTCTGCAACACCGACTAAGTCACGTTCGCGCTTCAACACCCAAAAGATCTGTTTGCAGAATAGGGTTTTTACAGAGAGATTGAGTTTCACGCGCTCCATCAGGATACGATCTTTGGTGACTTGATCAATGTGTTTATTCCGTCGACGATAAATCGCGAAGGACAACAAGCTCATAAAACCGAGCAAGGGATACATCAATAGACCGAGCAGCAGGGAAGTTGGGCTGATTTTAGTACGTACACGCTGCTCCACCACAAAGCCTGTCAGAGTGGAGATGGATTGCAGTGATTGCACATCGAGTAAGAAAAGATGACCGTAGTACATCTTGTCTGAACCTTCATCAGCAAACCAAATGCTATCGATTTCAGTAGGTGGAACGCGTTTCCAATAATCGCAGTCGAACAGAAAGCGCGCGATGCGGCATCGGATGTGCGAATAATTGGGTGTGGTTAACAGTAAAGTTCCGCCATCTTTCAATACCCGATTGAACTCCTGCATGACCTGGATTTGATTAGGCACATGCTCAATCCCTTCCTCGCAGATGATGTAATCCATCGACTGATCTCCCACCGGCAAGGGTTCTGCCAAATCCGCATACTTTGCCTCTAGCTCTTCCACCCGCATGAATTGGGGAAATAGGTCCAATGGGATGACATCGGCCTCTTGTTGCAAAAAATCGTAACTTGCGCGCCCTGTTCCACACGGGATATCCAGAACCTTCTTGCCCTTTAAGGAGCTTAGCTTTTGAATATATTCGCGCACAAAACAATGAATGCCACCTTGGTAGAAACCGTAACCGTAATTCGCAGTCGCAGGAGTTCTCTTCAATAAGCCGTATGCATAACCGGTAAGTAGAGTGAATGCACCCAGGCGGATGGATTGAAAAACCGGCGTGTCGGTCACGCTAGTGCCAGCCAGAATTAACCATGCCATGAGCCCAAGGTAAGCCGCATGCCGATTCGTTTTAAAGCCGCGAAGGAACACCAAGAGTAGGGATAAACAGAACCATACATTGGCTAGCATGCCCACTATTCCTTGGGTAGCCAACACATGTAATGGGTAGTTATGCGCTGTGAACTGCCCTTGCTCGATGTACTTCTGCAAGAACTCCCCCTGTTCTGGATGATTCAAGGCCAACTCGCAATAACTACCTAGGCCATGGCCGAAGATAGGCGCCGATTTAAACGAGTCCCAAGCCACAATCCAATGCGCAAAACGATTGGTATTACTGGTGTCGAGGTTGTTCGGATCGAATTCGAGCAACAGCGCCAACTTGCCTCCCCCCACCAAAGCAATCAACGGAATGACTGCAAGCAGAACCACCACCGCCAAAATCGTGCGGTGGTTGAGGCGATAATAAAACAGCGGAGTAATGGCTGCCAGGAAACATCCGATCATGACATTGGCTCGCTGCGTAGTGGAGACCAAACCACACAGGACTAGAACGGAAACGATAATCCAAAGCGCCCGGCGATTCTTTTCCCGAAGGCAAGAATAGAACGCGAGCGGCAGGGCCGTGGTCATGGTCACAGAAAAGGCCATGATGTGTGTCGGCCCAATATTCTGATCCGGGTAATCCTTATGCGGTGGCAAGATCCCCATGGCCATCAAAACAGACCACAGTCCTCCCAGCCCAGCCAAGACTAGAAAGACGTGCAAAAAGCTGTCCGGGGTTTTACTCAACCGAATCGTGGCTGGAACCACAACCAGAAAAGCCAGTGGCCACATGCCATCGATTTTTTCCCAAGGAATTGCGGATTCGGGCGCCATCCAAGCGGACAGAAGCAGAGCCGCCACAAATCCAACTAAGGAAAAGAAAAAGGTCGTTTGATACAGCCGAAGCTGGCGTAATCCCTGAGGCAAAAAGCACAAGAATGCCAGTCCTCCTGCGATGGCGATTCCGGCCTTGGAAAAAGCTAGAGAGCCAAGCGCCACGCCGTAAAAGGCGGTACTAAGTTGGGTCCATTTGGGGGACATCGGATCGGCTGAAATCGATTAGGTCAAGCCCTCGCCTTGCATGCCCTAACTTTATCAAAGCTGTTTGGGCTCCAGGGAAGAAATACGAACCTGAAAGGAACCAGCAAGAAACAGATAAGTAGACGCCCATGCCCCTGAACCCATCAGGCGCAAAAGTTCTCACCGGTAGAATGGCTTTAGCTTTGGCGGGTCGGCTTGTTTAGCGAAGATTACTGCGTAAAGGACAATCGCCTGCTTGACAACTTACTACGCGCGCGCGATTGTCAGTTCCACGCTTGAAGTTAGTGAACTAAGATAGTGGGGTGAAACTCGCCATCGTCTTAGTCTTAATCCTGTCTTTCGCCGCCTGCTCCATGCGTGGTCAACCAGAGCCTGGTGCTTCAGGCAGTCAAATTTATGCCGCTTCGGGCTGTATTGCATGCCATGGCGAAGATCGTAAAGGAAGCTCGCGAGGTCCCAGTTTGCATGACCTATCGGGTAATTGGAGCCAACCAGATTTAGCTGCCTATCTTGCCTCTCCCTCCACCTGGATCGAGCAAGATCCGCGCATGCAAAAGCTCGACCAAAGCTACAACGCTTCCATGCCGGCGTTTGACAACCTAAGTGAAGCAGAACGCACCCGTCTTGCTGCTTGGCTCCAACTGGGACGATCTGCGAGCAGCTCGGAATAGAAATTCATGGATTCCGCTTCGACGGAGCTCAGATTTACGCCTGGCAATAAGCCCGTTAAACCAAACTGGCTTCTGCATTCTGCAGGAGTCGGTTGGGTCCTACACGCTCGGTAACGCCGCAATCATCTAAGTATTCCAAAAGCGGCATCACGTATTTACGTGTGGTGCCAAACTGATCGCGCAGCGCTGGAATATCCATGCCGCCACCTTGCAGTTGGGTGACAACAGCTGCACGAAAGGCATTTACCGAATCGAAATCGAAGATGAGACCGGGGCTTGGCTGGACCGCTTGGCCGCTATCTAAGAGATAGCCGCGACAGGCATCTACAAGTTCCGCCGGCAAGCCGCTTTGTGCCACGACATCTTTCCAGTCCATTGGCACCAAACCTCCGGATTTCAAGACCGCGCGGATCTTTCCAGAAGATGCGATGACTTCCTCAGGCGCCTCGGCCTCAGTCATAACCCAAAATTCACCGCGACGACGCTCCAGCCCAATCATTTCCAATTGAGCCTCCGGCATTTTCTCCACCACTTTCCAGCCTTTCTTGCCTAGACGGTCACGGAAGCGTTGAATGGGAATCAACAAACGAGCAGGGTTCTTGCTACGGAAGCTTTCAATGATTCCCTGAATCTCCCCCATCATGGCTTGCGCACTGCCTGCTGCCACATAGAGTGCGGTGCCCGCTTTCTGCACCTTCTTCGCATCGGTTAAGGCGTCAAGCAACTCGGTCGTAGCGGCCACCGTCCATCCAAGCTCCGGCGCCAACTCCGAGGCCTTCTTTGGCGCGCCATCGCCTCGCTCTAACTGCAGCACCAACAGGGCTTCTGGGTCATCCAAGGCAGCGCGCACCTTCTGGCAATAAGCCCGTTCCTCCACATCTTTCTTGCGTAAACGGAACTTTCCGTAACCCAAAAAGCGCGCCACGCCAATGTTTTTGGCAGGCGATGGACGACGCAAAAGGCATCTTTGTCCAGGCACTAATGCGATGGGCTGTTCACACACAATGTCGACGAACAGCTCGTCGGTCTCTTGACCATCTGCAAAGTAGATTTTGGCATCTAATGCTGCAGTACCGGCCAGCAACTGCACTTCCGAATCGTGACTGAGTTGCGGGGCATCGGGCAAACGCTTAACCGACATGCGCAGTAAATCACCACAGCGAGCTGCTTCCGGCGCAACCAAAACAGATCCACGTTCACAATCCGCCTTGTCTAAATCTGGCAAGTTCAAAGCCGTCCGCAATCCTGCTTCACCAACTTCCGCTAATCGTCCGTGCACTTGCACACGCCGTACCCTACTGCGTTTTCCAGCCGGAAGCACAATAAGATCTTGCCCGGCTTCCACTTGTCCCGAAGCACACACGCCGGTGGCGATGGTTCCGGCACCTTCAATACCAAAACTACGTTGAATGGGAAGGCGGAACGCCAAACGTGGATCGGCCACAGCCTGGGCATCTAAAGCTAACTCGCGTAAGGCCGCGCGCAAATCCTCGATGCCGCTGCCGGTATGGGAACTGACCGGAAGGATTTTGGCACCCTCCCATGCACTGCCGGCAATCAGCTCCAGTACTTCCTCTTCTACCAGCATGAGAGTGTCTTCATCGGCCAAATCGGCTTTGGTCAGGGCAATCATGCCGCGATCCACACCCAATAGGGTCAGCACCTCAAAATGCTCCCTAGTTTGCTGCATGACGCCATCGTCACAGGCCACGACCAAAAGTGCCGCTCCCATGCCGGTTGCACCCGCCACCATCTTGCGCACCAATTTCTCGTGCCCAGGGACGTCGACGAAACCTAGCTCGAGGCCATCGGGGTAGGCGAATTGAGCATAGCCAAGATCAATCGTAATCCCGCGCTCCTTCTCTTCTTGCCAGCGGTCGGGGTGGGTGCCGCACAGAGCCTCAACCAGGGCAGATTTGCCATGGTCAATATGTCCAGCTGTACCAATAACTACGGGTACGGGGTGAACTTCAGTCACAGGTATGATGAGGGGTCATGATTAGCAGAGAGGCACCGGTCCACACGCTTGGTCGTAGTCTAAAGCAACGCTACGGGCGGCGCTTGCGGCGTGTGATGCTGGATTTGGGGCTCACCTGTCCTAACCGCGACGGCAACTCCGGTTACGGAGGATGTATCTATTGTGATTTATCCGGCAGTGGCACCGGGGCCGCCAAGCGAGAGGAAGATTTAGCGACCCAGTGGCAGGATGGCCTGACACGGGCGCGGAAGGTGAATCCGGAGGGGCAGGCAGCGATTATCTACTTCCAGTCCTACTCCAACACCTACCCCGACTTAACTCCCCTCTCCGAAGCTCTTGAGCAAATCCGCGAGTGGTCCAGTGTCGCGCCTATATTAGCGATTGGCACCCGACCCGATTGTTTCAGTGAAGAGGCCGCGGATCTACTCGCTGCACAAAAGCCTTTCTTCGATGAGGTGTGGATTGAATTTGGCTTGGAGACGGCCGATGACCATGTGCAAAAGGTCATCGGACGGCATGACACCTTGGAGAACTTCCACATTGCTTGTGAACGTGCCGGAACCCGTGGATTGCATCGGATTGCGCATTGCATTGCCGGCTTGCCCGAGGAAAAGGACGATGGCCTACTCAGGCAGGTTGAAGAGATCGCAAAGGCTGGTTGCGAGGGCATCAAGTTTCATCAAATGATGGTCTTGCGCAAAACTAAACTCGCAAAGATGTGGATGGACGACAAACTCGATTTGCTACATGCACCTGAGTACATCCAAATGGTCGCCGATGCGCTGGAGCAACTGCCGCCCGAGGTCATCGTCCATCGCTTAGTGGCCGAAGCGCCAGAAACGGAATACCTGGCTCCAAAGCCTTGGCCGGGCCGGCAGAAAGTGCACTCTTTGATTGAGCAAGAGTTGCAAAAACGTGGAACGGGTCAGGGATCTCGGCTTAAGACCCCCTAATTCCGCTTCATCCGAAGTAATTCCCATTTTGCTGATGGATGAAAGAAACCGTCTGCGCATTCCCCACAGATGCGCTTCTTATACTGGCACCGATGAATCACTTTATTCTTTTAGCCCTTCTATGCATAGGCATGCTTTCCTGCGTCGGCCCGAGCCCAGCTCGCCTCATCGATCAGGAAGACTACATGGTGGTGGTGAGTACGGTGCGGCTACCCGAAACCATGGATTGGTACACACGTTTTGCAGAGCATGCGTGGATTGACGTGAAACAAGGCGATGAACAATCCTGGATCCGAATTGAAATTGGAGGCCCTGGATCCGGCGTAGATGTCTTTGCCATATCCAGTGAAAACGTAAGAGCCCCCATTCGCTGGAAGAATAGGGTTTCCGTTCTAGAAACAATTACGGGAGATCGCGCGCAGCGGGCCATACCCCGCCTCCTGGAACTAGCCGCAGCGGAGCTCGATTTTGGGCGTCATGAAACGGTGGCCACGGGTGAGAACAGATGGCATACTATTTTTCATGAGCCTGAAGCAAGAAATTACGACGCTTGGCCCGGCCCCAACAGCAATACTTTCATTGCCACACTAGTAGAAGGCACTCCAGAGCTTCATGCGGAGCTGCACCACAACTCGGTCGGCAAGGATTACCCTCGCGGCATACGCGCCGGCAAGACGTCCAGTGGCTTCGGGGTAGAAGCCGACATGGGATATCTCGGAGCAGGAGTTGGATTGCGCCAAGGCGTGGAACTCCACATTTTTCAACTGACCGCCGGCATTAGCCTATGGCCGCCTGCACTCAAAATCCCTTTGATTCCGCGGATTGGAATTCATCAAGGTTGGGTCGGGGCAGCGGGCACACTCGAGGAGCACCCGGAATCCAATTAAAAAAGCGCACACCCTTATGGATGTGCGCTTTGATGGTGAGGGCACCAGGACTTGAACCTGGGACAAATTGGTTAAAAGCCAACTACTCTACCAACTGAGTTATGCCCCCGTTCCGGCATGAATGACCATGCTCGGAAAAGAAAATCAGATCTCCAGGATGTCAGTAGACTTTTTGCCTAAGGTCGTTTCGACCGAAGACTCATGCTTTTTGAGGATGTCCTGAATAGCCGACTTGGCGGATTTTACATCATCCTCAGTCAAAACAACATCCCCTGTCTTATCTTTTTGTGCATGCTCGATTTCGCGGATGGTATCGCGACGAACATTACGCAAAGAAACCTTGGTGTCCTCCGCCAAGCTCTTCAGACGAGCCACCATTTTCAGGCGCTGCTCTTCCGAAAGGTGAGGAACGGTCACGCGTAGAGCACCGCCGTCGATGGCGGGGTTAAGGCCTAGATCTGCAGCTAAAATGGCCTTTTCAATATCTTTCAGACCACCTGGATCGAAAGGCTTGACCAATAAGCAGCGTGCGTCCGGAACCGTAATGGAAGCCATTTGGTTCAGGGGAGTGGAGTTACCGTAATAATTCACACGGATATTCTCAATCAGGCCAGCGCTGGCGCGACCGGTGCGGAATCCACGGATTTCATCGGCAAAATGCTCGACCGTTTTATCCATCCGGTCTTCTGCATCATCAAGGTGTGTTTGGTAGCTAAAGCTCATGACTAGTTCTTAATCAGGGTACCGATTTTCTCTCCTCTTGCGGCAGCTAACAAGCCGTTTTCAGCATTCATATCGAAAACCACAATCGGCAGGTCATGTTCGCGACAAAGGGTAAAGGCTGTTTGGTCCATCACTCGAAGGCGTTGCTTCAAGACTTGCTGGAAAGATACTTCTGGAAGGAGCACGGCATCATCAAAGGTGTTGGGATCCTTGTCGTACACGCCGTCAACCATAGTGGCCTTCAGCAAGACCGAACAATCCAATTCAATTGCGCGCTGTGCTGCAGCAGTGTCGGTGGTGAAATAGGGACTGCCTAGACCACCCACCAGAACCACAACACGCCCCTTTTCAAGGTGGCACAAAGCCCGGCGGCGGATGAAAGGCTCACACACCTTGTGCACATCGATGGCCGACATGACGCGGGTGGGCACTCCATTGCTTTCGAGGGCATCGGACAATGCAAGGCCGTTAATTACGGTTGCAAGCATGCCCATGTAGTCGCCAGTCGCTCGGTTAATGCCGAGAGACTCCGACTGCTTGCCGCGAAGGATGTTTCCCCCACCAATGACACAGGCCACTTGGACCTTTTCTTCAGTGAGTTTTCGAAGTTGTGTCGCAAGAGCCTTGACCCGTTCGGTATCAAGCCCCGTTTCACCCTCGCGGGCAAATCCTTCCCCACTGATTTTCAGCAGGATGCGGCGAGCTTCAACCACAGGGTTTAGGCTCCAAGCTCGAAACGAGCAAACTTCTCAATCCTCATGTTCTCGCCAAGCTTGGCGATGGTGGCCTTCAAGCGACCCTCAACGGTCAGCGAAGGATCCTTCACGAACTCCTGCTCAAGCAGTGCACGCTCTTTAATGAACTTCTCGATACGACCATCGACAATCTTGCCTTTGATCTCATCTGGCTTGTTCGCCATGTCATCTGAGCCCAACAAAATGCGGCGCTCTTCTTCAATCAACTCAGCCGGAACTTCATCAGCGGAGATACCCACTGGCGACGGCACGGTTGCGGCAATGTGCATGCAGATATCGGAGCACAGAGCTGCGAAATCTTCGCCGCGCGCAACGAAGTCGGTTTCACATGCGATTTGCACCATGACACCCACGCGCTGATTGTGGTGAATGTAAGAGTAAACGCGACCTTCGGAAGTCGAACGGTCAGCCTTCTTGTCGGCAGTCTTGAGTCCCTTCTGACGGAGAAGCTCCATGGCTTTCTTCGCGTCGCCACCGGCTTCGGTGAGGGCCTTTTTGCAATCCATCATGCCGGCGCCCGTTTGAGCGCGCAGAGCAAAGACAGCTTTTGCGGAAATGGTCGTAGTCATCGTTAAGGATGGTTATGCGGCTCGGCACCGCGGTTGTGCGGTCAACACCGCAGGAGATTGAAAGCCCCGAACCGAAGTCCGGGGCGAAAAGAGACTACTCCGACTTCTCAGGAGTCACTTCGGTTGCAGCCGGAGCTGCTTCCACAGGAGTCTCGGCTTTAGGTGCTTGTTCAGGGGCCTTATCCGGCTCGAATGCCTGGATTTCGACCTGACGGTTCACACCGCCCTCCATCTTCTGGCGTGGCTTGCTAGGAGCTGGCTGGCTTGCACCATCCCCAGATTGCGGACGGCTTGGGCGACGTGGGCCACCCTGGCGTGGACGCGGTACCGGAGCACCACCAGCCTTGACCTTCAGCGTTTCAGGGGCGCGCTGAGGATCAGCAACACCACGCTCTTTGCGTAGTTCTTTGCCAGCCTTCACGCCTTCAATCAGGTGCTCCAGAATCAGACCGACGGAGCGGATGGCATCGTCGTTGCCTGGAATGATGAGGTCACAAACATCTGGATCGCAGTCGGTATCGACCAAGCCAATCACGGGAATGCCCATGCGCTGTGCTTCGCGGATTGCGTTGCGCTCGGTCTTCGGGTCAATCACGACCATAGCACCAGGCAAACGGAACATGTCCCGGATACCGTGCAGGTTGCGATAAACCTTGCGCTTTTCGCGTATAAAGCGAGCGCCTTCTTTCTTGGTCAGGTTCTCAAGATGTCCTTCAGACTCCTTTTTCTCCATCTCCTCCAAGAAAGCAATGCGGCTACCAATGACTTCGTAGTTGGTGAGCGTTCCACCAATCCAACGATCTTCCACGTAAGGCATGCCGGCTCCGCTGTGAACCTTGGCAATCTCCCCACGGAGCTGTTGCTTGGTTCCAACGAAAAGCACATCTAAACCAGATGCGACGATTTCCTTTAGGAAGTGCTTGGCGCGCAGAATGCCACGAATGGTGTGGCGCAAGTCAATGATGTGAATCTGGTTGCGAGCCTCGAGGATGTATGGTTCCATCTTCGGGTTCCAACGACCCACGCGACAGCCGATGTGTGCACCGGCGTCGATAAGCGATTGTACGTTTAAGTCAGACATGATTTTTCCTGGTTAAGAGTAGGTTTTTGGGGCAAAAATGACCTTGTAGCAGGCCGTCCCGTGATGTCTTATTTCATTCCTCGCACAGAGTGCTCGAGAATGAGCTGGATATTGTATCCCTTTGCTCAAGCAGGTCAATCTGAGACTGATTAATCGCCACGATTACCAAAAGCAAACTCCTAGATGTGGTATTCTAGTACAGGAGTCGCCCAACGTGTTTCCATTTTCTTCAACCTCCAATCCTGAGAATAAGGTCCTCGCGGTTTTAAACCACCGTGGAGATCCGTTGGACGCGCTGGTCGCTTATTTCCAGGAGCGTGGCTGGGAAGTCCGTACCTCCCAAAATTTGGGGGAATCCAAGGAGCTTCTGCGGGGTCAGCTGGATTTGGCTCTTATTTACCCCCTGACTTTGCTCCGCGACGGGGTCGAATGGCAGACGATGACCCGCCATTTGTCTCCTAATCGCGAAATCCCCTGGCTGATTGTGCCCTGGGAAGACGCAAATCCGAATGCGGTCTCCAAGCTGCTCACCGGCCGCTCTTCACTTGCCGACTGGATGTTAATAGATGCTGATTTACAAGAAGCCGAAGTGCGCATGCAAAACTTAGTACGCATGCATGATTTACTTTCTGCAAGTCGAGAGCGTAATCAACACTTGGAAGGACAGTTAGTCACCGATCACAAAACTGGCTTGTTCAATGATCGCCATTTCCGCACTCGTTTGCGCGAAGAATTTGAACGCGCACAACGCCATGGTGCCCCAGTGACTTTGGTGTTGCTTGATTTGGATGATTTCAAAACCTTGAATGATTCCCACTCCTACGAGTTTGGGGATGCAGCTTTACGCGCCGTCGGCGAAACGATTCGTCATTGTGTCCGGTCGATTGATATACCTGCGCGCATTGGCGGCGATGAATTCGCAATCATCTTGCCAGCCACGACCATGCCGGAAACTATTGCGGTCTCCAAACGTATCCTGCAAGTGTTATCAGTCTCTCCCATCGGTGATGACCACCTAAAAGAAGTCCTCCACGCATCGATTGGAATTGCTAGTTTCGATGGCCGCAGCGCACGGGACTCCAGGCATTTATTTTTGCAAACCAACGAGGCGCTGAAGGCTGCAAAAGCGGCCGGTAAGAACGACATCTTCTTCTATGACAACAACTCCCGGACTGCAGCCGGTGCAGATACAAAAGCAGTCCCTCCTTCTGCACGACGCCATAAGCGCGAAGATAGTTCTGGGGCGTAAAACCTATTTTTCAGGCTTCCATACGATGTCGCACCAATCCGCGTGACCACCAAAGGGAAGCACCCCAGAGGGACTCGCGATAAGTTGAATTTCGCCTGCCCTAGGAATCCGCACCAGCACGGTTTGCACTTCCTCACCGACATGTTTTGGAGCACTTGTAATGAGTATTTCTCCATCCAGTAAAACCTGAAAAACGACGGCTTGGGGGCTACGAAAATGTTCCACTTCTTGATCCACTCCAACGTTTAGCAGCAAGGTGCCGGCAGTGCTTGCCGTCTTCGTCAAGACAGTACGCGCCTGGACCCCAATACCTTGCGCAAACACCTGGTTTTCATGCAAACGCAAAGGACGGCCTTCGACGGACTTCCCAACCCGTGGAGTCCAATCCAGAGCCTCTGCTTGTGGCATTTCTTGCACTTTCCAATTTTGCAAGGCCCACTCCTCCACGCCACTGCGCTGCCGAATGCGCCGCACGGATGCAAAGGGCAGATCCCACGGCGTGCCCCACGGCAACTCAAGGTGCAACACCTTCTCCTCGGCATGGAGAATCCTCGCCGACAACACACCGCCATTGACAAGCTGTATCCAAACCGCTTGCTTTTGTTGTGGCACAGACTCCGGCAACAGCGCAAGGCCATCCACTTGCTCCCATTCCACAAAAAGCTCCTTCACCGAAGTCTCAAAAGTTATGCCCTGAGGAGTCCATTCAAGCAAATAACCGCGGAGACGATCAAGCCCGCCACTGGAAGTCCGCGCCCAAAGTTGGTCGCGGTCTTCTTCCACCTGCGGCAAACGCTCACGCCCAAAGGCCTCCAACCAAAGAGTGTCTATTTCGAGAGCTTTGACCCCGGGCAAACCGGCCATCATCCAAGTGGGCTTCTCCGCCCCGATTACCGGCTGCCCCGGAAGCCAGGCGCCATCGGACAACGCCAAGGTCCACCCCTCTACCTCTCCGGAGGCATTGGGGAAATCGACCGACCACCAGGAATCGACCGCAACTTTGGAATCGACAAGAGGATGACCGTCTTGCCAACCGAGAAGCGCTGCCTGAACCGGACCGGCATCGGTGATGATGCGGACCTCGGGACCAGCCTGCGGATTCTGGCAGGTAAGGAGGAGGGTGATGAAGAGAAGAATCATGCCAAATAGGCAGGTAAGCGAGGATTCGGGGGCGGATTCCAGCCCGAAGGTTGGCACTAGAGTTGCTGTAATAGGGGCCCGCGTCAAGCGGCTCCTTTCCAAAACCCCGAATGAACCCGGGAAAAACATGCAGAAGCAACTGACTTTCCACGGTGAAGCCCGTGAAGCCATCCTCAGCGGCGTTGAGAAACTAGCGAAAGCTGTAGTCTCTACCCTCGGTCCTAAGGGCCGTTGCGCCGTCCTCGACAAATCTTGGGGTGGTCCGACCATCACCAAAGACGGCGTCACCGTCGCCCGCGACATTGATTTGCTGGATAAGTCCGAAAACCTCGGCGCCCAGCTGGTCAAGCAGGCTGCGACAAAAACCAATGACCGCGCTGGCGATGGCACCACTACGGCCACCCTGCTCGCTTGGAGTCTTTACCGCGAGGCGCTGCGTCACCTTTCTGTAGGTGCCAACCCAGCAGCTCTGATTCGTGGCATGCAGATCGGTTCCCTGCATGTGAAGAAGCAGCTGGAGAAATCCGCCAAGCCCGTCAAAGACAACGCTGCCATTCTGGACGTCGCCACGATTGCCTCCAACAACGACGCTGTAATTGGCAATATCCTGGCAAAGGCGTTTAAAGAAGTAGGCAACGATGGCGTCATCACCATTGAAGAAGGCAAAAGCCTCGACACGGAAGTCAAAGTGGTTAAAGGTATGCAGTTCGATCGCGGTTTCTTATCGCCGAACTTTGCCACCAACCCCGAAACGCTGGAATGCGTTTACGATCGCCCGCTGATTCTGATTCACGAGGAGAAAATCTCCACCATTCAGAGTTTGCTGCCGGCACTTGAAAAAGCCAAGGAAGCCGGCAAGGCATTGGTCATCATCGCCGAAAGCATTGAAGGGGAAGCACTGGCTACATTGGTAGTCAACAAGATGCGCGGCATTTTGGAAGTTGTAGCTATCAAAGCTCCTGGTTACGGCGACCGTCGCAAGGAAATGCTGCGTGACATCGCAGTGTTGACCGGTGCAAACGCCATCATGGCGGACGACCCGATCGACCTCGAAAACATCGAGTTGAGTGATTTAGGTACTGCACAAAGCGTACGTATTGACTCCAACAACACCACCATCGTCAAAGGCGCTGGCAAAGCGAAAGATGTCGCGACCCGTGCCGACCAGATTCGTAGTCAAATCGAATCCACGACCTCCGATTACGATCGGGAGAAGCTGGAAGAGCGTTTAGCCAAGTTGGTCGGTGGCATTGCCCAAGTGCAAGTCGGCGGCGCGACTGAAGCAGAAGTTAAGGAGCGCAAGCACCGTTACGAAGACGCCAAGCACGCCACCATGGCTGCGATTGAATCCGGAATTCTTGCTGGAGGCGGCGTTGCTTTGTTGCGCGCAGCTGCAACCTTGAAGAAAGCCAAGCTTAACCTCGTAGGTGAAGAAATTACCGGCGTCGAAATCTTGGCAAGCGCTTTGGAACAACCAGTTCGCACCATTGCGAGCAACGCTGGGCTCGATGGCGCTGTGATTGCTCGCCAGATTTTGCGCGAAAAAGATGCTGGTTATGGCTTCAACGCTCTCACCGAGGTGTACGGCGACATGTTCGCCATGGGCATCGTTGACCCAACCAAGGTCACGCTGACTGCTTTAGAGAACGCGGTTTCGGTCGCGGCGACCCTCATGACTACTGAATGCCTCATCGTCGAGGCTAAAACCAAGGACAACGATGAAGCTGCCGCCATGGAGGGCGGCCACGCCCACTAAGGGAAAATAGAATTATGGCAAAGACCGCAAAAAAGAAGATCGCATTCACCCCCATCGAAGATCGGGTATTGGTGCGACCAAACAAAGCTGAAACCATGAGTGCCTCTGGCATTGTGCTTCCCGATTCCGCTCAAGAAGCTCCTCTACGTGGCGATGTCGTCGCGGTTGGCGCTGGCCGCTTAAGTAAAGATGGCAAGAAGCGTTTGGAACTCCCTGTGGCCATCGGCGATGTCGTCGTTTACGGCAAGTACTCCGGTAACGAGATTGAGTTCGAAGGGCAGGATTACAAGATTCTGCGTGCCGACGAAATCCTCGCCAAGATTGAAGGCTAGTCCTGAACATTTAAAGCAAAGGTAAATAACATGTCCAAGCAAATTCTGTTCGACGATAAAGCCCGCGAAAAACTCTACGCAGGCATCGAAACACTGGCACGCACTGTGTCGGTCACCCTCGGCCCCGCTGGCCGCAACGTCATCCTTGAGAAATCCTTCGGCGCGCCGGTTGTCACCAAAGATGGTGTTTCGGTAGCTAAGGAAGTCGAAGTGGAAGATCAATTCGAAAACCTCGGCGTCAAATTGGTGCGCGAGGTGGCTTCTAAGACTAACGACGAAGCTGGCGACGGCACCACTACTGCAACCGTTCTGGCTGCAGAAATCGTGCGTCTCGGCCTTCGCTACATGGCTGCAGGTGCAAGCCCAACTGCTTTACGTAACGGCATCGACAAGGCTGTCAAAGTTGCTGTCGAATCCATCGAAGGCATGTCCAAGAAGGTGAAGGGTCGCGAAGATATCGCGCGCGTTGCAACCATCTCGGCAAACCACGACCACGCCATCGGTGAAATCCTGGCAGAGGCCGTGGAGCGCGCTGGCAAGCAGGGTGTCATCACCCTGGAAGAAGGCGACGGCATTGACACCAAGTTGGATTACGTCGACGGCATGAGCCTCGACAAAGGCTTCCTCTCCCCGTACTTCGTCACCAATCTCGCCAAGATGACTGCGGAAATGGAAGACGTCATGGTGCTCATCCACGAGAAGAAGATTTCCAACCTGCAAGAGTTCTTGCCGGTGTTGGAGCTTGCTGCCCAAACCGGCAAACCGCTTTTGATTATCGCTGAAGATATCGAAGGCGAAGCATTGGCGGCCTTGGTCGTCAACAAGCTGCGCGGCATCATGAATGTTTGTGCAATCAAAGCTCCAGGCTTTGGCGATCGTCGCAAAGCTATGCTCGGCGACATTGCTGTTCTCACCGGTGGTACTGCCATCATGGATGAGACTGGCCAAAAACTTTCCGAAGTCACGCTTAACGAACTTGGTTCGGTGAAGAAAGTGACGGTTGAGAAAGAGCGCACCATTTTGGTGGGCGGTGCTGGCGCCAAGAAGGCTGTCCAAGAGCGCGTTTCGCAGATTGAAGCTCAGATTGAGCGCTCGACCTCTGCCTACGACAAGGAGAAGTTGGAAGAGCGGTTGGCCAAAATGTCCGGCGGTGTCGCTGTGATTAAGGTCGGCGGCTCGACCGAAGCTGCGTTGAAAGAGCGCAAGCATCGTGTAGAAGATGCACTTGCTGCAACCCGCGCGGCAAAGGAAGAAGGCGTCGTCCCTGGCGGCGGCACTGCTCTTCTCCGTGCGATTGACGCTGTGCAGGCCATTTCCAAGAAAGCTAAGGGCGATGAAAAGCTCGGCATCGAATTGATCGCAAAAGCTTTGCGCAAGCCTTGCTTCACCATCGCCGAAAACGCTGGTTTTGATGGCAGCGTGGTTGTCGAAGATGTGCTTGAGCGGAAAGGTTGGGTAGGCTTCGATGCACTTGCCGGCAAATGCGTCGACATGGGCAAAGAAGGCATTCTAGATCCTGCCAAAGTGGTTCGTGTGGCTTTGCAGAACGCCGGCTCGATTGCAGGTCTCCTGCTCACCACCAACACCCTGGTTACCGATGTCCGAGACGAAAAGAAAGGCGCTATTGAAGGCGCTATTGCGTAACGTTTCGTGAGTCAACGCGACTACTACGAAGTTCTCGGTGTCGGACGTGATGCGTCCGACACCGATATCAAGTCGGCGTACCGCAAGTTGGCGCTGAAGTTTCACCCTGACCGTAATAAGGAAAAGGGTGCTGCGGATAAGTTCAAAGAGGCTACCGAGGCTTACGGAGTTATATCCGATAGCGACAAACGTGCACGCTATGACCGCTTTGGCCACGCCGGTGTCGGTGGCGGACCAGGCGGTGGCGGCGGACCAGGTGTAGATTTCGGTGACATTTTCTCGCAGTTCTCCGACATTTTCGGCGGACGTGGCGGCGGCGGTGGCGGCAGCATTTTCGAATCGCTGTTCGGCATGGGCGGCGGACGTGGACGCAGCCAGGGCAAACCTGGCCGAAGTTTACGTGCTGCGGTAGAAATCAGCATGCAAGATGTGCTGAACGGCACCAACCGCACTCTGACTTTGCGTCGCAATGAAACCTGTGAATCCTGCGAAGGCAGTGGCGCAGCACCCGGTGGTGTAAAAGAAGCTTGCACGGGGTGTGGCGGACAAGGGGCCGTGCGCCAACAACAAGGTTTCTTCGCAGTGCGTACCGCGTGTCCTCGTTGCCAAGGCGAAGGCACCGTCATCAGCAAGCCCTGTGGCACCTGTCGCGGTCAAGGCCTGCGTCAAAAGGAACGTGAAATCGAAGTTCACATTCCTGAGGGCATTGAAGATGGCGCACAGATCCGCTTAGGTGGACAAGGCGAATCTGGACGTGGCGGCGCACCCGCCGGCGACCTCTTTGTCGAGATTCATGTCACCGAGCGAAAAGGCTTTCACCGTGACGGACGAGACATCTACACAGAAGTCGGCATCAGTTGGCCACAGGCAGCTTTAGGTGACAAGATTGTGGTTGAGACTTTGGATGGCGAAGCGCGCATGAGCGTTCCATCTGGAAGCCCAACTGGAAAACTGTTCCGGATTACCGGTCAAGGCTTGCCTCGCCTACACGGTGGCGCACGCGGAGATTTGTTGGTCCGGATTTGCGTCGAAGTTCCCACCAAAATGACCCGCGAGCAAAAAATCTTGGTCAAGAAGTTGCGAGAACTGGAAGAGAAGAAGGCCAATAAGGCAAAGAATTAGGTTGTTGAATCATGGCTAAAGCCAAGAAGAAGAAAAAGAACGAGAAAATGGAATCCCAAAATCCGTTAGAAGAGGGCGTCGTCGAGACCCCGGATGAGGCCGCTGCGCAAGAAGCCCAGGAGCCAGAAGAGACGCTTGAGTTTTGGAAAGACAAATGCCTGCGTGCTCAGGCCGATAACCAAAACATGCGGCGCCGCATGATGGATGACACCGAAGAGCGGGTTCGCTTGCGCTTGGAGGCTCTGTTAAACGACCTCATTCGGGTAGCCGATTATATGGAAGCAGCACTAGGCAGCATTCCAGAAGGCGTCAAGAAGGCTGAACAGGCCGATGCCTTCCTGGCTGGCATGTCCGCAATCCAGCAGGCTCTCGAAGGCGTCATGCTAGGCCATGGCATGACTTTCCTCACGCCATCTTCCGATTCTGAGTTCAACCCAGAAGAGCATGAGGCGGTCGAGAACCTCGTCGACGCAGAGCTTGAAAATCCGCGTTTAGAGCTGCTAAGTCGTGGCTACCGCATGGGTAAGCGAATCCTGCGGCCGGCAAAGGTGAAAATCGTGGGCCCTTCTGCCCCCGAGGTTCCCGAAAAAAGCGAGTAGAACCTTTTGACTAACCCCTTTTGATTTTCCATTCGTCAGGCATATCGCCTACGATAAAGCGGTTCCGTACGAAACGTAACTCTCATGAAGTCCTCACGTCTCCTTAGTCTTCTTTTATTCGCATTCAGCATTCTGTTCCTCGCTCCCGAGGCTCAGGCGCAGAAGAATGGTTCCAACTATCGAGAATTCCCAGCCTATGGCTTCGAATTCAAGCCGCTGAAGGATTTCCTCGATGTACCTTCCGATGCCCAAAAGAAGGCGGCCGGAGTGATCGGTACTTTGAAGGCAGAGCGTGGCCCTCAGATTAAGACGGAAAGCAATGAACGCTTCGAGTTCAATCCTTCTTGCTCTGTAATTCAGGTCATACCGAAAGCTGCCACGACTGACGGCGACTCTAGCGGTGGTGGATTGCGTGGCCGAGCTAAAACCGAAGAAGGTGAAGATGCCGCCGGCAAGGAGTATGTTCAAATGCTCTTTGGAGCGGCCTTGCGTCGCGAAGAATTCAAACTGGTCAAGCCAGAGATTTCTGAGTTCAAAGCAAAAAACATCGTCGGTAAGCGCGAAATCATTCAGACCTTCGTGGTCTACAATGTTGGTGCACTAGACATGATTTTTGATGTCTACACCTTCCAAATGCCGGACTATAAAATCGTCTTCGTGTGGGATTACCCTGCCGATAAAAAACTCGCCAACAATTGGAAGAAAGCAGTGGAGAAGTCTATGAAGACTTTCCGCACCAACGTCGAAGACATCGAAATCTCAAGCGTGCGCAATGTTGACTCGGAAAGTAACTACGAAGACCTTATCGAGTTCCACGGCACTGAGGTGGAGCAGACCCCAGGTTGGCGCTTGGTTGAGGTGCCTACCAAGCAATACCTCATCAAGACTAATAGCGACGACCAGAAAACGGTCAACGAGGTCATCAAGCGCTTGGAAGCTTCACGTCGTTTGTTCGAGGCTGACTTCCCCCCCACGACTCCCATCACCTCGATTTCGATTGTGCGTCTTTGCGGCACGCAAGATGACTTCAAAGCCTATGGCGGTGTCGGTGATAACGTGGGCGGCTACTTCAGCCCTAGCTCGGAGGAACTGGTGCTCTTCTTCGGAGAAAGCGGCAAAGAGGAAACCATGGGCGTCATGACCCACGAGAGTTTTCACCAATACAGCCACTTCCTATTCAACCGCTCTAAGGCACACCGCTGGTTCGATGAAGGCCACGGCGATTACTACGGCGCATGGAAAATGAAGGGCAAAGAACTTGCCCCGAATAAAGACATGAAAGGTGGCTATGCGCGAACTCCAATCATCAAGCGCATGGTCCGTGAAGAGTCCGTGCCTCCACTCAAGAAGCACATTCGGATGGAGCACAGTACCTGGCAAAGTGGTGGCGTGGAGAGCTATGCCCAGTCCTTCTCGATCATTTACTTCCTACGCGAAGGCGCGCGCGGCAAGGTGAAAAATAAGTACTGGCAAGATGAATATGTCGACATCATTCCGAATTACATGACGTCGTTGAATGATGGCTATCAAGAGGCCTACCAAGAAATCGTAGATGGCGCTCAGAAACAACTTGAAATCATGCAAGCTGCGGGTGCTGAGTTTGAGGAATTGGAATCGGCGCGCCAACGCATCAAGCGACCTTGGGATTTCTTGAATATCGACTTACCCAACCGCCAACTGGAACTCCGTGCAAAGGCAATGGAAGATTCTTGGGGCAAGATCGACGAACTTGAATTTGAAGATCTTTGGCTGCAATACGTCGACGACGAAATGTAAGTCTTAGCGTAGGTTGCGGTCTCCCGCTCCCTCACGATCTGACCACCCGAACACGCTTCGGGTAATCCACAAATACACCTTTTTCCCGGTACGACGCCAAAGCCGTGCCGGGAATGATGGTTTTGAGAGGATGTCTTTCTCGCGCAGACTTAAATTCTGCGGCAAGTAAGTCCGCTTATGCTTCAGTAAATGACGCAGGTCTTCACGCGCCAACAAGCGGAAAAAAGCACCGCGTCGTTGAAATACGCGGCCAAGCTGGAGATCAATAATGGCTGGCTTACCGTCTTCTCGGACCAAGAAGTTCGGTTCTTTGGCAAGGTCATTATGCGCTATGCCATTGCGATGCAACCGAGCAAGCAGACAAAGCAGTTCATGATGGTAAATAGCTGCGGTGGGCTTTGCCATTTGCATAGGCTCCCCTGCAATCCAACTCCGCACCAAGACTCCGCCTTTCCAGGCACACACCCGAGGAAAGCTATGCCCTGCCAAATTGGGCATGCGTGCTTCCATAGCTCGCAAGCATTTGGCCTCTCGACCGGCCAGGTAATGCGCTAAGGCACGCGTCCACCATGGAGCCCGGCGTGTATCACGCCGCACTACATCCACCGGCCAAGCATCGGAGGGTTCGGCCTCGGTAGAATGTCCTTGCTCTACACGGCCAAATAAGTCCGACTTCAGGTGTGTCCAATCTCGGTCGCCCTGTGCCATTGCGGCTCATGCTAGCACCCGCCTTCGACGTCTTCCGCGAGTTCCTCTACGCCATTTGCGATTTAGTCCTCGCATTGCCGCGGCACGCCATCGCGTTGACCCAGCGGAAAAAACGCTTGGCGCTATTTGAGGAGTTAAAGCAAGCCGAGTTGGATTTCTTGCCGCCAAGCCTGCCGGCGCCAGTGACCCCACTGAAGAAGATCATGCTGAGCTGCGGAGATGCCTCGGGCGAAAACCATGCCGTGCGCTTATTGGAAGTGTTGCACGCGCGCCATGAGAACTTGACGGTTTCTGGCTTTGGCGGTGCGTGCTTGGAGCAGATGGGCATGGAGGTCTGGAAGCCACTTGCGGATCTGAATGTGATGGGTTTCAAAGATGTGGCTGCACAACTGCCCATGTTTTTTGCATCGGTATATCGCTTCGCCAAGGAAATTCGGATTCACCGCCCCGAGGTCGTGGTCCTCATCGACTACCCCGGCCTTAATCGTCATTTGCTGCGTATTGCCAAACGCGCGGGCATTCCAGTGGTGGATTACATTGCGCCGCAACTTTGGGCTTGGGCGCCATGGCGAGTCCGTAATTTCCGTCTTGCCGATACCTTGCTCACAATTCTCCCCTTTGAGCAGGATTGGTATGCGCGCCATGGTGCTACGGCAAAATTTGTGGGGCATCCCCTCGCCGACAGTCTTGCTGCCGCCACCGACACTTGGCAACCTCCTGAAGAAGGCGAATGGATTGCCATTCTCCCCGGTAGCCGACGTCGTGAGATTCGAGAAAACCTCAGTCTCATGCTTGCCGCCGCTGAGGAATTGCAAGCCAAGCGACCCAGCGTACGCTTTGTTTTGCCTCACTTACGAGCCCCCGTATGGCCTCTTCTCCACGAGATGCTCGAAGACAGCAAGGTTTGTGTCACCCCAGCGCCCGACCACTTTCATGCGGTTCTCCGCCAATGCTCTGGGGCTTGGGTGGTCAGTGGTACCGCGAGCTTGGAAGTTGCCGCCTTGCAAATCCCATCGGTGGTGGTTTTCCACATGCCTTCGCGTTTTGGGGCCTGGCTGGCTGGGCATACAATTTCAGTTCCTTATGTCGGCGCGGCGAACCTCATTGCTCGCAGCTGCATCGTTCCAGAGCGAATCGGGCACGGACTCGACCCAAGTGACCTATGTGCCGACCTGCTCCGCCAGCTGGATGAGCCTGGACGCAGCGAAAGCCTGGCTGCCCTCGAACAACTGCAGTCCGATGCACTCGCACCAGGCACCGCTCAACGCGCAGCTCTGGCGGTTGAAAAGACCCTCCACTCCGCCTAATTCAAAGGCAGGAATTCGAACCGCACCCCTATCCTGTGCGTTCTACCTTTGGCGCCAGCCCGCCATCTCAAAATGCTTAGCCTTCTGCTTCTTAGTCCACTGTTGGCCTTCCAAGGTCCGTCCGAAAAGGAACTCTTCGATGCTTACCTGAACCGCATCCGCCCCGCGCAGATGGCTGACGGTTCTTATGGTGGCAATGTGGTGATAACCGCCGACGTTCTGACCGGCATGGCCCTTAGCCCGCGCGCTTATCGAGTAGACGACGGCCCATTTGTGCGCGATGCCGTCACTTACCTTCTCGCCGAGGCCGACCAGCGAGTCGATGACTGGGACCGCGATCAACGCTTGGCACTTGCACTGTTGCATGTGCATCAAGATCGCTATCTGCCGACGGTAGAAAAGCTGGTGCAGCGGCACGGCCACCACTTGGCGGAACTGCAAACGCCGGCCCCCGCAATGGGCACCCCCTACACTCTGGCCGATTTGCCGCAAGACGCAGGGCTCGCTCAAACCGCCCGCGCCCTAGCTGATGCCGGCATTCTTCGCACTTATGCGAAATCAGAGAACTCGGTCAGGCCACACAAACCTAATGTCGAAGCCATTTCCACTTCCTATGAACGCGGGGTGGATTACCTACTTTCAACGCGCGGTGAATCTGGCGTATGGGAATTTTTCGGCCAACCAGAACCTGGCATTTCCGCTCTAGCGGCCCGCGCTTTATTTGGCAGCCAACGCGAAGACGCACGTAAAGTTGGTTTTGAGGTTTTAGATTTCCTTCTCACCCTGCAACAAGAAGATGGCAGCATCCACGGTGGACGGGTTGCGGTTTACACCACCTCGGTAGCCGTCGGCGCATTGGTCGATGGCGGCCGCGAAGCTGATATTCCGGCCATCCAAAAAGCCGTCGCTTACTTGCGCACCGTGCAAACCGATGAAGGCGAAGGTTACAGTGAAGCGGATAAATTCTACGGCGGCATTGGTTATGGCGGTGATTTACGGCCCGACCTTTCCAACCTGCAGTACGCCCTGCAAGCCTTGAACGAGGCCGATGTGCCTGCCGAAGACGAAGCCTTTCAGCGTGCGATTCACTTTCTAAACCGCAGTCAAAACCGCTCGGAATCCAACCCTGAAACCTATCGAGATCAAGGGGATCCAACTCCGGTGAGGGCTGGCAATGATGGCGGCGCGGTTTATTACCCAGGTAACTCCCCCGCAGGAACCGTCCACATGCCCGACGGAAGTTTGGTGGCGCGCAGTTACGGCTCCATGACTTATGCACTGCTGAAGTGTTTCCTTTTCGCTGGTGTTCCTAAAGAGGATCCGCGCGTGGTGGCAGCGGTGGATTGGATTAGCGCGCACTGGACTCTCGAAGTCAACCCAGGTTTCGACACCATGGTCGATCCGCGCGGCGGCTTCCAAGGCTTGTACTACTACTACCTGAGCCTCGCTCAAGCACTTGATGCTGCCGAGATCGAAGTCATTGAAGCAGCGGGTGGCGCACAGCATTATTGGCGCCTGGAACTCTCCGAGAAGCTCATGAGCACCCAACAAGAAGACGGCCACTGGGTTAATGAAGATGCACCTCGTTGGTGGGAAGGCAATCCAGTCCTTTGCACTGCCTATGCGCTTGGTGCCATGCGGGCGGTGCAGCCATGAACAGCCTGCGTCGCGCCTTAGCCCCCGATGGACGCCCGCATTGGCTGTGGGTTTCTGGCGGCGTGTTTCATGACTTGAGTGAAGCCGGCCTAGCCGATGACCTGGCTGAAATTAGCGGCTTACTTTCTGAACCAGCACGTTTCTTGGCAGTGCTGGATGCTGCCCCGGAAGCCGCCGCGAGCAACTGGCCCCTGCTGTTGCCAGGACGTCCTGGGAAAGCATTGTGCTTGGGTAAAAACTTTGAGGCGCATGCCCGTGAATTTGGCGCAGAACCTCCGGAAGAGTTGGTGTGGTTCGCGAAGTTGCCCGACACTCTCATAGGCCCCAACGCAGAAGTCATCATTCCGGATTGGCTCGACACCCGCGTCGATCCGGAAGCAGAAGTCGTGGTTCTCATCGGACGCCATTTGCATCGCGCGAGCCAAGCCGAGGCGGAAGATGCCGTAGTGGCTTACACCCTTGGCAATGACATCACTGCGCGCAAGCAGCAAGAATTAGATCGCGATCGTGGTTGGCCTTGGTTGCGGGCTAAAAACTTAGCAACCTTCGGGTGCGTTGGTCCAGCGTGGGTTCCAAAATCGGAAATACCGAACTTGGAGAGCATTCAATTACGTGGACGCGTGAACGATGTCATCCGCCAAGATGCTTCGCTTGCCGACTTACTTTGGAAACCAGCAGAAGCTTTGGCCGAGATCTCCAAGTGGACTCCACTGTGCCCTGGAGACATTGTGTTTCTTGGAACTCCTGCGGGAGTGGCTCCAATTCATGCCGGCGATGAGCTCGTGGTGGAAGCCGAAGGCCTTGGACGGCTAGTCAATCCTGTGCAGCGCGGTTAAGACTGCGTTGTATGGTATCTGGACCAACGCGCCCCTCGCTTCTACTCCGCTTGCGCGATGCATCGGATGAAAAGGCTTGGAATGAGTTCGATGACACCTATCGCGGCCTAATCCTCGGCTATTGCCGCCGCAGGGGTTTGCAGCACGGCGATGCCGAAGATGTGCGGCAAATGGTCATGATGAATTTGTCCAAAGCCGCACAGGGATCCTTCGCCTACAATCCAGAACGCGGGCGTTTTATTAGAAAAACCGCCGACCGGGTATCCTTTGCAGGAAAGGGCTCCCACCCTGGTCGACGGTAAAATCAGGTTGCTGATTTTAATCGACCGATTTCGGGAACCGACTTTAACCTTTCTTTCAGTTTCCCTAAAAGTCGGCGCGTTCCACCCCATCAAGGGAGGCTGGACGCTCGCCACAACGGGCGGTAATCGTGGTGGCAATCCCTCCGCGCACGTTGAACTCACCACGGACTTCCATCCACACCGGCTCACAGGCCCCTGCGAGCGTGTCCAGGATTCGATTGGTGACGTCTTCATGGAAGTGCCCTTCGTCGCGGAAGCCCCACAAGTACAGCTTGAGACTCTTCAGTTCTACGCAGCGCGGGCCCGGAACATAACGCAAGCGGATGGTGGCGAAATCCGGCTGCCCAGTTTTGGGGCAATTGCAGGTGAACTCATGGGTCACGCTCTCAATGAGAAAGGAGCGCTCAGGACACGGATTAGGAAAGGTTTCGAGGTCGGCCATGAGAACTTGGGCTAGATTGCCGCGGGCATTTTAGCGCTGTGGAGTGCGCGTGAAACGGTCCTGCACATCCCAGCCTAGGGAAACCAAAGCAGGCACCAAGAGAAGGGTGAACAAGGAACTCAGCACCAAACCACCGAGAATGACAGCAGCCAATCCCTGATACAGCTCCGCGCCCGCCCCTTGCCCAGTCGCCAAGGGCAACATGGCGAAACAGGTTGTCGCAACGGTCATTAGGATCGGGCGTAAACGCGTGCGGGCAGCTTGGACTAAAGCAAGGCGTCGTTCTTCACCGGCTGCGCGGAACTGGTTAGCTTGGTGAATGATAAGAATCGCGTTGTTCACCACAATGCCAGCAAGGATCACAAATCCAAGCATGGCGAGCAAGTCATACGACGCGCCCGGGAACCAACGGTCGGCAAGGGTAATGCCTATGAGTCCGCCGGTCATTGCAAGCGGCACGGTGACCAAAATCACGATGGGCTGTAGCCAGGAACGGAACAGGCTGACCAACATGAGATAAGTCAGCAAAATTGCGAGCCAGAAGGAGTTGGTGAGTTCCTGAAGAGCGGTTGAGAACTTATCCGCGGAACCACTAAGACGCACGTCATAACCTGCTGGCAGTGCTGCAGCGGCCGGCTCAATCAAATTCTTGCGGACGTCATCGAGAACGGCCTGCAAGGCCGCATCGGGTTCCAAGCTAACGGTGAGGGTAATCCCGCGTTCTCGCTCAATGCGGTTCACACTCTCCGGACCCGACCCTCGCGTGATGTCCGCAAGCGCGCCCAAATGCGTGACTCCACCGCTTGGGGTGACCACTGGTAAATGCTGCAAGCTTTCCAAACTTTCCAAACGTTCGCCCGCAACCACGGCGATGACATCGACATCGCGACCGGAGCCGCCCCAAGTGCCAACAATGCTTCCAGCCAAAGAAGTTTCAACCACGGCCGCAACATCTTGCACGCTCATGCCTGCTTCATAGGCACGCGGAGCATTAACTTCGACCCGATATTCAGGTCGTCCATCGACGTAATCATTTTGCACGCCAAAGGCTTGCACGCCTGGCCAAGTGCCAAGTTTGCCTTGCAGCTCAGCGGCAGCCGCACCCAGAATCCCAAGATCTGCACCGCTAATTTCCACAGTGAACTGCTTGCCGGAATCGCGAAACAGCGATTGCCGCACTGGAACCATAAAACGAGTGCCCGGTGCACTAAGGCAAACCGGCAGAAACTTCGCCTGGAATGCATCTAGTGCTGGACCATTGGCGTACTCCGGTTTCAGGATGACACCGCCCCCATTGAACTGGGATGCAAACACCATGAAGTAGCGCCCGGTTTCAGGTTGCGCGCGAATCCATTCTTCGACAGGGCGCAACGAAGATTCCATAGCTTCCGGGCGGGTTCCTGGAATCGGTCCGGAAAAGAAGAACACCATGTTTGCGTTTCCGTTTGGCAGATAGCCGGCGGGTGGCACCAATTTGATTGCCGTCACCGAAAGCAGTGCAACGATTGCAAGCAAAACGGCTTTGGTCAAAATGGATAGTTTTCCGCGCCCGGTTAGGCGTTGCACCATGGCCGTGTAAAGCCGCAAAAGAGGTCCAGCCTTTTTCTCTTTCACTTCCATCTTGCGTCCGCGATAGAGCAAAGAAACCAGCGTAGGAACCACCGTCAAGGAAACAATGAGGGAGAAGCCAACGGCTGCTGCGATTGCAATGGCGAGGTCAGCGAAGAGCTGACCGGCCTCTTCCTTCATGCCGAAGATCGGCAAGAACACCGCCATGGTGGTCAAAGTACTCGCAAGCACACCTCCCCACACTTCACGGCCGCCTTCCTCCGCTGCAACTCGAGCCTTCTTCCCCATCTCCATGTGGCGGAAAGCGTTTTCTAAGACCACCACCGCGTTATCCACCACCATGCCTGCGGCAAAAGTTAAACCAGCCAAACTCACCACGTTGACCGTACGGCCAAGCATGTCCATGACCAAGAACACCATGACTAGCGAGATGGGGATTGAAACCGCCACCACTAATACGCTGCGCCAGGATCGTAAGAAGAGCAGCAGGATCAAAATGGCCAGGCTCGCACCAAGCCGCATATTGCTCCAGACAAACTCCAGCGCCTGCTCTAAGTAAGTGGTGTCGCGATAAACCGACTCGAATTTTAGTTTCAACCCGCGGGCCTGAAAGCGTTCATTAAGCACATCCAACTGCTCTTCCACCCCACGAATCATGGTGACCACATTGGCCCCCGCTTCCCGATTCACACCGATGGCAATTACCCGTTCTCCTTCCCCGCGCACAATGCTTCGTAGCTCACGATTTCCGTCGATGACCACAGCGACATCGCCCACCTTTACGGTGCCGTCGGGGCCACGTCGAATCGTGACGTCGGCGATAGCAGCCGGATCTAGTTCGCGCCCAACCGTACGCACCACAATTTGGCGCGTTGCCGTTTCCACGGTTCCGCCTCTACGATCCAAATAACCACGGCGCAAAGCACTGAGCAGTTCTTGCCAGGTCACTTGGTGGGCGACCAAGCGTTCCGGACTCACCTCAATCCGAACTTCGCGTTCTTCACCACCCACAAGCATAAGGTTGGAAACGCCATCGACTCGGCTGAGCAAAGGCTCCACCTCATCGGTCACGATTTGACGTACGCGATCCGCATCGTAAGCCGATTCGCTCACGATCCACATGGCAATTTCAATGTCCCCCGGCGAGCTCAAGGAGACCACTGGTTCTTCGGCATCGGGAGGTAGTGCTTGAAGCTGTGAAAGCTTATTGACTACGTCGACCATCACCCGATCTTTGTTCACGCCCCAGTCGAAACGCAAAATGACGGTGCTCAATCCTTCTACCGATCCGCTGCGCAATTCCTCCAACCCGCTAATGCCTTGCAGCAAATCCTCAATCGGTCGCGTGATCTGTTCTTCCACCTCCACCGGGCTGGCGCCGCGGTAAGTGGTTTGCACCGAGAGCACCGGCTGGTCAACGGTTGGCTTGAGTTGTACCGGAATCTTCTGATAAGCCAGCAAGCTAAACAGAAGGGCAAAAATTACCGCCACAGCAACGGTGTACGGTCGTGCAATCACCAAGCGGATTGGATTCAAGGTCGTGCTCCTTTAGGAATCCGAGGGGGATGGAAGGCTTAAACCCGTGGCGCTTGGATCTTGATGCGCTTGCAATAACAAAGGTGCAAAGGGAAAAACGTTGTCGGTGCCAGTAACCACAATCTTTACCCCTGGCTGCAAACTGCCTGGTTCCAAGGCAACCACTGCAACACGGCGGCCGTCATGCGCCAAAATATGAATGGGTACGAAGCGGGCTGTCGGCGGAGTGCCCTCGTCGGCAACCACTACTGCCCAATCCTCTCCCGTGCGTACTAGTGCATCAGCGGGCACCACGCTTTCGACTTCGGCACTCCGGGTTTCAAGTTGCACCAACACGTATGCCCCAGGAAGCAGCTGCTGCTCTTGATCCAATTCTGGGCCAAGGTCGATTAAGCCGGTAAAGGTGCGAGTCGCAGATTGAGTCGAGGGAAGGATGGCCGTCAACTTTGCGGTGAGAGTCCCACTAGCCAATGCCTGACTACGGATGAGGACATCGATTCCCAGTTCTAAACTTACAGCCATCGCTTGCGGCAACTCTAATCGAATTTCCCGATGGGCCAAGTCCACCAATTCAAAAACGGTGGCTCCTTGGGTGGCATAACTCCCTAAGGCCAAATCACGCTTCACCAAGATTCCGGAGAATGGCGCGAACAAGCTTCCTTGCTCCATTTGCTTCTCCAAGCGATACGTTTCGGCAGCACGTTGCACTTCGGTGGCCGTGCGCAAGGAGATTTCAAACTTCCACGAATCGCGATCGGCATCGGAGGCGGCGGCACCCATGCCCTCGAAGCGTTTCAATTCTTTTTCAGCATATTCCCGTTCCACTCGCGCGACTTCTTCCATTGCGCGGGCCGCAAGTAGTTCCGCATCCAAAACGGAATTATCCAGGCGCGCCAGCAACTGGCCTTTCTCGACCGTTTCTCCTTCCTGTGCAGGCTGATCCACAATGCGCCCTGCGCGTTCAAATGCCAAATACACATGGCGTTTCGAAGCCACGTCTCCGGAGAACTCGGAGACTTCCTCAACCAAGCCACCTTGCATTTCCACAAAGGTGACCGGAAAAGTGTAGCCGCCCCCCTCTTCAGAAGCCTCGCCATCTACACCATAAGAAGCTTCTTTGGAACAGGCTGAAAGCGCAAGGCCAAGCAAGATAGGGAGTAGGCCTGTGCAGCTTCTCATGCGCACAGTTTAGCAGGGCCTACCGCCCTGACTCTTAAGCTCAATCCTCGTCGGAAATGCGATCCTGAAAATAAGCACCTACGGGCCCGGTATGTCCAAAATCGGGCCGTAATTCCGCATGGAGAACGGCCATGCGGCCAATGCTGTAATCCCAATCGATAACACTAAAAGCGCAGGATCTAAAAGAGACCACATTCGAAAATGCCCAGCGCATAGAGCGAAGCCCCGATGCGGAAAGCAAGGCGTCGTCCATTCTTGCTTTCAAGAACAAAGGCCAGCGCGGACATGCCAATGGCTAGCACCAATAAAGACGTGTCCAGCATTGTCCAGATGCTGAAATGAAATCCTCCAGCTTAAGGAGATGCTCCAAGGAAAAGGAACTGAATAAAAAGAAACGCCTTGAAGCGTGCGAGTTCAACCTTGGTTGGTTCACCATTGGGCTGAGACGGCGGTTTCACAATCGCCGAAGGGCCGGGCAACGGTTTCACTCAAAGGAAAAAAATAGTTAAGAGGCCTTGTCGTGGTGACGCCGTCCAAAAAATGCAAAAAAGCTGAAAAATGCGAAGAATCCGAAGAATCCTTCCTCACCCTCTCGACTACCAAGGAACCCGAGAAAACCAAGGAAGCCAAGAAAACCCAAACGACGTGTGCTCTTCATCATCCACTCCATGCTTAGAAAGTTGATAACGACTATACCAAGAAAAGAGTGTCTAGGGCACTAGCGAAGCCCAAAGGACAAGGTAATAACGCCAAGAGACAGCACTAAGATGGCTGTGAGCAGCGCACGCCAAAGGCGACCAGCAACAATGGCTCCAAACAAAGAAACCCAAGGATTAAAAACACCCCTTGGTAAAAGGGTGTGGTGAAAGCAAAACTCCCGATATTTGCAGAAAGGAAATCCAATCCTAAAAAGAAAAGCGCAATGTCGATCTTGCGTGCAAAAAAGCGGGCCCAGGGACGAATGCTTTCATTCACCGTCTGTGGTTTCTTTTTCGGAGCTGCCTTCTGAGGAGGTACCCATTCGGACTTCTCTTGATCTTCCTGGTCTCCCTGGTCTCCCTGCAAATCCTCTTCCCAGTACTCATCCGCATCTTCTTCTAAGTATGCGTCACTTGCCGAGGCAAAAATCTTGAAGTCGGAAGCGGGTTGCCAATCCTCTAAACCTCCCGTCCAGACCAAGGTCTTTTCACGCAATCAATCTTGCCTAGTGCGTTGGTTGACGACGGCGAGGTTTAGCACCTCCGCCTCCGCCTCCGCCACGTGGGCCGCCTCCGCCGCCGTTGCGCTGGCCGCCGCCGCTTCCATTGCGACTTCCGCCGCCGCCCTGACGAGAGCGTCCGTCGCCGCCATGGCCACCACCACCATTACGCTTCGGTGGTTCCGGACGGATGCTTGGATCTACTTCAAAACCAGGCACCACATGGGTGTCGATCTTGCGCTTCAAGAGATTTTCAATGTCCGCAAGAAACTTGCGCTCATCAATGCAGACCAAGGAAACGGCATGTCCCTTTTCACCAGCACGACCTGTCCGCCCGATGCGGTGCACATAGTCTTCGGAGACGTTGGGCAGTTCATAATTCACCACGCTGGGCAACTGGTGAATGTCAATTCCGCGCGCAGCAATGTCGGTTGCGACCAAAACGCGGACCTTGCCGGCCTTAAAGTCCGTCAATGCACGAGTGCGTGCGGCTTGCGATTTATTGCCGTGAATTGCGACGGCGTATAGGCCATCGGAATCTAGTTGTTTGGCGAGGCGATTGGCACCATGCTTAGTCCGCGTAAACACCAAAACTTGACTCCAGCGTTCCATGGTAATCAAGCGGGTCAAGAGTTCGCGCTTGCGGACGCGGTCCACAGGATAAACCACCTGAGAAACATCTTCGGCAGCCTTGTTACGTCGCGCTACTTGGATTTCTGCAGGGTGATTCAGCAATTCATTCGCCAAGTTACGGATGTCATCGGAGAAGGTCGCCGAGAACAATAGGTTTTGACGATTCCGCGGCAGAACCTTCAAGACGCGTTTGATATCGCGAATGAAACCCATGTCTAACATGCGGTCCGCTTCGTCCAGCACCAAGGTTTCTACGCGATCCAGACAGATCGTGCCCTGTTGCATGTGGTCGAGCAAACGTCCTGGAGTGGCCACCACGATGTCGACTCCGGCACGCAGTTTTTTAATCTGTGGATTGATGTTCACTCCACCGAAAATCACCATGGAAGTAAACGGAAGGTACTTACCGTAATCAGAAACGCTCTTCTCCACCTGAGCTGCAAGCTCGCGGGTAGGCACCAAGATGAGAGCCCGTACAACCGGACGACCCTTACGCGGCGCTCCTTCTTGCAAATTCTGCAATAAGGGCAGAGTGAATCCGGCGGTCTTACCAGTGCCAGTTTGGGCACCAGCGAGGACATCGCCACCGGCTAAAATCAAGGGGATGGCTTCGGCCTGCACAGGGGTAGCCTGGGAATATCCTTGGTCCGCAATCGCGCGCAACAATTCATTCGACAGGCCAAGTTCTTTAAAAGACTTTGACATGAGAAGTTTGTCGGCCGCAAGTTGACGTAGGCCGATTACGTCTTGGAACCGGGCAGTGTACTGGAAAACTCGAGTTCGGTCTATGCCACTAGTAGTTAAACAGGGCATCCATTGGAAACTTTTCCCCCGCCGCAACCTGTAAGGCAATATGTACCTTTGCTTTGGTGTTCTTGGTCAACCGCCTTCCCTTACATGCTCGAGCCACCATCTTGTGGCTCAACTGAGTGGGCGAGGCTTCGACCAAATCGTGGGCAGCCAAGCC
>JAQBXR010000019.1 GCA_027623295.1 Planctomycetota bacterium
AGGAATGATCTCGACTTCCGTTTCAATCGGTGGCTCGACCGGGGGTAGTGGTGCATCGTGGGTGACTTCCGGAACCGGTTGCTTCAGGCTGACTGCGAGTGTGGGCGGCTTGCGGGTCTCGCCATCCGTCGACCACCACCACGCCGTGCTCAACAAACCCACCCCAACCGCGACGTGAAAAGTCACCGAGCCAAACAAAGCCTTCCACATGGGCTTTGGCGGAGTTGGTTTGAAATTCAGAAGTTCAGTTCGACGGTTGAGACGAGGTTGAAGCCCGGCCCATTGATGCCGGAGCCGTGCACGCGATAGTTCTTATCACCGAGGTTCTCCAAGGATAAGGACCAACGCGCATTTTCGCTGATTTTGACGCCGCCGGAGAGGCCAAATAGGGTGAATCCTGGTGTGCCACCGGCCGGAATGCGCGAAGTATCGGTGATATCGCGGAGAGCCAGGTCGTCCTGATTGTCGACGGCCCACATCCAAGCTTCACCCCACCACCTTCCGCCGTTTTGCTGCCAGCGCACGCCCGCATTGCCCTGCATAGGAGCCAAACGACTCAGTGGTGCGCGGCTGGTCGCCCCACTTGGTAACTCCACTTGATCGACTTCGCCATCCATCCATGAGGCGTTTGCAAACACCGACCAAGCCTGGTCGAGTTCGTATTGCACATCGACTTCCACGCCGTGCACCCAGCCATCGCCGGCGTTGGACTTTTGCACTTCGGGGACGCCGTCGATCAAGGCGCCGGTTGGAGATTGCACAATCATGTCGTCGATCCACGTCTGATAAACCGACGTTTGCCAACTCCATTGCCCGCCACGTCCCTTGCTGCCGATTTCGAACTGCAGGTAGTTCTCCGGATCCAAGTTGGGCGATGGTGTTTCTACCGCACTGGTTGCCTCAAAGGAAGTGAGGTCGGACAAGTTCGGCGCGCGGAAGCCCTGTGACAGTCCGGCGAACACAGTGTTCTCCTGGCTCAAGTACCAAACGCCGCGCAAGCTTCCGGTGAGGGCGGTCCAGCTTTCATCTAACTGTAAAATCGTCGGACCGGATGGGTCAGGATTTTCCACACGATCGGACTCCAAGGAAAACCAACTCGCGCGTAAGCCGGGGATGATGCTGAGGTCATCGCGCACAAACATTTCATTCTGTAGGTAAACCGCGGCGCTGTCATAAGTACTGTCGTCGCCGATGGCACCCTGAATCGCAGAGCTGGTCAAAACGTCTGCCACAAAGTTATCGCGGAAACTGTCGGCGCTCTGGTGATGCACTTCCGTACCCCAGGACCATATTCCAGAAGCGCGTGCATCACTCTCAAAGCGCGCCGTCAAGCCGATGTCATCTAAATCGAAACCCTGTAAATCTCTCCGTGCACCGGTGCGCAGTCGGTCGCGGATTTCCTTGTGGCGCTGATAACTCAAAGTCACCTCGCCGTTTTTGGTCAATCCACGGCCACGGTCCCAAGCGACCCGGGTGTAAAATAAATCGCGGCGTTGATCGTGGTCGCGTTGCAACTCACTACCGACGCTGGTTCCCTGAAACGGGACTGCAAAAATAGTCTTATGCGTGCGCGGGACGTTTTCCTGGCGTACGGTTTGCCCGGCAGTGGTCCACACCACGCCATTCGAAAAGTAGCGATCAAAACGGAAGTCGCCGTTGTATTGGGAATACCCCGTTTCCGGTAAAGTGCCGTCGCCCGATTCTAAATCTCCATAATGAGAAACTGTTGAGCCACCGAGGAATCCCCAATCGGAACCGGAGGCCATGGAAACTTCGGCGCGTTGGGTCCATGAATCCTCCGCCGAGGAGTAACGCGTGAAACTTCCACCCCCAATCTGCAGACCTTCTGCGCCAACCTTCGCGCGCCGCGAGATGGCATTCACTGTGCCACCAATTGCATCGGATCCATATAGCACGCTGGAGGTCCCGCGCACCAACTCCAAACGTTCCACCGTCAGCGCATCTAAGGTACTCCAATACTGGTTTGGGCCAGAACGCATAGCGGCATGATTCAGCGGGATGCCATCGACCAACATCCGCGTGCGGAAACCGGTGAACCCACGCAAAAAGGGAGACGACTGTCCCGATGCGGTTTTCTGCACCATGACTCCCGGCAATCCTTGCAGAGCTTCCGGCACGGTCCGCGCCCGCGTCCGCAACCATGTTTGGTCTAAGGTCTCTAACGAAAACGGCTGCTGCAGCGGGTCATCGGCAAATGCGGAGGCCGTGACCACCACCTCTGCGGTCCGGGCAGTTTCTTGAGCGAGTTGCGCCGCGCAAAGGAGGATGACAATCACTGGGGTGAAACGCTACAGCAGCCCCTTGGTTCAGGGAATTCCTAGAGATTTATATTCTCAAGCAGGGACTCACCGATCCAAAGAACTCAACGGTTTCGTAGTCGAGGCCCTTCCGCTTGATAGATAAGTTGCAAAAGGCAAGTGATAATCGCGTTGAGTCTCACAAGGCCTCCGCTCCCTCGGCGCTCCGATTGCCCCATCTCCTACTGCCTCGACCTATTTGGGGACCGTTGGACGATGCTGGTCATCCGCGACATGGTGATGCTCGGTGCCTATTCTCATTGATCTGGCTCGATGGGGGGCCACGCACGACCCGAATACCGGGATTCCGGTCGAGTTTAAAAACCGAGTTGAGAACGACCGAGACGGTGTGATTGCTGCCTTACGCGCGCGGTTAGAATCACTCGGTCATGGCTAAGTCCGCTCCCAAAGTGATGGAAAAGATAGTTTCCCTGTGCAAGCGCCGGGGATTTGTTTTCCCAGCGTCGGAAATCTATGGTGGACAAGGGTCTACGTACGATTGGGGACCTCTTGGCGTAGAGCTCAAACGACGCGTGAAGGACGCCTGGTGGGAAGCCATGGTCTACGCACGCCAAGACATTGTCGGCATTGACTCCGCCATCATCCAATCCCCCGATGTCTGGCGCGCTTCGGGTCACGTGGGCGGCTTTTCGGACCCCTTGATCGATAACAAGACGTCTAAGCAGCGGTATCGCGCGGATCACTTGATCGAGAACAAGATTGAGAAGTATCGCCAGAAGGGCAAGCTGGACCGCGTGGAGGCTCTGACTGCCAAGCTCAATGCAGTGATTTCCGACAACGAAGGTATGCGTCAGCTGATCATCGACGAGAAAATCAAATGCCCAGTTTCCGGCACCGATGACTGGACCGACGTGCGTCAGTTCAATCTCATGTTTGAAACCAATGTGGGCGCGGTCAAGGACAGCGCTTCGGTTGCGTACCTGCGTCCTGAAACTGCCCAGGGCATTTTCATTAACTTCAACAACGTGGTGACTTCCACCCGTAAGAAGCTCCCCTTCGGCATTGCGCAGATTGGTAAGAGTTTCCGCAACGAAATCACGCCGGGCAACTTTGTGTTCCGCACGCGAGAGTTCGAGCAAATGGAAATGGAGTTCTTCTGCCGTCCGGAAGAAGCCCCTAAGTGGTATGAGTACTGGCAGAAAGAACGCTTTCAGTGGTACATTGACCTTGGGGTGAGCCCTGAAAAGCTACGCATGCGTGAGCACGAGCAAGATGAACTCGCTCACTATGCAGCAGGTTGCGGCGACGTCGAATATCTCTTCCCATTCGGCTGGTCCGAGCTGGAAGGTGTTGCGAATCGCACCGATTACGACTTGAAGAAGCATTCGGAAGCCAGCGGTACCTCATTAACTTGGTTTGACAGTCAAGAAAACGAACACGTTTCGCCTTACGTGATTGAGCCGGCTGCAGGTTGCGACCGCACTGCCATGACTTTTTTGGTCGATGCTTACGACGAGGAAGGAGAAGGTAAGGAACAGCGCG
This sequence comes from Planctomycetota bacterium, assembly GCA_027623295.1. Lineage (GTDB taxonomy): Bacteria > Planctomycetota > UBA1135 > UBA1135 > UBA1135. The sequence continues at coordinate 3,822 of JAQBXR010000019.1, forward strand.
TGGTGTTGCGTTTCCACCCGAAGATCGCACCCGTCACGGTTGCGGTATTTCCATTGGTTAAGAAAGATGGCATGCCGGAGAAGGCCGCCGAAGTGGAGGCCATCCTGCGTCCGCACTTCCGTACTGCAATGGAAGACAATCAGTCGATTGGACGTCGTTATCGTCGTCAAGATGAAATCGGAACTCCCTTCTGCATTACCGTAGATGGTGAAACCGCCGAAGATGGTTGCGTGACTTTGCGTGAGCGTGATTCGATGGATCAGCAGCGCGTGCCTATTGGGGAAATCGTCTCTGTGATGCATAAGTGCATTGCATCCTGGAAACGTTCAGAACCTGTCGCAGTTAAGAGTTGAGTTCAAATTTGGAACGCCTCGAGCTGAACGGAACACGCATCTCGCCTGGTGTAGGTGTGGGCTCGGTGTTCGTCGCTCTGACGCACACCAAACGGCGTATTCCGATGCGCCGCATTGACGCGCACGATGCCGAGCCATCGTGGAAAATCCTCACCGATGCGCGCCATGCCGCGTTGAAGAAGCTGGAAGGTATCCAGGCTGCCACGGCGAAAGAGTTGGGTTTGCAAGAAGCCGCCATTTATGGCGCGCAAGCTGCGGTCCTCTTGGATCCCGAGGCGGCCAAAGATTTACGCCGCTGGGTCATGGACGAACTGATGGCACCAGAATCGGCCATCCAAGCTTTACTGGATAAGTTCGGCAAGTTGTTCGATAGCCTTGAAGGGGGCGACATGAAGTCTTGGGCCGCGGATTTGCGTGACCCATGGAACTCGGTACTCGAAGAACTCAGTGAAGGCGACGTTGAGGCTGCCCGCAGTGGTGGACCTGGAAGTTTGGTACTGGTTGCCGAAGAGCTCACACCCACTTTGGTCGTGAGTTATCCGCGCGAGAAAATCGCGGCCATCATTTGTTCGCGTGGCGGTCGTTTCAGCCATGGTGCGGTGATCGCGCGCAGCTACGGCATCCCAACCGTCACTGGTTTAGATGCGGTGGACGAACGGGCACGCTCCGGCCAAGCCTGTGTGGTGCATGGCGATAGCGGGGTGGTGGTGCTCAATGCCACTGCGGAAGAGCAAGAATCTGCCCTCACCTTGTCCGCCGAACGTGCGCATGTACGAGGAGTGTTGGCAAGCGCTGCAAAAGAAGCGGGCCACACCTCCGATGGGACCGAGGTCAAGATTCAGGTGAACATCGAATCGCCGCGCGACTTGGATTTGTTTGATCCAGAGATTGTCAATGGCGTGGGTTTGTTCCGCACCGAGTTTGCCTACATGGAACGCCCGTCCTTCCCAAGTGTCGATGAGCAAAAGGAAATCTACGGAGCCGTGCTGGATCGCTTCCCGGGCAAGCCGGTGACCTTCCGCACTCTGGATATCGGCGGTGATAAGTCACTGCGTTATTTCAGCACTCCAGAAGAGGCCAACCCAGCCCTCGGATGGCGCGGTTTGCGTCTGAGCCTGAAGTGGCAAGACCTCTTCCTGATGCAGATCCAAGCGCTGCGTGATTGCCGCGCGCATGGCGGCGTGCACATCATGCTCCCCATGGTGACTACGGTGGAGGAGATCCGGCAAGCCAAAGACCTCCTGCTCACTATTAGTGGCACTGAAGATCTCGGAGTGCGTTTTGGCGTCATGATTGAAGTGCCAGCTGCGGCCATGGCCTTGCCCGACATCGTGAAAGAGGTGGATTTTGTTTCCGTCGGCACAAATGACTTCACCCAATATTTATTTGCGGTGGATCGCGATAATCCTTGGGTTGCGGATCTGTATCAGCCATATCACCCTGCAAATCTGCGCGTACTGCGTTACATAGCAAGGGTTTGCCAGAAAGCTGGAGTTCCGGCAACCGTCTGTGGCGAGATGGCTGGACAGCGCAAAGGAGCCTTTTTCCTTGCAGGCGTGGGCTTTCAGGGCCTTTCCATGTCTCCACTTTTTGTGCCAGAGATTAAAGCCTTGCTTCGACAGGTCGATATTGAGTCTTTACGAGAGACGGCGCGGCAAGCTGCGCGTGCGAGTACAGTAAAGGATGCGTTAAGCATTTTGGAGCTATCTACCGCACAAGCGTGGCAAAAAGTTGTCGAAAGCGTTGGCTCTCACAAGACTTAGCACGATTTTTCATTGCACGGAGGCCACCAATTGCCTGATACTGGAACAACTGCGGAGTTCGACTCCACACCTCACCCCGCTCCCTGGACCTCGAGCGAGAATCAATTGCGATGACCGCATCAAACGGAATGAACTCCCCAAACCCTCAAGGAAGACGGAAAGGACGCTGGGCCTTCCCAGAAATCGAAAGGTTGCGGCGCATGTATGGCTTCAAATCTGAAGTCCAGATTGCGCAGGATTTGAACCGCACGGTGCAAAGCGTTCGTCGCATGATTGGCAAAGTGTTTGAAGGCGATCCCGTGATCGGGCCTTGGACAGCATTAGAAATCCGCAAGCTAAAGAGTTATCTCGGCGCAGCAGATTTCACTGTCATCGCTCGCATTATGCGCCGTCCCGCAGCCGAGATTGAACGGAAAGTGCAGCAGCTGAAAGGAGAAGTCCGACAGCGAGCTTGGACATCGGCCGATTTGCAAATCCTAAAGCGCTACTATGGCACCCGCGCCACCAAAGATGTCTCGCTCATCCTTGGCCGCCCAGTCAATCGGATTGAAGATAAGGCGAAGGAGCTGTGTCTTGCCAAGGACAAGGGCTACCAACGTCGCGCAGGTTCTGGAGATCCGGTCAAAATGCCGCGTTGGGGTCCGGCGGAAGTAGAGGAACTCAAACGCCTCTATCTTGAGCAAGACAATCTCACGATTGCGGATCATCTCAACCGAACCGTAAAGAGTGTGGTCTCTAAAGCCCACGATCTTGGACTACGGAAGTCTTCGAGTCGATTGAAAGACATGGGACGCCAGAACGTTCGCGCGCGCTACGATAAATCGCCGAACGATGAGCGGGAGATGGAGGCCTGACCCGCAAGGTCGAGCAGGGCGATGGAATCCCAGCTTACCGGCCTTAAGCGGGAAGGTGATCATTTAAGGTTCACCTGGTCGGACGGACTCGTGAGCGCCCTGAGCATTCGCGAGTTACGCATTAGCTGTCCATGTGCTTTTTGTGTGAATGAAATCACGGGAGCGCGTCAGGTGAATCCAGGCGACATCCCGGACGACATTGGCATGAAAGATATGCAGCCAATCGGGCGTTATGCCTATCGGGTTTTGTTTGACGATGGCCACGACACTGGTCTCTTCACTCTCGAAGAGTTGCGCGCGCGTTGTCAGGAGGCTCTGGCGTGAGTCCGCTCGCGGAACTTTTTCGCGCCTGCCTGCATCCTATCCTGGTTCCGATTGTCCTTTTCCTGCATTGGTGGGTCATCTGGTTCACCATCGGGCGGAGCTTTCGCCCAACCGTAAAGCTGTTGCTGTTGGCTCGCATCGTCGGTCTTGGCGGCGGCTATGCCTTGTACGCAACAGGGGCACTCGGCCTTTCCAATCCACAACTCGATGGCAACACGCTGGGCTGGATCGTGGCCTTCGTGGCTGCTTGGCTGTGGTTTTGGAGTCTAGAAGCGGCAACTATCGCTTGGGTGATGCGCCGAAAACGCCGAAGTTGGCATTGGAAGCCTTATGATTTAACGGTTCTCGGGTGTTCCCATGCGGTTTATCTCCTAGGCGCCGCTTTGCTCGCATGAATGACGGTCAAAAACTCACAGCTACGGAGTTGTTCCTAGTTTTATTCGGCTTTGCCGGATTGACGGCGTTTTATTTTTGGCCGATGGTCATGGACCCCGATCAGGTGTGGTCGGTGGGCCGAGACTTTTTCCAGAACAGCTGGAACTTGTGGTGGGTCGATCATGCACAAGAAACTGGGCAGGCTTATTACGAAACGGATCGCTTGTTCTCGCCCACGGGAACTTCGTTAGCTTTCCATACGATTTCGTTTAGCAACTCCATTCCTGGTGCCCTTTTGCAACAGAGTTTGGGGTTATCGGTTGGCACCACGCACACCGTCCTGTTTTTGTCCGCCTTTTTGATGAGTGGCATTGGTGCCTGGGCATTGGCTCGTTATCTCACTGCAGCTCCACTGGCAGCCTTTGGTGCTGGATTGTTCTTCACGTTCAATCCTTATCACACGGCCATGATCACCCAGCTGAACAACGTGCAGTTCCAATGGATGCCTTTGGTTCTGCTCGGTTTGCTGTGGCTGTACGACAGCAAATCTTGGAAGGCTGTGATCTTTACCGCCGTCATGCTGGCGCTCTCGGGATACGCAGATTGGTATCAGCCAGTCTTCTGTGCCATAGCCGGCGGCGTGCTCTTGGTGGTACGCATGTGGCGCGATAAGCGCTTTGGCGATATTCGCTTTTGGGTCCACCTTTTAGTCATGGGCGGTTTGGCTGGCGCAATGATGTTTCCGGGCGTGCGACCGTTGATCGATCAAATGGGGCAAACCGGAGGTGGTGGGGAACTGGAAGACCCGATTCGTTACATCGGCGAAATGCAACTCACCGGCATGAGTCCAAACGGTTTAGGGGGTCATCTGTTTTGGCCGGTCATCCTTGGCTGGACCACCATGTTCATTCTTCTCTTCACCGCATTCCGTGTGCGTGAAAGAGGCATCGGCAGTTTTTGGTGGCTGCTTGTGGTCGGTTTCTTTTTGGTACAAGGACCGCACTTAGTGTTCATGAACCACTCCATCGAGAGCATTCCTATGCCGATGGCCATTTTCCCGCACATTCCCGTGTTGGACATGGTGCGCGTACCACACCGCTTCTTGATTTTGCTGATTCTAGGTATCACTGGAGTGATTGCTTACGGATTGCGTGAAATTCAAATTCAGCGCGGTGTCGTGGCTACCTTTATGTTGCTGCCGCTGCTTGCTTTGGAGTTGCAGCTGCCAAAGCCAGAGGCCATCAGTCTGCGCACGGCTAAGGTTTATGAGGTCATGCAAGATGACCCAGCCGATTATGCCGTTCTGGAAATGCCTATCGACTACCGCGATGCTTACACCATGTGGTTGCAGACCAAGCACGAGAAGCGTTTGCTCGCTGGTTACACTTCGCACATTCTTCCTAGTGCTCTTGAAGGACTCGAGAGCGATCTCATGCGCGCCTTGCATCCGGCGCAATCGGACACCGATATTCTCGGGTTACCTGAGTTCCTAGAAGTCGATGTCGACAACCTCAGTGAAACGCAACTGGACCAATGGCGTCGCGAATTGGTGGTGGAGAAGGAGGTGCTTTACGTGGTGTTCCACGGCAAGACTGACTTCCGCGCTCCATCGCGTGCACCGAAGCCAGCGGAAACGGCCAGGGAAAAGCTGATGGTGGCGCTTATGCCATTCCGCTTAAACCCAGCGGTGAAGAATGGCCACAATATGCGCATGTTTGGCATGAAGCAGTTCATGGACAACCTGTCCAAGGAGTCTGCGCAAGGCCGTGCCATCATTGAGAAAATGTTTGGCGAGCCAGACAAAGACCTCGGCAACTTAGCTACCGAGGTTTGGGATCTGCGCCCGTGGGCAGAGCAGTATGGTGTTGCGAAGCCGGCGCTTATTTCGGAAGATTCAGAATCGGCGGAAGAGTAAGCGGGACTTCGGATTCGGTGCCATCGCTGTCGGTGGCTCCAACGTAACCAAGCGACTCGATCCCTTGGCCTCCTTGAGCGCCGGTGTTCACCTTCTCATTGTGCCACTTCACGTTGCGCCGGAACCAAGCTAGTTGACCCACCAAGATTTCGCGCGCACTTTCATGCGAAGTCAACTGGCGTTGGTAGCGCTCCTCAAAGAAAGCGGCAAGCTCTTCCAGGCCTTCCGGAATGGTTTGCTGGGAGCTTCCCAGTTCTTGTGGGTCCTCATGCAGTTGGATGAAGGCACGTTGCCCGTCGCCAAACATGAACAATTTATGGTCTGCAGTGCGCAGCACATTAATCGAACGCATGGTGCGTGCAACTTCATCCACCATGTCTCCATCTGGATAACGGTTATCCCATTCCTTAAAACCAGTGAGGTAGGAGGTCGGGTTGAAGTAGTGCGCCATAATCATGTCGCGCACCGGAATGTCATCCTGGATGGTCGGCAACTGGCTGACACCTTCAATCGAAAGGATTTCTGGAGTCGCCTGGGGAGGACCCTGACCATTTTCGGTTTCGATGACATCAAGAATCGTTGGGAAGATGTCGATGGTGGAGGCCATTGCACTAACCCGCTTGCCGGCAGGTAGCTGGCTTGGGAAGCGCATGATGAGCGGCACATGTAGCAGGGTGTCGACCAACGCTAACTGGTGGCCAACGCGATGGTCAAGTTCGCCAAACTCCTCGCCGTGATCTGCGGTGATCACGATCAAAGTGTCTTCCATCAGGCCGAGTTCCTCAATCCCGCTGAACAAACGACCGAGTAGGCCATCTTGGTAGAGGATTTCGGCGTCGTACAGCGCCTTGAAGATTTCCATGTCCCGGTCGCTAATGTCCCAGTTACCGAGAATAATCTCGTGCTGTCCTTGGGTGTTGTTGCGATCATCTAACTTATGACTGTCCGCAATACTGATGCCTTCCGGGAGGAAGTGGCCCCAGAATTCTTCGGGTGGCTGATAAGGATCGTGCGCTTCGTTCAAGTTCATGAACATGAAGAAGGGTCGGCTCTCATCGCGGCTGCGGTGTCCGTCCAGCCAATCTATGGCAGTGTCGACGACGCGCGCGCCACCTTTGTCGATCTGTACCGCTGCAGGGGAGCCAAGCTTGCCCCGGTAACGCGACCAAAAACGCGCTACGAAAAAGCGGTCATGTAAATCGGGTAGCGAGTAGTCAAAGAACTTTTCAAAACCTTGCGATAAGCCAGAGTTGAAAGTGAGCCAAGACTTTTCTGCCACAGTGACGGTGTCATAACCACGCAGCGCCATCTCTTCTGAAATGGTGTGGACATCGTGATTCACAAGGTCATCGACACTGGCCATGCCATCGGGCAAACGAGGACGCGTCCAACCGGTGCCGTGGGAGTTCGGCAGGAGGCCGGTGAACATGGAGCAGTGCGAGGGCAAGGTCCACGGTGCAGCCGAGAATGCGTTTTCAAACACCACACCTTCTTCTGCGAAGGCATCGAGTTGAGGGCTGGTCGCGCGGTGGTAGCCGTAAGTCCCAAGGTGTCGCGCAGATGTGGTGTCGAGCACCACAAACAAAACATTGGGGGAGCCGGCATCGGCGGCCATGGCACGATCCGGTTCGGCGAGCATGGCGGGCCGCACTGGAAGCACGAAGCACGCGCATCCAATGGCCACGACTACGCAAAGCCCGACCACGGTTGCGAAGCGGCTAAAGAAAGAACTGAAAGCCCACCCCAATGAGGTTGAGGCGAGGCGATATAGCACCAAGTAAGACGCCGCTGCACCGCCAAGAATGAGGGCAAAGGTCAGGAGCATCTTCGGGCTCATAGTCCCGATATTGACCGGAACCCAAGTCATGCGCGCTTCCAGAAGGAGCACCAGGCAAACACCAGACACCAGGGTGAAAATCCCATGGTGCAGGTAAAAGTCGTCGTCGCGCGCTTTCTTACTTGTGACTAGAGGAAGCGCCATGGCACACCCCAATCCCAGAATGGCACCAGCCACAAGGTAAATAGGGAGTACGGCCGCCCATACCAGGGGGTCCGCGTGATAAGGGAATGCGCCATAAACCGAGAAAGCCTCGATCAAACTAGCCCATCCAGCCATGCAAGCGCCTGCGAGGACGCCTTGAAGCAGGTTCTGCACCTTCATGAGGGCCATGATAGATACGCTACGGAGCCATCGCTATCCCCCCAGATGCGCATTGCACCGCGGCGGACATCTAAATCAGATATTTTGCCGCGCAGTTTGCCGAGCACCATGGAGCGCGCGAGGCCAGCACCTTCCAATTCAAAGCTGCTTAGGTTCATGGCGCCTAGCTTCACGCGGACCTTAGCCAGCAGTACAACTTTGCCGATGATGGGGGCGCGGCATGCCAAACGCAGTGAATCGGCGTCTAAAACGCAGGAATCCACGGTCATCCCTTTAGGGAGGAATTCGGCCAAAGCATCTTGGAAACCTGGAAGTTCGAGGTTAACGCGGAGCAACATGTGCATACTGTAAGGGAATAGCATCATGACCGTCCTTGGCCTTCTTCTCCTTGTAATGTTTCAAAGCCCGATTTCTTCGGATGAGATTTACAAAAATGGCAGCGCACGTCGTCCTTATGGCCGCATTGCGGAGCCCAGTCATGCCCAGCTGGTCGCTACTTTGGAGGACCGCACCCTAGACGCCGAGGTCCGAATCTTGGCCTTAGAGCTTTTGGCCTATCGTTCGGAGTCGATTCCGTATACCGCTTTGCGCGGTGTGAAATCTCTGGCGCAGGGAGACGCACAGGCCGATTTTGCGCGCTGTTTGGGTTTGGCAGGGAAAAAGGGCTTGGAGGATTTGGAGGACATGAAGCGAAATCGCCGTCCAGAAGTGCGTACTGAGGTGACCTATGCTTTGGTTCTCATGGGAGAAGACGGAGAGGCTCTTGGGCGTCAGTTCTTGCGCGATCGAAAAGAGAAGCCCATGGTCCGAATTGCAGCTTTGCGTGCTTTGGCAGACCGCGAATCTCCGTTCGGGACGGTCGAGGCCCTGCGCCGCTTACAAATGGAAGAAGGCCCCATGCTTTATGAGTGTCTAGACATTCTGCGCCGCAGTCCAAGCCAGGACTATGTTGCCGGCTTGATTGAGCTGCTTGCGGTCGCCGAAGGACGCGCCTCAAATGAAGTGGTGGAGTTACTTCAAACCATCACTGGCTACCGCATTGCCAACGATTACAAAACCTGGAAGCACTTCTATTTGAAGCACAAGGCCGATGGCACCGAGTTCCGTCAGGAGCCGGATTCCGATGAGAATGCGGCCACTTTGTCCTACATGGGTATTCCGATTTACAGCGACCGGGTGGTTTTTGTATTGGATAGTTCATCCTCTATGGACTCGGTTCTGCCGGAGCAACGCACCCATACCAGGGCGACGAAATCGGTTTCGGAATTTGTGAAGATGTTGCCCCGATTGCCCAATACGGCCCATTTCAACGTGGTTTTCTTTGGTTCCGAGGTGCGCGATTTTGAACACAAAATGGTGCCAGTGACCCAACCTGTGCTTGCTGCTGCGGCCGAATTTGTGGAAAGCAACACCTTTGTTGGAGGCACCAATCTATTCGGTGGCTTAGATCGGGCCTTTGGAGAAGAGACGGTGGAAGAAGTCCTGCTCTTGAGCGATGGCGCCCCATCGGTCGGAGAGATCACCGATCCACTGCACATCCTGTCGCGCGTGGCTCGCTGGAACCGATGGCGCGGCAACCGCATCAGCACCATTTCCTTTGGTGCACCGCCTCAGGCACGCGCCTTCCTGTACCGCCTTGCGATGGAGAATCGCGGCGCTTGCAGGATTATTCAGTAGAGGTGGCATCGCTTAAACTCTGTGGATGCAAGCAGTCCGCATCCACGAGCATGGTTCCTTTGATGTCCTCCATCTAGAAGACATCCCTATTCCAGAGCCGGGGCCAGGGGAGGTGCGCATCAAGGTTGCATGGACTGCGCTGAATCACCTGGACACTTGGGTGCGACGTGGCGTTCCCGGGCATAAGTTTCCTCTACCCATGACTCCCGGATGCGATTTCAGCGGAGTGGTGGAGAAGTTGGGCGAAGGTGTGACCTCGTCCAGTGAGGGGCAGCGGGTGGCAGTGGCTCCCGGCTTCAATACCGTGCCCAGTGTTGAGGTTGCCGAAGGGCGGCATAACTTGGCGCGCGATTATGGGATATACGGTGAAACCTGTAATGGCGGCAATGCCGAATTCGCGGTGGTGCGTGCAGAAAACCTCATCCCTATTCCCGATGACTTCCCATTAGACCAGGCAGCGGCTTTTCCACTGACCTTCCTAACCGCTTGGCACATGCTCATGACCCGATGCCAACTCAAGCCGTGGGACAAGGTTCTGGTCCATGCCGCGGGCAGTGGGGTTTCGGTGGCGGCCACTCAAATCGCCAAGCTGCACGGCGCTTCGGTGATGGTGACCGCTGGTTCCGACGAGAAAGTCCAGCTGGGCTTGGAGAATGGGGCTGATTACGGGGTGAACTACCGCACGGAAGATTGGACCAAGGCGGCCAAGGCCTGGACTCAAAAAGCGGGGTTAGATGTGATTGTGGATCACGTCGGTGTAGACACTTTGCCCAAGGGCATTTGGGCTCTGGCGAAGGGGGGGCGCTTGGTGACCTGTGGGGTGACCAGTGGCGCGGAGATGGAAATAAATTTCGCTCCGGTGTTCTTTAAGAGCTTGAGTCTGCTCGGCAGCACGATGGGAAGCTTAGGTGAGTTAAAACAGCTCTCGAAATTGGTTTTTGAGGGGGAATTGAGCCCAATTATCGATTCTCGCTTTCCCCTGGCGGAAGTCGCAAAGGCTCATAAACGGGTTTCAGAACGCCAGGTTTTTGGAAAGGTCCTTCTGCATGTGAGCTAAGTTAGGGCAATAAAAAGCCTCTTGCAGAGGGAGTCTTGAACTTGGAAAAGGCTCCCAAGCACTTTGTTTTGCCGCTGCTTAAATAAGAGTAAATACTATTTTATTGCATTATGGAGGCCGTATCATGCCGCTTTGCCATCCCGCAGAACCTCCTGAAACCATGAACGATTTGACTTCTTCCGTTGCGGCGAGAGCGCTCGAGCGATTCACCTACGACGACGGCATCGTCCGGAAATTCGTATTTGCATCTTTCATTTGGGGGGTCGTTGGCCTTCTGGTTGGTGTCATCATTGCGCTGCAACTGGCAGACGCCCGCTTCAACCTCGGCCTTGAATGGACCACCTTCGGCCGTCTCCGTCCACTGCACACCAATGCCGTGATTTTTGCCTTCGCCGGCAACGGAATCTTTGCGGCGGTGTATTACTCAGAAGTGGGTCGAGAAGGGTTGCCAGTTCGATGATTTGGAAACCCCCAGCCAACGCATGCTGCTCGATGACGATCCCGTCTCGCCGCATACTTTCGGCGACTCTTCTCCTGCAGAATCTTCTGCCGATGACCCCGAAGTAAAATCTGAACGATGAAAATCGAATACACCCTACGCTTTGAAGATTGGGCGATGTTCACCATGTATGTCAACCGCACGGTGCCGAGTCTCGCCCGCGCACGTAAAATCAGCCACTATGGGTTGCCGATGGTTTACGGTGCCTTCGGCATTTTCGCCGGCTTGAGCTTGGGCGATTGGGTCGTCGGCGGCTCCATGTTGGCGCTGGCCTTCGCTTGGATTTTCCTTTATCCGAAGCTGGCTGAATACCGCACGGTCAAGCACCTGCGCAAGCTCGAGCGCGCTGGCGCTGCTGCAACCATTCTGGCCGATTACAGTTTGGAATCCACCAAAGAAGGCATCGAAGCCAGCATTTCTTCTGCTTCTTCTCATTTGCCGTGGTCCGCAATCATCGGCATTGTGGAGGACGATGGCCGAGTCTATTTGCAGCTTTCCTCGACCTCAGCCTTGGTGGTGCCGCTCAGTGGCCCAGAAGTGAAGGATTTCATTGCAGAGTGCCGAAAACACGTGTCTTGAAGCGACCCAGGTTAAACGCTTATACTGCCGTTGGAGGAAAAACCATGATTCGCCCCATCGCCATCACATTGCTTGCCCTGCTGCCACTCGCGGCTTTTGCGCAAACCCAAGAGCCGAAGAAGCCGGAGAAGCCGGCCCCAACCGTACTCGAAGCGGAAACCGATATTCGGTTCCCGATTTGGATGGACCTAGATGCATTGAAAGGCGAGCGCCACTACTTGTTTGGCACCGGCGTCCGTGAGAAGACCATCTTCCAGGTCAACGTTTATGGTTTTGGTTGGTATGCCGACCGCGATGCCGCGCTGCCGATTTTGCGCAAAGCTGCAGGCGCCATGAACTTGAAGAGCGCTTTGAATGATGAAAAGTTTCATGAGGCTTTTCTCTCTGACAATTACAACAAGTCGATGCGCTGGGTCATGGCCCGCGATGTCGACGGAGAAGATGTCGCGGAAGCCTTCGACGACATCCTGGAACCTGGCATTCGCAAGATTGCAAAGGACAAGAAAGCCCTAGATACGGGTTTGGCAGCTATGAAGCAGCTGCGTGGTTACTTTGCTTCTGGTCAGTTAGATGAAGGAGACGAGATCATCTTTATCTGGGAAACTGGCGGCAAGTTACACACCATCGTGAACAATCACGAATACAAGGTGATTGAGAACTTTCATGTGTGTTACGCCATGTTCGAAGTCTTCATGAACGAAGATCCTATCGATAAAAATGCCAAGGAAATGATTGTTAAGGGTGTTTACCCTTACATGTTCCCAGACCGCAACTAGCCCTTAATACTTACTACGATGACCGAATACGACAGAAGGCGCTCGGAGCGCAAGGAACACACGGCACCGATCGCCATGATGCTGGTAGCGGGTTCGCTTGAGGGCGAGACCGTCAATGCCTCCTCGCACGGTTTGCTGGTTCGCGCCACCGGCCGGATTTCAGTGGTGGTGAAGCTCGATGGCAAGGAGTACCGCGGACGTCTCGTGCGTGCTGAGCCGATGGTCGATGGGGGCACCTACTACGCCCTCGACCTAGACGACGAGTTGCAGAAATAGGGCGGCCTGCCCTTTTCTAGCGGCGACCCCGCGGCCGGGATTCCTCCGATTCCTCCGATTCCTTCGATTCGCTCGAAAGGGGCGAAAACGGTGCTAAAATAGGGGTATGACTACCATCCTCTTGGGGCTTCTTGTCTTCGTCGTAGCGACTGCTGCGATGGCGGTTGGAGTGATTGTCAACGGCAAGAAGCTGGCTAAGTCCTGCGGTGGTTCCGCCGATGCCGTAGAAGCAGACCTGCTCGGCGACTGCGTGTGCGCACGTAAAGATGCCGACATCTGTGCATCGGACGATGGCAACGAGCTGGTCCTGCTCGCGGAGCTCGGAAATCCCAAACGTAAGGATTACTTCAAGCAAGTTCGCGAAGGTGGCGGACCGGCTATGGAAGTTTAGGCGCGGTTAATTCTGCTCTGCTGCTGCGATCCCATTCTGGCGCTGGAGAAAGCGACCATCACAATCCAAGCAGGAATAAACCAAGGGCAACGCATAGAACCGTATTTTTCATAAGGGGGGTGTTACAAGGTTTCAATCTCAGGGAAGCCGGCGCTTTTGCGCTCTAGGAACTCTTCCCCTTCCCGGACAATCAGGAAGATCTCGATGCCATCTAGACGCTCGATTAACGCCATTGCTTGCTCCGGACCGAGCACCATGCAGGCGGTGGCTAAAGCATCGGCTTCGAGGCAAGTGGGGGCGAGAATGCTGACGGAGGCCAAGCCATGGTTGACCGGATAGCCAGTGCGAGGATCGATGATATGCGAAATACGTTTACCATTCAGCTCTCGGTAGTTGCGGTAATCTCCACTGGTGGCAATTGCGATGCCACCGACCTCAATCGCGCCTTGCAGTTGGGTGCCGAGCAGCGTCATATCGCGTGGAGTGTCAATGCCGATGCGCCATGGGGTGCCATCAATGGAAACACCTTTGACCCGAAGCTCTCCGCCGACTTCGACTAGATAGTTCTCATGATTGGCGGCATCGAGTACAGCGCACATGGCATCGACTCCATAACCTTTGGCGATGGCGGATAAATCTAGGCGTAGACCTGCGGTGGTCTTAACCATGACCCGGGGGTCTTCCTCGGAGAACGCCAAGTTGGAGTAACCGCAGCGAGAAAGGGCTTCGGCTATTTGTTCTTTGGTAGGGGCGGTGGGGCTGGTTTCAGCAGGCCCGAAACCCCATAAATCCACAAGTGGCATGACGGTAGCGTCGAAGGCGCCTTTGGTTAATGCGGAAATGCGTTGTGCTTCTTGGACCACGAAAGCGGTGTCTGCGGAGACCGCAAAATCTTGATTGGCTGGTGCCATGCCAAAGCGGCTGATTTCCGAGTCTGGCTTATAAGTGGACATGTGCTCATCGACTTGCCCCACGGCATCCTGCAAAGCAACGGTGAGCTTGGCTAAGTCTCCATTGAGGCCAATGGTGGTCACATTCCACCTCACGCCCATCGTGTCGCCGTGGAGCTGGAAAACCGAGCCAACGGGCGCCTGAGTAGAGGGTGACGTAGTTGTGCTCGACTCTTGCCCGCAACCGAGGCATGCGAGGAGCATTGCAACCCCAAAAAGAAACTTCCGGTAACCGTCCATGTGGACATGTTAACGGAAGTTGGTAGGGGTGCCGAAAACTTAGCCGCCGAAGTCGTCGAGGAAGATGTCTTCAGGCTCCACGCCAAGCTCATCGAGCATGTTCATGCTCGCGGTGTTCATCATGGGAGGTCCGCACATGTAGTACTGACATTCCTCAGGTGCTTCGTGGTCGTTTAGGTAACTGTCAAGCAACACCTGGTGAATGAAACCAGTCTTGCCTTTCCAGTTGTCTTCCGGCAACGGATCGCTCAAAGCCAAGTGCCATTCGAAGTTCGGGAACTCCTCGGCAATGGCATCAAACTCCTCCACATAGAAAGCTTCCCGTAGGGAACGTGCCCCGTACCAGAACGAAACTTTCTTTTCCGTTTTCAGGGTACGGAATAAGTGCATCAGGTGGGAGCGCATAGGCGCCATGCCCGCGCCACCGCCGATGAACACCATTTCACGGTCGTTGTCTTTCAAGAAGAACTCACCAAAAGGACCGGAGATAATCACCTTGTCGCCAGGTTTCTGGGCAAAGATGAAACTCGAACCCTTGCCAGGCGGAATGCCTTCGGTGCGCGGGGGAGGCGTGGCGATACGCACATTCAACATGATGCGATTGCCCTCTGCCGGGTACGAAGCCATGGAGTAGGCGCGTTCCACCGTGTCCGTGGTGACGGAAGTGTTTTCCCAAATCTTGAAGTTATCCCAATCCTCACGATACTCATCTTCAATTTGGTAGTCGGTGTAAGGAATGTGGTGCGGGGGAATCTCAATCTGGATGTAACCACCCGATTTGTAATCGATTTCCTCGTTTTCTGGAAGCTGCACCACGAACTCCTTAATGAAGGTGGCCACGTTGTGGTTGGAAACCACATCGCACTCCCACTTCTTTACCGAGAAGATGGAATCCTCGACGCGTAGTTTCATGTCTTCCTTTACTTTGACCTGACACGATAAGCGCCAGTGATCCTTCGCCATGCCGCGGTTGATGTGTGTCTCCTCAGTAGGTAGCAGAGCGCCACCACCTTCGTCGATTTGCACTAAACACTGACCGCAAGTTCCACCGCCACCACATGCGGATGGGATGAAAATCTTTTGCTCTGCCAAAGTCGTGAGCAAGTTGCCGCCGGCTGCGACCTGAAAGGCGTCGGCATCTTTGCCATTGACGACCATTCTCACGTTTCCGCTAGAAACCAGTTTTGACTTGGCCGCAAGCAGGATGAGAACTAAGGCAATCACGACGATTGAAAAGCCGCCAACGCCTAGGGTTATGACTGTTGTATCCATGTTGTACTCTCCAGCGACTTAGAGCTGGATGCCTCCAAAGATCATGAACCCCATAGCCATGAGGCCGGTGGTGATAAAGGTAATACCGAGTCCACGCAAACCATGCGGGACGTTGGAGTACTTCATCTTTTCGCGAATCGCAGCAAGTGCCACAATCGCAAGAGCGAAGCCAGTTCCTGCGCCAATACCGAACACGGTGCTTTCGACTAGGTTGTATTCGCGTTGCACCATAAATAAGGAACCACCGAGGATGGCACAGTTCACAGCGATGAGCGGCAAGAACACGCCGAGCGATCCGTAGAGCGCAGGGGAGAACTTATCGATGGCCATTTCCACAATCTGCACCATGGCAGCAATGGTGGCAATGAATGCAATGAAGGTGAGGAACTCAAGGTTCACACCCGCAGCCTTTTCTTCGCCAAGCAACCAACCCAATGCACCTTCCTCTAGCAAGTAGGTATAGATGAGGTTGTTCAGCGGAGTGGTGATGCCCAGCACAAAGATGACGGCAACGCCAAGTCCAAATGCGGTATCGACCTTCTTCGACACGGCCAAGAAGGAACACATGCCGAGGAAAAAGGCTAGTGCCATGTTCTCAATGAACGTGGCTTTAATGAACAAGTTAAGCAGGTCCATTAGTTTTCCTCCACAAGTTCTTTAGAGTAAACACGCTGTGCCCAGATAATCAGGCCAATGATGAAGAACGCTCCTGGTGACAACACCAAGAGTCCGTTCGGGTAGTACCAGCCGCCGTTGTTTACGGAAGGTAACACTACATGGCCAAGCAATTTCCCAGAGCCGATGAGCTCGCGAAAGAAGCCGACAATAATCAAGATTGCCGCATAGCCAATGGAGTTGCCGAGGCCATCTAATGCTGCTTTTGCAGGTGGGTTCGCCATCGCGAAGGCTTCCGCGCGACCCATCACGATACAGTTAGTAATGATCAAGCCCACGAACACCGTGAGTTGTTTACTCACTTCGAACAAGTAAGCCTTCATGACCTGGTCCGCCAGGATCACCAACGAGGCGATGATGGTCAGCTGCGTAATCACCCGGATGCTGCCAGGAATCTTGTTACGCACCAGCGAGATGGTCACATTGGAGCCAACCAACACAAAGGTCAGGGCAGCGCTCATGACGAGTGCTGGCTGAAGTTGCGTGGTCACCGCAAGCGCCGAACAAATACCCAGCACTTGCAAGGTAATCGGGTTCTTGGGGTAAATAGGACCAATAAGGATGTCTTTGGTTTCCTTTTTCATCACTTGCCCTCCGCTTTGAGGAACTTGCCATAGGCTTCGTCGCCGAGCCAGGCTTGCATGGTGTATCCGACCGCAACACTGGTAATGGTGGCGCCGGAGATGCCGTCGACCTGATACTCAGGCTTCTTCACTTGACCGAACTTGGTCACGAAGAGACCGACGTTGCCCTCTGCATCAAAGACCTTTTTGCCGGGCCATTGTGCGGTCCAGTTTGGGTTGACGATTTCGCCGCCCAAGCCCGCAGTCTCTCCCTGCTCGTAAAAGGCAATGCCCTTTACAGTTTTGAGATCCTGCTCCAAAGCAAGGTAGCCGTAAATGGTCGACCACAATCCATTGCCCCACAACAAGAACACGTAGCACTCATTGCCCGGGTCGTTGACCTTCAGCACCATCAGGTCGTTTGGAATCCGCCTGACGCGTGCCTTTTTCGCGGAGTTACTGGTGGAAGCCGTGCTCAACGCAGCATCTTTCGACGCCTTGATGATGGTCTCGCTGTTAAACACCATTTCGCCCATCACCTCACCGGTGGCAGCCGAAACTCGCAGCACTTCAATCTTCTCGAATAAAGTGGCTGCTTCTTCTGAGGTAAGCGAGGCGCCTTGCTCAACCATGCCAGAAACACGCAAGATTTGACCTTGCATATCGAGCAAGGCGTTGGCGGCTTGCCGGTCCTTCAGAGCAACCGCGACGGTGGATACTGCAAGGGAACAAACCAGGCAGAGGGCCAGCGCGAAGCCAATGATGTATTTGTTACTGAACTCCAAGACGCTTCTCCCGACGCTTGATGTTTGCTTTGACCACGTAGTAGTCGATGGTAGGTGCGAACACGTTCATGAAGATGATGGCGAGCATCATGCCTTCTGGGTACGCGGGGTTTAGCACGCGTACTAAAACGGTTAGGAGGCCAATCAGCATTCCGTAAATCCATTTACCGGTATCGGTTTGGGAAGCCGAAACTGGGTCGGTCGCCATGAACACCGTACCGAAGGCGAAACCGCCAACGACCAGGTGCCAGGTCCAATCCAAAGCCATGTAATGACTCTCGTCAGGGGCGAACAAGTTGAGCAGGTAACTCATGCCAATCATGCCGATCAAACAGCCAGTCATGATGCGCCAACTACCGACTCCACTAAGAACCAAAATGGCGGCTCCAATCAAACAGGCAAGGGTCGATGTCTCCGCAAAGGATCCTGGCATGAATCCAAGGAAGGCATCCATCCAATTCATGTCGGCAGTCGCTGCAGCACCATGGGTGTAAAACTCACCGAGTGCGGTTGCGCCAGTGTGACCATCGACGGCAAGCGCCGGGTCACTTGGTAGCTTGGTCCAAACCTCGCCAGAAATCTGCGCGGGGTAGGCGATGAACAAGAACAAACGCCCGGTAAGTGCCGGGTTGAGAATGTTCATACCGGTACCACCAAACACTTCCTTTCCAATCAAGGTGCCGAAGATGATTCCAATCGCGACTTGCCATAAAGGAAGGTCGACGGGAACAATCAGCGGGAACAACATGGAGGTCACCAGGAAGCCCTCGTTGATTTCGTGTTTGCGCACAATCGAGAACAAAGCCTCGACCGCTCCACCTGCAACAATCGTCACCACGTAAAGCGGTATGAAGGCAAGTAAGCCAATCCACGAGGCCTGCATGACGACGTCCATCGAAATGGCGTCGGTAGCAGCTAGGCCGTAGCTGGAATCGGCCAGCATAGCTTGGTAACCGTTGTTGAACAGCGACCACAAAATACATGGCATGAGGGCGATCACCACCATGCTCATCATGCGTTTCAGGTCGATGACGTCGCGGACGTGGGGCCCGGACTGGGTGCGGTGGCCTGGAGTCCAGAGAAAGCTGTCCCCGGCTTCGTAAAGCGGGTACAACTTCTCAAACTTGCCACCCTTTTCAAAGAGTGGCGCCACTGCATCGAGTTTTTTGCGAAGGAACTTCATAGCAGACTAGCCCTCCTTCTCGATTCGAGTCAGCATGGCACGTAACATGTCGGTCATGTCAATTTTGGAAGGGCAGACGTACTGACAAAGCGCCAGATCTTCTTCTGCCAGTTCAAGAACACCTAACTTTTCGGCGCCCTCCAAATCATTGGAGGCAATCGACTTGATGAGTTGGGTAGGGAGGATGTCCATCGGCATAACTTTCTCGTAGTTGCCGAGAGGAACGATTGCGCGTTCGCCACCATTGATGTCGGTGTCGATGTGGAACTTCTTCTTTACGAACTTCGCGAAGTAAGTATTGGTGAGCGACCAGCGACTGCCGATCGGTTTCACCCAACCAAGGAACTCACGCTCTGGAGCATCGTCGACCAAGGTGAGTTGGTGTGCGTAGCGTCCGAGGTATCCCTTTGGGGTGCCAGGGTCTGCAGTTGCGCCACCGAGCAAGGAGCCGGAAACGAAACGCACGCCCTTTGCTGCACACGCAGAGTGAAAGCTGGTGGTCGCAGCGCCGCGACGGGTTTTGTAAACCGCACGCTTTTCAGCAGCAGGTCCAACCACAGCCACGCGACGTTCGGTCGGCACCCCACCACTTTGCAAGAACTCACCGATTTCGGCGACTCCTTGATAGTCGATGTGCCAAACCTTGCGGGTCATGCTCACTGGGTCCAATGCATTGATGTGCACCCCTGCGTTACCCGCAGGATGTCGGCCAGAGAAAGTGTGTTGCGTGACGCCATCGGTCAACAGAGCAGCCCAATCTTCGCCGGCCTTGGTGCACAAAAATGTGGCACCGCCGGAAAGTTTGGTAAGAGCAGTTAAGCCAACTTTGAAGGCGCCTTCCCGACCTGCGAGCATTTCCTTCGGTGACGGAGCCAGCGGATGGGTATCCATGGCTGTAACGAAGATGCTGCGTGGAGTGTCGCCTGCCTGGGCAACTTTGTCATACGGACGCTGACGCAAGTTTGGCCATAGTCCAGAAGCGCAGAGAGCTTTGACGAGGGTGTCACGATCCTCAGAGGCAGGGTCTAGCTTGCCAAAGGAAACCGAATCATCGGAACCATCGAGCTTGACCACTACCGACAGCACCACGCGTTTTGCACCACGGTTGATCGCCTCCACGGTGCCTGCGCCTGGAGAGGTGAACACCACCTCCGGGTCACGGCGGTCGCGGTACAGCGGGCTGCCTATCTGGACCTTGTCACCCTCTTGGGCCAACATTTGGACCTTGATCCCCCAAGACTCTTGGGGCAACAAGGCAACGCGGTCGACGGAAGGACCGTCGACCAGCGAGTGATTTTCGAGGGCACCATGGATTGGTAAATCCAGACCCTGTTTTATTTTGTGGACCGCCATCAGACCGAATTCCAGCTTTTGGTATCGGGAGCAAGAGGGATGTTTCCTGCCCTCTCGATTAGGACATCAAGACTCGGAAAACGGGCAGATTTTACGCCATCTCCTCTCTTATATGGGCGGGTCTTTAGACTTTCTAAGGAGGAGGGAACTATTGTTCCTTATCGGACTCCTTTTCTTCTTCCGGCTGCTCTAGTGGAATGTCTCGGTCAATGCGTCCACCCGGCGAAAGTTGGATGACCTCGGACTTGTATTTGTTAGTCTTGATGACATAGGAACCTTCCGGTAAATCCCCAAAAAGGAAGTCTCCACGCTCATCCAAAATGGCCATCGACACGGTTTCGCCTTTTCCATCGAGCAGGGTGATTTGATTTCCCCAGCCAAACCAATTGTTATCGGCTTCTTCAGGGCTAGGAGGCACCCAATTGTCGTCATGCCCGGTAATTTCACCACCAGGGAACAGACGATTGGATCCTAAATCTACATTTTGCCCATCCTGCACTGAAATCGGCTTGGAAGTCCAGGTGCCATAGCCGTCGGAGCGCGCAATGATGGTCCACTGCCCGTCGGGGACATCCAGAAAGGTGTATGTCCCTTTGGAATTAGAGCGAGTGTTGGTGTCGTTTTCACCTTGCTTACCCACTTTAATTACGGGCTTTCCATCGCCCATGGAGACGCCCATGATGGAAATTTCTTGATTGGATTGCGGTTTATCGCCATCTGCGGCATCAAAGTAGGGGACCAAGGCCACGGTGGCTCCGGCAAGGAGACCATGGGTGCCCATGAGTGCGCCGCGTAATTCGCTGCCATCAAGCGCAACATCAATGGTCTGTGGGCCTACGTACAACTCGACACGTTCCTTGGTTGCTGGAGAGGCCTTACGCCCCTTAATCACAATGTCGTAGGTGCCGGCTTTAACGGCGGGCAGGTCGATTGAGCCACGGCCATCGGTTGGGTTGCCATCGTCATTGTCATTGCTCCAGTGATTCCGATCAGGATTCACCTCCTGGAGTTGCACTTTGACATCGGCCGCAGGGGCGCCGTGCCGGGTGACAATCACGGTGACTAAAGCGAGGTCGTTAATCACCAACTCGAAGTCTTTCGTTTCACCAGCTTTCACGCTTACGGTTTCTTGGTCGGCCGCATGCTCTTCTTCCTCTTCCGAATCCCACCACCAGCCATCGGCGTCATTGGCGCGGTAAGAAACTTGGTAGTCACCTTCTTTGAGATTATTCCAGACGGCGCGCCCAGCATCATCGGTTTGTTTTTGTTCCAAGTCTTCGCCACTTTCGGCGGTGCGCAAGCCAACTTGCACGTGGGTGACGGGATCTCCATTGCTGTTCACTAGGCGCACTTTTAGGTAAGCACTGTCGTCCATAGTGAAGGACTCTTCTTGCGCAGCACCAGTGACATGTAAATCTTCTTCCAGCGTGGCAAAGCCGAGTAACTCCAGACTTAGTTGGTACTGTTCTGGATCAAGGTCGGCGAAATGGGCGATGCCATGCTCATCGGTTTTGGCGCGGGTTGCATTTCGGTCGCCCATACTGGTAGAGAAATTCGCACTACTAAAGGTGAGCTCCATAGACCGAAGCCTGTGTTCCATAGAGTTCATGGAGTCCTCTTGCCGGGGCTTTTTTAGATTCACTGTAACTCCAGGCAATGGGTTGCCGTCGCCATCAGAAACCAAGATATTCAGTGGATGCTCTACTGGAAGCTCTAAGCTGAGCGGCTCGAAATCAGCGTTGAGTTGGAGCGGTTGTTTGTCGAGGCTGCCCAGGGAAGAGGAAAGGCTAAGCTCCCACGAACCAGGCGCTAAGGGGCTGAATGCGAAGCTTCCGTCTTCTTTGGTGTAGGCGAAGGTGTTGTGGTCTCCCTTGTTTTCCGGATTCAAGGAACTGATAGCAAGGTGTGCTTTCACCACCGGATTTCCTTCACTGTCATGCACCGTTCCACGCACTATGAAATGGCGTGGAAGTTTAATTAAGGCATCGCCATTGGCTTTGACTTCCTCCGCATAACCGGATCCATAACCCTCAGCTTTAGCGCCAAGGGTCATGGAAGAAGTGTCACTGATGCCACTAATCTGAAAACGGCCATCTTGATCACTTAAGATTTCAGAATCTTCATTGGGGAGGGGAGGCTGGTATTCACCCCAATAGTCATTGGAGTCAAAGTGGACTAAGTAGACATGTGCATTGGGGACAATATTGCCTTCGTCGTCGACCACTAGGCCGCGGGTGCTGTCGCCATACTCCAGTTCCAAATCGAGTTCAAAGACACCGCGGTTTTGGTCTAGTTCTTGGCTGTCAAGTTTCAGCGGGGCAAAGCCTGGCGCATTGACATTGATTTCATATCGGCCACGACGCACGCCCGAGAAGGAATAAACGCCTTCCTCATTGGACTTCACGGCATTGGTCCCAAAGTTTCCCCACATGGAACCGCTGGCTTCTTCAAGTGCCACACTTGCACCTGCCACCGGATTGCCTTCTGGATCAAAAACGTGGCCGGTTAAATGGTTCGCTGGAGCGAGTGCAATCTCGCCAAGGTCGACTTGCTCATTTACCGCCAGCGCTTGAATACGACGATCCACTTCATGCCATTCCGAGCCTTCAATATTGAGGCGCAGGCCAATATTAGAGGGGACATCGATCCATAACTTGCCGTCTAGGTCGGTGTGTAGAAGGTTGTTTTCGTACCATTCCTTCCAATCAATGCCAGGTGCTTGGCGGTCCAGGTTGACTCGGATCCCAGCATCTGGGACGCCCTTGCCATCGCCATCGACTAGGCGCATTTTTAAAATTGCCGGCGGGCGGTCAAAGAAGAGTCGGTTTGCAGCCGATGGGTCTAGTGAGGCCTCGCTGGTACCTGCCTCTACATTGGTTCGGTTGATGGCATCGGCTGCTTTTATCCCATGAGTGGAATTCGCGGCAGGTTCGCCTAATGTAGAAGTAGCCGCAATGCCTTCAGCGGGAGCCGAAGGATTGTCAATAGTGGCCTGCTCAGCTGGTGTTAGTACGATTAGTGCACAAACGCCGAGCAGGAGGAAAACTAAGATTAGGGGCCAGGATTTCATCTGAAAGTACTCGACTCCAGCGTAAGGAAAAGCATAACCATGAACATGAAAAGAACGAAAATCTTGTGGACCGCCGTCTTGGTGAGTTCCTTTGCCGTACTCTGGAGCCGTAGCGCGCAATCCGAGGCGCCAAACAAGGCTATGACCTTGTTGGAGTTCTCAGAGCAGAGTGCTGAATTGGCAGATCGGGTTTCCAGAGCCACGGTTTATCTGAGTGTGGCTAAGAATTCCGGCGGGGATATGGGCCGCGGTTTAGGCACCGGTTTTGTGGTCGATGCTATCAAAGGCATCGTCGTAACCAATGCACACGTTATGGATGGCGCGAAGTCCGCTACCGTTCAATTGCACGATGGCCGCGTGGTGCGAGGCTCCCTTTTGGGGGTCGATGAACAAACCGACCTTGCGGTGCTAGATATTCCAGCCGGATCTTCGATGCATCAGTTGGAGTGGGGCGACAGCGACCTTATTCGTCCGGGCCACCTGGTCATGGCGATTGGGAGTCCGCTTGGCATGGAAGGCACCACTAGTTTGGGCGTGATTAGTGCACTGGGGCGACGCCTAGAGATGGTCGAGGATTCCTATGAAGACTTCCTTCAGTTCGATGCTTTTATTGACCGTGGTTCCTCTGGTGGCCCGTTGGTCAACATGCAGGGTGAGGTCATCGGTATTAACACTGCAATTGGCGGCGGCGGCGGCAGCAACCCAGCTTGGCGCGGTATTGGTTATGCCATTCCCACGGCCATTGCCGAGCGCTATGTCGGTGATCTCGCGGAGACTGGCACTATTCGCCGCGGCTGGATTGGAGTGAGCGTAGATAGTCTCGATGCTCAGGGCGCTAAGTTACGCGGCTTGGATCACACTTACGGGGTCCGCGTGAAATCCGTGGTGAAGGATGGGCCTGCAGAAAACGCAGGCGTTCGCCCGGACGATGTCATCCTCGAAATCGATGGTCGCGAAATCCGCACGCCAAACCAAGTGAAGGCACGCATTGCAGCTGTGGCACCGGGCAGCTCGGTCAAGGTGAAAATTCTGAGTAAGCGCGCCATCCGTACTATTCGTGTGACTTTGGGCGTACTCGACGCTTAAACCTCACAAACCGAAACCCCACCTTAGTCAAAGGCTAAGGTGGGGTTTGTTTTATGAGGGACCCGTAAAAGAAAATGAGCGCCGCTGCCTCCCCAGGCCTCGGCGCTCTCCCATTCATCCCCTGGTCTCCCAAGGCAAAATCAATGTTCTCTCGCCTCTTTCTAGGGGGCCACGGAGGTCGGTTAACCGGAATTCTGAAAAATATTTGGGCTCCCGCTGCCAAGGGAGTTCGTTTTAATTGAAATCCTTGCGCAGCGAGCTGTGGGTTGCATTCGCGGCAACCGGATCAAAAGGTTCCCCGTTTTCAGGCAAAGCCATGCGTTCCTTGCCAAAGAACTGAATCGGGTTATCCCAAACTAGTTTTTGCAAGACCGCAGGATCAGCACCGCGCATTTCGAGGTGGGTGAGCGTTTTCGGGACCAGAAGCGGATCGGACTTACCCCAGTCCGCACTGGTGTTGAGCAACATGCGTTCAATGCCAAACTCGTTAAAGATGTTGGCGAAACGTGGTGGGGTCAACTTGGTTTGTGGATAGACCGTGTGGCCAGCCCAGAAACCGCGATCCAAAATAGACTTGGTGGTTTCCTCTGTGGAGTGGTCGATAATCGCATCATTCGGCGTAACGCCCATGTCTTCTAAAATGTCCATGAGCAGAATCGCGCCGCGGTGTTTGTCGCGGTGAGGGGTGTGTACTAGGATGGGCAATTTGCGCTCTTGGGCCATGGCGATTTGCGCTCGTAAGGAACGCTCTTCGGCATCGGTAATGTCATCGAAGCCAAGTTCGCCAACCGCAACCACGCTTTCGCGGTCCATGAACTCAGGAAGCATTTCCAGAACCTCATCGGCCAAGCGTTCGTTATTGGATTCCTTTGGGTTCAAGCCAATGGTGCAACGGTGCGAAATGCCAAAGTCGGCAGCGCGCGCGCGTTCAAAATCCAAAATCGAATTGAAGTAATCACGGAAGGTGCCGGCAGTAGTGCGCGGCTGCCCGAGCCAGAAGGAGGGTTCCACCACAGCGCGACAACCTGCGAGATACATGTTCTCGTAGTCATCGGTGGTGCGGGAAAAACAGTGAATGTGCGGGTCGAGGTAGCGCATGGTCTAAGAGCTGGGCTCTGAAAGGCAAAGGCGGTAGTTTATCAGTCGGATTTGGGTGACTCTTTGGACTCGTTCTTGGAATCTTCCTTGGACTCGGCATCGAGTGCTTCGAGGCGTTTCTCCACGGCAGCAAAAACCTCCTTATGCGGTCGACCAAACAGGCAGGCGGCGGCTTGCTCCACGTTGTCGGCGGCGTAAATGTGGAATTTGCGTTCGCGGATGGCATCGACAATGTTTTGTGGCAGCATGAGATCCTCCACCACAATCGAGGGCAGGACCACGCCTTGCTCGCCGGTGAGTCCCCGTGCGAGACAGAGGTCGTAGAACCCCTCAATCTTTTCATTGACTCCACCGATTGCGAGCATTTCTCCGCGCATGCTGAGTGCACCAGTGACCGCGAGATCTTGGCGTATTGGCATGTTTGCCAAAGCTGAGAGTAATGCAAAGAGTTCTGCGCCCGCTGCGGAGTCGCCATCGATGGGTCCATAGTTCTGATCAAAAACCAAACTCATGCGTGCCGGGACACTCTTCTTTTGCCCGAAGCGGTGGCGCATGAAGTTCTCGACCATCAGCATGCCCTTGTTGTGAATGTTGCCAGCCAGGTCCACCTCGCGATCAAGGTTGGTGTAGGACTCGTCTCCAGGAGAAACCATCGCGGAGATGCGAGCTGGGCGGCCAAAACCGAGCGGACCCAGCGTGACTACCGTAAGTGCATTGATGGAGCCTACAGCGACTCCGTCAGTGTCAATGCGATATATGCCTTGCAAAAGATGGCGCCGATACCACTCGGCATCGGCAGCGTGTTGGTCGCGATAAAGTTTGCGCGCTTCTTCCACGGACTCTACGGTAATGGTGCGCTTGCCATTCTTCTGTGCTTGGTAGCAAGCTTCCCGTAAGTAGTCCGAGAGTAAATGCAGGCGCGTAGAAATGCGAGCGCGACGTCCAGCGTCACGCACTGCACGTTCAGCTAAGGCGCGCAATCCGGTTTTTGAAATAGGGAGTAAGCCTTCTTTGTGGGCGACGTCGCGTAAGGAACGACACAACAATTCAACAGTGCGACGACTAAGTGGAAGGCTGTCATTGAACTCCGCTTTGACTTTAAAGATATTGGGAAAGTCGTAGTCGTCATCGTGAAGAGCCTCGAAAAGGCCGCTATCGCCGACAAGGATGACCTTCAAGTCAATCTTTACTGCTTGCGGGCGTGCGCCAGTAATGCCCAGCGGGGACAAACCTTCGAGTGCGTGCACCGCAAGTTCGCCAGCTTGCAAGGTGCGCTTGAGGGCGCGCCACACTTCCGCTTCCTTAAAAATGTCTCTTGCGTCGAGAATTAGGAATCCACCATCTGCTGAAAGTATGGATCCGGGACGTACTGCTAAGTGCACGTGGCCAGGGCCGTTCTGCATGCGTGAGCGCTCCACGGTGCCGAACAAGTTGGAGTAGTTCGGATGCGGCTCGAAGACAATCGGGCACTTCTCCTCGCGCAGGGTGCGGACCACGTTGACTTGGAAAACTTCTAAGCCACGTTGTCCCCTTTTACTCTCTTCATCTTCTTCTGCACTGCCGAGAAAAAGGTCGGTGTGGTTGAGTGCGAAGTGTGCACAATCACCTAACCATGCCGCGAGTTTCATGTCGGCATCGAGTTCTTCTGCAAGAGCCACGGTGAGCCCTTCCACAGCCTCTTGCACGACTTGCTCATCGATGGAGCTGGATTCGCGCAACAAACGCAGGCCTAAGGCGCGGGACTTTTTGCGCACCGCATCGATTTGCGGTAAGTAGGATTCGCGCGAATTGCGCAAGGCCTCTAGAACCTTTTCGGCTGGGCGACTTGCTGTCGGTAGCTCACTGACTTCCTCCGGAGAAACGATTTCCTCGCCTACACAGAAATAAATGTCGCGCTGGGTGCCACTCTCTTTTTCCACGGAAACCAACGCCAAGTCTACTTTGCGCAACTTACTTTGTAGGCGGCGTAACAACTGCTGCTCTGCCTTTTGATACCGCGCAAACAAGCGTTGGCGACGTTGCACATGCCCCTCATCTTTGAGCAGTTTAGGGATTTCATGGGATAGCGCGTAAACCCAACGTCCCATGCCTTCCGCAAGGCGGGCACCGCCACCACCCTGAAAGCGCAGGTGGCGCGGCGACATGGGGTCTTCAAAGTTATGTACGAATACGTGGTCCACCGGCGAAACGCATTCCGGCTTCATTTGCTCCAGCAACTCCTGGATGACTTCCGCTCGATCGGTGCCGCCAAGCCCACAAACGAATATGTTGTAGCCAGGAGCATCGACCTCTAAACCCATTTGGATGGCTCCCAAAGCGCGTTCTTGTCCAACTAAGCGGCTCGTTGCGGATTGCTCCACGGCACGTTTCGGTGCAGCGGGAATCCAGGAAGCGGGACAAGTCCAGCGAAGTTCCTTAGACGGCACGCGACGTGCCGTCCGACGGGCAGAGGGGGAAGTGGGTTTAGATTTAGCCATCGTTAAGATGCGTTTATTGGATGGACGCGAGCATCTGACGCAAACGCGCCAGCATTTCGGTGTCGTTTTGAAGTTCTGCTTCCACGATGGTGGCTTGTAAAACGGTGCGTGCTTCTTCATCTTGCCGCATGAAGGCGAGCACACTGCCCAGGCTGAATCCGGCATCAAGGCGAGTTGGGTTTATGGCCACAGCTTTGCGGTAGTGGTCGATGGCCTCTAAGAAATGCGCGTCGGCGAAAGCAATGTTACCTTGCTGGCCCAATGCGGTGCCATCTTGCACCAAGCATTCGGCAATGCCGCTATGTACATCGGCACGTTCGATGCCACCGGCAAGGGCTGCTTCTAAACGCGGGCGGGCACGAGCGAAATCTTTAGTATCCAGCCACTGCAGTCCAATATGCAAATCATATTGCGCGCGGACATCGTCGATGGGGTCGAAGTTGGTGGCCCTTGACCACCCTTCCAAGAGCGCGCCGGGGACGATGGCAAGGACACCAATCACCAGCAAACTTTTCGAGCGTCCAAGGAAACGTGCCGCTTCAAATACAGCCCATGGTGCAAGCAAAGCTGCCAAAGGAGCCGCTGGAAGGCGATAGCGCGGGGAGTACCAAAATACGACCACCACAAACAGGGTTGCGAGTAGCAAAGCCACGATTGGGATTGCGTGTTTGCGGTCGCGTCGGAGAAGCAGAAAAGCGCCAAGGAATGCGGCTGGCAACATCCAACCTAGTTCCAGTAGGCCGCCAGGGAGTGGCACTTGGCGCGGCCATTCCGGGTCTGAATTTTCTAGATTGATGTTATAGAGGTCGCCGTAATTGCGTCCGCAGAAAAACCAACGCAGCTTGGCAAACTCCAGGGCGATGGCGTCGGCCGGGTTCGCCAGGAGGTAATCCAAACCCTTATCCAAAAAGTAGCTGGAGGTATTGCCCCAACCAGGTTCTCCGGTGGCCACAGTGGCAATCTGATAGGCATCGGCGTTTTGATTGGAGCGATCTAGGCTTACGCCTTCCAGAGGCTTGTAGGTGCCGATTGCACCAGCAGCATTGCCGTGGGAGAAGGTTACGCCGGCCTGCGCGCTGAGCAGAATGAACTCCGAACCACCCGGTGAGTCCGCAGTGGCTAATGCGTTATGAATTGTGGCCGGCGCGATGCACAAAAAAGTCATGCCCAAAGCCAAGGCGGTCTGCTTGAGCTGCGGCCCGCGCACGCCCAGCCACCAAGCAAAGAAGGGCAGGGTGATGAGCAACCCAGGGTTCGACAAAATGGAAACACCGAGCAAACCGCCAAAGGCGATCAAGCGCTTTGGTTGCCATGCATCGCGCCAGGCAAGGCAGGCATAAATTAGGCCGCTTAGGGTGAGTAGTTGCAGTGAAGAATTCAGCAAACGCACGGCGTAATAGGCCGGTTCTTGTAGCCACAAAAAGGCTACCGCGGTGGCTAGGCCAAAACCCACGTGTCCAAACAGGCGGGTCGCGGTCTTCGCCAATAACCAGGCGGTTAAGCTTCGCATGAGCAACTGGAGCACGAAAACCGAGGTCATGCCGCCGCCGAGAGCTCGAATTAGACCTACGAAATAGGGATAGAGCGGAGCGGACAAAAACGGCGTTTCGCTCACTAGCTGGCCGTCAGCGATGTCTCCGGCCAGATTCCAGTATTCCTTGGCGTCTCCAGCGAGGGTTTGCATGGAAGGGTTTACCTCGAGGGAGCGCCACAGACCGAAGCCTTGCAGCAGCAGATCGAAGATTAGGACTATCAGCAGAGTCCGGGGCAGGTCCAGGCGTCGCACGAGGGGAATTTAACAGGCCCGGATGCCAAGATTCCCTACTATTTCGTATGGAAAGGGGCTGGTATCGTATGGCCCCGGCTAGTCCATGCCGACCCGAAAAGACCATGACATACGAACTTCCTGACTTGCCTTATGGCATCTCCGATCTCGCCCCGCATATCAGCGCCGAGACTCTCGAATTCCACCACGGCAAGCACCACAATGCTTACGTGACCAAGCTCAACGAATTGCTCAAGGGTGACAGCTCCAAGAGCCTCGAGGAGTTGGTGAAGACGGCCGATGGCGGCGTTTTCAACCAAGCTGCTCAGGTTTGGAACCACAGTTTCTACTGGAAGTGCATGAAGCCTAACGGTGGCGGCGCTCCACGTGGCGCTTTGGCCGATGCCATCGCACGCGACTTTGGTTCGGTGGAAGACTTTGTTAGCCAATTCACCGCTGCAGCCATGGGTCAGTTTGGCTCCGGCTGGGCGTGGTTGGTGGATAACGGCGGCAAGCTTGAAATCTGCACCACCGGCAACGCTGGCAACCCTATGACCGATGGCAAGAAGCCACTCATGACCTGCGACGTCTGGGAGCACGCTTACTACATCGACTTCCGCAACGCGCGTCCGAAGTACCTCGAAACCTTCTTCGCAAGTCTCATCAACTGGGACTTCGTCGCTTCGAACCTGTAAGGGTTTCGGTTTCAAATCAGCACCGTAAGCAGCCAAGCTGCTTACGGTGCTTTTTGATTTGCTGGACGAGCTTTAGATCTCCGCTAGGCGGATATCGAGATTGCTTCGCCCAATCCGAATGACACCATGTTCGCCGACTTGTTCTTCGAGGTGGGCGATGCCGCGAAGAGCGGAAAATTTAGAGAGCCAACCGAAGCGCGTCATTGGCAGCAAACTAGAAGTACAAAGAAACACCGAAGAACGGTCCATCAAGTTGGATGTCGCCCTTC
Organism: Planctomycetota bacterium; assembly: GCA_027623295.1. Classification (GTDB taxonomy): domain Bacteria; phylum Planctomycetota; class UBA1135; order UBA1135; family UBA1135. The sequence continues at coordinate 34,303 of JAQBXR010000019.1, forward strand.
AGCTCAGTTCCAAAAATGGAGCCATCGACGTCCAAGTCAATCAGGCGGTAGCCAATGACCACTTCCACGTTTTCCCACGGTTCGTAATTGGCGTTGATTTCGACATCTAGAAGAGAAATCTCTGCATCGTCTACATCGGCGGAAATGCCGGTGACTTCAGCCCCCAAGCGTACGCCAAAGGGGAGTTGGACATCGCCTCGAGCACCGAAAATAGGCACTGGCGCACTTTCGTTAGCGAAGAACACCACGGAATCACCTTGCTCAATCACGTCGATGCCAAGGATGGTTTTAGTTTCAGCAGCGCTGGCGGCGAAACGATCAAACTCGAAAAAATCGACTCCAATCAGGAGTCCTACGCGCGCAATGGGAGTGTTAATGACGTCGATACCGAGCATGAGCTTGGTAATGGACATGTCTAAATCCACATTGGCGGCCAGGGTTTCATTTGTCGGAAGGACCACACCAAGGAAAGTTGCGCCACCGGCAGTGAGTCCGGAGCTGCGGCCGTCGTAACCAAACTCACTCACAATGACTTCAAAGGGTGCGAAGCCTGCGCGTGCGCCGTAAAGAAATGACGATTCGCGGTTGGAGTCGAGGTTGAGGTCGCCATCGAACGTGATTCCAGAACCGTCATTGACCACAATGTCATTCACCGTCGCGTCTAAGTTCACGGGGTAGATGGCAGCGAAACCGTTGACGTGCAAATCGCTCCATGCAGCATCGCCGGGGACAGCAAGTGCGCAGGCCGGCATAAGTACCAGGCCGAGGCTGGCAAGGATCCACTTGGTGAGTAGGCGAGGGAGACGTTCCATAAAGAGACGCTAAGCGGGCCGGATGGCCGGTACAAATTGTGGGTTAGCCGCCGAGTAGTTTGCGCGGAATCCAATGATGCTGGCGCTCAGCTGCTTCGTGAAGAAGAGGAGGCATGCAGCGTTTCCATATTTCACGTTGCTGGATTTCTGGCATGTAGATCTGCATAGCTCGCCATCGCTCAGTGGCGCGGACCTCAGCTGGGGTGCCCGCGTGAAAAGCTGAAAGGTCTCTAAGAGCCATGACTTCCGGGACTTCGTCCGAGCGAAAGCGATTGCGGTCGTGGTCAAGGAATCGAAAATCGGAGCACTGGGTGCCGGGCAGGGCGACCAAGAGATTGCTTGGCTTCAGATCGCGATAAGCCACCCCGGACCGATGTAGGCGGTGGATGACATCTGCGACCGCGGCTAGGAGGGCGGCGCGCTCCTGCCCGTTAAGTTTGCGTAAAGCTTTCTGCACCGGCAGGTGGTCGGCGAGATCTTCCAGGATGAGAAAAGAGCCTTTGCCGGAGCGTGACCAGGCGCCGAGTGCTTTGGCCACCCCAAATCCGCGGTGCTGCAAGGCTTCACTAGCAAGCAGACTGCGCATGGCTTTACTGCGCCCCCAAATGTCGCGCATCTCAAAGCGCTTGGTTGGAAGATAGTGCTTGAGGATGACGGGCGTGCCATCCTGGAGTGTGGTGCGGAAAACCGTGGTGGTGTCGCCGAGCTTCATGCTGTCGGTTGGACGACTGGCGGCTTGGGCCTCGAGCGCGCGTAATTCCCGCGCCGATGGGGGTGCAATACGCCAAAGGCTGGGGTGCAAACCTCGAATCTCACGGCGCACGGCACGGTCGGCGCGTCTTGCGGTAGCCCGCAGCTCGGTGAAGGCCTCCTGAGCGGCATCGGCGGCGGGCGGGTTTGCGGGAGAGGGGCTCATCCTTGGATTAAAATATATCAGGAAGCAATTTGCTCCGATACTCTAAGAGAACGGAATGGAACTTCATCCTTTAGCGATACAGTTGTGCCAAGCGGTGCGTGATGCCGGCGGACGAGGTTTTCTCGTTGGTGGATCAGTGCGCGATCGCCTACTTGGCCGCGAAGCAAAGGATTTGGACCTTGAGGTCTATGGCCTCGAAGCCGGTGCTTTGGAAAAGTTGCTCGGTCAATTCGGCAAGGTGCATTTGGTGGGCCAACATTTTGCAGTACTGCATTTGAGTACCGAAGCCGGCAATGCCGAGGTTTCTTTGCCGCGCACCGAATCTAAGACCGGGCCGGGGCATAAAGGTTTTGCGGTTTCTGCGGACCCGCACATGTCGGTGCGCGACGCGAGCCGGCGTAGGGATTTTACGGTGAACGCGATGTTGGAGGACCCGCTGACTGGCGAAGTGCTGGACCCTTGGAATGGCCGCGCGGATTTAGAGCGCGGATTGCTGCGCCATGTCTCGGAAGCTTTTGCGGAAGACCCATTGCGGGTTATGCGCGTGGGGCGCTTCATTGCGCGCTATGGATGGCGTGTTCACCGAGAAACGTCGGCCTTATGTCGCACTCTGAATCTAGAGGAGCTGCCGCGCGAACGTTTGGAAATGGAGTGGCGTCAGATTATGGCGGGAGACTATCCCGGTAGGGCATTGTTGGCTTTAGAAACTTGCGGCGCATTACGCTTCTTTCCCGAATTAGAGGCTCTCCGCGGCATTCCACAGGATCCACGGTGGCATCCGGAGGGCGATGTCCTGCAACATACCGCGCTGTGTTTGAATGCTGCGGTCAAGCGTCGGCCAGAAATGAAAAATGTGTGGGTTGAAATGTTGGCAGTTATGTGCCATGACCTTGGAAAAGCTACCCACACTTATTTTGAACGCGGTCGTTGGCGATGCCCTGCTCACGACGTCGAAGGGGAACGGCCTACGGTGGAGCTGTTGAAACGCATCAACGGAGTGGCCGATGTCGTCGCTCCCGTGGTCGCTTTGGTCCGTGAACATTTGCGTCCATCGCAGTTGCATTTGGTGGGCGACAAAGTGAAGGACGGGGCCATTCGACGTCTTGCAACGCGCGTGGATATTCCAAGCCTATGCCGCGTTTCCTGGTCCGATGCCGCTGGGCGAGAGGAACCTTTGTCCGATCCCTGGCCGCCCGAAGCCTGGTTGCTGGAGCGCGCGGCCAGTCTTGGGGTGAAGGAAGGATCGCCGAAAAACTACCTGCGTGGGAGTGATTTGCTGTCGCGGGGCTGGCCAGCTGGGATTCAGGTAGGGCAGTGCTTAAAGCGCGCTTTTGAGCAGCAACTCGACGGCATTCTGCAAGACCGCGATGCCGCCCTGCACTGGTTGGACCAGCAAAAGCCAGCCTAAGCCGAATTTTCAGCTAACCAAGCAGTTTCGATTTCGGTCTCCCGGATTTTGGCTTTCGCGGCCAGAGCGCTAGCCTGAGTTTCGCCTAAGGCTTGATCCAAAACCGGATTGAACGCTGCCCGCTCACGCATATCGTGATGTTCCAGCACCTCCTTCAGCATATGCATAGACTCTACCCAGAGAATCCGGGTGGGGGCGTCGAGGGTGGCATCGTCCGCAAAAACACGTTCTTGTTCGGTGGCCACCAAGCGGCGCAATTTAGCGTGTTCTTTACTGAGAATGGCAACGCTACAACCATCGGTCTCCAATCCTTCCCGTTCAAAAACCGGAATCAGAACCTCGTCTTCGCTTCCGCTATGCCCGTGAAGCAAAGCGGCGAAATGCAGGAAGGTCTGCCGCGCGGCGAGTAAATCACCCAGCACCACGGCTTCGAGATGACTCTGCATGCGCGAGGCTAAATCGGCATGACTTTCGAGGAGGTTTTGGCAGCTCGGCATGCGTAGAGTTTAAACACCGATGCCCTCCTCATCCATGAGCGCCACGCGCCGCTGGTACGCGCGCATAGCACCGATTTATGATTTGGTGTGCCGGCCTTTGTATGCCGGCCCGCGACGTGCAGCTCTTCGCGCCATGGATTTGCAAGTCGGACATAAGGTGTTGGAAATCGGATGCGGTACGGGATTAAATCTTCCCATGATGTCCGCGGCGGTGGGCACGCGCGGCCGCGTTTTGGGAATCGATACCACCACCGAAATGTTAGATCGCGCGGAAGCACGCCTCGACCGCTTCGATTGCGACAACGTGGCGCTTTACAATGGCGACATCATGGCGCCACCTTTGGCTGCATTAAAGGGGATTCTGCGTAAGCACATGGACACCGCCCACCCGGATGTCATTCTGTGCAGCTACCTGTTTGCGATTGCGCCAGGATATAAGGAGTTGTTCGAGCGTGCGTGGCAGGTCCTGCGTCCAGGTGGTCATTTTGTCATGGTCGACACGCAGCCTTTTCAGGGTGCTTGGCGTTTGCTGAATCCACTTGCAGTACCTATCGCAAATTGGTCCGGTGGCGGAAATGTGCGGCGCCCGACGTTGGAGTTATTGAGCAGTTTACCGCTTACGGAAATTGAAACGCACTTAGGCGGTTCGGTGTTCGTCGCGCGCACGCGGAAACTAGGCAATATGCGCTTGCTCGACGATTACTTACCGTTCTCCTAAAGCGGAGCGTTGTTGACTGTCCGCGTCGAAGTTACTGGGGTCAAGTCAGGCTTCATAAGATGCCCCCGACCGATTGGGCTGAAGTCTTAGAACTGGTTCCGTTGGCCGATGCGGCACGTGCCTAAGAATCTCCGCAACCACCTCGGTCCACTTGGAAACCCCGCGTTTCCTTGGTGCTAGCCTGAATCACTTTGCCACTGATTGCAGCAACCCAACTGCGTGGTACCAAACGGTTCGGGAAGCATAAAAGCTTATTGCGCAGACCGTGGAGGAAGGAGATTTTACGTCCCAGCAAGTGAAGGCTTTGTGACACGACATCGTCCGGATCGGCCATGCCCCCAAAGGTTGCTACCCCGCCAGCAACCGCGTGGAACTCCGTGTTTGTGGTACCAGGACAAACTGCAATTAAGTCCACTCCTGCACTTTTCATTTCCACCGACAAAGCTTCTGAAAGTAAAAGGTCGTAGCCCTTGGTCGCCCCGTAAACCGACATATAAGGAGTTGGTTGGAAAGACGCAGCACTTGCCAAGTTGATGACCCCGCCGCGCCCGCGTTCCATCATGGCTGGCAGAAGCAGGTGGCACAACAAGGTCGGAAGTTCGCAGTTCAAGCGCACCATGTCACGCAAAAGCGAAGCATCCGCGGTCAGGAAACCACCCTTGAATCCAAAGCCAGCATTGTTGACTAAAAGACCGATTTCCAATTCTGCGGTCGCCGATTGGATTTGAGACAGGGCATCGTCTGCTAAGAGGTCCATCGCCATGCAACGCACCTCTACTTGGTGCTTGTCGCGGATTTCCTCCGCCAAAATTTCCAAACGATCTCCTCGACGCGCCAACAGCAACAGGTTTAAGCCTTTTGCTGCGAGTTGTTTGGCGTAGCACTTGCCAAGGCCTGAAGAAGCGCCTGTCACGAATGCCCATGGACCGTACTTGGTGTGAAACTCCACACTCCCTTTTTACTTGCGCGGAGGTCTTCCTCGAAATCTTGCTGGGTATACTGAAACCAGCATCCCAATCTTCGTCCAATTCATCATGCGTCTACTTCTCACTCTTCCCTTACTCCTTTCCGCTGGCAGCGCGGCCGAGTAGAAAAGGAAAGAGCGCCACAATCCCCCCGGATTGAGCGCTCTAACCTCCAGATAAATCTGAAGGGCTGGGACCATCCCCCCGAACGGTCAACCAACGCCTGTATTTACGCCGGGTGGTAGCTGCGGTAACTGATTTCTCTAAGAAAAATAAAAAAGTCGAATCGTGAGTGTGCAAAAGGTCTCTGATCACTGCCCGAAGGACCCGTTGACGGTGCTTTCTGGGGTGGGGCCGAAGCGTGCAGAAGCCTTCGAGAAAGTGCTCGGCGTGTGCACCGTGGAGCAGCTTTTGCGGGTGATGCCACGCCGCTATGAGGGGATTCCACAGGAATATGCACTGTGTGATTTGGACCAACACGATGGCGAAGTGGTGCGGTTGCGCGGTTCCGTGGTGAGCTGCTCCATTTGGGGGCGCGGACGACGCTCAGTTCTGCAAGTGAATCTTCAGCAAGGAGATACGACTGCACTTGCGCTCTTCTTCAACCAAGCCTACCGACGTAAGCAGTTTGTCGAGGGCAAGGAATTGTGGCTTGAGGCCAAGGTTTCCACCGAGCGTGGGTTAAAGCTATTGGCGCCCAAGAATGTGGTTGTGGAGGAGGCGGAACGAGTCGGATTGCGGGCGGTCTATCCCGACTATGAAGGTCTCCCAAAGGGGGCGGTGCGTCGGGCGATGGCGGCTGCCGGGCCATGGATTACAGATATCCCAGAACCTCTCCCGCATTCGATTTTGGAGGCGGCCAAGGTTCCTAATTTGGCCAATGCCCTCGCCACCTTGCATGCACCGGCCACCGAAGAAGATGCCCACCGCGCCCGCCGACGTCTGGCTTTCGGCGAAATATTGGCTATGGAAGTACGTCGAGGACGTGGCCGTTCGGTGCGGAAATCGGTGCCGGTGGAGGAAAATGCCGAGGTGTGGCAGCGGATCTTGTCGCGCATTCCGTTTGCTTTGAATGAAGAGCAGGAAAATGTGTTGGCCATGATGCGCGGTGACCTGGCATCGGGCGAGGCCATGCGGCGGTTATTGCATGGAGAAGTGGGCAGTGGAAAAACTGCGGTCGCCTTTGCACTGGCCTTATTGATGGCAGCCGATGGCGGACAAGTCGCGCTCATGGCTCCTACCGAATTGCTTGCACGTCAGCATTTGAAGACATTTCGTGCCTGGCTAAAGGGGAGCCGTCTTCAGGTGGTGGGGTTATTAGGCGACGATGGAGCCGCGGCACGTCGGCAATGTCGAGTGGCCTTGCGCGGAGGGACCGCTCAAATTGCGATTGGAACCCATGCTCTGTTCAGTAAAGATGTCGCTTTCCGTGATTTGCGTTTGGTGGTGTTTGATGAACAGCACCGCTTTGGGGTGAAACAAAAGGCGGCATTGGTGGCGAAGGGAAAGGCTCCGCACGTTCTGACCATGACCGCCACTCCAATTCCTCGCACCTTGGCGTGGGCGCAATACGGGGCCTTGGAACCTTGCGTTTTGCGCGCACGGGCCGGCGCGGGGGCCAGTATTCGCACCGTGGTGTTGGCCGAGGCGCAGTGGGAGGAGGAAGCACACAAGGTGCGCGTGCTTTTAGAGCAGGGCCAACGTTGTTTTGTGGTGGTGCCGCGAATTGATGGCGAAGAAGGCCTTAACGCTTGGGCTGAACGGTTTTTTGAGGGACCATGGAAGGGGATTAGCCATAGCATCGTGCACGGGCGTATGCCTGGAGCCGAGGTTGAGCAAGCCGTGGAGGATTTTCGGCGCGGGAAAAGCAAAGTCCTTTGCGGGACCACGGTGGTTGAGGTTGGAATCGATGTGGCTGGGGTCGAACACATGTTTCTCTTGGGCGCCGAACGTTTAGGATTAGCCTCGATTCATCAGTTACGCGGGCGTTTGGCAAGGGGGCCGGAGAGTCCCCACGGAGAATGTCGAATATTTTCCGCCAGCGAGGACTCCCAAGAACGCCTTCTGGCTATGGAATCTTGCCACGATGGATTCGCGGTAGCCGCTCTGGATTTGCGTGAAAGGGGGCCGGGTACGCTTGTAGGCACTCGTCAGCATGGTGCGAGTGGTTTTTCCGCCTTTGACCCGCTACGTGACGATGATTTGGTTCAGCAATTACGTGGCAAAGAGTTGCGGAACTGGATCGCCGACCACGAGTAGAATGGTCTGCCATTTGCCCGCGCCACCGCGTCATTCGATGTCAAACCGCTTCCTGCCCCTAGTCCTATTCTCCCTGCTTATGGGAACCCCAGCTTTCGCCCAACGCGGAGGCCTGGAGTTACCGCCAGCGCCCAAGCCCAAGCCTGAAAGAACTGCCGATCAGGTAGAGCAGGAAGAGGCTGCTGCCAAAGCCGAACAAGTGGAGAACGCGCCGCGTCCTCTGTTGTGGGCTGAGCCAGATGGACCAGCGGAAGAGGTGTTCCTGCGCTTCGAAATGGAGCAAGATTCTCGAGAGGTGGTGCGCAAACGCTATTTAGATGAATTGCGTGGCCTTGGATTGGGCACCCGCGAAGCCGCAATCAAAGCGCTGAGTTCGCCTTATGCGCCGTCGGTGCATCTAGCCGCCGAGATTCTGGAGTGGGTGGGTGGACCTTCCGATGCCGACTTCTTGGTGGACGCCGCAACGCGCGTACAGGCGGTGCAATCGGTGGGTGTTTGTTTGGAAACCGCACGTCGTCTTGGAAGTGGCCAGCTGCCTTCTCGTGCATCACGCGGTTTGGATCATCCGCGCAACCAGGTGCGCGGCGTGTTTGAAGCACGCCTTTCGGAAAACCTTAATCCGGAGTACATTCCAGCCTTCCTGCAGTATTTGCAGTTTGGCCGCGACAAGGATTTGCGTTTGCGTGCGGCACGCCTGCTTGCCGATTACTCCGAGAATCCAGATGCCCGCCGTGGTCTTCGTGCGGCGCTCAGGACGGATTCCGTGGAAATCGCCATGGTCTCCGTGACTGCCTTGAGCGGAAGTGGTCAACCTGAGGATTTGCACTATTTGGAAACAGAGATTCTGAATGCAGAAACCTCTATGGAAGCTGCGTATTTGCTCTATGCCATGCTGCTCAAGCAAAGCAGTACTAGTACCTTGCTCATCCCAAAGGCGTTGCAGCCAAGATTGCGCTCCATGCTTGATGAAGAAGACCCTTTCATCAGTGGTGTGAGTGCCGCAACCTTAGCGGAATGCGTTTTCCGCGATGCACTCACCAAGGAAGATGCTGTCCTAGATCAGCTTCTGCCTTTCGCCTTAGTGCGTGCCGTCGGCGGAGTGGTTTTCTATCCACAATACGCACGTTTCGCGCCACTTGCGGAATCTAGCTTGCGTCGCATTACTGGCGAAGAGTTCCCTAACCAGGCTGGCTCTGCATGGATCACATGGCTTGGTCAAAACCGCAACTCCTTTCACATGGTGCGCGGACACATTGAAGTCAAAGCCAAAGACCTCAGCCGGTTGCGCGTGGTTTGGTCGATTGGTGAGAATGACAATCACATTTTGGCGGCACCCTTGGTTGCACAAATCGGCGACCGCCTAGTGGGTGAAAACGGACAAGCATCTCTGCTGCAAATCATCGACAACGCTGGCTTGCTTGACGCCGGCCTACTTCCCGGCACCCTTGGCTTGACCGATGCTCCGCGCAGCCTGACGATTGATGTCGGCGTTGGTTTACGGCGTAAGCGCCTGACCTTCCGTGGCACTGCAGGATCCCCTTGGGTAGGCAAGTTGTCGGATGAGCTAGAAGAGCTTTATCAACAGACTTCATGGCAAGCCCTCGCGGCTTCAGATGCTGAAGGTCGCCAGTTCCTTGCGGAGCGCCTCGCTGATTTCGATGGCGCCTCCATATCGGGAGAAGAACGCACTGCTGCCTTGCTAGATCTCTCCGCAGGTCGCATTTCTGCCCTCGATGCAGACGTCCTCAACAACTGGCTTAGCGAGTTGGAAAGCCTGCCCACGCGTTCTACTTACTGGACCGATGCCCTCGCCGATGAGTTTTTGCACCAGATTCCGCGCTTTTCAAATCAGTCCGTTCTTGCCGCACGCATTCTCGACATGGCGCTCACTCGCCCGAATCAAGGTTTGCTCTATCCAACCTTAGAGATCCTGCAAGGTCTTGAAGAGCCGCAACGTTCGGATTTATTGTTCCAAGCCATGCGCAGTTTTGCAGTACCCGATGTGACCTCGACTCTGAACGATGAGCGTCACACTGTACGGTTGGCAGCGGTACGTTCCTTAGGCAAATCCGGGAATGCCGGCATCACGCCATTGATTACGGCGCTCGATGACATCCACCCTTTGGTCGTGCGTCAGGCGATTCGTGGCCTGGGTGAGATCGCAAACCCTAGTGCACGTGGAGCCATCACTCCCTTCGCAGCGAGTGGCTTGTCGGCTGAATTACGTCGCGAAACGATGTGGGCACTAGGACGCATGGGGGATGTCGAATCTCTCGACCTCTTGAAGCAAGGGTGCTTGGATGAAGACCTAGCTATTCGCGTTGCTGCGGTTTCTGCCGTGGCCGCGATTCCAGGAGATGAGTCGAGTGTCGTCCTTCAAGAGCTCTTTCCAGCCTTTGCCGGAGGTGCATTAGAGACCAGTTACATCCGCGTAGTCATGGAGCGCGGTGCCGGTGCCACACGTGGTTTGTTGCGCCCTTTCTTGATTGATCAAGCTCCCTTAGTGGCCTCACGCGCGGCCGTTTTAGCGGGCGCCTTGGGTGATCCAACCTCAGCACTCAGCCTGATGGCTTTGTTGGCCGGCGACCCTCGCAACACCGAAGTGCAAGAAGCCTTGGCCTCCACCTTTGCCGTAGATTTCCGCCTGACCCCAGACCCTGCTGGAACCTACCGCGCATGGTGGGCAGACAACAAGGACAAGGATTCAGGCGCTTGGTTGCGTAAAGCAGCAGCCGATGCCGGTTTCAAACTTGCCGATGGCTTCGAGGATCCGACCAAAATCTCCGCCGAGGATTCCGTCGCTGTGCTTTTGGACATCCTCGACCGCGGTCCGGCGCATATGCGTCCCTTGACCGCATATTTCCTCTATGCCCTCACCGGCGTAGATGCTCCCGTCATTTTGGCGCGCACCCCACGGCACGAAATGCAACGTCGCGTTGTGGCGTGGCAAGCGTGGTTGAAGAAATAAACGGTCAGAGTGAAAGCGCGTCCTCGCCTCGGTGGCTTGTTTGTCCTAACTGGTGTACTCCTGCTGGTGGCGGCCTTTTTTTATCGCCCGCATTCCGATGCCAAAGTTTTGGCTTGGATGCCGCAAATCCAAATCGCGGCGTCTGAAAACCAAATTGATCCCAATTTGCTCGCAGGGCTGGTTTATGCCGAATCCCGCGGTAATGCAGCTTCGATTTCCAAGGTTGGTGCGCTTGGTCTTTGCCAACTCATGCCGCCCACCGCAGCGGAGCTCGCTGGACAAATGGACATCGAAGGCCCACCTTATGATCCTCAGGACAATCTGCGCATGGGCGCGCGTTACCTTTCCAAAATGCTGAGTCGCCACAACGGCAACCTGGATCTTGCCTTGTTGAGTTATCGCCTCGGCCCAGCTCGCGTCGATCGTCAAATGAAGGCTGCTGGGGGACAAGAGGCCTACTTTGAGAGTCTGCAAGCTAAGAGTCCGACTCCGTGGGCTTATCGCGACCAGATTCTAGAGGCCCGGCAACGTTTTGCTTCACTTTCAGAAGATGGCTAGACCTGAGAAACTGATTTTTATTTGCGTGAATGAACGCGCACCCGGCCACAAGGAATCTTGCGGCGCGGCACACGATAGTGCTGCCATCGGCCAGGCCTTTAAGAAGTGCTTGAAACAGCGCGGTCTCAATCACTCCATACGTGCGACTACGACTAGCTGCCTTGGTCCTTGCACGGGCGGTCCCCATGCAGTGGTCATGCCAGACAACGTTTGGTACTCCGGTTTTTCCGTAGACGACGTAGAAGAAATTCTCGAATCGCATTTGGTCAACGGCAAATCCGTTGAGCGCCTGCTTGCACCGAACCCCGACTCCACCCATGGTTAAAGTCCGTATCCAAACTTCAGATTCCGTAACGGATGTAGAAGGCGAAGGCTCCTTAATGGACCTCGCCGAGATTCACAATCTTCCGATTCCGTTTGGCTGCCATGCCGGACGCTGTGGCGTTTGCCAAGTGGAAGTGATCGATGGCAAGCTCGCCGAACCGGGTAAGCTAGAGGAAGCCATTTTAGAAGGATTCGGATGTCCCAAAGAGGCACGGCTCGCATGCCAAGCCTTCCTCGATGACCATGCCGACGTCACCCTTCGTGCCGTACACGAGTAAGTTTTTATGCTCTCCACCCTCCTCCTTTCGTTCTTGTTATGTTGTCAGCAAGGCAGCGCACCTGCCACCGAGCAAAGTCCCACTGCTCTGCCAACGGTGGCGAGTTTTCGTGGCTCCGAGGCGCAAGATGCCATCCGCTATCGCGTGAACATGCAGGTGTTATCGGGTGGAGGCTTCACCGGCACCATTGATTACCATTTTCGTGCAGTGGAAGCACTCGACAGTATTTTGCTCGATGCCGCGACCGGCGATGCGTGGGAAATGGTCTTTCAAAATGATGCTGGCGAAACCATTGAGGTTGAGCAGAACGAGGTTGTGATCCGCGTACCGCTCGCTGAAACCGTCAAGCCTGGCACCGACATCCATTTCTCAGTGTCCTTTTCTGGCACACCCGCTGACGGTTTGTATCGCAATCTCAACCGTTATGGCGCGACTTACCTGTTCACCGATCACTTTCCATCGCGCGCCCGTGGTTGGATGCCATGCGAGGATTCCAATGCCGATCGCGCGCAGTTTGAACTAACTTTGCAGGTCCCACCCGGTTGGGATGCCGTCGGCTGCGGCGCATGGGAGGAAATCGCCCCTGTGGAGGGCGCCGCTCCTGGAAAGACCTTCCATGGACAGTCGGCGAGTGATATTCCGCCGAGTCTTTTCGCATTTGCGGCCGGTCCGTTTTTACGCGTGGTCGAAAATGGCGACTCACGGATTCAAGCGCATTTCGTTTTTCCGGAGGACATGGAGAAGGCTAGCCTCGGGTTGATTCATCACGCAGAGTGGATGGCGACCATGGAGAAGACTTTCGGTCCTTATCAATACGCCAAATATACCACCGTGCAGATCCCCACCCGATGGGGCGGTATGGAGTACCCCGGAAACGTGTGGCTTGCGCAAACTTTGTTTGACCGCGCCGACTCTGGAGTCAGCACTTTGGCGCACGAGTTTGCCCACATGTGGTTCGGCGATGGTGTCGGATATGCCCAATGGGAAGACGCTTGGCTTTCGGAAGGCTTCGCGAGTTACTTCGGTCCGTGGCTACACCATCAAGTGGGAGGGCCGAACATGACTTCGACCATGAGTGGAAACCGTGACCGTTGGCAGCGCTCCAAATTTGCGGTCAATACGCCGATCCGTTGGAAGGATTACAGCAAACCCAACGACTTCTTTAGTCGAGTTGCAGCGAATACTTATCAGAAGGGTTCCTGGGTACTGCACATGCTGCGGCAAGAACTCGGCGACGAAGTTTTCTTCGCTGGCATCGAAAGTTATTACCAAAGTAACCTTGGACAAGCCGTGGTTTCCTCGGCCTTTCAATCGGCCATGGAAACTGTCGCCGATCGCGATCTCGATTGGTTCTTCACCCAGTGGCTCGACCGCGCTGGGGCACCCGTTTTGCGTTTAGAAGACCAAGCGGGGCAACTTATTCTCACCCAAACCCAAGCGGGCGATGCTTTCCGTTTTAAGGTCCGCGTGTCCTGGAGCGATACCGACGGCCTTCCCACTGAGGGTGTGTTTGACATTACGGAACGCGAGACCACTTTGGCCATCGGCGCCAATACGCGGGATTGGAAATTGGATCCGCACGTCGAATTGCTTTACCTGCCAGCGCGATAAAGCGAGTTTGGCAAAAAACTACTGCGCCGGCAGTAGGCGCACCCAAGATTCCATCGCTTGGTGGGCTCCTTCCACGCGCACAATCACCAGGCTGCCACTGAAGGCTGCGTAGTCCACGGCCACCGCAGCAAAGTGACTTCCAGAACTCCAAGCTTCGGAGTTGGTTTGAGTCAAAGTTGCCGGCTTACCGTTTTCCATGGCAAGCAGAGTGAGGCGCACCGGATAGGGAGCGAGGGCCTTTGCTTCGAGGTGCACCTTGCCACCAGAGCCGAGAACGGGGGTGACTTCAAGTTCGCGTAGCCAAAGTGCTGGCTCGCGACCAATCAACGGATAACTAGGCTTTTCACCAGCTTCCCAAGCGGCCGCCAAGCGACGGTAAACGCGGGCATCGATTTCACCGGAAACATAGGTGGCGCCATCTAGCGGGACTTCCAGATTTTCCGGATTGTTGTCAATGCCATAGAAAATTTCGTGGTCCAATTGGGCTGGACCTGGAGTGTGAGAAATGGTGGTGCAGGCCGGAATCGCAGCGGCAAGCAAGATGATGACAGGGAACTTCCTCCACATGATGCCGACAGGGTAACATCCCCGCCGAGGTTCCCCCAGCCCACACTCCCAATGAGCAAGCGAAAAGAAGTCAAAGAAATCTGGCCCGAACTTGATTGGATTCAAGACGCCGATTTACCCGAGAAAACTGTGATAACCGGGGTGCGTGCGTTTGAGCGCAGCCCTTTCAAGCCGCAAGACCTACGGGATATCTCACGGGCTTTTTCCCTAGAAGATTGCAAAGCTTCTTTCCGGGAACAAAAGCGATTGGTCGTGCAGCCTGCTTACGAGAGCGGACTTAAGCTTGAGGAGTTCCTAGGCGATGATAGGCCTGTTGACCAAGACCCCTTGATTGCCGAAGCCATCCTTGCCGACCACGGCAAACTTCTCGAATATGAAAAGTTCGATGGCGCGTGTGTGCAATCGGCGAGCGCGGCCTGCCCAATTGTTGCGACCGATGCTGGTGAAGGAAACTTGGTGAAGCTCACAGCGGAAGCCGGTATCGTTCCTCATGCGGCCTTCCTGAATTACGAGCCTTTCGTGAAAGGCCTAATATTCTGATCCTGTCGCGCTGATCTATAGCTATAAAGCCTATGATTTCTTCCTCGTCTTCAGAGGGGTCGGCTGCGGACTTGTCGTGGGCCGGTCTCGACTCTTTATCGGACCCCGTTTTGGTCACTCAGGCCGACGGGCAGCTGTGCTATTTCAATCGCGCAGCCAGCGGATGGTTTGACTTGCCATCCGATGTCAAGCAAGCACAGAATTTGCGTGTTTTGCTGCATGAATACACCACCGGCAACGAGGGTATGCAAGACCTATGGGTTGCGCTGCATCGCGGTCGCCCATGGGTGAAAATTGTGGATTTGTGCTCGCGCGATGGTGTGGAGCGGAAGGTCAAGGTGGCCTTGAATCCACATCGTGGTGCTGGACGCGGCGATGACCTCACTGTGGTGCAGTTGCACGACGTCACCGAGTTGTTTGCGGACATGGAAAAACGCGAGGACAGCAATCGCGCCAACCTGGTCCTGGATTTGCTCGGCACCACTTTGAATGACCTTGAATATCCGCTGGGTGCATTGCGCTGGAACGCCGACTTGCCGGTGGAGGAATTTGAGCGCCTGCCCGAGGATTTACAGCGTCCATTCCGTTCGGTGCAGAAGGCATCGCGGCATTTTGTGGACATTTTCAGCAACATGAAACTGCGCTTGCCTGAATCCGGGCACGCCATGGAAGGAGAGGGCATTAGTTTGGTGCGCGTTTTGGTTGCAGGAAGCACGCCTACCCGTGCCGCGCATTTGTTGGATTGCTTACGCTCGGAGGGCCTCCGCTGTGTTTTCCGTGCAGCGAAAGATTTGCAGGAGTTAGTGCGTGCGTCCGCATCTGGCGAGGTCGATGCCGTTTTGTTGGATCGTCACTTGGGTACCGAGAAACGTGTTTCTTGGGCATTGGCAGTGCAGGAGAATGCTCCCGATATGCCAGTGATTTCCTGCGCAGATATTTCGGTTACCGCCTTAGCTGAACGTTTGCGTTCCGCCATGGGCCGCAATCAGCAAGTGGGCTCTTCGGACGAGGTTTGGCGTCGGATTGAAGAGATTGCACTGCGCGATTCGTTGACCGGTGTTTTGAACCGCCGTGCTTTTGAGCGTTTCGGTCATCAGGAGTTCGACCGCGCCCGACGTTACGGTTTCCCTTTGAGTTTGGCCCTATTTGACTTGGATCACTTCAAGAGCGTAAACGACCAACTCGGCCATCCGGCGGGAGATCGCTTGTTGCAGGTGTTCGCTTCCTATCTGCAGACTGCCACTCGGCAGTCCGACATGGTGGCACGCATTGGTGGCGATGAATTCGCACTGCTCATGTCCCACACCGACGGAGCCGGCGCCTTCGTGCTCACCCAACGCCTGCGCGATGCCGTGGAACTCCACCTACGTGAAGTCCTCCCGCCCATGGACCCCATGCCTGGAGTTTCTGCTGGCCTCATTATCTATCCGGACCAAGAGGCGGAGAGTTTTGATGCCCTGGTGGCCAAGGCTGATGAAGCTCTTTATCGCGCAAAGCGTTCTGGCAAGGGTTGCTTGAACGCGGGCGAATAAGCTTCTCATGCCTTCCATGGCTCCGCGTATCATGCGGGGTCATGGAACATTCCCGCCCCTCATGGCTGCGTCTGCCTTATCTGGCCGCAGCTATTTTGGCGACTGGCGCTTTTTCGCCGTCTGCAACTGCTCAAGAGCAAACTTTCCCTGCCGGCACCGTACGCACTTGGGCGCACGAAGAGTCGGACCTGAAGGTTGATGGCCGCATCCACTATGGATCGCTGCCTACCGGTATGCGTTATGCCTGGGTGAACAACTCAGAACCGCAAGACCGGGTTTACTTGCGGCTCCACGTGGATGCCGGCTCTTTTGGGGAAACCGATACCGAGCTTGGTATGGCACACTTCTTGGAGCACATGGCCTTCAACGGTTCGGATAACTTTGAAGCCGGTACGCTGATTGAGTGGTTCCAGGGGCATGGCATGTCTTTCGGAGCCGACACCAATGCACATACCGCATTCTCGGAAACCGTTTACAAGTTAGATATGCCTGGTCGCGATGAAGCGAGCCTACGGGATGGCATGCAAGTCATGCGCGATTTCGCGGGGGGCATGACTATTGCCGAGGCCGAGGTGCAGGCCGAGAAGGGTGTCATTGATGGCGAGCAGCGCGAACGTGATTCCGCTGGCTTCCGCGCCTTCGTTAAATCGTTGAATAAGAGTTATGCAGGCACTTTGCTGAGCTCTCGTCTGCCAATTGGCACTAAGGAAGTGCGCGATGAATTCACATCGGAGTCGGTGACGGCGTTCTATCAGCGCTGGTATCGCCCAGAGAACATGACCATGGTCATTGTGGGCGACTTACGCGACTTGGATCCAAGCACTCTGGTTGAAGAGTACTTTGGCGATTTCATTGGCCCGGGTACTCCTGTTGAAATGGAGCCTGCCCTCGGCACGCCGACCATGGAAGAATTGGTGTTCCTGATTCACGAGCCTGAGATCCCGACGGTTCAGATTTCAGTTTCCAATCTCAAGCCTTTTGCCGATGCTAAGGACACCGTTGCGCAACGCAAGCAAGACTTAGCCTTGCAGGTCGCGCATTCCATGATGGCTCTGCGTTTCTCGGAAGCGATTAAGGAGCCGGAAACTCCTTACCTCTCTGCATCGGTCTCGAACGCAGGTGGTTTGGAAGTCTTCGAAGGAGGCGCTCTCAACTTAAGTTCTGACCCAGAGAGGTGGGAAGAAGCCATGATTGCGGCTTACGTCGAACTCCGTATTGCCTTGAACTTCGGCTTTCAGGATGCAGAACTTAGCGAAATCCGCGCCGGAATTTTACGCTCTCTGGACGAAGCGGTAGATCGCGAAAGCACCGCACACAGTGCTGGCATTCGCGAAGCCATCTTGGCCGAAATTGAGTCCGGCGGCATTCCAACTAGCGCTGTTTACGACCGCGAGTTGTACAAGCCTGCCTTAGAGGCTCTCACTGTGGAAGATTGCTTGAAGGCTCTGCGTAATAACTGGCGCGGCGGCAAGCCAAGCATTACTGCCATGGGTTCCTTGCAATTGGAGAATGCAGAAGAGGCACTTTTGGGTGTTTATAAAGCAGCCAAGGAAGTGAAGATTGCCGAGGGTGCCATAATCGAAGTGAAACCTTTTGCTTACGCATCGTCTGCGGACAACGCTGGCGAGGTTAAGCGGCAGGAGTTCCTTGAGGATCTTGGTTTCTGGCAAGTGGAATACGCAAACGGTGTGCGTCTCAACGTGAAGAAGACCGACTTCAAGGAAAACCAAATCTTGATGAGCGCCCGCGTAGGTGAAGGCAATCTTGCGATTGAGGAAGATGAGCTAGTTTCCGCTTCTTTCGCTGGCTTTGGTGTTTACACCGGCGGCGGATTGGGGGAACACGAT
>JAQBXR010000004.1 GCA_027623295.1 Planctomycetota bacterium
TTGCGCGTGAGGCTTGGGAGTCTGCTTTAGAAATGCAAAACGCATGGCTTGAAGCACAACGTAACTTGGAACGCGCCAGCTCACGCTTATCCGCTTTGGAAGCAGAACTGCAGAGCACCTCTGGCGCTGATGCACCGGAATCAGAGAAGATGCCCTCGCCTCCCGATGCTTCCGCACCGCCGCTGACCGAGGCAAAACAACTCCAACTCATGCAGCAACTCGAACGCCTCGATCAACAAAGCGCCGCCAAGAAGGCCGCGCAGAAGCCGAAGCCTAGCGGAGTTTGGCAATGGTAGGTCTCGTTGCAAGCTTGCTGTGTTTACTCGTGGTGCAGGGAGATCAAAGCCCGCCCGTGCGCTTTGACTTGGAAGTGGTGCGTTCGCAAACGCAAACAACTGTGCAACCCGGCGATACGTTGTTCCTAGGAGAAACGCTCTGGCTGCAGCTTCATATAGACATGGAACAGGCGTTTTTCGAGCAACAACTGCTCCCACAATGGCGTTCGCCTTTAGACTTTCAAGCCGAGCTGACCACACCGTGGGCGGAACCTTCGCTGGACTTCCGCGTGCTCGACACCGAAGGCCAAGGTGACACTTCGATGGTCATCGACCGTGACGAGGGGAAGATTCAAAGGCTGGAAGACCTCGCCGAGGGCAGAATCCACTTTCAACTAAGGCGCAAAATTCAGTTGCAGGGAAAGTTGCTTCACGTTCCACCAGCAAAACTGAAGTTGGTTTGGGCAACCGAGTTCGAGGAAGACATGATTCGGGGTCTTGTTCCGGTGGATCGTCAAACGAAAACCTTTACTACGGAAGCCTTTCATCTCGACATTCTCCTGCCGCCGACTGAGGGGCAACCTTTAGACTTTTTTGGTGCAATCGGGGACTTCACCATGGAGCTTTCGGAACAGGAAAACCAGGGAACCCGAGCACTCCAAATCGTTTTTCACGGTAAAGGCTTGCTCACCTCCGCCCAACTACCACGCTTGGGGCAGCTTCCAAACTTCCCGCTCAGCGCGCAACGGTTCGAGCTTCAGGACCAAGGTATTACGGTCTATCTGGAGACTTTATCCGAAGCACCCTTTCCGCTGGTGAGCTGGAGTTTCTTCCAGCCAAGCACGGCCTCCTATGTCACGCACACGATTGGAGCGGATTCATCCACAACAGCCTCTTCAGGGCAGAGTAGGAATAAATGGACTCCATGGATTTGGTTAACGGGGTTTGCAGTTCTACTTTTAGGGGTCTTCTTTTGGCCCAAAACCAAAACCACTACGGTGTCCGGCGCGAAGCAGAGTGTAAGGGTAGGTGCGAAGCAAAGCACAGTGCCAGGTACAAAGAAAAGCGCAGTAAAGCCGGCTATTCGGGAGCCACAGGATCTGGTCGATGACCTCGCCCAGCTCCTGCACTGCTCACGCGAAGATCTATACAGTAACCATCTGGCCACTAGATTCAGCGGCGTTGGAATCGATGCTGCTTTAGCAGAGGAATGCTCCTCTGCTATTCAAGCAATCTTCCAGGCGCGCTATGCCAACCGCGGCACTCTACCCAGCGATGCGACCCTAACTGCCTTGCGCAAACGCTTGCAGGCAAGAAGCTAAATTTTCGACTAG
The DNA here is from genome assembly GCA_027623295.1 of Planctomycetota bacterium. GTDB lineage: Bacteria > Planctomycetota > UBA1135 > UBA1135 > UBA1135. The sequence goes on from JAQBXR010000004.1 coordinate 1,610, forward strand.
TTCAGCTCCTGGGTTTTGCTTCTGTTTGCCAGCGCTTTGGCAAGCGTGCAGGGTTCGGTCCACTACTTTGCGTTGCGCTGCGGCCATGTCACCTACGCGGAATCCTGCGGTGTCATCCAAGTTCAGCGGACCCTGACGCGCATGCGCTCGATGTTGCACCACACGCAAGTGCACCAAAGCGCGGTCCAATAAAACATAAGCAAAGGCATCGTTCGCAATCGGGCCAAAGGCGCGCATGTGACCATGTTGGCCAGGGAAGAGCTTTGCGAAACGCGTATGTTTCGGTGTCCAATGCTTGGCCACGCGGTGACTGCCAAACCAAACTCCAGCCGCACCGACTGCAGAGCCAAGCGCAACTCCGGCGCCAAAGCTTAATCCGCCAGTGATCAATTCCAAGGATCCACCGACCACGCCACCAGCCGCCGCCGCGCGTGCAGTGAGTTGTGTTTGAGTGAGGCCGAAGAAACGCCAGCCTTCTTGGTCAAAGAGGTCTTCAGGAGTAAGGTTGAAGTTTTGTTCTAAATGATCCAGCGGGGCAAAGCCATACACCGCCTCTACGGTGCGCCGCGCATCGGCCTCTAACTTGCGTAGGTGTTTTTCATAGCGCGAAGAAAGTTTGTCACCCTCCAGGTTGGCGCCAGAGTCCGCACTGCCGGGAGTGTAATTCATGGTTTCGACATGACTCCACGCCTCCACCAAAAATTGAGCCAAGGCTGATGCTGATGCGCTCACTCTTTGCTTAGCGCGTGCCGCAAAGGAGTCCATGGCAGTCTTAAGAGGTTCCTTCCAGTCAACGTGCAGCTCGCCAAAAGTAGCGAGCAAGCCTAAGCGCGCTTCCATATTCGCTTCATGGGCATTGAAGTCACGCACCACGCTGAAAAACTGCTGCAACACAGGCCGCCAACTCTCCGCATGGTCTTCCGGTCCGATGCGGTTCATAAGCGCCATGCCCGGACGTCCGAGCCAACGCAAGATTTCCATTTCGGCTTCATGAGTGGCGCGGTAGGGGCGCGAAGCATCGACGACATAAAGCAGGCCGACCGGGCCCACTTGTAATAAGGGGCGTAGTAACTCCACTTCATCGTGGAAACGTCCAGAACCATCGAACTGCTTTATGAAATCCCGAATCGCATTCTGATGATCGCCAGCATTTTGCGAACGCATCTTCAGTTGTTCTAAGGTGGCTTCGGCTTCTTGAAAGCCTGGTGTGTCGATCAAGCGGAAAATACTCTTGCCATCGATTTTGAAATCATAAGCAGCAGCTTCCGTGGTCGTTCCAGGCACTAAATCGATGGGAATCGATGGATCCTCAAGTAAGGTCGCAACCACCGAGGACTTTCCTTTGTTCACATGGCCGACGACCACAAAGGTCGGAAGGGATTCACTGCTCACGATGCTGCGATTCTCCGTACCGAGAGTTGACGATCACGCAAACTACTTAAGGTGCGCGTCCAGATTTCTAAATCACGGTCGCTTGCGGCGGGCCATTGCCCAGCATGATGCTCCAAAGGCAAAATATGAATTGGACAATCCTTGCCAACGGTTTGGCGCAGTTTGCCAAGGAAGGATGTCAGGCGTTTATCAGGAGATTCACCAGCTTCTACAAAGACCCATAACTCGGCGAGTTTAGACCCCGACAGCTGAGTGATGATGTCTGCCTCCTGCTCCAGGCCTTGGCCACCGGCATAAACCAAACTAGAAGATGGAAAGTGCAGGGCCGTCAGAGGCGAGTGTCGTGCAAATAGATTCTCTTCTCCAATCTCTAAAGGCCATGCGCCCCAAAGAATCCCCTTCCTGGAATCACTTTGCTTGGTGGAACTAGCGGTGACCTCCTCAATCGCATCGACCGGGGTTCGGGTGCTACAAGCTTGCAATGGAAACATGATTTCCACCCATCGTTGATAGCCACGATGATTCCAAGTTAAGCTTTGAAGTGCTTTACGTTTGCGCGATTCCATCCAGGAAAGCAAAAGTATGCGTGGCAGCAACCCCCAAACTAAAAGGGACATGAGCAAGAAGGGCCACCATTCGCGACCGTCTACGGACGGGTTGCGAAAGTTCCCTTCAAGGGTTTCCCAACGTGTTCCAGCAATGAAGTCCGCGCTTGGAGACCATGATTCTGGTGCGGCCCAAGCCCACGGAGCTGCGAGCACATCGACCAGGCTTTCTAAAGCGGTAGATTTAAAGCTGTCCGGGGTGGTGGACCAACCAAACTGCAACTCGCTAAACAAAAGTAAGGCAACAAAAGAAATCGCTGCGCCCAGATTGAAAGCGACGGCAAAACGTTGCGTGAAGCCAAGCCAAATCCACTGCTCTACACGAGAAGTTTCCGGCAAGGCGCCGAGCATTTCCCTTTCTGCATGATGCTTCACCCATTTCCAGCGGAAGATGGTTTGGGAAAAACGACCGAGTAAGCCAAGCCATTCTTTGCCACGCACCTTGGCCACTGCGGCAAACACAAAACCGGCGAGCAACAAGCCCACTTGCAAGAACACCAAAACGCCCAAAAACAGCCAAAGGTTGATGGGCTGCCCTGCGGTGGTCATGAGCGCAGTTTTTCCGGCGACTAATCCAAAGATGGCCCCCAAAGCAATCGCTAGGCCACCTAGTCCGACATAAGCCCGCACCATGGAGTCGCCAGGGAGCGGGACACCCTGCTCGCGCAAAGTGACCAACCACTGTTTCACCAAGGAACGTCGGGCTTCCGGTTGCGAGGACAGGCGTTGGCGCATTTCGCCAACCGAAACATTGGCTTGCACTAAGGCAGAGGCAGCAACTTTCTTCGCCGCACCTTCCCATGCAGACTCATCCCTTTGCAGGGCATATTCCGCATCGAGAAAGTCGCGTAATTCAGTCAAGGCCTTTTAGGAAGCAGTCGTGGCGAGTTCGCCTTGACCGGTTGCCGATGCACCACAAGTTTCCAACTCGCCTTCTTGCGGAAGAGGGCCGCGAGCATCGACGATGTCGTAAGCCTGATTACGCTGGCGTGGAGCAAAGCCGGCTGAGCGAATGTTGTTCTCGATGTTGTCGAGATTGACCAACTCGAAACATCCAGCTGCGCTGACGACGTTTTCTTCCAGCATGGCAGAGCCGAAATCATTGCATCCCATGCGCAAGGCAAGCTGGGCTGCATCTGCGCCTTGGGTGACAAAGCTGGCCTGCATGTTGGGGAAGTTGTCGAGGTAAATCCGCGCGATGGTGGTCAAGCGGAAATACTCGGCGTGGGTCGCTTTACGCCATCCTTCTGCGAGCAAACGGTCGCCCAAAGGGTTGCCGCCGGGCTGAAAGGTCCAACCGATAAAGGCGGTAAAGCCACCGGTGCGATCCTGCAGTTTACGCAGGTGGTCCAAATGCGCAATCCGGTCCGCACTGGTTTCCACATGGCCGAACATCATGGTGGCGGTGGTTTTCATGCCGATGCTGTGCGCCTCTTCCATAATGCGCAGCCAAGCCTCGGTCGAGGTTTTGCGCGGCGCAATCTTCGCCCGCACCGATTCGGTGAGCACTTCTGCGCCACCACCAGGCATCGAATTCATGCCGGCTTTCTGCAGCGCTTTGAGGACCTCTAGGCTGCTCATTTTGGAAACGCGGCCGAGGTGTTCAATCTCGGAAGGTGCCATGGCGTGAAGGTGGATCTGGGGGAAACGCTCCTTCAAATCACGGAACAACTCTGAAAACCACTCCACACCCAACTTCGGGTGATGTCCACTCTGCATCAGAATCTGCACGCCGCCAACATCTACGGTCTCTTGTACGCGGCGATAAATGTCGTCGCGCTCCAAAACATAAGCTTTTTCTTTGTCGCCGGGCTTGGCGTAGAAAGCACAAAAATCGCAATCGGTTACGCACACATTGGTCGGATTGAGATTGCGGTCGACGATGTAAGTCACCACTTGCTCAGGGTGTAGGCGCTCACGCACGGCGTCGGCCAAAAAGGCGAGCGTGTCTAGAGAGGCGTGGTCGTGGAGGAAGAGTGCTTCCTCAGCGGTGATGCGGCCTCCATCGAGAATGCGCGCGGACAGGGCGGGTATGTCCATGGAGCACGATTCTACCCGCACCATGGGAGAATCAAGTGCCGTACAACATCCAGTTCATGCCCAATGCGGCATTCCCCAGGGTGAAAAGGCCCACGCTCAGCACCATCACGTCCTTCCAAGTCATCTGCAGCCGAAAACGTGAGGTAGCAGAAGATCAATCACTAATTGACTTCGGGATTCTCTGGAATCTCACGCATCCAGGCGAACTCAGGATTCATCTTCGCCATCAGGCGTTCCCACATGAGTCGCCAATCCGAGGTCCAAACTTCCTCAACATCGCCGGCAACGACGTACCAGCCATCTGCGGCTAGCTCTTCATCGAGTTGGCCTGGACTCCAACCGCTGTAACCGAGCAGGAACCGTAGGGTGCCATTTTCCTGGAAGACGCTGCGCACCAAATCTAAGCCACCGCCAAAGTTCACTCCGGGCAGAACCGGGAGGGTGTCTTCCGAAGGGGGAGCCGTCGGTGCGTTGGGGTCGCAGCTAGACAAAACGTGCACCGCATCGGTTCCAACCGGGCCACCCCATAAAAGAGGGACGCCGGCGTCGTGTAAATACTCGGCATCGGGCAGCACGTGTTCAATGGGGACTTCCAGCGGGCGGTTCAAGGTCAAGCCAACCGTTCCTTCTTCATCGTGGGTGCAAATCAGGACCACGGTGCCGTCGAAGTTCGGATCGAGCATCGCGGGGCGGGAGATTAAGAAGCAGCCGGGGGTCACATTCATCTTGGAGGTTCCGAACTTATGGTACGCATTTGGTCCAAGGTCTGCTGCACTACAAAGGCTTGCGGATGCTCCGGATTGCGTAGTAAGAAGGTCTCTAGGGTTGCGGTGGCACGCGCAAAATCCTGCTTGCCGTAATACAGCGTGAACAAGAGCTGGGCTACATCGAGGCGATCAGGAGCGAAGTTAAACCCTTCCTCTGCAAGGGGTAAAGCTTTCTCAAATTTTCCGAGCTGCGCTAGGGCATTCGCTTTTCCAATGATGGCATTGGGTAATCCTGGGCTTTGAATGAGCGCCGTATTGAAATGCCCCACGGCGGCTTCAAAAGCGAGATCGGCAAGCGACGGATGTCCTTCCTGCAAATGACGCATTGCGAACTGCCCGCGGCAGTTGGCTAAACCTAAGAACCCTAATGGTGAAAAGCGGTAGTGCTCGACGGTTTGCATATACACCGCTTCGGCTGCTTGGAAGTCACCCGAGAGATACAAGGCATCGCCCAATCCTAGGTTTCCTTTCTCGCGCTCGACCGAGGTCACGAAAACCTTATCCGGTTGAATCTCCAAACTCCGACGGTAAGCACTCAAGGCATATTCGGTGTAGCGATCGCGGTCCAGAGGGTCTGCCGATGCTTGCGCGCGCTCCAACATGAGACGGCCAAATTCAATATGGCCGGTCATGGCTCCAGGAGAGGCTTCTTGTGCCCACGAGAACAAGGTTTCTTCGTTTAGCCAATGCTTGCTGCCACTCCAAGCCGAAACCGCGTTTGGGATGGCAATGACTGCGATGGCAACGGGCAGGAACTTTTCGTTTTTGATTTTGCCGCTAAGCCAAGCGAGCACGCCGACTAGAAGGATGGCGAAACCCGCACTCGGCAAGTACAGGAAGCGTTCTTCAAAAGGATATTGGCCCAAGGCGTTGGAGTTCAAAACGGGCACTAGGCCAGCGAATAGGAGTCCTAATCCGAACATGGCGGTTGGGAAGCGGTGGGCACGCAAAAACCAAAAACCGCCTGCAAGCAAGGTCGCGAGGCCGCCGAGGACTGCGGAAATTAGGCGTGCATCGAATCCAGCGGCATCGACCCGTAAAGGGCGGAATGGCGCGTGCGGCCAAGGCCAAACCAGGAATTTGAGATAGTCGCCAATCAGCGAAAGGGACAGCACAAACTGTTCCTGTCCATTTAGTCCATGGTGCGTGTTCACGCGGTCAAAGCCAGCCACAAGGCTATCGAAAGCGTTGACCCGAAGGCCGTAAACCATCACGCCGGCTACGGCCAAGGGCCCGAGCATTTTCCAATGCCGCTGCAAAACCACCACACCGATTGCCAAAGCCCAAGCTCCAAAGGCGGCTTCTTTGCTCAACATGGCGAGCAAAAAGAAAACGCCTACTCCAACCATGCGTTTTTGCACCAGCGCGCGTAAACCTAACAAGCAAAACAGAGTGGCAAGTAAGTCGGGAATCGCGGAAATCCAAGCTACCGGTTCTGCGTGCACTCCACTCATCGCGAATAAAATTCCTGCACCGCCAGCAAGCAGCGGGCGCCATCCAAAACTTAGAGCCAACGCGGCCACGGCCATGGAGCAGGCGGCATGCAAGAGCAAGGATATGCCATGAAAGAATATGGGGTCGCCATTGCCGAGTTGCCATCCGGCGCCCAAAACTGCGGCGCCAACTGGGCGATAAAAGCCGGAACTGAAGCGCTCTGCATCTACTAATTCCCAATAGGGAGTGGTGAAGGCCTTCAGGACCACCGACCATTCTTGAAAGTTGGGGTTGAGGCTGAGCAGGGACCGGTCGTCGTACACAAACTCCCCGGGCAGCACCGAAAGGAAGAGGGCGCAACCGAGAAGGGCTGGGAAAAGCAGGGCGTAGAGGCGGGCGTGCGTCATCCGTGAGTCTGGGGGCGGTCTAAGGATAGGGAATCAGATGCAAAAAACATGCCGAGTGGGCCAAATCTACAGGTGAAAGCGGCGGCTCAAGGCATTAGGCTGTAGTTGTGCACGAATCCGCAAAACCTCTGGTCCTGACTCTCCTGTTTGGAGGCGTCTCCGCCGAACACGAAATTAGTCTGCGTTCGGCTCGAGCGGTGCGTGATCAGCTGGACTCCAAGAAGTATGACCTTCGTCTGCTTGGTATTAGTAAAGACGGCGGCTGGTTGAATGCGGATGACTCGGCGCGTTTACTCGCGGGTGAAGAAGTAGCTCCTTGTAGCCACGGTCCATTTTTACCTGAGGGCACGCAAGTCGTGTTCCCGGTTTTGCATGGCCCCATGGGGGAAGATGGCACTATTCAAGGTTGGCTTGAGTTAATCAACATGCCCTTCGTGGGAAGCGGTTGTCTTGGCTCGGCCTTGGCTATGGATAAGAGCGTGGCCAAACATGTTTTGCGTAGCGCAAATATTCCCGTTTTATCGTGGTGCGATGTCCAGCGTTCCGATTGGAATCAAAACCGCGGTAAAGTATTGGACGCACTTGAAGCTGAGCGAACTTATCCGTGTTTTGTAAAGCCGACTTGCTTGGGTAGCAGTGTTGGTATCTCGCGCGTGGAAGATCGCACGCAATTGCACGATGCCCTGGTATTGGCATTTCAGTATGGCGCCGCCGCTTTGGTCGAGCCTGCCGTCGACAAAAAGCGTGAGTTTGAAATCGCCGTTTTAGATGGTGAGGTGCCTTTGGTGAGCCTTCCCGGCGAAATCGTCATGGACGGCTGGTACGACTACGACTCCAAGTACAAGACCGATGCCGCGCAGTTAGTTCTGGACGATGATTTACTTCCACCGCGCTTGGCCAATGGCCTCCGCGACATCGCCTTGCATGCCTTCCGCGTAATGCGCTTGTCTGGCTTAGCGCGCGTTGACTTCCTCATGGATAAAGGCACCGGGCGTTATGTGTTGAATGAAGTCAACACCATGCCAGGCTTCACATCGATTTCGATGTACCCGAAGCTCATGGAGAAAGCCGGCGTCGGGTTCGCGGAACTTTGTGATCGCCTGATTGAATTGGCCTTTGTGGGTCATCCTGGTGGCGAAGACCAGAGTGCTCCGCCGAAGGTGGAAGAGCGCGAAATGGCCGCGGGTCAATAAGACTGCTTTAAGCAGAACACTGAACCGCCGGCTTTGTGGAACTCCGAGAGGTCCAGCGCGATGACCCGAAACCCGCGGGCTTCTAGTTTTGCGGTGAGATCGGCGCAGCTGGTGGGGAGAAACACATGCTTGCCATCGGCGCAGAATGCGTTGCCGATGAGTGCGGCACCCTGGCTATTGGTGAGCTCAATGAGGTCCGGAAAAGCAGCATGCAGCAGTGCGAGTGCATTTGCGTCAAAGGCCGAGGGCACCACTAAAGCGGTCGATGCGTTGAGCGGCGCTAGTGCGGTATCGGTGTGATACTGATTGCCAGGCTGCAGGTGGTAGAGCAAGATATCGAGCTTCGGGTAGGCGTTTTGGATGACCTGCCATGCAGCGGCATCGGTGCGGGAACCTACGCCAGCATGCAGCAAGAAGCGCCCTGGATGCCACAAGCCATCGCCGTGGCCTTCAAAGTTTTGCACGTGCTCGGGCATTTCGTGCAGCAAGAACCCTCCCGCATGGAAGAAGCCTGCATGCAACGCGACTTCCGGACGTCGCGAGGGATAGCGCATGTGGGCGAGCCAGGCATCGCGTCGATCTGCAGTGACTGGAATCACGAAGGACGGATTCGCCGTAAAGCAGAGGTCGGGAAGGTTAGGCTCGGCATCGAGCGTGAGGCAGATGAGTCCAGACTCTTCCATAGCCCGACGCATGGCCTGCCACTGTTGCATGGCTAGATTCGGATTTATGCGATGGGGGGTGCCATCGTCCGCGGCCATTAAGGGGTTCTGCACTTCTTCGATGCAAAACGCAGCGGGATCGCCGAGCAACACATGCTGCGGCGCAGAGGTCTCCGGATAGTCTGCCGGCCGACGACTCCAATCCTCAAGTTTTTGAATCAGAGCCATCGGCTTAGCGCTTAAAGGACATCGCGCTGGCGGGCAGCGAGCGCGGTGAAAGCCATCATGGCAACGGAGGTGGCCAGCAAGATGAATAGGCTTTCCGGAACCGAAGCAATGGTTTCCAGTGGCGAGAACAAGTCGGTTTTGGATCCTGTAACTCCACACCACTTATAAGCCAAGCTAATCAAGTAGTAGTGCAGCGAGAACTCTTGTCCAGCGCCAGGCAAGGAGCCCATAGTGGAACCAAGACCGAGTAAAACCACGAAGGACCAGATGATCGGGCGCTTGGTTCTAACACCAATGAAAACGCAAATCGATCCATAAGCCAGTCCAGCAATCGCCAGGATGGCAAAGATGCCCATGGACAAGGAAAGCCATTCAGACATGCTGGCATCGGAACCGGAAAGGACACCGAGTAGTAGCGGGCCAAGTACGCAGGCTAAGAAAACCGGAAGCATAGCTGTGTAGGCACCGAGGAACATGCCCACCAACATTTTCCAGCGGGGTGCCGGGCGGGTGTACAGATACCCAACCGAACCTTTTTCATAAAGTTCACTGAGCACCGGCAGCATGATGAACATGCACACCAAAGGCAACACGAAGTACAAGGTCGCAGGGACCATGTAGCTGCGGTAAAGCTCGAATGGATCGATGGGCTCTTCGATCAAGACAATCGCCATCATGAGGCAGGGTAATAACGCAATGACGCCTGGTCCCAGCAACTTCATGCCAGAGGCGCGGCGCCAAAAGGAAAAACGAGCAACGGCGGTGATGGCGTTCATCGTGCAGAACCTCCAACCAACATTTCGTAGATCATTTCAAGCTCTTGGTCATCGGTTTCCAAGGTATGGATGGAACCTTCCGCACCAGCGACTTGCAGGCGTTGGAGTAACTCCGGAAGTTTACGCGTGTCGAGGTGGATGCACCCGTCATCGACGAACTCCAAACCACTGACGATGTTATCGGCTAGTAAACCTGCAGCTAGTTTGCTCAAATCGGTGCCACGCACGGTGGCGCGGCGCGGTTTTTGATTGATGAGTTCGCGAATGGCACTCAAGCGGCCTTCCGCAAGTAAGCGTCCATGGTGAAGCAGAAGCATGTGATCGGTGACGCCTTCGACTTCATGCAAAACATGGGAAGCAAGAATCACAGTCTTATCTTCCTCGGCCATCTTGCGGACTAAATCTAAGGTGCCGCGGCGACTAATCGGGTCAATGCCGTTGAGCGGCTCATCGAGCAGCAACAAATCTGGGTCAAACAACAAGGCTTGCGCAATCTTGACCCGTTGGCGCATGCCTTTCGACATGGCGTCGAGGCGCACCCCAGCTTTACTGCCCATGCCCACTGTGTGCAAAGCTTTCTCAGCACGGTCCTGCGCTTGGGTGGCGCCATCGCCCCCAATGCGGGCCATGAGCTTCAAGAAGTCAATTGCGCGTTCCGATTCAAAGTGAACATCTTCACCTGGTGCATAGCCAACCCGGCGGAAGATTTCGTAGGTGCCCGGCACAATGCGTTGGCCGAGCACTTCGACCCATCCACGCGAAGCATGGATTTGGCCGGTAAGGAGACGCATTAGGGTGCTTTTCCCAGAACCGTTTGGGCCGAGCAAACCAATGATGCCCTTTTCAATCGTGACCGTAAGTCCGGCCAAGCCTTGCACCTCTCCGTACCAGCGGGACAAGTTCTCACATTTTAGTGCTGGAGCGCTCATGCTAATAGACTCCTACGCTTTAAGCCGCGCATGAGGATGCCGAAAGAGAGGAAGGCAAGTCCAATCAGCACTCCAAAGGCGAGGGCAACTGGTGGGTGGCTCGACTCAATGCCATCGAGTTCGCCTAAAGCTGCTGCGCAAACCACAAAGGTGTCTTGGAAGTAAGCCATCGCGAGCAGGGATGAGTTCCCAGTTATGCCCCAAAGCATGGCGCCCATGCCTTGCACCATCACGAAGACGACTAAGAACACAAGGTTGGTCCAAATCGCACTACGCGTAAGAATCGTAATCGCCTGCACCATGAGTGCGACGACCGTGCAACTCATGAGCAACGCAAAAAACAGACCGAGTGGCACACTAGCGATGACGTCAATATGGCCTTCTTCGGAGAAGAGTAAGTCTCCACACCAGATCAGCATGATGGGGCCGAAGGTTGCCAGCATGAGGAAGCCGACAAAGGCTATGGTGCGCCCAAACAGGTAACTCAATGGCGTGATCGGCCGTGAGAAATACGCCTCCATGGCATTGGTGCGTAAGTCACTGGCAATAAGGTCGTGCCCAAAAATGAGTGACAAGACCAAAATGAAGGGGTTTGCGAACACCGCAAGTAGGCGCAAGTAGAAGCGGGCATCGATGGTCCATTCACCGCCTCCCTCTGCAACCTGGTCGCCAGCTATGGCTATCGCCTCACGCCAATCAGGCACCACTTGGTTGAGGATGTAAAGCAGCACCACAATGGTGAAGCCCATGAGCAGAGACAGGAACGACATACGGCGCACCCATTTGGAAGCCCAGCCGCGCGCCAAGGTGGCGGTGGCGATGGGAATCCAGGTCGGTCGCGAGGAACGTTCCCCTGAGAAACGTTCGTATTCAGCTGCGCGGAACGCCATTAATCAGCCTCCAAGGCTTCAAGGAAGGCATCTTCCAGCGAACGTGCCGCATCTTTGATACCTAGAAGAGGGATACCCGCGTTTTTCGCCAGGCCAAATACGGTATTGGGTTCAACGATGCGTTCTGGATGTGAAAGCACGAGTTCTCCGTGTACACGTCCGATTTCTACGTCGAGGCCTTGGTCCAGCGCGACCTTCTGGAATGCAGTCACCGAGTTTAATTCCACACGCACTCGTTTTGCGCCACGCGCCGCAGCCGTGAGCTCGGCCAAGGAACCGGTGTGCTTCATGTGCCCCTTGTCTAAAACCCAGACCTCGTTACATAAACGCTCGACATCGGGGAGAAGGTGGCTGGCAAGAATTAAGTGAATGCCGTGATCCTTGCTGACGCGCTCGACCAAGCCCAACATGCGCGCGCGGTTTTGCGGGTCCAAACCGTTGGTTGGTTCATCTAGGAACAGGATATCGGGGTCGTGCACTAAGGCGGCGGCTAATTTGAAACGTTGCCGCATGCCTAAAGAGAAAGTCGAAACCTCGCGATAACGTTCTTCGCCTAGGCCGACGAAATGGAGGACATCGTGCGCGCGCAGCATGGCGTCTTCTTGATGAAAGCCGCAGAGCTCCGCAAGTTGCGATAAGCCGCGGACTCCACTGACACCGCCAATGTAGGCATCGCGTTCTGGCATGTAGCCAATCCGTCGACGCAACTTAGCGCCAGCAACTTGGGTGTCTTCACCAAGAACTTTCACGCTACCACCAGCGGGACGAACGAGGCCCAAGATGGAGCGCATCATGGAGGATTTGCCGGCACCGTTTGGACCTAAAAGCCCAAGCGCGCCCCCTTGAAAGATGGCATCGACTCCGTGAAGTGCAGTAAAGCTGCCGTACTGGACGACTAAGCCCTGTAATTCGAGAACTTTTTCGCTCATCCTTGTTGAATGGGGAGAAGGATCCAGCGTGAGGTGCCGGTGGCTAGGGAATGGAGCCGTTGGAACATGTTGTAGACGCGTAGGGAGCGAATGACGCGGTCGCGCACCCGCTGTACGTCCACCACGCCCTCAGTGAAGACCTTTTCTACACGGGCGAGGTAAATCCACCGGCTGCCTGTAATCGGGCCGCGTAAAACGGCACTATTGGGAACGGTAATCCCAAAATCGACGAACACCTGGCGTAGGAAATCTTCATCGAAGCGGTGGTCGGTGCGCTTGATGTAACCCACACGGCCACCTTGTTTGCTGGACACCGGGTCCTCGCAATAGCGCTCTACCGCGCTGGCCCAAGTGATTTCTTCGGAGGTGAGTTTGCTCGCGACTTCATCGAGCAAGTTGTAGCGCGCTATACGTTCCTCCTCGCCGACCGCACGGTTGGTTTCCATGTCGAACAGCGGCAAGCGAATCCAAGAGACCTTCAGGCGGCCGAAGAACTCTGGGATTGAGCGGTTGAAATGGGTGCGAATCTCGCGCATGGAGTACTCCTTTGGCTGCAGTGCGACGAGTCGAGCGCGGCCTACAATTTCCAATCCGCCGCGTGCAAGCAAGGACTCCGGGAAACGTCCATCACCGCCGCGGTCAAGATCCCAGGCCGATGCCTCGGCGAGCAAAGCCTCTTGGTCGACGTTTGGTATCTTTGCGTCATCCAGGAGGAGCAAGTTGCTGAACCATCGGACTTGGTTGTAGAAACGCAAGGAGTCGATGTAAAAGTGCAGGTACTCGGCGTTCGATTCCAACGCCTCTTGCAGGGATCCGTCTAAGGGGTAAAGCTCCGCGACCACCTCGGCCACGGTGTAGGTCTTTTCCCCTTGTTGTAAGGCGACGGCGTCTAGGAGATTCTGCACCTCGGTGCTGACGACAGCGTTCGGAGCCGTCGCCTCGGCACCAGGTTCCTGGGCAGGGGAGGGGGAGAAAACGAGCAGTAGGAGAATCGACAGCATGGCTAGGCGGAAAGCTTGGTCTCGCCATCGTAACCTCAAGCTTGATGTCAACGAAGAGCCGCCCCCTCGACCCTTGCTTAGAGCGTTTACGCGCCATCAGCCGTGAGCAGCCACGCGCCTTTTTTGCGCCTGGCCGAGCCAATCTTCTTGGGGCTCATATGGATTACAACGGTGGCTTGGTTATGCCGGTTGCCTTGTCTAAGGGCACCTATGCCGCGGCCGCGCTGCGCGACGATGGCATGCTTCATTTGGAATCGGCACAGTTTCCAGGCCAAATCGTCGAAGTGCCCTTGGCGGACCTCAAACCTGGTCGCACCAAAGGGTGGTCAGAATATGTGGAAGGTGGCCTATGGACCTCGATGGAACGATGGGGCATGTTGCCTGGCTTGGACTTGGTGCTCGACGCTGACCTTCCTATGGCCAAAGGGTTGAGCAGTTCTGCGAGTGTGGAATGCGTGGCAGTTTTGGTGGTTGCAAGTTTGTTGGGTTTGGATCCTAATGCCGAAGAGATGATCCATCTGGCGCATGCGGCGGAAACACGCTACGTGGGTGTGCGCTGTGGCATTTTGGATCAAACCGCCATTTTCCTCGGCAAACCCGACTCCATTTTGGTGTTTGACTGCTTGGAGCTAACCCGCGAGCACGTACCTCTGGATGGGAAGCAAGCCATGGTGGCGATTATGGATACTGGCGTTGCGCGCGAGTTGGCATCGTCGGCGTTTAATCAACGGGTTGCCGAGTGCACCAGTGCCTTGTCCATTTTTCAAGGGCAGATTCCAGGCGTCACTTGCCTGCGCGATGTCTCCGCCGAGGATTTTGCCAAGCATGCCGACCGCCTACCGCCGGCGCTGGCACGTCGGGCGCAACATGTGATTGCGGAAGTGCAGCGCACCGAAGAAGGCTCTAACGCTCTGCGGAAGGGTGACATTGCAACCTTCGGGGATTGCATGACCCGGGCACACCATTCCTTGCGTGACTTGTTTGAAGTTTCCACGCCCGAGCTAGATGTCATGGTCGAAGCAGCAGTTGCTGTCGATGGCTGTTATGGCTCGCGTTTGACCGGAGCGGGCTTTGGCGGATGTGCGGTTGCTTTGGTGCATCCAAGCGCGCGCGATGCTTTTGAGCAAAGTGTCACCAAGCGTTACGCCGAGTCCACCGGACGCATCACCGAGGTGCAGTGGTTCTCGCCGGCGGGCGGTCCGAAAGAGATAGAACTCTAGGATTCGCGGTACAATCAGCCGGTGGATGTTCCTCTAGACCGCCACGGCCGCCCTTTGCGCAGCCTTCGTCTGTCGGTCACCGACCGATGCAACTTCCGCTGCAGTTATTGCATGCCGGAGGAGGAGTACTCATGGCTTCCGCGCGAGGACATCCTTTCGCTGGAGGAAATGGCACGTTTAGTGCGGGCCTTTGCCAAAGTGGGAGTGAGTAAGGTGCGCTTTACCGGTGGAGAACCTCTGTTGCGTAAAAACTTCCCTGAGTTGATTCAGCAAGTGGCTGCGATTCCCGGGGTGGAAGATCTGGCCTTAACTACCAATGCGATGTTGCTCGCCAGCATGGCCGAGACTCTGCAGTCAGCCGGCATTCGACGCTTAAACATTAGCCTGGATACCCTCGACCGTGCACGTTTCCAGTCCCTCACCCGACGCGATGCCTTGCCCCAAGTTTTAGAAGGTATTCAAGCCGCAAAGAGTGCTGGGTTTAAGAACACCAAGCTGGATACGGTTTTGATTCGCGGCACCAATGAGGATGAAATTCTGTCCTTGCTTGAGTTTGCGGCCGAAGAAGAACTGCAGTTGCGCTTCATCGAATACATGGATGTGGGTGGCGCTACCCAATGGTCTAAATCGCAAGTGGTTTCGCGAGAAGAGATCTTGCAGGTTGTGAGCAAGCACTATGGCAAGGTTGAGACGATTACAGATCATGATCCCTCTGCACCGGCACGCTTGTATCGTTTGCCGCAGGGTTTGGATTTCGGAATCATCGCCTCCACTACGACTCCCTTTTGCAGCGATTGCGATCGAGTTCGAGTCACCGCCGATGGCACCTGGTTCTCTTGCTTGTATGCGCAAAAAGGAACTGATTTGCGCGATGCCCTGCGCGACGGCCGCTCCGATGCCAACCTCGCCCAAACCCTGCACAGCCTTTGGGGGAAGCGTAGTGACCGTGGTGCAGAACAGCGTCTTTCTGAAAAAGAGCGCGGCCCGGCGGTTAGTTTAGATGACCTGCTTGCAGATCCATTGTTGGAAATGCACACCCGCGGGGGCTAACCCTTATTTGCGGATCACGGGAAGAACAAAAACGCTTCTTCCAACGCGATCGTTTTCCGAGAGGTGCGACCACAAATCGCCATCGGCAGTGGCCTGGAGTTGTGGCAATACCGAAGCGAGATAAGCTTGAGCTTGCTCGGCACTTACTTTTTGCAAGGTACTCCAAACCAGCCAATCGCGGGCTTCCAGGACCTCTGCTCCAGGTTGGCTTTCGATGCCGGGCTCAAATACAAAACGTCGTTCGCCTTGGTGTTCATACCATTGGCCAGGCGCTCCCGTGAACCAATCAGCACCTTCCGCAACGCCTATGGATTGCCAAGCCGCATGAAGAATGTCCAACAGCTCTCCAGAAACTTCATTTCCATCTCCAACGTCTAGTAGATAGGTGCGATCGCGTTGGCCGGTCTGCGGAGTGAAGGCAGAGTCGACGAATAAAGAGCGGTCATGCAGGGATTGAAAGCTCTCGACGCGGCGCCTGCCTTCATAGGTCCAGTCCCAATGCATGGGATAGAGCACTGCGCTGTTGCTTGCGGTCCGCCAATCACTGAGCGCGACATGCGAGTCGCGTAAAGAAATGCGCGAGGGAAGAAGCTGTTCGTTCACCTCCAAAGTTAAGGTGCCCAGCTTCGTTTCCAGAGTGAACTCACCAAACTCGGCATCTTGCCATCCCCATGGGAAGCGCAAGGCGTGCCAGCGGAGGATGCTCTCTTTCCACAGCTCTAAGGGTTCATATTCTTCGAATTCCTTGT
Source organism: Planctomycetota bacterium (assembly GCA_027623295.1). GTDB lineage: Bacteria > Planctomycetota > UBA1135 > UBA1135 > UBA1135. The sequence goes on from JAQBXR010000004.1 coordinate 17,882, forward strand.
TGTGCTTTTGCACCCAGCATTCTTCCGCGGAGGCCAGCAAGAAGGTGTTGGTATAGAAGCCAGCGCTCATGACTTTGAACTGCATGCGGGAGCTGCCACCAAGTAAGAGTTCTCCATCCTGAGGCATAACTTGGTCTTCTAAGTGAAAGGCCAATTCTCCAACCAAACGAAACTGCTTGTCGGGACCAATGGGTTCCTTTACTGCCATGCCCCGCGCTTCGGCATACTTCGCTAAAGGAGGAACCAGCGGCACCTGCACCTCGGGCTCCGGTTCCGGGGCGCCATCGCCGCAACTTCCAAGAAGCGCAACCAGGCCTACCGTGAACCAGAATTGATTTTTCATGCACCTGCCCAACGCAGTAATCTAGAGTTCGCAGCCTCCAGGGTTTCAATCTTCTTAGCGTAGCAAAAGCGCACCAGGTGCTTGCCGTCTGCCGGATCACTGTAGAAAGAAGAACCCGGCACGGTGGCCACGCCAGCATCTCTGACTAAACGCATGGCGAATTCCACATCGGTCTCTTCACGACGCTGATGGCCGCGTACATCCACCATGGCGTAGTAAGCGCCTTCGGGGATTTCGCAGGGGAAGCCGGCGGCGTTGAGGCCATCGACCATCACGCTGCGTCGCGCCCGATATTCTTCGCGCATTTTGACATAGTAATCGTCTTCCCAGAGCAGGGCTTCTGCGACCGCTTCCTGAAGTGGGGCCGGCGCCCCGACGGTCAAAAAATCATGCACTTTGCGAATGCCGCTGGTCATGTTGGGCGGGGAAATAATCCAGCCCACGCGCCAACCGGTCACACTAAAGGTTTTAGAGGCACCCGAAATAACAATCGTGCGCTCGGCCATGCCCGGCTCTAAAAGTGGGCAATGATGATCCCCGGTGTAAAGAATCTCCTCGTAAATCTCATCGGTGAAGAGGATCAAATCGCGCTCAATCACGAACTCGCACAACTCCTTTAGCTCAGCGCGCGTGAAGACACGGCCAGTCGGGTTGTGGGGAGTATTCAAAACTACTGCACGCGTTTTAGGGCCAGAAGCCTTACGCATAGCATCGATGTCGAGGGTGAAGCCATTCCCCATTGGAACGAAGAGGGGGATGGCACCGGCCAGGATGGCATCGGGGCCGTAGTTCTCGTAGAAGGGCTCTGGAACGAGAAACTCATCACCGGGATCGAGCACACCCATCATGGCGGCAATCATGGCTTCGGTGGCACCGCAACAAACGGTGACTTGCGCATCAGGATCAATGCTCACCCCACGGCGCTTCAACATGTATTCGCCAATCGAGGCCCGCAAACCATCACTGCCCCAGGTGACAGCGTATTGGTTGAGGTCATCTCGGATCCACTTCACCGCAGCTTCCTTCAGCGCGTGGGGTGCAGGGAAATCGGGGAAGCCTTGTGCGAGGTTGATCGCATTGTGTTCACGTGCAACCCGGGTCATCTCGCGGATGACGGACTCGGAGAAGCGGCTAGCTTTTTTTGATTCGCGGAGTTCGGGTTCACCCATGACGCAATTATTGCGTCATCAGGGGTCTCCAGCTATCCGGATCTGGACCAAGATCGCGTCCGTGGATACGGACCAAGGCGGCACGTGCCGCTCCGGCGGTCAATCCGCTTGGATCCCGCAGTGCATTGACCAGTGGTTGAGTCGAAGCCGTGGAGCCGATTTGCCCCAATCCATAAGCGGCGGCAGTGCGTACATCGGGTGCCATATCGCCAGCAAGCATGTCGGTGAGCTGCGGCAAGGCAATGTTGGCATGAATTAGGCCAAGGCTCAAGGTGGACTGAGCGCGCACACTTGGATCAGGTGAGTTGATCAAACTTAAAAGTGCCGAGACCATGGTCCCATCGGAATCGACGCCAGTCTTGATTGCAATCTGGAAAATAGCGAAGGCGGCGTTGCTGTGGATCTCGCTGGTGGCGTTTGGATCGATCACGGCAGCATGAATTGGTGCCATGGAGGTAAACGGATCGGCCAAAACTCCAAGACCCAGCAAAGCCTTGGCGATGACATCGGGCTCGCCATTGCTTACGCCATTGAGTAAGAGTGGGGTGACGCGGTTATCTCCAGAGAATCCAAGCGCAGCACAAGCAATGCCGCGGTTACGAGCTGCTCCACTGACGGCTTGGCTTTCCAGAAGGCCGCGATTCTTAGCCACTAACACTCCCATGGACTGGGTGGTGTACTGCACCAACTCCTGGTTCTTCGGGTCGCGCACTTGTGCCATGGATTCGGTCCACGCGCGTAGGTGACGGTCGCAATCGACGATAAGCCGACCAATCTCTGCGGCTTCTTCCGACCGATCGGAAAAGGCAGGGCGTCCGTCCAAATTGCGTTCGGCCCGCTGGTCAATCTGTGTATTGCCGGTGCTCGATACGATCGGATTATTGCCGCGTTGAACATCGGCCTGTAACTGCTCGAGCCCTGGAAGGGCAGGGCCATCGTTAGTGGGGGCCGAACCGCAAGAGGCGACGAGCGCGAGCGGAAGCGGAAGGAGACAAGTTGCTAGGCGGGGACGCATGGCTGGGACGTACAATATAGACCCCGGACCCCCGGGACATCTTCCCCGACCATGGAACTTCTTTCAGCAATGGCCCGCGGTGGGCATGATCGCGTTGTAGCGGTCTCCCACGAGGCATCTGGGCTCCGCGCCTATATCGCTCTCCATCATTTGGGACGTGGTCCGGCCTATGGTGGTATTCGGGTGTGGAATTACCGCACCGAGGCCGATGTCCTGTCCGATGCATTGCGCCTGTCGCGCTCAATGACCTTCAAATGTGTGCTTGCGGGTGTGCGTGGTGGTGGCGGCAAGACTGTGGTCGATGCCAACCACCTGACCGACCGCCCGGCCGCAATGGAGGCCTTAGGGCGCGAGATTGAAGCTTTGGGTGGGGTCTATCAAACGGGGCCCGATGCTGGCTTTACCGAGGAAGACCGCGTAGCTTTGGCGCGTGGAACCGGCCACATAGCGCACTTTCAGGGAAACGCGCAAATGCGTTCCGCCGGGGAAGCCACTGCCGAGGGTGCAGAGTGGGGCATTCGGTCCGCATTGGATCATCTGGGAGTGACCGATTTCACCAAACTCACCATTGCCATCCAAGGTTTGGGGTCGGTGGGTGGAGCTTTGGCGCGCCGCTTTTTGAAGTTGGGATGCAAAGTCATCGGTGCCGATATTTCCGAGGCCGCTTGCGCAGCCGCCAAGGCCTATGGCGTGGAGATCATTGCCCCCTCAGACTTGTTTGAAACCCGTTGCGACGTTTTGGCTCCGTGCGCTCTTGGCGGAACTGTGCACGACTTGTCCATTTCACGCATGCGCACTTCGGTAGTTGCAGGCATGGCGAACAACACTTTGGGTCATCAACAACAAGCAGAGCTACTGCGCGATCGCGGGATTTTGTACCTGCCCGACTTCGTGTTGAATGCTGGCGCTTTGATTGAAGGCGCTGGCTTCGGTCAAACCGGACGCGAAGACTGGTCGGAAGAATTGCGTGGTATTGGCAAAACGATGACCGAGATTCTTCAACGTAGTGAGGCGGAAGATGCCTCGACGATGGCGGTTGCCGTCGCAATGGCAAAGGAACGGGTAGAGAAAAATGGCTAAAGAAGACCTGCAATCCTGGATTGACCAGTTGCAAGAGCAGCATGGTTTTTTTAGGCTTCCCGAAACTCTTCAAGCCAAATCATTTGGATGGCTTCGAGAATCTTCTCATTGCACTTGTCGCGTTCTCCGACGAAACCCGGCAGCGCCATGACTTTGTCGATGAGATCGGTAAAGCGAATCGTGAGTGGATCAAAATCCGGCTCGGCTTCCCATAAGGCATAGCCGATGTCCTCCACACTGTTCCATTGCAGTTCCACCGTTCTTACTCCTTCACCATGTTGCGGTTCCACGATGGGATTTCCACCACCAAGTCTTTGCTGCCATCGGGCACTGCTTGGCACGCTAAGCGACTTTGCAAGGTGAGCCCCGGCGCGCTGTCGAGCATGTCTTCTTCGTCGTCGCTAGCATCCGGAATGGAATCTCCGCCTTCTTTCACGATGACATGGCAAGTCGAACAAGCTGCAATGCCGCCACAAGCGTGGTCGAGGTCGATGTCGGCATCGAGTGCAATTTGCAAAAGCCCACCGCGCAATCCGTCACGTGGCTCTTTGAGTGAAGAGGGATCGACTTCGACAGTCTTGCCCAAAGGTTGAAAGGTGATTTTGTAGCTCATTCGTCGATAAGGTCAGAGACTTTACGGTTGCGCACGGTTTCGGTCGCAACTTGGTTCATGAGAAGCTCGGCGAGAGGGTTCGCCGCTTCCTCGAGTTCATCGAGGATTCCCTTCAATGGATTTGGGTCGTGAATGTCATCGACATCTTCCGAATCTTCATAGGCATCTTCCAAACGCTCGAGTGCCGTTTCGTCCATGCGTGCCCGCGCGATGTCCATGTGCTTGGCGACCGCATGACGTACATTTTTCAACTGACCACGCAAATCCATTGTCCGACGCGTGACCAGATCTTCTTCTGCGTTTTCCCAGGCATCGGCGAGCATGCTTTCCACTTCTTCGTCGGTGAGTCCGTGCTTGGGAGTAACCACGGTTTCTGCAGCGACGCCACTGCGCTCTTCCATGGCGCGGACGTGGAGCACTCCATCGGCATCGAGGCTAAAGCGTACGCCAATCTGCGGGAGACCGGCAGGCTGCGGTGGGATGCCGCGCAAAATGAACTCGCCTAAAGTGCGGTTGTCCTTCGCTAACTCGCGCTCGCCTTGGATGATGGTGAACTTCACTGCAGACTGGCCATCGACGAAAGTGGTAAAGCCTTCTTTGGCTTGCGCCGGGATGGCGGAGTTGCGGTTAATCAACTTTGAGACGGTGCCTTCAGCGGTGGCGATGCCAAGCGAGAGCGGGGTGACGTCAAGCAGAAGGGCGTTACGTACAGAGCCTCCGAGAACTCCAGCCTGGATAGCTGCGCCCAGCGCAACCACTTGATCTGGATTGAGCTCATCGCTGGCGGGCTGGTTGAAGAACTGCGCAACCGCAGCCTTCACCAATGGCACGCGGGTAGATCCGCCGACCAACAATACGTCGGAAATGTCCTCTGGGGTGAGGCCGGCATCTTGCAGTGCCAAAGCACAGCCGTTCAAAGTGCGTTGCACCAGTGGAGTAATCCACGTTTGGAACATACGCCAATCGATGTCTTTGCGGTATGCAATACCCGCCGATGGATCGTGGTACACGAACTCGGCACTCTCGGAAGCGGACAAGGCCTTCTTCGTTTTCTCGGCAATCATGCGCAGAGCGGTGCGCGCTGCTGGGTCCGATAGAACATCGATGCCTGACCTTTGCTGAATTTCTGCAGCGACATGCACCATGATGGCACGATCAAAGTCATCGCCACCGAGATGGGTATCGCCGGAAGTTGCAAGTACACGGAAAACGCCTTCTTGCAATTCCAAAATGCTGACATCGAAGGTGCCGCCGCCAAGGTCGAAAATGACCACCCGCGCAGCCTTCTTCTTGTCCAAGCCATAGGCCAAAGCTGCTGCGGTAGGTTCCGAAACCATGCGCAGGACTTCTAGTCCAGCCAGTTGTGCAGCGCGCCGCGTGGCTTGGCGTTGTGCGTCGTCGAAGTAAGCCGGCACGGTAATCACCGCGCGCCTCAACCTTTCGGGAGGCAACTTGAGCTGCTTGACGGCGCGGTCGCGGCATGCAGCCAGAATTTGTGCGCTGACTTCTTCCGGAGTGATCAAGCGATCGCCTAGATCGATTTTCACAATCTTGCGTTCTCCGGACTCGACTAAGTCATAGGGCAGAGTTGCGCGTTCGACTACGAGGTCCTCTAGCCCACGTCCAATCAAACGCTTGGCCGAAAAGATGGTGCGTTTTGGATCTAAGCGCGAACGTTCGATGGCAGCTTGTCCGACTACAGGGGAGCCATCGATTGGATAAGAAACCACCGATGGCAACAAGGCTTCGCCATCTTCATTGCACAAAACACGGGCCTCGCCATGCTGAAACACCGCAACCAAACTGTGCGTAGTTCCAAGATCAATGCCAAGAATGGGGTCGGCGCTTTCATCGGCCGAGAAGTTTTGCCCGTAAATGGGGAGCTCAATCATGACTGGAACATGGTGGTTATTTGCAGGCCATCAAGTGTGCGCTGCAGGTAAACCGCTTCGGTGAGAAGAGCGCGTAAAGGAGTCAGGGTGCCGGGGCAGTAATCGGCAGCCTTCCACGCGCGGAAAGAATCTCTGAGTTGTTCAACACGGTGGGCGATGTCCTCTTGAATGCGGCGACGCATCTCCCCGATGCGAACGACATCGTCGCTTTTCAAAGCATCGTCAGCTTCTTCTTTTAGCTCCATCATTCTCATGAGGAATGCCGCAGAGGAAGTCTGGTCGGTGCCTTCGTTTAAGGCAAAGCCGGAAAGTGCAAGTAAGGTTTCAGCGCGTTGCAATGGGCTCGACAACATGGCAAAGGCCTCATTCAGGTCCGCCATGTGGTCTTCCGCTTTGTCACGCTGCTCCTCAGTACCCAAAGCGAAGCGATCCGGATGCCACTGCAAGCTCGCCTTAATCAAAGCGCCGCGCAAAACGCAGTCGTCGAGATCAAACCCGCGGGGCAGGTTGAGGAGTTGAAAGGGATCGAGCACCGCGGCCCAAGCGTGGTTGGGTTAAACCGAAAAGGATTCGCCGCAACCGCAAGAGCTCGCAGCGTTTGGGTTGATGAACTGAAATCCTTTGCCTTGTAAGCCGCTGGTGTACTCCAAAGTGGTATCAACTAAATACAGCAAGGATTTTGGATCGCAGAACAAACGCACACCATCAAACTCAATGATTTCATCTCCAGCAGCCGGTGCTGGATCAAAGTTGAGAGTGTAGGTGAAGCCGGAACAGCCGCCGCCTTTGACGCCAACGCGAACGCCGGAAGTCTGAGGAAGGTTGTTCTCTGCAATCAGGCGCCTGACCTCGGCAACTGCCGTTTCGGTCATCAGAATGCGCGCATTTTGAGATTTAAGTTCAGACATTTGAGTTCTCCTGCTTGCGCTTGTAATCGGCAAGTGCTTGCTTGATGGCATCTTCCGCCAAAACGGAGCAGTGAATTTTCACTGGAGGGAGAGCAAGCTCTTCCACGATATCGACATTGCGAATCGCGGTAGCTTCCTCAACCGTTTTGCCCTTCAACCATTCGGTCGCGAGGCTAGACGATGCAATCGCCGAACCACAACCAAAGGTTTTGAACTTGGCTTCCTTGATCACTCCATTTTCTACTTGAATTTGAAGCTTCATGACATCGCCGCACTCAGGAGCGCCGACAATACCGGTGCCAACATCGGCGGCATTCTTATCAAGGGAACCAACGTTGCGTGGGTTCTCGTAGTGATCGATGACTTTGTCGCTGTAGACCATGATTTAGTGCCCACTCCATTGGACTGTCGAGAGGTCGATGCCTTCCATCGCCATCTCGTAAAGGGGAGACATTTCGCGCAACTTCTTTACGGTTGCAATGGTGAGGTCAGCGGCGTGATCCACTTCTTCCTCGGTAGTAAAGCGCCCGACGCTAAAGCGTATCGAGCTGTGTGCAAGTTCATCGCCGACGCCCAGTGCGCGTAGCACGTAGGACGGCTCCAAACTTGCGGAGGTGCATGCGGAGCCAGAGCTCACTGCAATGCCGTGCATCCCCATGAGCATGGACTCGCCTTCGACGAAGGCAAAGCTTAGATTCAGGTTAGATGCGAGACGTGCGTTTTCATCGCCGTTTATGTGCACATGGTCGAGAGCATCGGTAAGTCGCTTTTGCAAGCGGTCGCGCATGCCGGCGACAAACTTCTGTTCGCCTTCGCGATCTGCCAAGCACAGTTCCAGTGCTTTGGCGAAACCGACAATCCCAGGAACATTCAAAGTGCCAGAGCGAGCGCCGCGTTCATGGCCACCACCGTGTTGCACGGGTTCTAGACGGACGCGCGGGTTACGGCGACGCACGTACAAGATGCCGACGCCTTTCGGGCCGTACATTTTGTGCGCGGAAGCAGACAGGAGGTCAATGTTCATGTCTTGAACATGGATCTCTTCTTTACCGAGCGTTTGGGTGGCGTCGGTGTGGAAGAGGGTGCCTTTCGCGCGACAAATCGCACCGATTTCGGCAATCGGATGAAGCGTGCCGATTTCATTATTGCCGTGCATGATGCTGACCAGCACGGTGTCTTCGCGGATGGCGGAACGAAGCTCGTCTAGATCGATATGCCCGTTGGCATCGACGCCGAGGATGGTGATTTCCCAGCCTTCTTTGCCAAGGTACTGTGCCGGATCCAAAATCGCCTTGTGCTCGGTGGCACAAGTGATGATGTGTTTGCCTTTCGGCTTATACATCCGGGCTACACCAAGAATGGCGAGGTTGTTGGACTCGGTTGCACCGGAAGTGAATACGATTTCACGTGCCGAGGCACCCATGGCTTCGGCAATCGACTTGCGCGAGGCATCGACCGCGCTTTCTGCATTCCACCCGAAAGAGTGATTGCGTGAGGCAGGGTTGCCAAAGGTTCCCTGAAAGTAGGGGAGCATAGCTTCGAGCACCTTAGGGTCCACCGGAGTGGTCGCTTGGTAATCGAGGTAAACCTGCTTCTCTTGAGAGGTATCGGACATCAGACCGCGAATATATCGTTTTGCAGTTTAGCCTGCTGGTTTGCGCCCGCCAATTCGGCAAGGCTGTAAGTATCTAGGACCGACTTGATGCGATTAGCAACCACGTTGATCCCGGTTTGAATGGTGCAAGATGGAGAGAGTTCACATTGCCCACCGTCGGCGCAGTCGGCCACTTTGACCGGGCCTTCCAAAATCTCGACCACGTGGGCCAAACTTAGATCTTCAGGGGATTGCATTAGGCGATATCCACCACCTGGCCCACGCACGGCTTCTACGATGCTAGCTCGGGACAATTCCTTTAGAACCTCGGCCAAAAGGCGCCTTGGCACGGTCAAATCGGCCACAATCGACTTCACGCTGGTGTAAGCGGAGCCGGACTGGGCCATGTAGGCCAAGGCCATCAAGCCATACTCAGAGCGTTTGGTCAATCGAAGCACAACATAATATAGCATGCTTTTGGTGCTCTTTAAAGGGGGAAGCTCAAATTACTCCCGATTGCGGCGTCCTTTTTTGTCCGCAGCCACCTTCTCCATGATGGCGGTGAAGGCCTCGGGAAGAATGTGAGGTTTCTTCGTATCTCTTGTCACACAAGCAAGTTCCACCTCTCCGGTGGCGCACAATCGTTGCGTTTCTTGCTCGAAAACCTCGAAGGCGTAGCGGATTGTGGTGCGGGACCAGGCGGCAATCGAGGTGCGGACAATGGCGATTTCATCAAAGCGAAGGCCATCGCGATAACGGCATGAGGCTTCAGTGACCGGGAGCATGAGCCCCAGCACTTCCTCCATATCGCGGTAAGAGAAGCCCTGCGAGCGCGCCCACTCGGTACGACCCATTTCAAAGAGGTCCAGATATCGGCTGTAGTACAGGACACCCATCTGGTCGATGTCGCGGTAGAGGATGCGGTAGGTGGAGTCTTGGGCGACCATTGTTGGATTGTAGGCATAGCGCTCGCCCCACTCATCTGAGACAATCCCCGCTTCATGCCAAACACTCTGGCTCCTGAAGCAAACACGCGCGAACAAATTTTAAAGACGGTCGGATTTTCAATCTTGATCCCCGGTTTGGGCCATTTCCTCAACGACCGCCGTGGGTGGGCGTTGTTTTGGTTTGCGAGCTGTCAGATCACTTTGGTGCTCGGGCTGATTCTCGCCGGCTTCACCCAGCTGGATTATGGCCGCACCTTTGGCCTGGGCGGAACCGACCTCATCTTCTTCCTGATTCCGGAAGGCGGCAACTTCATCGTGATCCAGTTGATTGCCCGCATGTATGACAGCATGGAGTTCGGCGGCGATTTTCCCGATGCCTTCCCGTTGCGTAACCTCGGATACATTCTTTCTGGAATGTCGGGTGTGCTCGCCATGTTTGGTGCTGCGCATGCTGCGGGCCAAGCTTTGGCGAAAGGGCACCCGCTGCCTTCGAATCTGGCGGTGAAGCCGATTACCGCAGGACGTGCAGCTTTGTTCACTTTGCTGTGTCCAGGACTTGGTCATTGGAAGACGGGGCGTCAGTTCAAAGCGATTTTGCTGGGGTCCAGCATTCTTAGCTTGTTCTTCCTCGGCATGGCACTTGGCGACTTCGCCGACTTTAATCGTGTGCGCCACCCTTATTACTGGGTGGGGCAGATGTTCATGGGGGCGCCCGGATGGCTAACTTCCCTCGTGGTCAGCGGACGCAACTTCCATGCAGTCATGCCCTACCAAGATGCTGGTTTGTTGTTCACCACCTCCGCGGGATTCTTCAACGTGATTGTTGCGCTCGATGCTTTCCATCGCGCTGAGCACGATTGGCTGACCGCAGGGGCTAAGCCGAAGGAGGAGAAGGCATGACCAACCCACTTGTCATGTTGCTTTTACTGTTGGTGTTCAGCTTTGTGCTGGCCGCAGTTTTGAGCTGCTATCGCGAAGACGACAAATCCGACATTCTGCGCGGGATTGTGCGCCGTGCAATGTTGTTTGCGGTTTCGGTGATTGGCTTTGCTGCGGTGGCTTACTTCACCAGCGGCGTCGTGCTGTTCCCGGCATAGCCGAGCTCGGCTAAACGCTCGGCGGTCCAAGCATCGATCGATGCGCTGGGGCCTGGACTTCCAGCTCCGTGAAACGGGAGGTCCACCCAAGCCTTATCGGAGGGACTCCAGAGGCGTCCACCGAGGCTCGAGCGATATAAGGGGAAGGTGCTTTTTACCTCGCGATCGGCATTCTCTGAATCCCCCAAGGCCGATGCTGGGAGTTGATTCGCAATCTGCAACTGCTCCAGAAGATAGGTGCCTAAATGATGAGCAGGCACTTTGCGCGTGATCGTTTTCGGTGATGCTTCCGTTCCTTTGAGGAAGGCAAGCGGTACACGAATGACGCTGTCATCGAAAGAAAAGCCATGCTCGAAGCCGCCGGCGTCCCAGTGTTCCTCGCCATGATCTGCATAAATCAGAATGTGACAGTTAGGGGAATCGGCACGCAGCTTTTCTACGACTAGTTGGAGCTCGGCATCGAGTTGTTGTGCGGCTTGTTGGTAGGCCTCGCGCACCGCACTCCGCTCTGCGCTTTCAAAATCAAAAAACGCGAGGCGCTCCTGGGCGGTGTGGTCCACGCCAAAGAAGTTTTCGATCGAACGATTGTCCAAAGCCTTCACCACTCCGTTGGGCAAATGCGGAGTCATGTAGTGCAGCATTAAAAAGCGTGGACGATGCTCCTGCCGCACCCACCAGTCCAAAGCGGTTTTACGATTGGCGCCAACCCGGTCGGCGGTCCGTACATAACTCTCAAATCCTCGGTGCAAGCCAGTCCATGCCTCCATGAAAGGATTTTGATGCACGGCAGATGTCGCGTATCCAGCATCGCGCATGGCCTCGGCAAGGGTCGGTACCGGTTTCAAGCTGCGGAAGCTTCGGTCCTCGACTTCGCCGGTTGCGGTTGCGGCAAAAGGGCCACGTCCGCATCCGTGTTCGCTTGGTGCTTGTCCAGTCAAGAGCGATGCCATCGAGGGCAGGGTCCAGTTACTTGGAACATAAGCTTGCTCCCAAACTTCGCCCTCTTGCATCAAGCCATGTAGGTAGGGCATGTGCTCCAAGGCATCGAGGCGTAGGGTGTCGAGGACAAGTAGCAACACATCGGGCTGCTCAGGGGATGCATTGGGGGCCAAAGTCGGCACTTGCCAAGCCACTTCTTCTGCACTGCGTTGTGCCATGCCGGGTGCTGCCAGGCGAGTGGAGAACACCAAGCTTCCAGCCCCTGCGGGAACCTCCACTTGCAGTTCCATCCAGCGATCGTCCGTTGCAGCGAGCTCTACAAAACCCAGCGATGTCATCTCTCGCTCACCTTGCCAAAATAGCTCACTGCGGATGGCGCCATCTTCTGCACTCCCCGGTTTCGCCCGACGCACGGCTGTCGATAAAACACGGCGGTCAACACGCGCGCCAATCTCGACCGAAAACCGTGAAGGAGTGGAGGCATAAATGGCCGGCCGCGTATCGCCTAAAACCTTGGGGGCGTCCATGGACCAGGCCGCTTGTCCAAACCATGGTGTAATCCAACTGCTGTCTGCGCTGGCCACCCGCCCCATTATGGGGGTGCAATTTTCCGCCTGAACCCGCTGAACCGATGCGTGCTCAGGGGGAGGGCCTACTTCTTCACCACCGCAGGAAAGGCCCGAGCAAACTCCGGCAATCAGCAGGGCATAATTGGAAAGGCGGTTTTTCATGGGCGTGGGCCGCAACGATGATACCGCCCATCGGGCAAACGCATCACGCGGCCTTGCATTTCTAAATCGGTTAACTCCATCCGCACTTGCGCCTCCGCCAACCCTGATTGCGCCGCAAGTCCACCCGCCGATGCATCGCCCAAAGTCAGTTGCCGTAACAGGGGCGGTTCTTTGCCGAGATCTTCTTCGGTGCCGCAGCGGTCTAACTCGCACAACATTTGTTCCGGGCTCAGGGCCATGCCAGCTCCCTCGGCGAGCATACGGTTGGTTCCTGAGCAAGCTAAGTCATCGACCGGGCCGGGTAGTGCATACACTTCGCGCCCTAAACCCAAGGCCCAGTCCACCGTATTCATGGTCCCCGATTTATTGGTCGCCTGGATTACTAAGACTGCGCGCCCCAATGCGGCTATCAGGCGATTGCGGCGCGGGAAATGCCCAGCTTTGGGGGCGGTGCCGAAAGGGAATTCAGAAACAATCGCGCCGCCCTGATGAATGGTGCGTCCCATGATTTCCAAGCCCTCTTGCGGATACGGCTTATCCAGTCCAGATCCAAGTACGCCAATCACTGGACCCTCAGCCTCGAGTGCGCCAAACATGGCGAACTGATCAATGCCTCGTGCCACTCCCGACACCAAAACTTCGCCCGAAAACCCAAGTCCTTTACCAAAGCGTATCGCTTGTGATCGACCATAAGGCGTGCATGCACGGGCTCCAATCACAGCTGTGCGCGAAGAGCTCCCGCTAAGAATTTCGGCATTGCCAAGGACATGAAGCGCGATGGGTGGTTCCTCAAGTTCCAGAAAACAGGCAGGGTAGCCACGGTCTCCTAAGTACAAGGTCTGGGCGCCACACTCCTTGGCTAGCATTTGTTGCGTCGCTGCACCTCGTTCCAGAAAGGATCGCTCGGGCATACGCAAAATGCGTGGCGACACCGCAGACCCTGCAGCCATGGGATTGCGTAACACCGCGGCTGCCGACCCAGCGTGCAACATGAGCCGTCGAATCCGCTTTGGCCCCAGTCCCGGAGCTGCATGCAGGGCGAGTAAAGCAAAGCGTTCGGCATCATCCACCCCACGTAGACGCGGCTGCCGGTAAACGACACCCCGAATGCGTTTCTCGCTACCGCTCACAGAATGCACTCCAAGCTCCTCATCCAAGCCCTGCTAAAGTATGCGCCATGAAACGGTCCAAGCTGCTCGTTCTAGCCGGACCGCTCGTCCTCTCCTTTTGGCTGCGCTCAGCCTTTGGGTGGATCGATACGATTTTTGCGTCCACTCTTCAAGATGCCGATGGCGGCAAGCTTGGCGACGCCTCGATTGCTGCCATCGGGCTAACTCTACCCTTGGAGTTCTTGCTAACGGCGTGTTGGGTCGGGGCTTCCAATGGTGTTACGGCAAGGCTGGCGAATGCCATGGGGGAGGGCTCGGGTGGTAAGGTTGCTCAGATCAAACGCGCTGCAGTTAAAATCATCAGCGGCTTGGCTCTGTTTTTCCTGGGTGTGTCCGCAGTCGTTTGGTTCACTTCCGACGCGCTCGGTTTAGCTCCCCAACTCGCGCAACAGTTCCGCATTTATGCCACGGTACTTATGGCCGGCTCTGCGATTTCGAGCTTCTGGTCCATTCTCCCCGACTCTTTAGTCAAGGCGCACCAGGACACACGCGCCACTATGTGGGCAGGCTTGGCTTCGAGCCTGACCAATATTGCTTTAAACGCACTATTCCTTTTCGTGTTTCATTGGGGGATTTTTGGCATTGCCCTTTCCACGGTGCTCGGACGTTTCGCAGGTCTGGCCTATGCTTGGCGATGTGCACAAAAGCATGAGGAGGTACGCATGGCACGTTTGGATCAGCAAATCGTCGGGGAAATCGCCCGCCCGATTCGAGGAATTCTGGCTTTGGCCGTCCCTTCCGCCTTGGGTTTTGTTTTGCTTGGCACCGAGTCCTTATCGGTGAACTTCATTCTGAAGGATTTACCGGATCCCACTTCTGCAATCGCAGCATGGTCGATTTTTGATCAGTCGGTGCGCTTCCTCGCTATGCCAATCATTGCGCTTGGCGTTGCCCTCTTGCCATTAGTCGCTCGCTTGAAGGGGCAGGGGCAGATGTCGGATATCGCAAAGGAGCTTCAAGTTGGGTTACGGGCAGCAGGCATCTATCTGATTATTCTTGTGCTGCCGCTGACCTATTTCGTCGGGCCACTGGTTGCAGATGCCTTGACCGATACCGAAGTCACTAAGGACTTAGCCTTGAGCACCCTCATTTGGATTCCTTTGGCAGTGGCTGGACTCGCACCCTTCATGCTTTGCCGGGCCACGTTCGATGGCCTTCAGGAACCACGGCCATCTCTCATAGCTGCTGCTTTCCGCACGATTGGCATGGTGATTCCCTTGGTGTGGCTGGGCACGAAGTATCACGATGTGCTCGGACTAAGCACCATTGGCGCCGCCTGCGTGGCCTTTGTGATTGGCGCTACGGTTTCTGGAGTGGGCTTTTTCTTCTTTACCAGAAGTCGCTGCTCAGAAATGCGAATTTCTGGATAAGACCTATTACATGGGGTAATTTTCTGCGAATGGAGGCGATTCCCGCTTTCGAAACGCAAGATTACTCATGGAGCAGGCCGTCGCAGGTGGGCTTTCACGCCGGCGTAAGAAGGCTAACCAAGACAACGCTTAGTTAGCCGTCGAGTCTATTCGTGGCGTAAAGCTTCGACCGGATCCATCTTGGCGGCGCGCCAAGCGGGGTAGATGCCGAAGAGCAAGCCAATCGACACGGATATCCCGAAGGCGAGCAGTGGGGCGGTAGGCTCCACCAGGGTCTCCATATCTGCAAAGTGTTCGACTCCAAGAGGAATCGCCAATCCAAGCGCGATACCTGCAAGTCCACCTCCGACAGAAAGCACAACGGTTTCCACCAAGAACTGCAGCACGATGTGACGTTGCTTTGCACCCAGTGCACGACGAATACCAATCTCGCGGGTGCGTTCGGTCACGGTTGCCAGCATTACGTTCATGATGCCAATGCCGCCTACCAACAAACTAATGCCGGCAATGGAGCCAAGCACGATGTTGAAAATGCGTTTGGTTTCTTCTGCGCGGGCCAAAAGTTCCAAGGGAACAACCACTTCGTAATCCTTTTCTTGATGATTACGTGAGAGCATTTCGCGACATGCAGCGGCAGTCCGCTCCACGTTTTCCGGGAGATCCACCTGCAAAATAATTTCGTGTAGTTGCACCTCTTCCATCTCACGGCTGCCAGCGCGCAACTTCACTTGCATCTCGCCAAACCAGCGTGCGCCAGTGCTTATTGGGATTAAGACTTCCCCAGTCACTTGTGCGCCAGCAGCAGGTTGGTCATCGCCAATAGGTATGCGAGGGAGCAGGGTGCCGACCACCCGGAAGTACTCGGCGCCAACCTTGACGCTCTTGCCAATTGGGGATTCCAGTGGCATCAAGCTGCGTGCAACCTCGTAACCGAGCACGCATACGTTGGCAATCGAATCCACATCGCGTTCGGTGAGAAAGCGGCCTTCGTATAGCAAGCGACCAGTGGTGGTTTGATAGCCGGCTTCGGTTGCCAAGACGCGCGGGCGGGCTTGGCGATCTTGGTAGCGCACTTCCTGCTGCAGTTGACGCAGCGCCACTGCATTCCGCACCCATGGGAAGGTTTCGACCACGCGCGAGTAGTCGTCATGGGTTAATCCATAACTCAATACCCGCGATTCCTGATCACTGCTCGGGTTGTCGGGCGGCTTCACGCTACGCAAGATTACGTTCTGGCTACCCAGCTGTTTGATCTGCTCTTGCGCGGCTTGGCTCGCGCCTTCTCCAATGGCGAGCATGGCAATCACGCTGCTCACGCCGAACAACACACCTAACGATGTCAGCAAGCTGCGCAATTTGTGCAGCAGTAAACTTTTGACACCCAACTGAATGGACCGAGTCAGTGCGTTGCCTTTCATCGGTGGTTCTCAACAATGCCGTCAATCAAGCCATCCTTCAAGTGAAGAATGCGTTCTGCATGTTCGCCCACTTCTTTTTCGTGGGTGACTAAAAGAATGGTTTTGCCTTCGTTGTGCAATTCGTCAAACAACTTGAGAATCTCATCGGTCGTTTGCGAGTCGAGGTTCCCAGTCGCTTCGTCTGCAAGAAGGAGAGGGGGATCGTTGATCAAAGAACGCGCAATCGCCACGCGTTGTTGTTGACCGCCAGAAAGCTCGTTCGGGCGGTGATCCAAACGGTCGGCTAAGCCCAATCGTTCGGCCAACATGTGAGCGCGTTCGTTGGCATCGGGCCGTGGATTGTCTTGATAGAACACGGGCACCAAGATGTTTTCCAGCATGTTCAGTTGCGGGATTAAGTTGAAAGATTGGAAGATGAAACCAATTTCTCGACCCCGCATTTCAGAAAGCTCATCATCGTTCAGGGTGCTGATTTCGTGCCCATTGACCACATATTCCCCGGATGTAGGGCGATCTACCCCTCCGAGAATGTTTAGCAAGGTCGATTTCCCACTACCAGAACTGCCCATGATGGCCCAGTACTCGCCTGCACCAAAGCTCACGTTGATTCCTTTCAAGGCACGCACCTCGGTGCTGCCCATTACGTAAGTCCGGCGGATGTCGCGTAACTCCGCGACAGCCTTAGCTGTTGTTTCCGCCATACTTATTGCCGCCGGGTGAGTCGTCACCCTGATTTGGATCGGTCTTTGGGGAAAAACCAAGTGGGGAGGAAAGTTCCACGACTTCGCCTTCCGTGAGGCCCGTCAGAATTTCAACCCATAGCTGGCTCGCTGCGCCGACTTCGACCACTCTTGGCTCGCCGTTCACAAAACAAATCGAATTTTCGCCACTGCGGAAAACAGCCTGGACCGGCACAAAGAGAGTGTCCGGAATCTCCCGCACCAAGATCTCTACGCCGCAGGACATGCCGGGCCGCATTTCTCCGCTGAAATCAGAGATCGAAATTTGGGTGCGGAACAGGCGCTGGTTGGGGTTTGCCCAGTAGCTGTTGCTGTCTGGCAGCAAAGCT
Source organism: Planctomycetota bacterium (assembly GCA_027623295.1). Taxonomy (GTDB): domain Bacteria; phylum Planctomycetota; class UBA1135; order UBA1135; family UBA1135. The sequence goes on from JAQBXR010000004.1 coordinate 35,236, forward strand.
ACAAATTCTACGCTACCGAGGAAATCGGTGCCTGGGATAGCGTCGACCCGAACGGTCACAGGCATGCCTTCTTCGACCATTTTAATCACCGATTCGTGCAAACTTGCTTCGGCCATCATGCCTCCCGATTGTGGGATGGTAATGATTTCTTGACGCTCACGCACGGTCGCTCCTTCTTCGATGGTATCGCCTTGGCTTCCCCAGCGACCCTGCTGTTGCGCGTAAACCACATAGCCGGAAACTGGCGCATAAAGCTTGGACTTACTAATCTGATCACGCAGTTTCTGCAGCTTTTCCGCTTCCAATTCTAAGCGTGCCGTACTGGTTGTGACGGTGGCTGCCAAGTCGACCAAACGCGCTTTTGCTTGTAGGCTGACGCGCTCTAATTCACGCTCAGCTTCGGTGATGGCAGCGGCATAGACAGCCTCTTGTTTTGGGTTGTCGTAATCAATCAGCAGGGATTTCGAGCGCTTTGCTTGATCATGCTTAATCTGCGAACGGCTGTAAGACAGTTTGTCCGTTTCTAATTCCGTGCGGGTTAGAAACCCTTCCTCGTTAAGCTTTTCGGACCACTCTAGACGGTCTTTAGCCTGCGCGACTTCCTCCTCCGCAAGCACGATGGATTCTTCCGCGGCTTGCAGGCTCTGAGGCCAATCGCCTTCTAAATATTTACGCTCATCATCCTTGGCAAACCTAAGCTTTTGCTGAGCCTGAGCCAAGTCGCTGGTATTTTGACTTTTCTGAATCTCAAGCTCCTGCTCTGCTTTAGTGACGGCCGCTTGTGAGTTCTGTACTGCAATGTCGCGGGAGACTTCCAGATCTTCGAAGCCCGACGAGTCCAAGGTGACCACTAAGTCGCCTTCCTTCACGAAGGTTCCTTCTTCCAGCAAGCTCAAAATTTGAACATTGCCTTCGAGCTCATTGATGATTTTCGCACTGTTGATGGCAGCGAGGTTGCCGCGTTGGGTCACGGTAATCCGTAATGGACCACGCTTTACGGTTTGGCCAACGACTTCCGATTTTGTCTCTTCCACCCACCAGCCGCCATCGCGCAGGCCGCCCCAAGCGATGCCAGCGAGTACAAGGACAACCACGACGGGAAGTGTTCGGTTTTTAGATTTTCGAGGTGCAGAAGTCATGGGGTGGTCTCTGTTGCGTACGGTAGCGAAGAGGCGTCGAGCAGAATTCCGCTTGCATCGACGTCAAGAAGTTCGAGGTCGCGGTAAAGGCGAAGGCGTGCCAATGCGAAGTCAATCAATGCCGAAGTGGCTGCGTTCTGGGCAGAAAGCAAATCCTCTTGGGCTTCTAGGACATCGCGAGTGCTAGAGCGTCCGGCTTCTAGCTTTAATACTGCCGAGCGCACGCGTTTATCGGCGAGCTCAACCGCAGAGAGTTGAATCACATAACGCTTGCTGGTGCTCTCGGTTTGGCGGAAGTTGTCATAAACTCCAGCCAAAACATTGTCGCGGCTTTGCTCAAGACTGCGGACCGCGCGGTCGCGGTTAAGCAAGCTGAGGCGGTAAGCATTGCGCTCCGGCAGTTGGTCAATGGGAAAGTCAAAACCTAACGCGAAAGACCATGGCAGGGAGCTGGACTTGTAGGCGAAAGGCTGGCCTTCCTGGCTCCTACCGTTGACGGAGGCTTGAAGATCCATACCCAGGCGTAAGGCGTCGGCGGCGACTCGGGTGCGGCGTTCGGCGTCAATCTCCTGACCGCGCAGGTTCATGAGGTCTAGGCGATTCTCAAGAGCAAAGGCGCCAAGAGCGGTCGCGTCCAGGGACAAGAACTCCGCGCCATCTAGAGACTTCAGCCCATCTAATTCAGCACGGTCCAGGATGAGATTGGTCTCTGCGGGCAATCCGAGCAAGATGGCAAACTGATCCACTTGGCCGGAATAGCTCGCATGCAACTGAAGTAAGCGGCTTTCCGAACGCAATTCATCTTGCTGCGCCTGGTCTACCTGAATGTCGGTGAGGTTTCCAGCTTCTGCAAGGCGCTGGTTACGTATGCGCAAGAGTTTCAGCGACTCATAGTTCGCTTGTTCATTGATGATGCTGTCCAGGGTGAGCAGCAAGCCGTAATAGCCATCGATGACAACGACCGCAAAGGTGTGGCGGAAACGTTCATAACTGCGCACCGAATAAACCAAATCCCGTTCAGCTTGGGTCAAAGGTTCCAGTACCACTTCCCGCGCGGATCCGCGGAGTAGGGGAAGGGTGAAAGATAGGCTCAGGTCCTGGATGGCATCCCAGCCATCGCCGCGGTCAATTGCACGGAGAAGGGTGGTTCCAATGTTGCCAAGAACCAAGGCTCCACTGCCAAATAGCTTGGAAACGCCGAGGTCTGCATCGACCGAGGCCGTGGTGGCGTTTTCTCCGTTGCCAGAAACTCCGGCGCTGCCACTGAGCGTGGACTGCCAAGAGAAGCGCCACCGTTCCAGAGTCAGATCGAGAGCGGTGCGGTAGAGGCTCTCTCGCTGGTCCTGGAATTCGCGGCTATTTTCCGCACCGATTTCCAGGGCTTGGAGGATATTGAGCTCAAGCTGGTCCTCTGCCGTGTGGTTTTCCAGGAGTTGAGCGCGTAGAGCCTCGGCGCTGCGATCTACCCGAAAGCCAGGTTCCTTCTCGAATAACTCTCCCCGACGTTGGTCAAGCAGGGCGTAAACCTGGTCATCGGCATCTTCGATGTGCTCCCCAGGCGTGGCGCAACCTCCTGCGAGGAGCAGGGCGGTGCACAGTGGCAGGATTTTTGTTGGGAGGGAGCCCATGGTTAGCAGAACAGTCTAACAGTCCTTTATTCCATAAAAAAAAGCGAACGCCCCATTCTCGGGGCGCTCGCAATATTTGCTGCCTACAGGCCGTAGCCCGCTAGAGTCTCGTCTTATTCCTCAGCGGAGTCGATGGCAGGTGCCGGCTCTGCTTCAACGGGTTTAGACGGAATGGCGTGAAAACTGAGTCCCTCGCCATCTTTGTCGATGTCCATTTCGACCAAAGAGTTTTCTGGCAGTTTCCCGCGCAAAAGCTCTTCAGCAAGTGGATCTTCGATGTGCCTCTCGATGCAGCGACGCAATGGGCGCGCTCCATACTGAGGGTTAAAGCCTTTCTCGATGAGGAAGTCGCGCGCCTTATCGCTCAGATGCAGCACCAACTTCTTGGTAGCCATGCGCTCCTCGACCTTAACCAACTCAATGTTGATGATGCGGTAGAGGTCTTCACGCTCGAGCGAGTTGAAGCAAACGATTTCATCGAGACGGTTGAGGAACTCAGGGCGGAACTGCCTCTGAACCTCTTCCATGATGCCCTCGGTAATGCGTTCTCTTTGCACTTCCTTAGTGGTGTGGAAACCTAACCCGCCGCCGTCTTGAACCACTTGTGAACCTACGTTCGAAGTCATGATGACTATGGTATTGCGGAAATCGATTTGGCGACCATAGGAGTCAGTCAAGCGACCTTCTTCCATAATCTGCAACAGCATGTTGTAGACATCGGGGTGTGCCTTCTCGATTTCATCGAAGAGAATCACCGAGTATGGACGACGACGCACTTGTTCGGTGAGTTGACCACCTTCGTCATAGCCGACGTATCCCGGAGGGGAGCCGACCAAACGTGAAGCATTGTGCTTCTCCATGTATTCCGACATGTCGATGGTAATCAGGGCATCTTCGCTGCCGAACATGAACCGCGCAAGCTGCTTTGACAACCAAGTCTTACCGACACCAGATGGGCCGAGGAACATGAAGGAACCGGTTGGACGGTTTGGGTCCTTCAAGCCAGAGCGGCTACGGCGAACTGCGCGTGCAATCGCATTCAGTGCCTTGGCCTGGTTGATGACCGTTAACCCAATCTCCTCTTCCATTTGCAAGAGACGCTCGGCCTCTTCCTTGGCAAGATTGGTGATTGGAATACCAGTCATGTTGGACACGGTTTCCGCGATGATCTCGCGATCCACCTGGGGCCGCTCGACATCTTGGGATTCCTCGTTCTTCCACTCTGCCAGGACTCCCTCGCGCTTACGACGAAGCTGGTAGGCCTCATCGCGCTTACGCGCAGCCGCTTCAAAGTCTTGGTTGCCAACCGCCTCTTCCTTCGCTTTTTCAAGCTCGGAAATGCGTTCATCCAACTCTGAGACATCTGGTGGAGGAGTCATGGTGCGCAGGCGTAAACGTGCGCCAGCTTCGTCAATCACGTCAATCGCCTTATCTGGGAGGAAACGGCTAGTGATGTACTTGATGGAGAAATCAACCGCAGCCTCTAAGGCTTCCGCGGTGTAGTCCACCTTGTGGTGGTCCTGGTAGCGAGAGCTCAAGCCATGCAAAATGGCAACGGTGTCATCGCGCGAAGGAGGTTCAACGATGACCGACTGGAAACGACGCTCCAGGGCACCATCTTTCTCAATGTGCTTGCGGTACTCATCTAAAGTAGTCGCACCGATAACCTGCAGTGCTCCACGGGAGAGAGCAGGCTTCAACACGTTGGCAGCATCGATTGCGCCTTCTGCGCCACCGGCTCCGACCAAGGTGTGAATCTCGTCAATGAAGAGAATGACATTCTTGGCGCGCTTGACCTCGGTCATGACTGCCTTAATGCGTTCCTCAAACTGACCACGGTATTTGGTGCCCGCGACCATGCCCGGAAGGTCGAGAGAAACAATGCGTCGTCCACGCAAAATTTCTGGAACGAATCCAGAAATGATGGCCTGCGCCAAACCTTCGACAATGGCAGTCTTGCCCACTCCAGGTTCACCCAAAAGGACTGGGTTGTTCTTGGTGCGGCGCGAAAGCACTTGGACTACGCGTTCGATTTCGCCGGCGCGGCCGATGACCGGATCCAGTTCTTCGCGACGTGCAGCTTCGGTGAGGTCTCTACCGAAAGTGTCGAGAGCAGGAGTCTTGGACTTGCCATGCGAGACCGGTGCCTCGCCAGCAGATGCCTGACTCGTCTCTTCGATTTCTTCCTCGGACTCCTCTTGCGGTGCGCCGCCTAGGAACTCGATAACTTCCTCGCGAACCTCATCTAGACGCACACCAAGTGCACGCAGAACGTGAGCCGCGATGCCTTCTTGTTCGCGCAACAGGGCGAGCAGAAGGTGTTCGGTTCCAATGTAGTTATGGCCCAGATTGCCAGCTTCTTCCAAAGCCAGCTCGACCACTTTTTTGGCGCGTGGAGTAAACGGGATTTGAACCGATGGCTCGAGAGCGGGACCAGCCTTGACGATCTTCTCGATCTCACGGCGAATCTTCTCGAGATCCACACCCATAGACTTGAGCACGTTGGCTGCAACTCCCTGGCCTTCTTGGATCAAACCGAGCAAGATGTGCTCAGTGCCAATGTATTCGTGGTGGAAGCGCTGCGCCTCGCGGCGTGCGAATCCCATGACTTTCCTTGCGCGTTCGGTAAAACGATCAAACATGATTTCTAGTCCTTCATTGGGACATTTCGTTTATCGGCAATGGTGAGGCTCAAAAATCCCCAAAATCCGGTTCATTCCCCTGTAGGCCCTGAGTCCGCCTCCATTTTCTGGATTTGGTCTCGGAGTCGCGCTGCTGCCTCGTAGTCCTCGGCAAGGATAGCTTGATCCATTTCAGCGCTCAGCTGGTCGAGAAGACTATCTTCTCTCCAATCTACATGCTGGCTGTGGCCGTGAAGCCGCTCCAACATCTCACCAACATAATCCGCGAAAACCTCGTAGTCGTTTGGGCAACCGAGCCGGCTGGTCTGGCGCAAATCGCGCAGTGTCCAACCACAGTCGGGGCAGGTGAGCTCTTCTTGCGAATCGGGTTTGATGGGGGTGGCTGACCCTGGAGCACCTTGCATCAGGAAAGCCTTAGAAAGCATGGAAATGACCTTTGGGAAGGCGGCTGCTTTCGGCACTGGTAAGCCGGCCTGTTTAGCGCAAACCGGGCAGAAATCTCGCTCCGACACTTGAGCCTTCCCTGCGTCGTCATAGACCACGTCGAGTTGGTGCAAAGTCGCTTGCAGTTTTTCGCAGGATTGGCAGATCATCGTTTCATACTCTAGGTCGAGAATAAGGCCACGTCACGTGATTTCGTGACCGCCCTCATTCTTGCCTACGGGTACAGAGCTACAAAAGGAGAGGAAGATTCGTGCTCTATCGCGGAAATTCCTGAATTCATCGTAAGACGAAAAAGTCGGAGAAAATAGTAGTGTTTCCCCAGGAATCCAACTTCTGAGTGCAGCCTCAATAGCGGCACGAAAATTGTCGAACACAAGCGCCTCTACACCGAGAGCACGACACTCTCTGGCAAGGCGTTGCCCACCTTCTCCATGTAAATATAGACGGGAACATTGGGCACAAGTTCGGCATAATTCCCGAAGACTTAGGCCTTTGTCCTTTCCGCCAGCAATAAGGACGACGTCACCCTCAAGATTTTCAAGTGCTGCGGTGGTGGGCTCTGGGTGGGTTGCGACCCCATTATCGATAATGTTGCGGCCATGCGCATCGGTGAATGCGTGCATCCGATGCGGTAATCCAGAATAATTGTGAATCTTTGCACGGAGGTCTACGTCATCCACACCGAGAAGGCGCGCGGCGCGGAGAGCGGCGAGTACCGACGGCAAGCGATACGGTTCCGAGAAGGGGAGGTCCGCTATTGTCAGTCCGAAGTCCTCGAGACAATCGTTGTCCAGGCGTTCCACCTTGCCGCGTGCCATCTCGCTCCAACGGTCGGCTTCTGCCCCGGTCGAGGGCAACAACAGGGTGCCCGTTTCATCCTGTGCATTAAGCAAGCGACGTTTGGCCTTGGCGTATTCTTCAACCGTGTGATGGCGGTCTAAATGGTCTGAGCCAAAGCTAGTCAAAATGGCCACTTGGGGCCAACCTTTGGGTGCGACTAAACGTTCGGTTTGGAAACTAGAAAGCTCCACGACCAAGCGATCTCCATGGCTCAGTGGCAAGGCTTGCTCCAATAAGCAACCACCCAGATTGCCAGCGAGCAAAGTGGTGCCGGGCAGGGCTTCCAGCAGGTGGGCACACAGCGATGCGCAGGTCGATTTGCCATGCGTTCCGGTGATTGCAATGGCCGGTAAATCGGCGACCAAGGCAAGCGCAAGATTGACCTCGGTGGTGAGGGTGCAGTTCTCGCTACGGGCTAATTGAAGCCATTTCGATTCATTTGGAACCGCAGGATTGACCACCACGACCTCGGCTGCCTCGAACATCTCCTTGTGGTGTCCGCCTAACTCGTATTGAATAGGCAAGCCATCCAAGATCTCTAGGGCTTCCTGCAGGGCATCGGCCGGGCGTAAATCGGTTACGGTGACCTCAGCTCCAAGCTGTACCAGGGCCCGAGCACATCCAGCGCCTCCACCAAAGGAGCCTAAACCCATCACCAGGACCTTGCGGCCGCTCAATTCGGTGGGCAGGACAACTTCCAAGTGGTTTAAATGGCGGAGAGAGAGGGATTTGAACCCTCGGAGCTGACAAATCAGCTCAACAGCTTAGCAAGCTGCCGCATTCGGCCACTCTGCCATCTCTCCGCTCAAGCGGGGCAAAGTTTAGCCGTGGGAGGCTTTGTTGCCAAGGGGTATGTGTTATTTTGAGGTCTTCGTAGGTGCCGCGCATATGGCGATTCCGCAGGGACTGGATATTTCACGGCAAGCTCTACATCTATTCGCGTCGTGGAGTCATCAAGACCTCTCACATGCAAACGCCACATGACTCAATCAAAGGTGCAAATTGCGCACCCAATTCCCCTTGCCTGGCAGCTTTCGAGTCTGCTCGGAATCGCGCGAGTCTAGGGCGGTATTCCCGTCCTAGTCGAAGCGAGAGTCCGAGCAGACTCGAAAACAAGATAGGAAATGGCGGAGAGGGTGGGATTTGAACCCACGGTCCCGTGAAGGACGCTGGTTTTCAAAACCAGTCCATTCGGCCACTCTGGCACCTCTCCGCGCGATTTCTAGTGAGGGATTAAGAGCCCTTCGAAGCCTGGTTCCAGACTTTTTCTGTGATGTATATAGGGGCAGATCCGCGTAAGGATAACGCGATGGCATCGGAAGGGCGACAGTCGATGCCGAAGACATCTCCTTGGTGCTCTATCCGAAGCTCGGCAAAGTAAGTGCCTTGGTCGAGGTCGTGGATGACCGTTTCCTTGACTCGCCCAGACAGCTTTTCAATCAGAGAATGCGCGAGCTGATGGGTCATCGGCCGCGGCGGTTTTTCCTTTTTCAAACACTTGGTAATCTCCACCGCAGCATTGCGCCCAATCACCATCGTTAACGAGCGTGGATTCGGCCCACCATGTGCCTCGCTGAGCTGCATATATTGCTGCTCATGGCCATCCACCAAAATCAGGCGGGAGATGCGGGCTTCCGTACGTTCCACGCTGAATAGGTTATCCTGGCCACATGGCACCCGTCTACGCAATGGTGATTCCGACTGGAAATGTTGGGCTAGTCTGCTTCACGTTTCAGGATGATGGCGCGCTCGCCAGCATCTCCCTCCGCGCCGACGCGGTGTTGGGAGCAAGCTCAGGAGAGTCAGGTCCGCGTCCGTCGAAGGCTCCAAGTGTCGCTTCGGTAAAGCGTTGGCTGCAGGATTACATGGCTGGCACGGCGGGTGATTTTCCAGGCCCATGGTCGAACCCGGGGCAGACCGATTTCGCGCAGCGGGTTTATGCCGCGGTGGCCGCGGTGCCTGCTGGGAAAACCATGAGTTATGGTGAGGTCGCTGCAGCTGTTGGATCTCCGGGGGCAAGTCGCGCGGTCGGCACCGCCATGGGGCGCAATTCCATCCCCTTAGTCGTGCCATGACACCGTGTTTTGGCGTCCGGCGGTCAGCTGGGTGGATTTACCGGTGGCATCGACCTCAAAGTGGCCTTACTCGCCATAGAGGGGACAGAATTCAGCCTCGCAGAAGCTGCCCAGCGTTAAAGAACACTAGGAGCATGGCGGCCTGAAACACCAAAATGCGTTGATGCTTGATTTCGTGTGCCCGGCCTCCAGGCATGTAGCTGAGCAGGAGCGCCACTCCGATACCAAGGGCCACTAAGACTAGGCGACCGGTAAGTTCGGCGAAATTGCCGAACCAATAGTCCAGGCAAGCCTTGCCAACGAGATACATGGCAAAACCTAAGGTGGGTAAGGCGAGCCAATCACGCAGGCGCAAATGTAGATTTGGCTTTAGAACCTTCTTTAATCCAAAGCCGATCAGCACGATAGGCAGCACAAAGGACAGTTGTCCAGCCTCGACGCCTAAGTTAAAGCCCAAAAGCGCCAGCACGCGGGCATCGGGCGGAATGCCGATCTCGCCGAGCACTCCCGCAAATCCGAAGCCGTGCAATAAGCCAAAGGCGAACGCCGGAATCCACGGATGGGCTTCACTTGGCCGGCGTCGGAGGTGCAAGATGAGGACTGCTAGCACACTAAAGGCAATGCCTGGCTCCACCAAGCTAGATGGCAAGGTGAAAATGCCAAGCGCAGCCAAGCCTAGGGTGATGGAGTGCGCGAGGGTGAAGGCAGTGACTGCTCCAAGCAAACGTCTCCATGTGGCCACTCCAAATAGCAGCGCTGCAAGAAAGGCGAGGTGGTCATAACCTAAAAGCACATGCTCCCAGCCGAGGTGGGTGTACTGACCTAAAACTTCAGCAGTCTCGGGAACATGAATTTCATAATCGCGTTCCTCGCCACGTAGCAAGTACATGCGGTCTGCGCCTTCCATACCCGAGACGGTGATATGGGTTGTGTGGCGTGGGTTGCCATCGTCTAAAAACAAATCACTGTGGATGGTGGCAGCCTCCAGCGATTTTGGCCGTTCGAATTCGGCACGTGCAACCACATAGGTGAAATCGAAACTCCCATCTTCGTTCTCGTGCGCTCCGCCTTCGAACCCAGTAATCGAGAAGGAGGGGCGCATGACCTCGCCATCGAACTCAAGCCAGAGAGTTTCCTCGAGCAAAGTGGAGACCCGATCCCAGTTTTGTTCAATCTCGAAATTCGAGATAGCACCCGATGTATCGCTGTCCAAAGACCAGCGCGGTACCTCGCGCAAGGTGATTTCCTGGATTTTCAGATCTACCGTGACAAGCTCTGGCTCGAAACGCACCAGAAGGTGCGACATGGCAGACGGGTGGTTCAACGCAATCGCTGAAACCCCAAAAAGAAGGACGATTACGGCAGTTAAGTAGCGCACGGGAACTCGCGGTAGGTCTTCTCAAAGACCGGCACGAGACTCGGGTCGAACTGCGTTCCGGATCCCTCTTGGATAACCTTCAAGGCATCCTCGCGCGTCATGGCGGCGCGATATGGGCGGGTGGAACAGATCGCGTCGTAAGTGTCAGCAATCATGATGAGTCTCGCGCCGAGCGGGATGTCCGCGCCGGAGATGCCATCAGGATAACCTTTGCCGTCCCAGCGTTCATGCTCGTGACGAACGATGCGCTGAACCTCAGGGTAGTGCTTGCTCAGAGGCTCCAAAATCCGCGAGCCATAAATGGTGTGCTTCTTGACCTCTTCCCATTCATCAGCATCGAGCGGACCATTCTTATGCAAAATGGTGAGCGGGATTCCGATTTTTCCAATGTCGTGCAGCCAAGCACCAATCCGGATCTCGCGCAAACGGTCATTGTTCATGCCAGGGATCTGCTTGGCCATCATCAATGCAATCTGGGCAACCTTTTTGGAGTGGTCCCGCGTGTACTGATCCTTGGTCTCCAAGGAGTTCACCAAAGCTTGGACGCCGGTGAGGAAGGCCTTTAGCTCGGCCAAGTCGGCATGGCGAAGGCGGCGCTCATCTTCGTTGCATTGCACCCGCCGATTCATAGCACTCTGAATGTGCTGAATCACACTTGCGACCGAAGCCGGCTTCATCAGGTATTCATCTGCGCCATCGCGGACCGATTTCACCGCTGTGGTGACATCGTTCTCACCAGTGAGCATGATGAAGGGAAGCAGCTTGTCCACATTGCGGATGAGGCGCAGCAGTTCATCGCCACGCATGCCGGGCAGGCCCAAATCGGAGACCACGGCATCGAACCGCTCGAGGGTCAGCCGATGCAAGGCACTGCGGGCATCACGGACCGAGGTCACCCGGTAGCCGCGTTGGCCCAAGCCTCTCTCTAGAAGAGCGCTTTGGTCTGGGTCGTCTTCAACTACGAGGACGTAAGGGGGATCAGTTTTGACTTGAATCAAGCTTCCAGCAGCAGGGGGGCGAGCCCGCGTAAAAGTGGTATCGGCCCACCACCGCGGAATATGACCTTTGGCCAACGGAAATCCGTTCTAACATCCGCATTTTTGACGGCGAAAGTAGAATGCATGAATGAAGAGGTACCGTCACCGGACCGTTTTAGGTGAAGAGGAGCTTTCCGAAGCTCTGGATGGGCTTGCCGAGCGCCTCATCCCAATGCTCGCAGGCCCTGAGGTCACCGCGATACCAGTGCTGGGTGGCGCCATGATTTTTGCTGCCGACTTAGTGCGACGCCTGCCGGCTGGCCTGGTCATGGACTTCATTCGCATTCAGACGTATGGCGGCTCCACTTCGCCGGAGAAGGCCGCCAAGCCAGATTGGACGCCTAATCCGGAGAATGTGAAGGGCAAGCATTGCTTGCTAATGGATGACATCCTCGATACCGGTCGCACCTTGACCGAAGCGCGCCGTTATCTGCTCGAGGAAATGGGGGCCGCCAAGGTGACCATTGCGGTGCTCATCGACAAGCCGGTGCGCCGCGCGGTTTCGATTGAGGCCGATGCCTTCGCCGTGCAATACCTAGAGGACCTCTTCCTGGTTGGATACGGCCTCGATTACCGCGGGCATTACCGCAATCTTCCACATTTGCTCGCATTGGAAACTGGAGACGATGGTCTCCCGGTTCCCCGGACCGCCGAAAGTAGTTTCTAATGAAAGTTCTTTCGGTAGAGTCGAAGTGGATTGGCATTACCCTCGATGAATTCTTAGCCGCCCATTGGCCGCGCATCGCCAAGGGTCGCCTGCGTGACTTGGTGCGCAGCAATGAAATTTTGGTCGATGGCATGATCGCGAAACCTTCAGATAAGTTGCGCGATGGTCAAATTGTCATGATCGAGGCCGATATGTCTTCATTGAAGGAGATTAAGACTCATCATCTCTCCCTAGATGTTCTGTATGAAGATGAGCATTTGGTTGCCGTGAATAAGCCTGCTGGCATTCCGGTGGAGCCGAGCCGCTGGGGTGAGCATCCGCTGCATTTAGGTGGCGCGCTTTTGGATTGGGCGGAGCGCCGGCAAGTGGAAGGTCCGATGGAGCAGCGCCCGCGTGGTTTGCATCGTTTGGACTTAGGCACATCGGGTGTAATGCTGTACGCACTGTCCATAGAGGCGGAACGGTATTACCGCGAGTTGTTTTCCTCACGCATGATTGAGAAGACTTACCACGCTATTGTGATTGGCGAGGTGGGGCAACCTGGAGTGGTTGATACTGCAATCGCACCGGACCGTGCGCGTGGCGGCGTCATGCGCATTCACGATCAAGGTAAACCTTCCTTGACCGAGTACAAACCGCTGGAACGCTTCCGTGGATACTCTTTGATTGAGGCGCAGCCGCGAACCGGCCGCACCCACCAGATTCGTGTTCACATGGCATCGGTTGGGCACCCCTTAGTGGTGGACCCGCGCTACGGTGGCGCCGAGGGTCTCCTGTTATCGCACATTAAGAATGGCTACCGCCCAAAGAAGGGGCAGGTAGAGCGTCCGCTCATGGAGCGCCTGACTTTGCATGCCAAAGGTGTGCGTATGGTGCCCTATGGAGGCAACGAAGAGATTGAGATCGAGGCGGAGTATCCGAAAGACTTCCGCGTAGTCCTCGATAAGCTGCGTCGTTGGCGCCCCTCTTAGGAAAACCGCTACTAAATCAAACGCCCCTGGACTTGCCCTAATCGGGTAGAATGTCTGCCCCTACGAGTGTTGGCCTACGAGCAACATTCACCACCGCATAATGAGGGATAGCCATGCGTCTGAAACGCACCCAGAATGATTTTCGTGTCACCGAACTGTTCGATGACACACGCCTGCTCGCCGCTGGTCCGTTCGCTGTTTATCGAATGACCAAACGGGGCTTAACCACTTTTGAAGCTGCCGACATCCTCGCCACAGGCGCAGGTGTTGAGCGCTCTGCCGTTGCTTACGCTGGCTTAAAGGACAAAGATGGTGTGACCAGTCAAATTATGACGGTCGAAGGCGGCAAACCCGTGACCTTTCGCGATAAAGCGTTGACCGTGCGTTCTATTGGACGTTCTGATCGCGCAATTGAATCGAAGGATAGTAGGGGCAATAGCTTTGAAATCGTTCTGCGGGATTTGGAGGCCGATGACATGCGGCGCATTCGCGTCAACATGGCAGAGATCAAGAAGGTTGGGGTTCCCAACTACTTCGATGATCAGCGCTTTGGATGTCTTCGTCACGGCCAAGGTTTCGTTGCGCGCCATCTATTGAAAGGTCAGCCAGAGTTGGCCTTGCGCGCCTTGCTTGCTGCGCCGTCGCGTTATGGCGCCGAGCCGGTTGAAAAGTTCAAGCGTGGAATCCAGGACCGTTGGGGCAACTGGTCGGAGCTAGCAAGTTATTGTCGTGCCCGCCGTGGTGCCACGGTGTTTGAGCATCTGAATGCGAACCCGGGAGATTTCATCGGCGCTATGGAGCGTGGTATTGCAACCCGCGAGCGCACCATCCACTTGTTTGCTTATCAGTCTTACCTTTGGAACAAGGCAGCAGGTTTGTTTGTGCAAGAAGTCGCAGGCGAAGGCCATGTTGCCTGGATGCCTTGCGATGCCGGAAGCTTGCAATGTTTCCGCAACTTGGACGATGAGCAGATTGCGCGCTTAAAGGCTTTTAAGCTGCCACTGCTTGGTCCTGGTCTAGAGTTGGAGCCTGAAGCGGCCAAGCTCTACCAGAAGGTGTTCCGCGCCGAAGGTGTTTCGATGGAAGACTTCCTCGCTATGGACATTTCAGGTTTCCGTCCGCAAGCGGAAGAGCGTCCGTTTATGGTGGAGCCTGAGTACTTGCGTGCAGCGCCAGCGGAAGATGATGAGATTTATCGCCGTCGGCGCAAAATGCGCGTGCGTTTCTCATTGCCGCGTGGCCATTACGCAACCTTGATCATGAAGCGCTTGTGCATGCCGACCGAAAAGGATTATGTGCAGCTTCGTATGTGGGTTGCACGCCATCCGTTGGACTGGCCGAATGATAAAGGTGTGGTTCCGGTTGGCGCCGATATGCATGACCGTCGTCACTGGAGTGAGCGCGGCCGTGAATCGGGTTACCGGAGTCCAGGTAGTCAGACCGAACGTGGGCGCGATAACTTCGGCGACCGCGAGAGCGGACGCGATGGAGGCTCACGTCGTCCGTCGTGGCCTCGTGAGCGCGAAGACCGTGAGGGATATCGCGAAGGCGGAGATCGCAACCGCGACGATCGCAACCGCGACAATCGTGGTGGTTACCGCGGAGGTGGCGACCGAGATCGCGACCGCAGTCCAGCTTGGAATAGTCAAAGCGGCGGCGGCCAGCGTGGTGGCGGAGATCGCAACCGGGATGACCGCGGCGGATACCGCAGCGGTGGTGACCGTGCGGACAAACCAGTGTGGGGCGGCAACCGTGACCGGGATGACCGTGGTGGATACCGTGACAGCGAAAACCGCGACCGTGACAACCGCGGCTCCGACTCCAACGTTTGGGGCAACGCAGGTCCATCGCCTCCATCGCGTTCCGGAAACACCGGGGATCGTCCTGCATGGAAGCGCGACGATCGCGAAGAGCGTCCGCAAAAGTCAGCTTGGAAACGTGAGCCTCGTTCGGGGGATAGCGGCGGATCCAAGGATCTTCCAGCAGACAGCCCATGGAAGAAGAAGGATGACCACGATGGCTAAGGCACGGATTGGTGTCATTGGGGGAAGTGGGGTTTATGCCATGGACCAGTTGGAAGATGCAACCGAGGTTGCCATCGAGACTCCATGGGGTGAACCTTCAGACAAGCTGCTCCTCGGTCGCATCGGCGATACCGAAGTCGCATTCTTGCCACGACATGGGCGAGGGCATCGGTTCACGCCGACCGAGGTGCCTTACTTAGCTAACCTGCACGCGATGCGAAGTCTCGGTGTGCAGCGGTTGCTTTCCGTTTCGGCGGTAGGCTCTTTGTGCGAAGAGTATGCGCCAGGTGAGTTCATCATGATCGACCAGTTCATCGATCGCACTTACCGTCGCCGCCAAACCTTCTTTGGCGATGGCATCGTGGCCCATGTCCCAATGGCGGATCCGGTTTGCGCTGACATGGTCGACGTCATCCTCGAAGCGGCGCAAGGTTTAGATGTCACGGTGAAGCGTGGTGGGGCTTACGTCTGTATTGAAGGCCCGCAGTTTTCTACTCGCGCGGAATCGGAAATGTTCCGCAGTTGGGGAGCGAAGATTGTTGGCATGACCAATGTCACCGAGGCCAAGTTGGCGCGCGAAGCTGGCATGAGTTATGCCTGCATTGCCATGGTGACCGATTACGATTGCTGGCATCCTGACCACGACGATGTGGATGTTCAACAAGTCATCAAAGTCGCACACGCGAATGCTGCAAACGTTCGTGCCCTAGTTGCAGCAGCGATTCCCAAGCTCGGCGCACTACCCGACTCCCGTTGGCGCGACGTCCTCCGCTATGCGGTCATGACCGACCTAAAGTATCAGTCGGAAGAAGCACGCACGCGGACAGAAATTTTGTTCGGCGCCTAAGCATTTATGGCCGTCTTCATTCCTGAGCGTGAGGGTTACGGCGAACATGAAGATCGTGGCTCACGGTTTTTGGCCTACGTATTTCATGCGCCGGATGAAGAAACCTTTCAAGCGCGCCTGAAAGAGCTGAAGCTGGAGCACCCGAAGGCGGGGCATCATTGTTGGGCTTGGCTTATCGGTCAGGGCTATCGATTCCAGGATGATGGCGAGCCAGGTGGCACCGCCGGACGCCCGATGTTGCAAGTATTGGAAGGGTGCGACCTCCAAGATCTAGCTGCCGTGTGTGTGCGTTATTGGGGTGGCACCAAGCTTGGCACGGGCGGGCTTGCGCGGGCTTACTCGGCATCGACGGCACGGGCTTTGGAAAACGCCGGACGCTTTGAGGTCGTGCCGCGCATCATTTTTGGACTAAGCCTGCCTTTTGCCCAGCTGGGTTTGCGTACAGAAATGGAAGCTTTATGTCCCACCGCCGAATTTCGCGGGGATTTCGGGAATGAAGCTTGGGAGGGAGAAGTCGAGATGGAAGAAAGTCAGTGGCTGACTTGTCGTAAGCTACTAGATGAGAAGTCCGGTGGCCAACAACTTTGGCAACTCCCCGGGGACTGCTAGAATCATCCCATTGAATCTGTCATGACATCCAAGCACGCTTCCGATCTTCAACTTGCCACGCGCCTGGTCGAGGGCGACGAAGATGCAGCGACTGAAATGTTTCAAACATTGGCTGGCGAGATGTACGGCTTTGCTCGCAAGATGGTACGCGATGAATCCATTGCAGAAGATGTCTTGCAAGATGCTATGGTTGGGGTGCTGCGTGCCGCTTCCAAATACGATGGCCGGGTTTCCTTGCGCGCTTATGCCTTCAGCATTCTGCGCAACAAAGTGACCGATGTCTTCCGCAAACGCGGCCGCGAAATCCTAGTCAGTAGCGATGACCCAGAACGCGATAGTTTTCTCGCGAACGGTCATTGGCAAGACTCCAAGTTCGAACCCTTCAATGAAAAGGCGGAGCTTTTGGAAATTGTGTTGCGCTGCATGGAAGATCTTCCCCTCAATCAGCGTGAAGCCTTGGAACTGCGCTCCATGGAAGGACTCTCTTCGCAAGAGGCTGCGGAAATGCTCGGCGTAAGTCCTGAAAATCTGCGTCAGATTTTGCACCGCGGTCGCGCTTCGGTGCGCAAATGCGCGGACGCCAAATACGATGGCGCTGAAATATAGAGATGGCTGCCGCGCATGGAGGCTACACATATTGGTATCCGGGGATGGTGATTTTGGTTGGTCGTTGGGGTAAGGAGGTCATTGATGATATGTACATCCTTCCGTTTCCCTAAAGCGCAATCGCAGTGACATCAGGCGTGGAAACGCATTAGCAACTAAGACTAGTTCGGAACCTGCGGACGATAATCAGCGAACAAACGGCCCCATTGGGTGGTTTCCGCAACCTTGGCCATGCGTTTGCGTCCGTGCTTGCGCCACCAAAACTCATCGTGATACACGTGGGACCCGGCACTGAAAAAGTGCACTAGGGGAGTGTGGAAGAACAAGTTTTGCAGGCGCTGTAATGCGCCGAACCACATGATATCGCCGAAACGGGAGGCAAGGTTATCGCCGACATCGAAGCCCCAGCCGAATTCGAAATCATCGCCGACCATTTCGATTTCACTTTCATCGATGACACCCAACCCGCGTTCTGCACATTCTTTCAAGTAGCCAATGTTGGCCGGTTCAAATCCCATCAGGCGAGCTGCAACTGCATCCATGGCCACCGGATCGTTTGATGCAATCAGCACATTCTTCTCTACCGGGAACATGGTGCGTGGGCCAGGCCCATTGCCGGCGAGGGTGCCATCGGCAATCGCGAACATACCGCTATGCAAATCCTTTTGCACTGCAACCAAGTCGGCAAGCACACCATGAATCCAAGTGTGGCAGTAGTGCCGTTTGGAATTCAGCAGACCACCAAAGCTGTTCTTAATCGCGCCGGTGGTGGTGGTATAGATGTGCGTTTTCACAGTTGGGAAATGCAGCACACTTTTGCCGTGGAACAGGTCCGGGAATTCTGCACCTTCTGGGTAAACCTTGTCCAACCAGGGTGTTTCAGTGGTCGGCCGCCATTTGGACCAACTCACACTTTCGGGTTCATTGACGAAGAACTGTTCAATCCCATACGCGCTGTAAATCGGCTGCAGCTTAAGATTGACCAAGCCTTCTTTGGGTTGGGTGACCACGGTGTCGTTATGGACCGCAATCATGTCGCGTTTTTGATCACGCAACCAGCGCACCGCTCCTTCCAACTGCCATGGTGTGGTGTTCGCCGACAAAAAAGGCAAATGCCAGGTGATGTTGTCCTTCAGGATTACCGTGGAATCTTGTGGCAAGGCCTCTGCTGCACCGCCCAAATCCATCACCCGTGCGATGTCTTCATGAATGGTGTCGGCCGAAGCGCGCACTAAGGCGACCTTGGATTTCATATCTAAAAGTAGATCACGCTGCCGGCGACGGCGACAAATCCTATGCCGGTGAGCACCATGGGGAGGTCCATGGTGGCAATGCGTTCTGGGCGTTCGCCTTGTCCCTTGCCGTAGACCAAGTGTAGATAACGCAACACGCCGTAAAACACAAAGGGCACGGTGAACACCATGCCCGGTTCTCCAGCACGGGAAACTAACTCAGGATTGCCCGATGCCAACACACTTGCAGGGAGCAGAGTGTAAAGCGTGTAGGTCACCAAAGTGCTTGCGGCCATCACGCCGACCATCATGTCGGTGCCTTGTCCGGCATATTCTGCAAGGATGGGGCGTTGTCCAGTGTTGCCATCTGCCAACTCTTCCGAAGATAAGTTGGCTGCTTCGGCGCGACGCTTGCACAAAGCTAAGAACAAGGCGAGTTGTACGGTGCAAGCCACTAACCATGGAGAGAGCGGGGCATCGACCGCCCAAACTCCGGCGAGCACACGTAAGGAAAAGCCGCCAGCAATCGAGAAGACATCGAGCAAAACGATGTGCTTCAACCATGGCGTGTAAAACGCTTGCAACACAAAGTAGCCCGCTAAGGCCCACCACATATT
Organism: Planctomycetota bacterium; assembly: GCA_027623295.1. Lineage (GTDB taxonomy): Bacteria > Planctomycetota > UBA1135 > UBA1135 > UBA1135. Next base: position 53,992 of record JAQBXR010000004.1, read on the forward strand.
TCCAATCTGACTAGCGATTCCAAGGCTGATGGCGAAGAGTGCAAAAGCCATGATCCATGCGGAGCCAACCGCTAAATCCCCTGCTGCAATCGGTCGGTTGCGCTTGACCGGATGTAAACGATCTCGTTCACGATCCAGAATGTCATTCACTAAGTAAATCGCGCTCGAGCCCAGGCAGAAAGCGAAGAATGCCAATACGGCTGAGACCACCATGCCTGCATTGGTGGCGGTTCCACTGAACGCAAGCCCTGCGAACAGGACTACGTTTTTAGTCCATTGGCGTGGGCGAAGGCTTTTCAGCGCAGCAAGCATGGAATCAGGATAGCGGGGCCGAAGAGCTATCGCTCGATGGAATGGACTTGGCCTTAATGGGGCGCCAGGCGCGCACCGCACATCGCCAGCGCTCGGAGTTGGTCAAGGTGGGTGGGTTGCGGAAGATGTCGTGGTCAGGTTTGCGTACGCGGCGTAGCAACATTTCAGAACGCAAAACGGCTGCACGTAAGCCGCGTTGCAGGCGATTGCCTACCCGTTCGCAAACCGGCAATCCTTGGCGCAACAAATCCCTTGCCCACTCACATTCCAAGAGCAAGAACCGGTCCACAGCGGGAGTGCGTACCATGCCAAACAGTTCTTCACGCGACAAGCCGGCTTGCTCTAAGTCGGAAAGTGGTAAATGCAATTTCCCTGCGGCCAAATGTTTTGGCAGGTCAATCAGCAAACGCGTGAGCACAAAGCCACAAGCCAAACGTTCTGCGGGAGCTAAGGCTTCCGGTTCCAAGCGTTGCGCTAAGGCCAAAGTGCAGCGCGACAAGGTGGAAGCGCGTGGGTGCAAGTAAGCCAAAAGCTCGCCGCGAGTGGCTGGAGATTCAGGCATGGGGACTGGCATGCGCTTTAAGATGCGGCGCAAGTCCTCCTGCGGGATTTCACCACTGGTTGCTGAACTCCAAAGCGCCAATAAGAGCGGGCCATCGGGGCGCCCACGCAGCATGTTTTCAAATGCAAGTTGGAAGGATTCGCGTCCTTCTAGCGCTGGCCCCAGTGCAACCGCTAGGATGGGGTCAAGCCCGCGCAGAAGCCCCCGAGGCATCAGCACTGGCCCCGGGTAGAGGTCACCCGCTATGCGGCGCGCCTCTCTCGTCGCGAATCTTCTTGCATGGCCGTAGTCCACTGGGAAACATTCTGGCATAGGGACACCCAATGACCAAATCTGAATCCGATTTCTCCTCCTCCGAGAGTGCCGAACCGCTGGAAGCGGCCCTCGTCGCGCATGACATCAAGAATCTCCTTGGGGTTGTGATAGGCAATGCAGACCTACAGTTGCAAGCCGCGCTGAAGAATCCAGCCGATGCCGCCCCAAGCATGCGTCAGGATTTGTGCAGCAGCCTAGATGCCATCCGCCTTTCCGCAGCGCATGCAATGACACTGTGCGATGAGATGTTGGCTTTGGCAGATGGCCGCCCGCCAAAAAACATGCCGGTGGATTTGGCCAAGTTGGTTGTGGAAGCGGTGGAGTTATTCCAAGCGCGGGCTGCAGGTGCCGCAACCGTTCGTTTTGAAGGCCCCGAGAATCTGTTGGTTCAAGGGCAACGCGTCGACCTGCAACGCACTCTGCTCAACCTGATGTGGAATGCCTTCGAAGCCATGGATGGTTTGGCGACGCGTGAATTGCTCGTCCGATGGGGCGAATCAACCGATGGCGCCTTCGTCGAAATCGTCGATGCTGGGCCGGGGCTACCGCAAGGTCACCTCGCCGATCTCACCCGCCCTTTCCACAGCAGTAAAGGCGGGGAAGGCAAAGTGCGTGGACTTGGCTTGCATTCCGCCGCACGCGTCATGCGACGCCACGGCGGTCGCTTGCTGGGCCGGAATCGCAGTAGCGCAAAGGGCGCCATTCTGAGTATGCAGTTTGGTCTTGCGCCGGAACTAAATTTCGACGCTTTGCCCGCGATTACTCCGGCTGCCGAGCAAAAGTCGCGCAGCTAGGCGCCCGACGGCTGGTGCGCAGGTGATGCCATGTCCGCCTAATCCGGCGGCCCAATGAAGACCGTTTAGGTTGGCGTCGGGGCCGATATGAAAGCCCTCATGTTCCGGAAAGGTACGCATTCCCGCCCAGGCATGGGCCGCCGCGAGATTTTCCAAGCCCGGAAGCCAGCGCAACGCTTTTTCGGCGACGTAGCTGAGTACATCGCGGTCGAGGATTTCGCCTTCTTCGGCAGGAACGGCCACGTGGTCGCAGGCAGAGAGGAGTAGGCCGCCGCTTTCTGGGCGGAAGTAAAACTCATCGGGGCCGAGATTCCACACCACGGGTGCGCCGGGATGAATCGCGTGATCGACCGCACTGACCATGAGGTGGCGTCGGCGGGCTTGGAAGGCAGGGGCCGAGGTGCGGTGTTGGCGAGCAAGGCGTCCAGCCCAACCGCCTTCGGCGAGGACGACCGATTCAGCGAGCAGGGTGGTGGTGGCCGAAGTCGTAAGTGGGGTGATTTCGGCAACTTTTACGCCGAGAATTTGGGTGCCATCAACCGCTAAGTCCGTCACCAGAGTGCGATAACGAATCTCTACCCCAGCGGCTTGGGCCAAGTGCAAGAAGCCATGCAGGATGGCGTGCACATCTAGCACCCCTTCGTCGGCAAAATGCCATGCGCGGGCGGTTTGGTGCTGCAGATAGGGGTGATGCGCCTGCACCTCTTGCCAATCGACCTCTTCGCCATGGTTGACCCAGGGCAGCAGATTTTGCGCTTCCTCCCCGGCAGGGGCAGTGAGGAATAAACCCACGCGATCGACCAGGGCTTGCGGCGAAAATCCGGCTGGCGGGCTGCGGTAAAAAGCAGCGGATTCTAGCGCCAGAGCCTGCAAGGTGGCGTTCGGGATTGCGGTGCGCAGAATCGCGGCATTGCGACCGGTGGCATGCACGCCGGGCTGCTCGGCCTTCTCTAACAGCAAGACATCGGTCATCCCGGCCTCGGCGAGTGCCCAGGCAGTGGCCGCACCTGCAATGCCGCCTCCCACAATGATGACCTGACGTTTCTCCATGAGTCGCGTAGGCCGTATTCTAGGACAGCCATGATGAAACTCGTACCCTCGCTTTTGATTGCTCTCGGCTTTATCGCCGTTACGACTCCCACACTTTCTGCCGCCGCGCCGCAGGAAGATCCCGATGAAATTCCGATGGAGGGTTTGGATGAGGATCAAGGCCTAAGTCAAGAGGAACTCGATGCCTTGGCCGAGGTCATCGTGCCGCGGGTAAGCGAGATTCGTGGTTGGGCATGGAAGGAGCCAGTGCCGGTGGGCATTACCACCCCCGACGAGTTCATTGAGTTTGCCGAGCAAAGTTTTGATGAGGAGTACGGCGCCCAGCGTTTGGAAGGCATGACCTCCAGCTATGTGCTGTTCGGCTTTATGCCCGAGGAAATGAATTTTCAAGAAACCATGATGGACATGCTGCGCAGTCAGGTTGGAGGCTATTACGACCCGAAGGAGGGCAAGTTTTTCATGATGTCGACCTTCAACAAAGGTGCGATGGCCGACTACATCATGGCGCATGAACTTTGCCACGCCCTGGATGACCAGTACTTTAATCTGGAAAAGATGTTTGAAGATTATGCGGGTAACTCCGACCGAGAGTTCGCAATCCGTTGCGCGGTAGAAGGAAGTGCAAGCTCCGCCGGCAACCTATACCTCATGAAGGGGATTCAAAATAACTGGTTGGATGCAAGCACCATGATGGATGGTGACATGATTAACTCGATGATGGGATCGATGGATAAAGTCCCGCCTTACTTCATCATTTCTATGTCCCTGCCTTACATCGACGGCAACACCTTCGTGCTGCGCCAAACTTCCGAGGCCTTCATGGGTGCCATGATGATGACGCCAAAGGATGAGGATCTTCAGTACATGTTCCGCAACCCTCCGACCTCGAGCGAGCAAGTGCTTCACCCGGAAAAGTACTGGGATGAAGAGACCTTCGATGCGCCGATTGAAGTAGAAATCCCAGATCGCACCGAAGCGCTCGGCTCCGGTTGGTCTTTGGTGGACACTGACACTCTCGGTGAGCTCGGATGCGCCATGTTGGTGATGAAGAACGTGCCGACAGCCATGGCGGTTTCCATGGGTGGCGCCAAGATGGCGGTCCCCGAGAGTTCCGGTTGGGGCGGGGATCAATACCGCGCTTATCTTTACGAGGACGGCCGCAAAATGATGAGTTGGAGTACCGTTTGGGATACCGAGCTCGACGCCGTGGAGTTTGCGGAAGCCTTGCGCAACCGTGGCATGGAACGCGCTCCGATGATGCGCCGTATCGATTTGCAAGGGAACCGGGTTCAGGTGAGCTTTGCGTCGGGCAATGCAGTCGCCGATTTGGAACTGCTTTAAAAACTTAGATCTCGAGATACTAGACTGGGGCGATGCTTTTCGCCCCAACACTTCTCAGCCTTGCGCTTGGCTTGGCCCAAACATCGGGTCAAGGGGCTGTGGCGACGTCGCAGGTCGATGCCACCGAAGTGGGCCTACAGATTTTGGCACAGGGCGGAAACGCTATCGATGCCACGATTGCAGTGCACTTCGCTTTGGCCGTCACTTACCCCTATGCGGGCAACATCGGTGGGGGCGGCTTTCTGCTTTACCGCGATGCCGATGGAGAAGCCTGGTTCTTGGACTTCCGAGAAGTGGCACCGGCAGCCGCGACCTCGGATTTGTATTTGGATGAAGCAGGGCGCCCGGTTGCGGAGGCATCGCAAGTGGGATGGAAGGCCGTGGGTGTTCCGGGCGCGGTTCCTGGCATGTGGGAAGCACATCAGCGCTGGGGGCGTTTGCCGTGGAGTGATTTGTTGAAACCAGCAGAAGAACTTGCGCGCCGTGGTTATCGCATTGGTGCGCGCGAGGCGAACCGTTTAGAGAATTACGGTCAAGCTATGCGTAAAGATCCGGTTGCGAAGGATGTCTTCTTTCCAAACGATCAAGCCTTGCAAATGGATGACCTATTCCGTCAACCGCAACTTGCAGACTCTATTGCTCGCATGCGTGAACACGGTGTGGAGGCCATGCGCAGCGGAGATTTGGTCGATGGCATGGTGCACGCCAGCCAAGCCGGCGGCGGCATCTTGCAGCATGAAGACTTCGCCAACTACCAACCCATTTTGCGCGAAGTTTGGAGTTTCCAATGGGATGGTCGCGAAGTCCTCGCAGCACCCTTGCCGTCCAGTGGGGGCATTTTCTTGCAGCAAGTTTTGTTCACCCTAGAAGGCACCCCTTTTCGTGTTTGGGGCTTCGAGGATCCACGCAGTATTCAAGTTCTCGGAGAGGCTACTTCCGCCGCCTTCCGCGACCGCAATGCTTGGCTCGGTGATCCGTCGAGTCTAGATTTCGATCCACATGATTTGGTCGACACCGAATACCTGCGCAGTCGTCGTCGAAGTTTAGGCAGCCACACTTATTCACCCCCCTCGCGCAAGCTTCCGGCACCGCCAATCGAACATTTAGAGACCACGCACTTCTCGATTGTCGATGGTGATGGAGCCGCAGTCAGTTGCACGACCACTCTAAACGGGGCTTATGGCGCCAAGGTTATGGCACCCGGCGGCTTCGTCATGAACAATGAAATGGATGACTTCGCAGCGTTGCCGGGCACCGCAAATCAGTACGGTTTGGTGCAAAGCAAGTACAACGCGGTGGTGGCCGGGTATCGCCCACTATCGTCCATGTGCCCCGTCATTGTGGTGGAGAATGGAAAGGTCGATGCCGTGGTCGGTAGTCCTGGAGGACCCACCATTCTCACCTCGGTGCTTCAGGTGTTGCTGGCACGGTACGACTTTCATATGAGCCCTAAAGCGGCCATGGCTGCGCCGCGTTTTCATCGGCAAGATTTACCGCCCTTGCTTCAGTATGAAACCGAACGCCTAAACTCTGCGCAAAAAGAGGCCCTGCGTTCTTTCGGCCAACCGATTGAGTTGCGCAAGCGTCTGGGCGATGTCAACGCGATCTTCCGTACCAAGTCTGGTTGGGAAGCCATCGCCGACCCGCGTTACAGCGGATCGGCGGGGGAAGTGCGGAACTCAGCGCCTAGCGGAACTGAAACTCAACAATAGTGGAGCCATCGGCATTCAGCATGGCGTTCTTGGTTTGCACCTGCCCGTCGTACTCGACTTCTACGACATAGCTGCCGGGCACATAAGTGCCGAGTGACACGGTGCCACCTTCGCTGCCAAACATCCGCGAGAAGGCAGCCGTTGGCCCGTCCAATCCGTCCACGCGTTTGCCCTCGGTATCAAAGACTTTGATTGCGGCTTCGGGAAGAGGCTGGCTATTCGGTCCAAGAATGCGCGCGTTCAGTTGCACACCTTCTTGAATGAGGAGTTCGACTTCCACGGTTTCCGCTTCGCCGACGAGCACGCCTTCCATTTGAGCTTTCGCAAAACCGCGCCCTTCCACGCGAACGGTGTAAGTGCCAGGACTAACTCCGGAGATTAAGCCTTCCTCACCGAAACCCCAATTGGAGAAGGTCTCTTCGCCATCTCCTTGGCCTTCTCGGATTGCAGTCAGAGTGTAGCCTTGATCAGGCGCCTCGCCTTTCACGTTCTTGAGGAGGACACGAATCGCGGAAGACGCTGGAAGCTTAATGTCATCGACCACCTTGGTGTCGTTTTCATACAAGGTGAAGCTTTTACTTCGTTCGTTGCCGAGTGGAGCAGACCCATCGCTGGCGTCGCGGTTACCCCAAGAATTAATCTCGACCTCTACGTGGTAGCGGCCGGCAGCTTTGCTCTCGAACTCAAAGTTTCCATTTTCATCGGTGTCACTATAATCGGTCTCTTTGCCGCCGGTAAACATGGCGAACATACCACCCGTGGAATCATCGCGGATTAGCTTTACCGTGGCGTTATCCACCGGTGTTCCATTGGTTTCAGTAAGCACACGGCCACGCACGACGCCTTGTGGCGTTTCGAGAACTTGGTAATCCTCATCTGCATCGGGGACGATAAGTTCAATGCCACCTTCCCATTCTTCAGCATCCACTCGCAAGGTGTAATCGCCAGGTGCAAGGCTCTTGAATTCAAACTCGCCTTCTTCGTCCGCTTGCGCGGTAGCCATGCGCATGTCGAACATGCTGCCGCCGGAGCCCATTGCGAAAATGGTGGCATTCTTTAGCGGGGCACCTTGATTCAAGATGCGGCCTTTCATGTTGCAGCCGCCTGCAGAAAGATCTTCAATATCGACCTCGTGGGTCTCGCCTTCCCGAGCGAAACATTGCACCAAGCGCGAACCATTCAGCACGGCAAGGAGGTTGCCGGTGAACAGAGCTTCGTCATCTAAGGAAGCCGTGATGATGAAGTAGCTTCCAGGCTTCACGTGTTCTACGTGGTAGTAACCTTCTTCATCGGTGGACGTTTGCCAGAAATCTTGCGTGTCCATGGAAAATCCGCCAACCAAACGCGCTGGAATCGGAACCCCATGGCGGTCGACTACGTGTCCATGAATGTTGGAACCTTGGCGTACTTGAATTACGACCTCATTGCGGACCTCGCCTTTCTCCAACGGATTGCCGCGAATGCTGGTTGGGGAGAACCCCTCCGCAATCACGTGTACCCACTCCATGCCAGCTTCGATGCCTTGCAAGGTAAAGGAACCATCCGCCTTGGAACGTGCCATAGCGGTGGTTTCAACACCCATGCGGAAGTAAGCCGAAAAGCCACTCTCCTTGGAGCGACCAATGGTGACGACTGCGCCAGCCACCGGTTCGCGTGAACCAAAGGCAACCACGCGGCCGCTCAAGGTGGCCCCACGCGACATTTTTAATTCAATGCCTTCGGTGATGGCACCGGGCTCTACGCGAATGTTTTTGTATTTTTCAACCACATACCCATCGGCGCGACCTTCAATCGTCCAGTTGCCGGGCATGAGCCCTTCAAACAAGAAAGTCGGGTTGCCGTCTTCCTTCATTTGAATGTTGCGCAAGTTGTCCATGGCAGACTTCTCAGGAAGCACTGCGGTTTCATCGTCGCGGATGATGTCAGCCGCCATCTCTTGCTTTTCTTTTAGGCGCTGCGCTTCTTGCTCCTTCAGCTTTTCGCGCCAATCCCCATCCCCGAAGCCGGCTAACTCCAAAGCGACCGGCTCCTCGGCTGGAGTGAAGTACGAAGAATCCTGCGTTCCATTTACCGCATAGAAGGTGAGCGGCGTGCCGTCGTCCTGATTGGAGACGGTTCCTGTAATGCCACCGGGCTCCATCATGATGAGCGCCAATTTCTTGTCTCCCATTTCGCGTGGAATGGAGTACACCGCTTTGGAGTATTCCGGCGCTTCAATGCGCAACTTCGCGCCTTCCCAAGCCGCGATATTAAAGCGACCGCTGCTATCGGTAATCGCCCAAGTTTCCGCCGGGATCAACTCTGGCAAAATCTCCTTGGCCATTTCCATGAGCATGTTGTCTGCCGATGGCATGCCGCGACCACGGTCATTGCTTTCTGGCATCGGAATGCTGTTGAGCAAAACTTTAGCGCCGGCAATGCCTTTGCCGTCCATGCTGATCACGCGACCGGTTAGGTCATGCATGGTCTGTAGAACTAATGGCTTTCCAACCACCGAGTCTTGCGAGGTCACAGCACTGGCCACTGGGATCGCGCGGCCATCGCGTCCTTGTGCGAACAAAACTACATTGCGTTTCGGTAAGCGAGGGAATTCAAAACTTCCATCGGCCTTGGATTCCACGATGTAATCCGGAAAGGCGCGGACCACACCAACCAGCATGCGCATATCAATCGGGATTGCTAAAACTTTGGCACCCGAAATGCTTTCGCCATCGCTGTTTTCAATCGTGCCCGAGAGCCCACCGGTTGGGGCGAGTTGCACCTTGATATCGGCATCGGTGCCTGGATTGAGTGGGCCAAAGTCGCGCATGCCTGGGTGGGTTGCACCATCGAGGGCAACCACGGACAGCTTCATGTTTGCGGGGACCACATCAATCGAATAACGTCCAGCGCCGTCGGTAAATACGCGGTCCAAGTAAATGTCGCGGTTGCGGATGGCCTGTGGGATGTACAGCAAGGACGGCCCCACAAAAACTTCAGCATTGGCAACCGGTGCACCAAACTCATCCATGACCGAGCCTTCTAGGTGCGCACCCGGAATCGTGTGCACCAGCAAGCCTTCCTCAGAATCCAAGTCGCTTGGGCGAATCTCCTGACGTCCGCGTGTTAAGTGGTGGTTGCCCCGTGCCACTAAGTACTGTCCCCGGCCATAAAGCCCTTCAAGCTGAAACTTGCCGTCGGCATCGGAACGTGTGGATGCAATCGGCTCCAGACTCAACTCCAAAGGATTCTCGATCAGCTCGGCGACATCGACCTCGAAATCGAAGAAGGGATAAGGGCCTCCATAGGCCGCAACCCACATATCTGCCATGGGAACTCCCTTTTCATCCACTACAGTGCCGACCAGACCAAAGTTGCCATCGCCCACCTTCTCAACCCGAGGATTAAACGGTTCCGCTTCGGCTTCGACCAAGCGTTCGGGGCCGCGATCCAGAGTTGCGGCGGCGACTACCTCTTCGGACTCCGCCACGGTGGGGTCATCCAGCGCCTCTTTGTTTGGGGAGCCGTCCTGGAAAATCCAGAAAATGAGCAAGGCAATCGCGACCAAGGCGACGAGAGGGAGGAGTCGTTTCATGAGTCTGGGAGCTGTAGGGAGCCTGGAGGCGGGGGAAGCCAGCAGGTTTATTCTCTACGCGGGAAATGCCCCAATGTAGTCCTTTTCTCGGAGAATCCACCGATTATAGAAATTGAGGTTTTTCACTCCCTTTAGGAGCCAGGCCTTGTTCCTTCACTTAATTCACCCCCCCCCAAAAAAAAAGGAGGATTCCCACATGAAAACATTCCCATCCTTGCTTACCTCGCTGGTAGGCCTATTACTTTCCTCATCTCTGGTTGCCCAACAGGTTCCGCAGAGTTTGAGTTCCACGGTCACGAGTCCCGCGTAAAATCTCCAAACGGCAGGCCAGCCGACGGTCTTCTCCGGAAGTAGCTTGGCCCAAACCCTTGGCCCCTGGGAATTGAGCCCGCCAACCAGCGCGACTTTAATTGCCGGAGGCGGTGGCCTCTTCGGGTGGTTAAATACCACCAATGCACCTTTATCGTTGTCAGAGGCCATGAGCTCCAGTCCCATTGAGGCCGGGGGTTTTGCGAATGCGGACGCTGGAACTACCGTGGAAGTCACCTTTTCTGGCGGAGTGGTGAATGGACCAGGTGCAGATTTGGTCATGCTCGACGCTCAGTTCGATGTCGGCAGTTACAGGATAACTTCGGACTTCGATGGCTTTGCTGCTTCTGTAGCTTTTAGTACTGTTTCAGGCACAGTGGTAAGTACGGTCGGTTACTTTTACGAGTTCAATTCATCTGGCCCTTTCACCGCAAACGTAGTTGGCGTTGAGGTGGATTTATCATCCATCGGCGTTCCAGCTGGGGGCACGGTGACCTCACTTCGCTTTACTAGTGCCAACGCAGCGTGCGACCCAGTCAGTCTCGCGAAGATTGATTCTGGGCTTTCGTTATCGGTTTCGGCTTTAGCGGCGGGAACCCTCGGAACTTTCGACGTCGCAAACGGAACGCCTTTCAGCAACATCGGCATTGGGTTCTCGCTGGCGGGCAATACCCCGACCTTGGTGAATACCGGTGCTTGTGGCGTTTTGTTGGTAGATTTAGCTCCGCCGATTCAAGTGTTAACTGTTTTGCCGGCAGACTCAAATGGAGACCTAAACTTCCCCGTCACGATTCCAGCAAATGCCTCTGGAGTTACGGTGCACTTCCAGGCTCTAGACTTCTCCAGTTGCGAACTCAGCAACGGAGTGACGACCACGGTGCTTTAGACCTCTAGCACTGGCAGCGAGGTCGCCTGAAGCTTCGAAACTTCAGCCGCGACCTTGCCCGCCATTGTGCGGAAGATCTGGGCGACGTTGCTGTCTGGATCTTCCACCACCACCGGTACGCCAGAATCGCCACAGCGGCGGACGTCGGCTTGAAGCGGAATGCTACCGAGGAAGGGGATATCGAACTTCTCGGAGATGGTCTTGCCACCGCCATCACCGAAGATTTCGCCGGTCATATTTTCAATGACTCCCAAAATCGTGGTCTTCACCTGTTTAGCCATGCCAATCGCACGGCGTACATCGGTCTGCGACACTTCTTGCGGAGTGGTGACCACCACCATGCCGGTGAGCGGCACGAGTTGAGCGAGGGAGAGTTGCGCATCGCCGGTTCCTGGTGGCATGTCGACAATCAGGTAATCCAACTCACCCCATTCGACGTCTTGCAAGAACTGCTGCAGCGCGCGGTGCAACATAGGGCCACGCCACATGACCGGCTGACCATCTTCAATCATGTAACCGACCGACATGGTTTTGATGCCATGCGCCTTAATCGGAAACAGCTTTTTACCGCGCCCTTCCGGTTTCCGATGAATGCCCATCATGACGGGAACGTTGGGGCCGTAAACATCGGCATCTAAGATGCCGACCTTCGCGCCCGTAGCAGACAAGGCCGCGGCCAGATTCACCGCGCAAGTGCTTTTGCCGACACCGCCTTTACCGGAGGTCACTGCAATCACGTGCTTGATGTCGCCACCCAACTGATTGCCCACCGGAAGCGAAGACTTGACTTGCGCAGTCATCTCAATATTCACCGTTTCCACACCTTCGAGCGCGATCACGGCATCGTAAGCCTGCTGCTTCAGCTGCTCTTTCACTGGGCAGGCTGGGGTGGTCAGCTCAATCTTGAACTTCACCACTCCCGCACAAACCGCCAAGTCCTTAATGAACCCAAGGGTGACAATGTCTTTGTGCAAATCCGGGTCCTGAACAATCTTCAGGGCTTCAAGTACGGCTTCTTTGTCGTTCATGGTCGTGGATGGCTAGGGCTCGTGGCCACACCCCTGTAGGATAGTGGGCGATGGTGCGGGCAAAGGATACGAAAAAATGCGCAGTTGTGCTGCTGTCTGGCGGGCTAGATTCGGCCACGGTCACGGCTTGGCTACAGCGCGAGGGTTTCGACGTGATCGGGCTGACGGTCGACTATGGCCAAAAGCATCGTGCGGAGCTGCTGGCGGCGACTGCGGTGGCGTTAGCGCTAGGGGTGAAGGAGCATTTAATCATGCGGCTGGATCTGCGGGCGATGGGCGGCTCAGCTCTGACTTCCGATTTGGAGGTCCCGAAAGCGGGCGATGCCTTGGATCAGGTCGCCGCGGATATTCCGGTGACGTATGTGCCGGCGCGCAACACCATTTTTCTGTCGCTTGCTTTGGGTTTAGCGGAAGCGCGCGGTGCGCATGATCTTGGTATTGGAGTGAATGCGCTGGACTATTCCGGGTATCCGGACTGCCGCCCGGAGTTCGTTGAGAAGTTTGGCGAGCTTGCCAACTTGGCCACGCGCGAAGGTGTGGAGGGACGTCCAATGGTGCTGCACTCACCGCTGCTCAATTTGTCTAAGGTTGAGATTCTGCGTTTGGCACATGAGTTAGAGGTGCCGGTCCATCAAACTTTGTCCTGCTATGATCCGGAAGCCAGTAGCGCGCCGTGCAAATTATGCGATGCCTGCCGCCTGCGTATTCAGGCGGAAAAGGAATATGCGAAGGAAGCGGTTTTGTATACGCAGGTGCATCACGAACGTACTTGGCATGTGCGGCACAGGAACTTACGTCAAGGGCAGCCTTTCGAAACCGTGGATTATGGGGCGACCGATCGCTTGGAGACTACCGTGCATCTGGTTTTGACCATGGGTGAAAAAGAGATCGGATGCGCCACCATCATGAAGGAAGAGCGCGACGGCGGTTTCGGTTATCGCATTCGCGGCATGGCGGTGGACGAGGCCTATCGCGGTTTAGGCTGCGGACGACTTTTGATGGAGGGCTGTCAATCCCTAGCGCACGAACTCAAAACAGGCCTATGGTGCAATGCGCGCAACAACGCTATCCCGTCGTATGTGGCTTGCGGTTTTAGACAAGTGGGGGAGGAATTTGATATCCCCAACATCGGCCCGCACTATGTTTTGGAATGGTTGCCCCACGCTAGGGATTGAGCAAGGTCTAGACAGCCGAAATCTGCTTTCATCACCCTCCTAAGCGCGCAGTCCACGTCAAACGACGAAGACTGCGCGCACCCAACTTGGGCTTTGATGGAAGGAGTTTAAATCGCGCTGGTTTAAACTCCCCGTATGCCGCCCGTCACCAAACCGGTCCCCCAAGAAATCCTCGAAGCTTTCACCAAGCTTTATCAGGTCGTCGATGAACTGCGCTCTCCAGGCGGCTGCCCGTGGGATATCAAGCAGACGGTCGAATCGCTGGCTCCGCATGTAGTGGAGGAGTGTCACGAGATGGCCGATGCCGTCGCACGAAAGAGCGCGCCTGACACATGTGAGGAGCTCGGTGACCTACTCATGGGAGTCATGATGGTGGCGCGCGTGGCCGAGGAGGATCGTGGTTTCGGCATGGCTGAGGTGGCCGATGGCATTCGCACCAAATTGATCCGTCGTCATCCGCATGTTTATGGCGAGGTGGAAGTCGAAGGCAGTGACGAGGTCTTGCAGAACTGGGAGGCGATTAAGAAACAGGAGAAGATTGATAAGGGCGAGGATGAGTCCGCCCTTTCTGGAGTGCCACGTTCGCTTCCGGCTTTACTCCGCGCCTACCGAGTGGGGGCTAAGGCTTCCAACGCTGGTTTTGATTGGCCAGATCTTGCCGGTCCGAGCGCCAAGGTGGAGGAAGAGTGGCAAGAATTCCAAGAAGCGGTGGCCAGCGGAAATAAGGAACGCGCTGCGGAGGAGCTGGGCGATTTGCTCTTTGCCGTGGTCAATGTCGCGCGGAAGATGAAAATTGAGCCAGAGCTTGCGCTTCGAGGCACAATTGAGCGCTTTTCTTTACGCTTTGCCTATGTCGAACGAAACCTCGACAAAGACTTGGCCGACGCCACTCTCGAAGAAATGGATGTTCTTTGGGAGAAGGCAAAAAGCCTTGCTGACGGGGCTTGACCACTTGGTCAGGTGAGACTTATACTTTCCGCCCAAGTGCGGGGAAGTGGCGCAATCGGTTAGCGTACCAGACTGTCGATCTGGTGGTTGCGGGTTCGAGTCCCGTCTTCCTCGCCATTTAAATCAAAACGGTGGCTCTCTCACGAGAGCCACCGTTTCTTGTTTATTCAGGTGGTTGAACTACCAAGGCTTTTCCATCGAGTTGGCAGGCAACTGAATCTCGACCGCCTTGTCCTGTGTGCCGTCCCACTCAAAGATTTGGTAGTGACGATACTTGCCGCTACTTGCGTTGAAGGACAGGCGGTAAGAGCCAGGTGCGCGGTTGAAGGCGACCTTGCCAAAGTCATCGGCGCGTTCGGTATTCCCAACGTTGCCGCTTGAGCTGCCAGGCTCGGACATTTTGCCTTCCAGCACAGGTTGGTCTTGGTTGACCGCCATGGTGCAAACCGCGTTATCCGCGCGGTCACCATTTGGCAGGCGCACAATGAAATTGCACACTGGAACAATCGTTGCGCGAATGGTCATCTCTTGAGTTTGACCACCAACGGCATTCCCTGCTTCGGTTACGAAGGGATCAAAGCCAGGGCCCGAGATGAGCCACCACTTCATGGTGCCATCGGCATCGGCGGTGAGGGCAGATTGACCGTGCATAGGAGTGCGGTACTCAGCAACTACGGTCTTGCGGCGGGGGGAGCGCATGTAAAGCGGCTCCGGTATTTCACGCATGAGGTAGGTATTCACCCCGCCAATCGGGTTGCCGGAGACGGAATCCACAATGTGTGCCACAAAAACGGTTTGGTCCGCGGCAGGAATCGGTGGGTTCGGCGGCGGCGGTGCGTTAGCGGAGACCTGCGGGCCAGAGCCAGAAACGGTCTTCGAAATGACCTCAGTGGGCTGCTTGGTTTTGCCACCACAGGCAGGCAGAACGAGAAGGGCGCCACAAAGAATGGCAAGTAGGATTCGGGGACTCATGCGTCTTAAGAGAGTTCGAGCTTTTCGGCGCTTTGAATAGCGTCGAGGGTGAGTTTGTCGAGGTCGAGCACCGCCTCAGCGGCACGGGCCTCTTCTTTCGATGCGAACAGCACCGGGCTGTCCGGTTGGAACACGGTACAACAATCCGGTGCAGGTAGGTTGGAAAGATCATAAGTGCCAATCTCTCGCGCGCGGGAAATGGCCTCGATCTTGTCCATGCCGATCAGCGGGCGCAGAATCGGCAAGGTCGATGCATCTTCAATCGTAGCAATATTTTGCAGCGTTTGGCTTGCCACCTGTCCTAGGCTTTCGCCGGTAATCAAGGCTTTGCATCTCCGGCGGCCGGAGAGGCGGCAAGCAATCCTGGTCATGGCGCGTCGGTAAAGCACCGTACGGTAAGCCGGATTGCAGTAGTCGCGAATCGCTTCTTGGTAGGGGGCGAAGGGGACGATGTGCAGCACCGTGCGTGGTTGCCATTCGTCGAGTTTTTCTGCCAGGCGGATGATCTTTTCGCGCGATTGCGGACCGGTATGGGGGAAGGAGTAAAAACTGACGAACTCCATGCGCAAGCCGCGCTTCATGCCCATCCAGGCCGCCACCGGAGAATCGATGCCACCCGACAGCAAAGTCATGCCTCGCCCCAGGGTGCCGACGGGTAATCCACCCGGTCCCTGAATGCGTCGCGCAAAAATCAGCGCCTGCTCTTCGCGAATGTCCACCTCGAGCTCCAATTCGGCATGCTTGAGATTCACTTCCAAAGAATCGTACTTGGTCATGGCTGCTTCCGCCAAAGTCAGCACCATCTCCCTGCTCCGATAAGGAAAGGATTTATTCGAGCGGTTGACGGTCACTCGAAACGGAATTTTGGTTTGGCCTGGAAAATCCTCGGTCAGGGTGCACGCAAGCTGCTCCATAGCCGTTTTGATCATCAGGTCATGGTCCAAGTAGACCTCCTTCACGGGAGAAACGCTCGTCACCCCAAAAACCTTGGCCGCGCGGTTGACGTGATCTTCCAGTGGAGAATCCGCGTGCACCAGAATCCGGCCGCGCACCCGCTTGGTTTTCAGGCCCGGCAAAGGTCCCAGAGCGGACACAAGGTTCCTACACAACGCATTCTCGAAAATGTGCCGGTTGCCGCCTTTGAGGCCCAATTCGCCGTAACGAATGAGCATTGTGGATTTTTCTGTCATGGTTCTCCCTGGTAGGGCTTCCCCTATGGGGCCCAACATTCTAGAATCTGTGGCTTCGGGCGTTTAGCTCAGTTGGCTAGAGCACCTCGTTTACACCGAGGGGGTCGGGGGTTCGAGCCCCTCAACGCCCACCATTTCCCTCTGCGAGATGGTTATTCCCGAAAATTGACGTTAGGGAATCGCGCAGGAATCGCGATTTTTGCTACCAATCCTCGGATCCTGGACGAAAATACTGCGATGAGCGCCCTTCTACTCTGGTCTGCCCTGCTTCTTCCACAGTTCGGATCGGACCAAGGGAGTGCTGAGATTACTGCTGCTTTTGCCGTAGATGCCGTTGCATCCGGTGAAACGGCAGAGTTACACGTCAATATCGACGTCACCCCTGGCTGGCATGTCTACCACCCAGATCAGGACCCTGCGAACGGCATCCCGATCACGGTCGATGTTTCGACGACCGGCCTGGTTTCCACTGGGCGCCTGATTTCCATGCAGGAGCCGGAGGTGCATGAGCTGACTGCCGGGACCTTCCACGCCACCTATCTGTGGCTGTCAGGCAATTCGGAGTTGGTTCTCCCGGTAACGTTGAGCGGCGACCTGGGCACGCGCGAGATCAAGGTCACCGTCAACTATCAGATCTGCGACGAAAACGTCTGTCTGCAGCCGATGAGTCAGGATTTCTCGCTCTCGATGGACGTCACCGCGGCAGTGCTGACTGAGCAGGGCGTCAAGGAATCGGGCGACGGAAGTACGGTCGATGAGATCCAAGAAAACGAAGTCCCTGAGTTCGAGTTAGATAGAGAAGACGTCGTCTTTGACAAAGTTAAGATCGATTTTGAGCTAGATGGCAACGTAGCGGAAGGCGAAACCGTAAATGTCATCGTGAAGCTAGAAGTCGTGCCCGGCTGGCACGTTTATGACCCGAAGCAAGATCCCCTGTTAGGGATTCCCGTCACTGCCATCGTGTACGGCGAAGGCTTAGTCATGGTGGAGCCGTTAACCACGGACGTTGCTCCTGAAAGCCACATCACCCGTTTTGGCGGCGGTGTGCAGCAGTATTGGTGGCAAAGCGGCAAATTGGAGTTTCGCGGCAAGTTGCGTTTCGAGGGCCCGATTCCAAGCGATGCCAAACTGCGTCTGCTGTGGCAAACCTGTAACGAGGATTCTTGTCTGATGCCAGAGCAGAAGACCTACTCCCTGGCTGAGTACGCCACAGTAGTTGGAACTGGCAGAGACGCCGATGCTGCCGGAGTCATCTCTGGACTGCCCGCGGGCTTCTGGAAGTTCATGCTGGCCGCGATTACCGCAGGCTTGCTGACCTTGCTCACCCCATGTGTGTTCCCGATGATCCCGGTGACCATCAGTTACTTCACTAAGCGCGCGGAAACTGGGAAAGGCACCCCGATGGGCAATGCTGTGGCTTATGCCTGCGGCATCATTTTCACCTTCGCTGGCATTGGAGTGGGCGCCGCGTTGGCCTTAGGCGCTACCGGAGCCAACGCGATTGGTTCCAACCCATGGGTCAACGCCGCCATCGGCATCCTGTTTGTGGTCATGGCTTTGTCCCTTTTGGGCTTCTTCGAAATCCAGGCGCCTCGCTTTTTGCAGAACTTTGCCTCCAAAACGCAAAGTCAGGGGCAAGCCAAGGCCGGGTACTTGCCAGTCTTCATGATGGCGATTGCTTTCAGCATTACCGCCTTCACCTGCACCGTGGGTTTTGTGGGATTGGTGTTTGCAGCTGGCCTGCAACTTGGGGTTGGCTATCTGGTCGGAGGCATGTTCGTTTACGGTTTGGTGTTCGCACTACCGTTCTTCTTCCTCGCATTGTTGCCAGCGCGTTTGCAGAAAATGCCGTCGGCCGGCGGATGGATGAACACGGTGAAAGTTTGTGCCGGTTTCGTTGAACTGCTTGCAGCGATTAAGTTTTTCTCCAACACCGACCTTGTTTGGGAACTCGAAATTCTGACTTGGCCAATCGTGTTGGCAGCCTCGACCATCATCATGCTGCTTTGGGGTGCGTACATGCTCGGCCTTTACAAGCTGCCGTATGACTACGAGAAGCCAAAGCCTGGTGGACGTCGCAAAGTGTTTGGTGCTCTCATTGTTCTCACTGGACTTTGGTTGTCGCCTGCTATTTTCAACCGGGAGTACAACCTTGGTGGTTTGGTGGCTTACCTGCCGCCGCCGACTTACGGCTTTTACGAGTTCAATGAGGAGACTGGTCTGATTGTGGGTCCAGCCTCGTTGGAGTGGTATGAGAACTATGACCTCGCTTTCAAGGTCGCCAATGACACCGGCATGCCGCTATTCATTGACTTCACCGGCGTGACTTGTGTGAACTGTCGTCTCATGGAGTTCGGCGTGTTCCCCGATGATGAGGTGCGTCCTAAACTCGAGCTGTTCACCCGTGTGGAGCTGTGGGTGGACAAAGAACCGCAGTACGGCAAAATGCAAGCAGAGCGCTACGGACGCGTTTCGCAGCCCTATTACGTACTTTTGGACCCGCGGACCGATACCGTCTTGGCCACTTACGATGGCTTCGATCCGGACCCATCCAAGTTCGCCGAGTTCTTGCAGAAGGGCCTCGACGCTTACGCCGCAAAGTAATCATGTTGCAGCTTTACCCTGGCGATGGATGCGGCAACCGTTTCCTTCTCGTTAGGGAATCCGAAGCCTTGGCAGCGGGGGAGGCTCCGGTCTCGCTTGCGCAACGTTTGTGTGGTGGAACTTACGATGGCTTGTTAGTCCTCGGCCCGAGCACCTCAGGTGCGTTGGCGGTGCAGATTTTGAACCCCGATGGTACCGATGGTGGCGCTTGCTTAAATGGTTTGCGCGTTGTTGCATGTTTTACTGCAGCCGACCGCGGACGTTTGCGAATGGCTGGACGTGTGGTGAATTGGCGCCGGGTTGCCAGTGGTTTTGAATTGCACCTGCCCAATGTTCTCGCTGATTTAGAAGTTGAAGATTTCACTTTGCCCGATGGTCGGGCGGGTTTTGCGGTTTCGTTTTGGAACCCGCATGCCGTTTTCGCTTTCGATCCTGAGGCAGAGGCGTGTTCCTTGCGCGATTTTGATTTGGAAAGTTTTGCTGCTGCGGTGCGGCATAACGCAAAGCGCTTTCCGAATGGGGTGAATGTGGAAGTCGTGGAAGGCTTAGGGCGCAGTGATGGAATGCAGATGCGCGTTTCTGAGCGCGGCGTGGGGGAGACGGCGGCCTGCGGCAGTGGTGCGCTTGCGGTTGCCAGCACGGCCTGGTTCGGCGGCGCTGGGGCGCGAATTAGTCTTGGCATGGCTGGAGGGCGGCTGGAAATAGAGCGCGCCACAGACGGCTCTGTACGCCTGCGCGGGGCGGCTGGGACCGGTCCCGGCAAGAGCCTTGCCGAGCTTCTTCGGGGCGAGTGTAAAGGACTTTAATATAGTCACTTAGGTCTGCCTAAGTGGAGAATTAAAGCTTCCAAGAAGGGGCCGGAAATGGTGCAATATAACCTCTGTCCGGCTCCCCCCCGGACCTTAGCCTATGGTCGACGAAACAGCCCCTGTACTCCAGCCGATTCCGGACACAGTGATCGAGAAAGAGATGTGTGAGAGTTATCTCACGTATGCCCTTTCTGTAATCCATGACCGGGCTTTGCCAGATGTGCGCGATGGATTGAAACCATCGCAACGCCGCATTCTTGTGGCAATGAATGACCTGCACTTGCGCCCCGGTGCGAAGTACAGAAAGTGCGCAAAGATTGCGGGTGATACGTCGGGTAACTACCACCCGCACGGTGAATCGGTGATTTATCCAACGCTGGTGCGCATGGCCCAGCCGTTCCGTTTGCGTCACTGTTTGGTAGACGGGCAAGGCAACTTTGGTTCTATCGACGGCGACCCACCGGCTGCTATGCGATACACCGAAGCCAAGATGACCGGTCCAGCTGAAGAAATGCTGATCGACTTGGACAAGGACACTGCCGACCTCAAGTCGAACTATGATGAAACTCGTATGGAGCCAACCGTGCTCCCGGGCAAGTTCCCAAACTTGTTGGTGAATGGTTCGGAAGGCATCGCAGTGGGTATGTCCACCGCATTGCCGCCGCACAACTTGTTGGAAGTGCTGAATGCAATCCGTCACCTTCTGGATAACCCAGAGTGCAAGGTGCAGGACCTCATGCAAATCGTTACCGGGCCTGACTTCCCAACCGGCGGCATCATTTGCGGTCGTAGTGGAATCGCAGAGGCCTACATGACGGGTCGCGGCAAAGTCACGCTGCGCGCCAAAATGCACCTCGAAGAATCTGATGGACGCGGGCGCGATAGCCTGGTCATTACCGAGATTCCTTACGAACGTGAGAAGGCAGCCATCATTGAGAAAATTGCTGCAGAGGTCAAGAACGAGCGCATTGAGGGGATTCATGACATTCGCGATGAATCTTCACGCGAAGGCATGCGCTTGGTTATTGAACTGCGCAAAGATGGCGACCCAGTGGTGGTGGAGAACCTGTTGTATAAGCACAGCAGTCTTCAGATTACCTATGCCATCCGCAACACGGCCCTGATTGAGGGCCAGCCGCGTACCTTGAACTTGAAGGAGTTGGTCGGGGCTTACCGAGACCACCGCTTCGATGTCATCCGTCGCCGCACACGCTTCTTGCTGAATAAAGCAGAGCATCGCCTGCACATTCTCGAAGGGTTGATGATTGCGATTCAAGCCATCGATGAGGTGGTGGAGATTATCAAGGCATCGGCGGATACGCAGATTGCGCGCCAAACCTTGGAGGCAACGTTTAACCTCACGCCGATTCAGTCGCAGGCGATTGTCGACATGCGCCTCGGTCGTTTGACTGGCTTGGAGGTCGAGAAGCTGCAGAAAGAGATCGATGACCTCAAGATTGACATCGCTTGGTTCCGCCGCATCCTGGCGGAGGACGAGTTGGTGTTCAACATCATCCGCGAAGATTTGGATGATCTCGAGCAGAAGTATGCCGAGCCACGTCGCACCGAAATTGGTGAAGGTGTGCAGGACTTCTTGACCGAGGACCTCATCACCGAGGAGACCATGGCGGTTACCGTGAGTAGTCATGGTTACGTCAAGCGGACTTCGGTAGATACTTACCGCGCCCAATCGCGCGGTGGACGTGGTATTGCTGGCGGCAAGGCAAAGGACGGCGATGTCCTTTCGCACTTGTTCGTGTGCAGCACTCACGATTACCTGCTCGTCATTACCGACCGCGGACGTTTGTACTGGCTCAAGGTTTACCGCCTACCGGAGCAGGAGCGCACCGCGAAGGGACGTTCCATTCGTAACCTCATCGAAGGCATTCAGCCAGATGAGGAAATCCGTTCCATCCTCTCTACCCGCAACTTCGACGAAAGCGATTACCTGCTCTTCGCTACGGAGAAAGGCAAGGTGAAGAAGACTGAACTCAAGGCTTACTCGAACGTGCGTAGCGCCGGCATCATTGCGATCAAGCTTGAAGAAGGCGATCGCTTGATTGGCACCCGCTTAGTTTCGAAGGGCAGTGAGGTCATGCTCGCCACCGCTGGTGGCCAGGTCGTGCGCTTCCGCGAGGACGATGCACGTGCCATGGGCCGCAATGCTGCTGGCGTCAAAGGTGCTTCGCTGCGTGGGGACGACCAAGTGGTGGACCTCATCACCGGAGCCGAAGATGAGTATCTACTGCTCGTCTGTGAAAACGGTCACGGCAAGCAAACCCGCATTGGTGAGTTCCGTCTCACCAAACGCGGCTCGCAAGGTGTGGTTGGCATCAAGACCAACGAACGCAACGGCCTGGTGGTCAATGCGCGTAACGCCAGTCGCTGCGATGAAGTGATCTTCTCAACCACCGGCGGCATGTTAGTCCGCACCAAGATTGATGAGATTTCTAAGCAAGGCCGCGCCACCCAAGGTGTGCGCTTGGTCAATCTCAAGTCTGGCGACAAGATTGCCAGCCTTGCCGTCATCCCTCGTGAAGACGAGAGTGATTCTTCGGAAGACGCGGAGTAAGGGAGAAAAGCATGCTGCAAAAACTCAACGATGAAATTAAACAGGCCATGCGCGACAAAGCAAAGTTGCGCTTGCAGACTTTGCGTTCGATCCTGAACGACTTCAAAAACGGAGGCATTGAGAAGAAGGGCGCGAAAGGCCTGACCGAAGAAGTAGCCTCGCCGGCGGAGTACTTGGAGGAAGCGGAAATGGTCAAAATCATTCAGAGTGCCGCCAAGCGTCGCCGCGAATCTGCAGAACAGTACATTGCTGGCCACCGCCCCGAACTTGCGGCTAAGGAAGAAGAAGAGCTCGTCATTCTGGAGGAGTTCTTGCCTGCCGCGATGAGTGAAGATGAACTCAAAGGCATCGTTGAGGCTGCCATCGCCGAGGTTGGTGCTAGCTCCATGGCGGACATGGGTAAGGTCATGAAAGTCGTGCAAGGCAAGGTCGCTGGCGGTGCCGATGGTGGTGTCATCTCCACAATCGTGCGGGGGATGCTCGGATGAGTGAGCCCGTAAAAGTCACATTCAAGGCTCGGTACATTGCTTACGGCATTTTGTACCTGGCTTTCGTTACTGGAATCTCTATGTTGACCATTGAGAAAGCGTTCAGCCGCTCGCAAGAGTTAGCGAACTACCAGATCGATAAGACGCGCCGCTTTATGGGCGAGGAAAAAGCTCAAGAAATGTCTGACTACATTCATGGCAAGAACCAGAATGTGGAAGAGGCTCCGGCACAGGATGCAGAAGCCTCGGTTGAGTCAGAAGTCGAGGAGTAAACCTCTTCGCGTGGCTGCTTACAGGAAGCGTAAGTAAACGTACAGGTTGGCGATCATGATGCTCATAATCATCATGGGGAATGCCGATTTCAGGAAGGTCACGAACTTGATTGGATGCCCTGCACGTTCTGCAAAGCCAGCCACAATCAGGTTGGCACTAGCGCCAATCAAACTTCCGTTACCGCCCAGACATGCGCCGAGTGACAGAGACCACCAGATGGAGTGTTGCTGGTCCAAGGTGAGTTCAGTACCATTCGCCGTCAGTTGGTCGAAGGTTGCGTGAATGGTCGGAATCATGGTCGCAACAAAGGGAATGTTGTCGACGATGGATGAGGCCAAAGCAGAAACCCACATGATGGAGATGGCCAACACGCTGGTGATTTCCGAGGTGCTTTCTATGCCCTCGGTGAGTCCAACGACCTGCCCTGCCAGAAGGTTGAGCGCGCCGGCTTGTTCGAGCCCGCCGACAATCACAAACAGACCGACAAAGAAGAAGATGGTGACCCATTCGACTTCTCCCGAGGTGTGGTGCACGTTTTCACTTTTCTCCTCCACCGTTTTGCCGAGGTTATCCAGCAACAGTAAGAGAGCCGCGCCGAACATGGCAACAGTGGCTGGCTCCAAACCAGCAGGGTGACCGAAGACAAAGCCAACCAGGACTAGCGAAAGGACAGCCAGCGACTTTTTCAGCAATGGCACATCTTTGATCGATTCCTTCTCGCTGAAGTCCATCACCCGCTGGCGGGCTTCTGGAGTCGCCTTCAATTTGCGTCCCCAGACCAGCCAAATCGGAACTAAAGTGGCCACAAAAACCACTGGAACAATCGGGGCGATTTCGGTCAGGAAGTGATTGAAGGTGATGGTGTCGACCAGGGAACCAATCAAGATGTTGGGTGGGTCACCAATCAGGGTTGCTGTGCCACCGATGTTCGAAAACATGATTTCGGCAAAGAGGAAGGGATACGGTTTGATATCCATCTCCTCGGTAATCAGCAAGGTGACGGGTGCGATCAAGAGCACCGTGGTCACGTTGTCCAGCATGGCAGACAGCACCGCTGTAACGATGCAGAGCATGACCAAAATGCCCCACGGGCTGGCTTTTACCTTCTTAGCCGACCAAATAGCCAGATACTGAAAAACACCACTGCGGCGCGTAATGGCCACAATGATCATCATTCCAGTCAGAAGACCAATGGTGTTCCAATCGATGCCCATAATCGCAGTCTCCTGCGTATGAACTCCAACCAGAATCATGGCGCCACCGCCGAGCATGGCGACGACAGCGCGATTGAAGCGCTCGGCCATGATGACGGCATAGGTCAGGCCGAATATGATTCCGGCGACCAAAAGTGGATCTAACCCAAAAATCACATGAGGCTCATGCCCGCCAGCGGCGGGGGCCCCATGCTGTAAGAGCATGGAAAGCATGTGTTGAATTATGTGTCGAGGTCGTCGAAGATGTGCTCGAGCGCGTCCCAGTATGAGACGATGCCGACAAGTTTGCCACTATCTGGATCAACCACCGGCATATTGCCTCGTGATTGATAGAGCGATTGCACCACATGGGTCAGGTCGTCCTTTGGTTTCAGCGTTATGAACTCGCCAGAAACATAATTGCCCACTGGATCTTCCAAGTTATCTGCCAGGCGGCGGCGGATGTCGCTCATGTTGTCGTGAACAAAGCTGATGTTGGACATCGAGCCTCTCAAACCCATGCCAGCAACACGGGGCATGCTAAGGCCGAGCACCCCTTGGACGCCAAATTGTCCGAGAAGGGTGCCGGCCTTGTCGACAACCGGAATGCTTCGAAACCGCCGCTCAGTGAGCAGACGGATGGTGTCACCGACGGTCGTATCCGGGGATACGGTGACCAAGTCGGTGGTCATGATGGAGGCGCATGTCATGGATTGAAACGGGGTTGACAAGATTAGGGTGGCCCGAAGCTTTGGTCTAGACTTTGGAAGGGCATTCCGGCGTTGGTAAGCGAGCCGGATAGCAGTCATAATCCCCTCCATGGCCGCGGTTTCGGAAAACGATGGGGGAGGACGTCACGCTTTGCGCGGCGCCTTGGTCATGTCGGTTTGGACCCTGATCTCCAGAGTGCTTGGTTTCGTCCGTGATGCCCTCATGTTGTCGATTTTTGGGGCCAGTGCCGGGCAAGGCGCGTTTCTGCTGGCCTGGACAGTACCCAACTTATTCCGCAAAGTGCTCGGAGAAGGCGCGGTCTCGGCGGCGGTACAACCTGCCCTCATGAAGGCCGAAGTGGAGGAGGGCGAAGATTGCGCTAAGGCCTTGTTCGCATCCTTCCAGGGATTTTTGGTGGTGATGTTGGTGGTTGTGGTGGCCATCGGCGAGCTGGTGATTTGGGGCTGGCGTTCTCAGTTGGAAGCAAGCCCAGAGAATTTTGACTTACGCCGCACCTTATTCTTCTCCGGCTTCCTCCTGCCCTATGTGATTCCGATTTGCCTGTGTGCGCTTTGTGCCGCACCGCAGAACCTGCGCGACCATTTTTGGCGCCCGGCCTTGGCACCGGTCATGCTCAACGCCGTTTGGATCCTTGGCCTTTGGGTGTTGGCCAGCACCTTCGATTACAACCAAGCGATCATCGAAGGATTATGTGTGGTAGTCCTAGTTGGCGGGTTCTTGCAGTGGGCTTTGCAATGGGCCGGGCTCCATGACATGGGTTGGCCGGTGAAACCCCATTTTCAAAAGCACGATGTACGGCGGAATCGGGCGATTCGAGCCTTTGCACCGGCCTTATTGGGTATGGCCGCTTTGCAGATCAACGTTGCGATTGATCAAGTGTTAGTGCGCAGCTTGGTGAGCGAATCTGCCAACAACTATTCCTTTTACGCCAATCGCATGCTGCATTTGCCGCTGGCCTTAGTTGGAATCGCAGCCATGACCGGCTCTATGCCGCTGTTTTCCAAGCTTGCCACCCAAGGGAAATTGAAGGAGTTGGCGACGGCATTGACCCGCGGATGTGAAAGCACCCTGCTGCTGATTTGCGCGGCGGGCATCGGCTTGGGAGTGATTGCCCATCCACTCTTAACGCTCATGTTTCAGCATGGCGAGTTCACCGCCGACGATATCAACCTACTCACCCCAACGCTGCGGGCTTACTTATGGGTGTTGCCTTTCGCCATTATCGGCGGCATGTTGACGCGCGCGCATCAGAGTCTGAGTTCTTATCGATTGCCGGCGATTGCCGCAGCGGTTTCCATTCCGGTGAACTTGTTATTAGATGTCATACTTTTGCCGCGCATGGGAGTGCCGGGTGCTGGCTGGGCAACGACCGCCTCGATGGCTGTACAAACCGTCATCTTGTTGTTCAGCATGTCAGCTCTTGGACTGACTCGT
This sequence comes from Planctomycetota bacterium, assembly GCA_027623295.1. Classification (GTDB taxonomy): domain Bacteria; phylum Planctomycetota; class UBA1135; order UBA1135; family UBA1135. The sequence goes on from JAQBXR010000004.1 coordinate 80,265, forward strand.
CCCGTGCATTTAAGACGTTTGCCCGGCATTTTATTGCCTGGCATCTTGGCCGGCGCAGCGGCATGGTTGTCCTTGGAACTCCTTCCCCAAAATTTGCCCATGCCCGGCCTCGATGTTGGGCTTGCGGTCCTCGCCGGTGGAATGGTTGGTGCAGTAGCCACCTGGAAGACTCGGCCGGATGATTTCCGCGAGTTAATTCGAGCTTTACGCAGCTAAAAGGCCTAACTTACCGGGCTTTCCACGTGACCGGAGCCAAGCACGTGATATCTTCAATACAATCATGTTGCTTCCTCTCACGACACTTATTCTCCTGTCTAGTACAGCAGGGTCGGGCCTCGAAATCGACGGCAAGACCTCACTGACCAAACGGATGGGCTCACCGGTGCATATTCTTGTGACCGGCACGCCCGGCCAACCCGCCACTTTGCTGATGGACGTCGATCCAGGGCCCTCCATCTTTCGAGGTGTGAGCGTGCCTCTTGGGCTGACCCCAGCTTTGCGTGTGTTCCCTCTCGGTTTGATTCCGGGCGGCGGCTCCATAGATTTGGACATAACCCTGCCGAATAAGCCGAGCTTGGCTAACGTCAAAATGTATGTCCTGGCTGTGATAACCGACCCTGCATTGCCGGGAGGCTTTGAGTTGTCGAACTCGGTGGAGGTGACCTTGGTGGACCGCAACATGCAGTTGGCTGGAAATCCCCTGGGAAGCTATCCGTCTTTTGAATATGTCAGCGCTTTCAATGAAGGTGCACCGATTGGCATGGCTGTAGAAACCAGCGAGTTCCCGGAAATTATTGGGCGCACGGGTGACATCTATGTGGTGGATTCGAAAACGCGTGCAGAGTGGATTTCTAACCCGACTTTGACCGACGTCGGTTCTGGACCGCAAACGCAAACCTTCACCGCTGGCCCGATTTCAGCAAATCAATTTCGGCTGAACAATGGAACCCTAAGCGGCAATGCCGGTGCTGGACTAGGCGTTGGCTACGACATCGTGATTGACTTGAATCAAGATGGCGTCCTGAACGGCGATGATTTCATTGACGGTTACTCCGATGAGTCGGGGCTTTATGTAGTTCACGATTTGACCTTGCCGGGGCCGTACTCGGTCATCGAAACGCAATACTCTGGCGGTACTTGGTTAAATCAAGACACCTACTACCCAAGTAACATTGGAAGTTTAGGCGAGGTGCCCTTGATTGTGATTAGTCACGGCAATGGACATAACTATCGCTGGTATGATCACATTGGTGAGCACATGGCGAGTTATGGATACGTGGTCATGAGCCATTCCAATAACACCAGCCCGGGCATTTTTTCCGCGAGCACTACCACGCTCACCAACACCGATTACTTTCTGAGCAACTTGGCTTCGATTGACGGCGGCGTTTTAGATGGGCACATTGATTCGCACAACATCACTTGGCTTGGCCATAGCCGCGGTGGAGAAGGGGTAGTACAGGCTTATGATCGCGTGCACGATGGACTTTTCATTCCGACCGACTTTGTAATCGAAGACATCAAACTGGTTTCTAGCATTGCGCCGACGGGCTTCCAGTCTCCAACGACTGCAGACCCACACGAAGTGACTTATCACGTCTGGACCGGCGAAGCGGACAACGATGTGAACGGTTGTGCCTCGAACACCATTACTTGGACTTTCCAAATCCATGATCGTGCTCAGCAAAAGCGTTTGTCAACTTCCCTGCACGGCGTGGGTCACGGAGACTTCCACGATGGCGGCGGTTCCTCGGTTGCGAGTGGACCTTGTCTGGTTGGACGTCCCACAACCCATACCATCATGCGCGGTTATTTCTTGCCGCTGGTCAAGCATGTGATTGAAGGCAATGTTCCTGCAAAAGATTACCTGTGGCGTCAATGGGAGAGCTTCCGTCCAATCGGAAGTCCATCCAATGCCGACAACGCATGCGTCTTTGTGGACCTGCAGTTGCGCGATGGCAATGAAGTCGATCGTTTCGTTTTAGATGACTTTCAAACCAACCCCCTGCCAAGCCAATCGAGTTCTGGCGGCGCCGTAGTTGGCACCGTTAGCAATCTTGCGGAAGACAAGCTGCGCGATAACAATGGAAGCTTCACCAACTCGCTTTCGGATCCGTTTAATGGATTCACCTATGCCACCAGCGCCGACCTTGGCCGTGGCATGGTGTTTGATTACAACTCGGACTCCACCTTGGGCTTTGAGTTAGTCGGAGACGATCAAAACGTCAGCCGTTTTGATTACTTTAGCTTCCGTGCCGCGCAGGGAACCCGACACCCATTCACTACCTCTCTGTTAGCTGACCAAATCTTCAGCGTGACCTTGTCGGACGCCGATGGCGTATCCAGCACCATTTCGATTGGCGCCTACGGTGGCGGGATCGAGGAGCCTTATCAGCGTTCTAGTTGTGGAATTGGCGTTGGTTGGGGGAATGAGTTTGAAACCATTCGCATTCGCCTGAGCGACTTCCAGCACGATGGCAGCGCTCTTAACTTGTGCCAGATTAAAGGGGTCACCTTCAACTTTGGACCTTCTTCGGGTACGTCGGAAGGACGTCTCGGCATCGATGACCTTCAGTTTGTTGCGGAGTAATCCTATGAGTCACACACCAAATAGCATGTTTACCCTTGGCCGCATCTTGGTCGTCTCCTTAGTTTTGGTCGGCGCAGGCACCGCGGTCATGAACTGGACTCAGAACGATGCCATGCCAGCTTTGCCGGCTGCTCCGGCAGATTTCCCGGTGCAGTTGGTGTCGGCGCAAGCTTTCACTTTGGACCAGCCCTACACACACTGGTATCGCGCAGAGATGCCGATGGTCGATGCCGGAATGTTGCTCGTGCTCAAGGTCGATGAAGTGGAGCTTTTGCATCCACGTCAAATTGCACAACCCGTTCTACAAGTAGGAGCGGAAACCGCAGAGCCACTGAACATCGGGCACCTTTCTGGTTATGTCATTGCGCTTTTGCCGGCACAACGACTAGACGATGGCGTGGTTGATCTCGACCTCTCCACCACACCCATCTTTTATGGGGAAGCATCCCTGGCGGAAGAACTTGACGGTTCTAATCTCCAGGCCCGTCTTCAAGATGCCATTGCTCGCGGCGCTCAAGCCCCAAGCATGGATGTTTTAAAGCAGGCCACTGGCGAGTCCTTGCACTTTGCAAATGACCACGCCTTACGCCTTTGGGCAGCCGACATGATTGCGACTTGGTCCCCTCAGGAAAAGGACCTCGTCGATGGCATGCGCGTGCCGCTACTAGGACAGTGAACGAAACCTTGATTAAGTCCATCCGCGGCTCTGCTCGATGGACTTAATCAGAGCTTCCTAGGTCGTGATTCTTCAGCGGCAAACTGCGGATACGTTTCCCAGTTGCCGCGAAGATGGCATTTAGGAGTGCCGGCGCAAACGGCGGCACTCCAATCTCACCGACACCGGTGGGGAGTTCCTCGTTTTCAATAATGGCCACTTCTATGCTGGCCGGTGCATCGGAGTTACGGGCTACGCGGTAGTCATGAAAGTTACTCTGCACCACGCGACCGTCCTTGCCAGTAATCTCGCCCCATCGCGCAAGGCTAGTTCCGAACACCACGGCACCTTCCATTTGTGCTTTGATACGGTCCGGGTGAATGGCAAGCCCGCAGTCGACCGCTACATAGACGTTTGGAATGCTGAGCGCGCCATCTTTGCTCACTGCAACCTCGACCACGTTGGCCACATAACCAAGGAAGCTGCGGTGTACGGAAATGCCTAAGCCGCGGCGGATGCCATCCTTCTGGGGAAGCAGTGGATATTCTTCCTGCCAGTTGGACATGAGTGCGGCTTTGAAAATAACCCTGCGCAAACGTCCGGTATCGATGGGGGATTCTTCCAGTGAAGAACCATAGTTCCCATAACTCACGCCCATCGCATCAAGGTCGACGTTGCGCGGGAAGCCAATGCGCTCAAGCAGGTAGAGCATGGGGTCGGCTTTGGCAGCGGCGGCGAGTTCGTCGGTGAAACACCCTACGCCGAAAGCGTGGAAGATGTTGCACACCGAACGCAGCCATCCAATCCTAAGGTGGGAATTTGCATCGCAGCTTTCGACTTGCAGATTGTCGAGCTCGTAGGCGATGTCGGTGAAGCCTTGTCCCATTTCACCGGCACCACCTTGTTTGGCGGCGGGGTTAAAGGTGTAGCCGATGGGGGTGAAAGCACTCCGTTGTAGCCAGGAGGTCGGCTTGCCTTGGGCATCGAGATTCGCCTCAAAGTGCATGGCCGATGCCGCATGGTAATAGTCATGCTGAATGTCATCTTCACGCGTCCAGACCACTTGGATAGGTGCGCCCACTTCACGTGCGAGCAGCGCGGCTTCCACACCGAAGTCTGGTTTAGATTTCCGCCCGAAGCCACCACCTAAAAGGGTAATGTGAACGGTGACTCTTACAGGGCTTAAACCAAGGGCTTCCGCGATTCTTCCCTGTGCACCTTGCGCTGCTTGTGTGGTCATCCAGATTTCAGCGCTATCCTCTGTGATACGGGCTGTAGCGCAAGGAGTTTCCATGGAGGCATGCGCCAAGTGCGGGCATTGATAACTCGCAGTAATGCGTTGTCCACCCTTCGGCGGTCCGTCGGTGAGCTCTCCATTCTTGCGCACAACTTTGCCCGGCTTAGTCGCCGAATCCAATAACTCTTGATGATGCTTATCACTATCAAAACTTGCATGCGCGCCTTCCTCCCATTGCACATTTAGTTTTTCGCGACCTTGGATCGCTGCCCAAGTGTTGTCCGCAATCACCGCAATACCACCCAAAGCATTGAATTCATAGGGAGCTGTGGCAAACGGGACTTTCACAATCTTGGTCACGCCGGGAACGGCAAGCGCGGCGGCTTCATCCCATTTTGTGGCGGTGCCGCCAAGCACCGGACACCTTGCGATGACTGCAAACTGCATGTCCGGAAGACGCACATCCATGCCGAACTGGGCGCTTCCATTGAGGATGGCATCTATGCTGCGGATAGGTATGTCTTTTCCAACATACTTACGCTCCGACGCTTCTTTGAGTGGCAAGGTACTCGGCGTAGGAGCCTCTACTTTCGCTGCATGTACGGCAAGTTCTCCGAACTCCAAGAAGCGACGTTTCGATTTCGTATGCACTACCATGTGGTTGCTCGCAATGCATTCGGAAACGGGGACATCCCATTGTTTGGCTGCCGCTTCAATCAGCATATGCTTGGCAAGTGCGCCGACCTGACGCATGCGTTTGTAAAACTGCCGCACACTGCGCGAGCCATCGGTGTTCTGATCTCCATAGCGACTGTCGGCATCGCCTTGCACCACCACCACGCGTTCCCAATCGGCTTCCATCTCATCGGCGAGCACCATGGGGAGGGTCGTTGTGATGCCGGTTCCCATTTCAGAGCGATGCGCAATGATGGACAGCGTGCCATCGGATGCCAGGGACAGGAAGATGTTTGGGCTCCAATCTTCCTCTAAGGATTCGGTAATGGACTGCACGGTACGCGCAATTAAAGTCTTACCTTGAAGCGCAACGCCCAAAGTGAAACTGCCGGCTAGGCTTTGCTTTAAAAATTTGCGGCGGTTCATTACTTTTCACCTCCTAAGCCGGCACTAGCCTGATCCATCGCACTACGAATGCGGGTATAGGTTCCGCAACGGCAGATATTGCCTTCCATCGCGCCATCGCGCGCTTGCTTCGAAGCGGCGGGGGAAGTGCGTAGTTGATGTTCCGCACTCATTAGCTGTCCACCTTGGCAGAAACCACATTGCGGAACATTTCCAGCACTCCATGCAGCACGGAGGGCATCGGCCACACGACCTTCCAAACCTTCAATGGTGGTGATCTTCTTGCCATCAGCGACCGAAGCCGGAGTGATGCAAGCGCGGGCCGGGGCGCCATCGACGTGAATCGTGCACGCGCCGCACAGCCCTTTGCCACAACCAAAGCGGGTTCCAGTCTTGCCCAAATGATCCCGCAGCACCCATAAAAGTGGCGTCTCCGGATCGAGGTCGGGCAGCTCCCGCGTTTCTCCGTTCACACTTAGTTTCACTATGTGCATATGGGAACAGGAACCCGGTGTTCTTGCAAGCAGAATCGGCCCGGTTACCTTCTACTTTGAGCTTGCTGCGCGTGATAGCAGCCAACAATACTTTGACACTATTGTTCAGGCAGTAGAAGTGAATTGAGGACTACGGTGAACCGTTGAAGGATTAAGCCTTCACCGGTTCCGGTAATCCGTAAAACGACTGCAAACTCGCCACTTCTGTAGTCCCAGCGCGCAAAGCCTGAATGCCTTCGACGGCGGCCATGGCGGCGGCCATGGTGGTGAGGCAAGGGATGTTCACTTGATAAGCATCGGAGCGAATCATGCCATCGTCGTGGCGGGTGACTTTTCCGTGCGGGGTGTTAATGATCAAGTCGACTTCTTGGTTCTTAATCAAATCCACTACGTGCGGGCGTCCCTCATGCACCTTGTTGATGCGCTCTACCGGAATGCCGTGTCGTTTGAGGATTTGATAAGTGCCGCCGGTCGCGACAATCTCAAAGCCCATATCGACCAAGCTGCGCGCCACCATGGTGACGTTACGCTTATCCGCATCCTTCACACTGATGAAGACCTTGCCTTCGGTCGGCAACTTGCGTCCGGCAGCATCTGATGCCTTGGCGAAGGCCATGCCAAAGCTGCTGTCGATACCCATGGCTTCGCCAGTCGAGCGCATTTCTGGACCAAGGTCGGCGCGTGCTCCGGCAAACTTAGCGAATGGGAAAGCCGGTGCTTTCACAGCCACATGGTTTTCAGGAATGACTTCCCGTACACCAATCTCCGAGAGCTTCTTGCCCGCCATGACTTGCGTGGCATAAGCAGCCAGTGGTACGCCGGTTGCTTTGGCCACAAAGGGCACGGTGCGTGATGCCCGCGGGTTCACCTCAATGATATAAACCGTTTCGCCGCGGACCGCGAACTGCACATTCATCAAGCCAATCACACCGAGTTCCAGAGCCATCATCTTGGTGGATTCACGGATTTCTTCGAGGATGTACTCCGACAAAGTAATCGGTGGGATGGCGCAGGTGGAGTCACCGGAGTGGATACCAGCTTCCTCAATGTGCTCCATGATGGCGCCAATCACCACTTCGGTGCCGTCGCAGATGCAATCAACATCGACTTCGACTGCGTCTTCCAAGAAGCGGTCAATCAGCACGGGGCGTTCTGGTGAAGCCATGACGGCTTCTTTCATGTAGCGACCGAGGTCGCGTGCGTCGTAAACGATTTCCATCGCGCGGCCGCCGAGTACATAGGAAGGGCGCACCAATACTGGATATCCGATGCTGTCGGCAATCACCGTGGCTTCTTCTGGACTGCGCGCCACACCGTTCGCCGGTTGGCGCAAGCCAAGCAGATGCAGCATTTCGGAGAAGCGCTCGCGGTCTTCCGCGCGGTCAATCGCATCCACGGGAGTGCCCAGAATCGGAACTCCAGCTTTCTCCAAGCCTTCTGCAAGGTTGAGTGGAGTTTGCCCGCCAAACTGCACAATCACGCCGCGCGGTTTCTCACGCAGGCAGATTTCCAACACATCTTCATGAGTGAGTGGCTCAAAGTACAGGCGGTCAGAAATGTCGAAGTCGGTCGAAACCGTTTCCGGGTTGGAGTTCACCATGATCGATTCAATCCCCATTTCACGCAGCGCCATGGAAGCGTGCACGCAACAGTAATCAAATTCAATGCCCTGGCCGATTCGGTTTGGACCGCCGCCAAGAATGATGACCTTGTCAGCTTTAGAAACCGCGACCTCTTCCGAACTGCAATCGTAAGTGGAGTAGAGGTAGGGAGTCGCTGCTTCGAATTCTCCGGCGCAGGTATCCACCAAGCGATAACCTGGACGTACACCTAAGTCTTCGCGTCGGGCGCGCAGTTCCGCTTCAGGAATTCCAAAGGCTTCGGCTAAACGATCATCGGAGAAGCCGCGGCGTTTCCAGGAGCGCATTTCATCGGCGCTGACTTCCGCCAAAGACCTTCCTTCAAGCGCGGCATCGGTCACCGCGAGGTCGCGTAGGAAAGTAAGGAACCAGGGGTCGATACCCGATAAGCGATGCACTGTCTCCACGCTGTAATCGCTGCGGAAGGCATCGTAAAGCGCAAACAAACGGCCGGGTGCTGGACGCGCAATCTTCTGCGGCAATTCGTCCGCTTGGAAATTGCGTTTCTTGCCGGAGAAACCAGAACGTCCGACTTCCAAGCCCCGTAGCGCCTTTTGGAAAGCCTCTTCAAAGGTCCGTCCAATTGCCATGGTTTCGCCCACGGACTTCATTTGCGTTCCCAAGGTGGTGTCTGCCAGCGGGAACTTTTCAAATGCAAAGCGCGGCATTTTCACCACCACGTAATCCATCGATGGCTCGAAACAAGCCGGAGTGACTTTGGTGATGTCGTTCTCAATTTCATCGAGGGAATAACCCACAGCCAACTTGGCCGCGAACTTTGCAATCGGGAATCCAGTTGCCTTGGAGGCAAGTGCGGACGAACGCGACACCCGAGGATTCATCTCAATCACCACCAAATCGCCGTTCGCGGGGTTTACCGCAAACTGCACATTGGCACCGCCGGTCTCCACGCCAATTTCGCGCATGATGGCGAAACTCGCATCGCGCATACGCTGGAATTCGCGGTCGGTCAGGGTTTGCGACGGCGCCACGGTAATCGAATCGCCGGTATGCACGCCCATGGGGTCGAGGTTTTCAATCGAACACACAATCACGCAGTTGTCTTTGCGATCACGCATGACCTCCATTTCGAATTCCTTCCAGCCGATCAAGCTCTTCTCGACCAGCACCTCACTCACTGGGCTCAAGCGCAAACCGCGCGCCATAATCGCTTCGAATTCCTCAACGTTGTAAGCAATGCCGCCGCCTGATCCACCCATGGTGAACGCAGGACGAATCACGCACGGCAAACCAATAATGCCCATGGCTTCACGGCCTTGCGCCATGGTACGCGCAATTTTACTCGGCGCACTTGCCAGCCCAATCTTGTCCATGGCTTGACGGAATTTCTCGCGGTCTTCGGCTTTATGAATGGATTCGGCGCGGGCGCCAATCATTTCGCAATTGAACTTGTCGAGCGTGCCATCTTCGGCAAGCGCAAGTCCAACATTGAGCGCGGTTTGCCCACCAAGAGTCGGGAGGATGGCATCGGGCCGCTCCTTCTCGATCACTTTGGCAACGAACTCCGGTGTGATCGGCTCGATGTAGGTGACATCGGCCATCTCCGGGTCGGTCATAATCGTCGCCGGGTTGGAGTTGACGAGGATGATACGAAACCCGTCTTCCCGCAGCGCCTTGATCGCTTGGGTGCCAGAATAGTCGAATTCACAGGCTTGACCGATGACGATCGGGCCTGAACCTAGGATGAGGATGGAGTTTAGGTCAGTCCGGCGGGGCATGATGCGCTCAGGGTTGCGCCATTCTAACGATGCCTTGGGGTGGAAGGTTAGAAGGTGACTCCCAGTATCTATCCTGGGGGGCGAGGCTAATGGATCACCTGACTCACTCTGGCCTGCCCCGATCTCCGTACAACTAACAAGGTGACAGTCGACTAGGGTTTGTGCTCTCTAGGGGCATCAAAAGGAACTATTGGCGAAAACTCCCAGTGAAAGCGGAAATCTTCGCGAACTTTTTATTCTCTTGACTTAGCTTGTCGATGCCAAGTATTGCCGCATGCTCGTGGCGACCTCGTTAGCGTCGACGCCTTGGACGAGTAGGCACGTACCGGGTTTGACCGGAAGAACCAAGTCCAGCCGTCCGTGCGCTGCTTTCTTATCCCGTAGTAATAGCTTTTCGAGAGCTCGCTTGCTTGGCAATGTGCCAGGAAACTCGGTCTTCATGCCATTGCGGGCCAAGAAGTCGCGCACTTCCAGTGCATATTGGGGGCGGCACAGCTCCTGCTCCACGCTCATCTCTAAAGCGCAGAGTAGGCCAAGGCCGACGGCTTCACCGTGCCTCAACTTGCGCGGACCCGCCGACGTTTCCAGCGCATGTCCAAAGGTATGTCCGAGGTTGAGCAACTTGCGTTCTCCACCTTCCAGTGGATCTCGACGCACCAGCTTTTGCTTAAAGCGTGCGCACTGTCCAACCAACTCGCTAAGTTCTGCACTGCCGCGCTGCAGCTTGCTGGGAGTCGTGTTGGTCAAGCTGCGGTACATGCTTGCGCCCGACAACATGGCGGTCTTCAACACTTCTCCCATGCCAGAGCGCCATTCGCGAAGCGGGAGGGTGCGTAGCATTTGCACATCGGAAACCACAAATCGCGGGAAATGAAATGCGCCAAACAGATTCTTGCCTTCCCCCAAGTTCACCGCAGTCTTGCCGCCGATCGAGGCATCGGCCATCGCAAGAAGCGTGGTGGGAACGACTCCCCACTCGATGCCACGGAATAGATTCGCCGCAACAAAACCCGCTAAGTCCGAAGTCACGCCGCCTCCTACTGCAATCAAGAACGATTTCCGGTCAGCGCCTTGACGCACCAACTGAGAAGCCAATTTCTCTGCCGACTCCAAGGTCTTGCGTGCCTCTCCAATCGGTGCGAGCAAAACGGTTGCGGTAAACCCAGCATCTTTTGCAGCTAGGACGACCTTACGGCCCACCACTTCTTCGGTCTTGCGGTCCATGACCACAAACACCTGCGATGGCTTTGGGCGCAAAGCCTGCAATCGAGCAGCAAGTGCCGAGCGTAGGACTCCGCGACTATTTTCGAATTTGGTGTTTATATCGCTCAAGAATCATTCCGTCGTGCTGCACGACGTTCTGCGACCTTTGCCAAAGCAAGGTCACTTGCTTTCTTATCGCGCTTTATCAATAGAAATAGGAGGATTCCAATTACAATTGCGATCGCCAAAAACATGATGATTATTTGCCCTGCAAAGGGCGGCGTGATTTTTTCCTGAGTAGCGGCATCGATCACTACGAAGACTGGAGTGCGCAAGCGATTCCCTTCGGTGTCTACATAGGCCCAAAGCATGAGGAAATAGCCGTGATAAATGATGGGGCCCTTGCTTTCGCCAAAATCGAAAACTCCCGGGGCTTTTAGGTGGGTTAAGTTCGTGCCAACCAAGTCATTGCGAATCCAAGCAGAGGAAATATTTTTCTCCCTTAGTGGGTTTTCACCAAGCTGGTTTTTGCTGGCTTCACGCACCATGCCACCAAGTTCAAACATGCGGCCGCGGAAAATGGCTGGATTTTGGACTAATGCCTTCAGCGTCTCTTCGTCCAGGACAATCGAGTCTTCGATAGCTTTCGCGTGGAGTTCTTCATCGTGCCCGACGGTACGCGCTACATTGAGCAAATGCCAAAGGTAAGGATCGCGGTCCAGCTTTGTCGGATTGTTATCCGTTCCGATTGGGTGGTCGCGGACATCGATCAGAAAATCCGGAGAAGGCTCGGTAATCGGAAGAGCTGGTGCAAAGGAGGGCTTGAGACCTCGTCCAACAAAGAGCGGAGTTAATAGAGATTCTTCTCCAAACGTTTCTTCGTAATATTTGAAGAAGTAACCATCGGCTAGGGAAAAGTTTTCGGAGAGTTCAATTGAGTCAGACCCCGAGATGTCAACGAAGCGAAACTTGTAACCCTCAGCAGTTTCGAGAATCCACCAAATTTCTTTCTCCGCACCGGCTCCGATTTCACGCCGGTCCAAAATTTTCCCGCGCATTCGGAATGGTTTCCCTCGAGCTTCGTTGGACCTTTCAAGGCCACCCTCAAATGGGAATTCGGGTTCACCCAGGTAATAGAGCCAGGATCCGACTAATGGTTTTGCGGCATTCTTGAAGCTTTCAAAGGCTTCGCTCTCGATAACATTGCACGCAGCCGACGATGAGTCGTCGATTAGCTTTAAGATTTCAGGATCAATCTTTTGTAGCAAATACCCATAGTCCGTTTCTTGAGTCCAAGTTTTTTCCGGTGCTTCCGCTGATTTTCCCACGCGGTCTTGGACCACAAAGATGATGGCAAAACAAAGCGCAATACCAACCGCTGACACGATTAACTTGCGTTTTTCTTTATGTTTAGCCTCAGCGAGCTTGCGCTCCATCAGCCGACGTTTTTCTTCTCGGTCCAGGGTCATTACTTTTTGTAGTTGCGTGCCGCATCTGCGAAACCGGAAAACATGGCACGGGTAGCTTGGGAGTCCGGAGCGCGCTCTGGATGCCATTGCACACCCAACGCGAAGGTCTTTCCAGGCAGTTCGACGGCCTCTAGGGTGCCATCGTCCGCCCAGGCAGAGGCCTTAAGGATAGCGCCAGGGTCAATTAGCGCCTGATGATGGAAACTCGGCACCAAAAAATCGTTGGTGCCGACCAGTTGTGCGAGCAGGGAGCCAGCACACGGTTTGACGGCGTGCTCAAACCCTTTGGTGTGCCCGATGAAGTTCTCCATATGCTGCTCAAAAGGCGCATCGTGGAGCAAACCCATCACTTGCATGCCGAAGCACACGCCGAACAAGGGCATGTCGCGCTGCAGGGTTCCGCGGACTAATTCCAAATTCATGGACTGCTGCTCCAGCGGTACCGGCTTACATTCGGCAGTGGGTGCTGGTCCGCCGTAAGGGCGCAGATCGAGGTCGTCGCCGCCAGTCATTAAAACGCCGTCGAGTCGATCCAGAATCGCATCGACATCGGCAGGCGGGGCGTCGCCAGGAATCAACACGGGAACCATGCCGGCCGCACGCAATACGGGCATGTAGCTGGTGAACAACTGAAAGCGTCGTTGTCCTTCATACCAAGGGGCATCGAGCAGTTCGACGGTGACCCCAATCAGTGGGTGCGGTGAGTCCATCATGGACCCTATACTAAGCGCCCGCATGGCGTACCTGTACCTACTCCTCGGCCTTGCTGGCCTCTTGATTGGATCCGACCTCGCAGTACGCGGTTCGATTTCCTTGGCGCATCGCTGGGGATGGCCAGGATGGGCCACTGGCCTGTTGCTGCTCGCGGTTGGAACCTCGCTTCCGGAGCTATTCATCAGCATTGCGAGCGCCCCCGAGCACCCAGGATTGGCGCTTGGCAACATCTTTGGCTCCAACGCTTTTAACGTGGGCGTGGTGCTTGGCGCAGCTTTGTTGTTGAAGGGGAGTGCGCGCTTAGATGTTCACGCGGTGCGCCTGCCAACCCTCCTGCCTCTGGTGTTTGGAAGCCTGGCGGCGTTTTTGCTTATCGGCGCACCGCAAGAGATTTACTTTTTGAGCTTCCTGTTCTTGGTGGCTTATGGAGTCATGATCCGCCTGAGTATCGCTTTGCGCGGCGATGATTTACGCGAAGATGAGGAGGCTGCCCCAACCAAGGTATTCAACTTTCCGCTAGCCTTGGCGCTGACGGCGGCTGGCTTTCTGCTGTTGGCCTTTGCATCTACCTGGTTCCTCAATGGTGCATTAGACATCGCGAACCAATTGGGTTGGAAGGAAGGCTTTGCCGGTTTCATTATCACTGCGATTGGAACTTCGGCTCCAGAGTTGTTCACTTCGGTTCGAGCGCTGAAACTTGGCCATGCTGGCGCCGTCTTCGGTAATGTGGTGGGCTCCAACGCATTCAACCTTCTGGTCGCAGGCGGATTTATCGGTTTGCTGGCCGACGTGCAGGCACCACAAGAGGGCCTCTCCGCGCTAGTCATGGTCAACATGATTGCGACTTTGGTGTTGATCATCCCCGGGATTCTCACTAACAAAAATCGCGAAATCTCGATTAAGGCTTATCAAGGCATGGGAGTGCTGCTGATTGGCGGCTATCTTGCCGGTGCCTTTTGGGTTTCCTAAGCTGTTAAACTGCGCACATGAACCCTGGATGGACTCCCGAACCTGGAACTCCGCTCAACGCCGAGCAAGTTGCCGCTTTGGTCGATGGCACCCTCGAAGGGGAAACCGGACAATACTTCGAGCACGTGCGTGATCTGGAATCCGCGACCAAGTCCGACGTTGTGTTCTTCCGTTCCGGCCCGAATGGAATTGGCCGCGCTCCAGCCCAAGCCGAACTCGAAGCCTTTCAAAATACGGCGGCTGGATTACTGCTGGTGGACGCTCTCACCGATGCCAGTGGGCGCGCTTGCATTCGAGTTGCGAACCCAGCATTGGCCGCTGCAAAGTTGGCGCAGCATTGGGAATCTTACATTACGGAGACTGCCATGGGCATTCATCCAACCGCGGTGGTGGATAAGGCGGCTAAGGTTGATATCTCCGCGCGCATCGGACCGCACTGCGTGATTGCAGCGGGCGCCGTGATTGGCGCCCACGCGAACTTGGTTTCTGGTGTGCATGTAGGCGAAGGAAGTCGGGTCGGCGACGCTTGCGTTTTGAATCCAGGAGTGGTTCTTGGACCACGGGTAGAAATGGGTCAGAAATGTGTGGTGCAAGCCAATACAGTCATCGGCTCGGCGGGCTTCGGCTACGTTTGGAGCGGAAGTGAGCATGTGCACATGCCGCAAATGGGGGGCGTGCAAATTGGCGAGCGCGTCGAGATTGGCGCAAATTCATGCATTGACGCTGGTACTTTTCAGCCCACGGTCATCGGCGATAACTGTCTACTCGACAACCATGTGCAGATCGGCCACAACAGCAAACTGGGTCGTTTCGTCATCCTGTGTGGCAAAGTTGGCATCAGTGGCAGTGTAGAAATCGGAGACGGCGCCATTTTTGCTGGATCTTCGGGTGCCGCCGGACATAATTCAATTGGACCAGGTGCCAAGATCGCCGTGAAAGCCGTGGTCACCAGCAATGTTCCTGCAGGAGCGACCTACGCCGGTAACCCTGCGGTGGATTACGGTTTACATCAGCGCATGCAAATTATGCTGCGGCGTATGGCCCGCAAAAAAAAGTAGGCTTTTAGGGTTCAATGACGGAGTTCCAGGAACTACGGAGCTGTATTACGGTCCAAGCTTCTTGGACCGCTCCTTTGGCGAGCCAGTCAATTTGGTCGTTCAGGTGAATCTAGGCTTGGTCGATTTCCATTGCCGGCAGTTACCTAGGGGGGGTGCCGAACATTTGGGCGCACTTTTTTACGCCCTAGACGAAGAGGAAGTTGAAGCCGGCTTCCCGTTTCACGTGGAAGACTCTTCGGTCGCACCGCACTGCCCAGTGCTTAAGCGGCAAGCTGAAAATGCAGCTGCAGTAGATTCTGCCTGTGCAGGCTCGCGTCAAGAATCTTGAGCGCCTGATGGAAGGGGCACCATTCCCAGCCGGCAACAGCTCCGCGTAACTGGGGCTGCACGCTAGGAGAACTGACCTGGACTCCAACGGGCCATTGCACCAGCTGCAAATCGCCAAGGTCTTGGATTAATCCGGTCGGTGGAGAAATGAAATCGAAGGCTTGGCTGAGCCCGGTTTCGGCGTGAACTTGGCGTAAAGCGGCATGCCGCAGGTCTTCATCCCAATCCACGGGACCGACCACTGGGCGCCACACCTTTTCTGCCGTCGGCGCGGCCTGAAGGAGCAGGTATTCTGGGCCACTACCGCTGTAACGGTAGAGGAATACGTGGACCTCATGGCGCTGGCCGAGATCACCAAACTGAGCGGGTGAGAATCTGCGTGACATTGGAACTTCCTAGAAGCTTACCTCATGAATCGGCTCGAAACACTGTGGACTAAACTCTGCGCACGCACCGACTATGAAACCTGTAGTCGTCCGCGGGCCGCGCGTTTCCGCCTAGACACCATTCAGGGCCTCGTAGAACGCCTTGAGAACGTGCATTTGAGCATCCCAGTGGTCCATTTGGCCGGGTCTAAAGGCAAAGGAACGGTGTGTAATTATTTGGCCAAGGGATTGTCAGCTTCGGGGCTGAAGGTCGGGCTGTACACCTCGCCGCACCTGAGTGATTGGCGCGAGCGGATTCAAGTCAACGGCGGCTTTTTAGACGAGGATGCCTTGGCTAATGGCATTGAAAAGGTTCTTCAGACCTCTGTCGGCGACGAGACCTTATTTGCTCACGTCAACCGCCATGGTGTGCTTTCGAAGCGCCGCGTGTGACATCATGATTCTCGAAACCGGGCTCGGCGGACGTTCCGATTCCACCAATGTGGTGCAGCCACTTGCCGCTGCGGTTTCCTCGATTGAGTTAGAGCACGTCGATGTCCTCGGCACTGACCTTGCCACCATCGCAGGGGAAAAGGCTGGCATTTTCAAATCGGGTTCTTTGCTTTTTGCCGGCGCCAGCCTGCGCGAAGAAGCGTTACGTGTACTTCAATCCACCGCCGATGGACTTCACGAATCACTGCTCATCGCGCCAACTTCGGTGCCAGGTTTCACCCATCCACAGGCGCACATGCAGGCGAACTTTGCGCTCGCGGTGACCATCTTGCGCCATTTACCGCGGCCGTTTTCCGCAGCCGCCGACATCCTCCGCTCACTGCCAAGCTCTGCCCTGCAGTTACCCGGTCGCTTGGAGCAGCGGCAACTCCCCGACGGCCGTTTGGTTCTTTTTGATGTCGCGCATTCCACCGATTCGTTGACCTCGATAATCCAAACCTTTCGCGCAACTTATCCAGATGCTAAACGCGGCATTGTGCTTGCCCTGCGCGATGATAAAGACGCAGCACAATTAGCCACACAACTGAGCGCAAATCTCGGCCTTCGCCCGTCCTCGGAAAGCTGGTGGACTGCACCGGCCGGCGACCATCCGCGTTCGGCCAACCCGGATACAATCGCTGGTTCCTTTGAGGCCCAAGCCCTGCAACAGCCGGGTTTTCCAAAAGGCCCCGAAGTGCTCCTCATTACTGGCTCGACTTATTTGGTCGGCGCCCTTCGTCCGCAAACTACGCCGCTTAACCTTCATTAATGGCCACCTTCGACAACACGGAAGTTCGTCAAACCTACCGCAGCACCTTGGTTGAGGAGCTGCGCGCAAGTGGTTCCCGTTTGGTGGGGGGGTTGGAGATCATGCTGCCCCAGAATTTTGGTTTTTGTTGGGGCGTGGATCGCGCTTTAGCCATGGTGGAAGAGGCGCGTCGGGTATACGTCGGTCGCCCCATGTGGCTGATAGGCTCGATCATTCACAACCCGCGCGTGAATGCAGACCTTCGCTCCAAAGGCATCGGTTTCCTTAAAGGTAGTTTTGCAACCGAAGGCGCGCTAGAAAAACTTAGCGAGAACGATGTCGTCATCGTGCCGGCCTTTAGCGCTACGGTGGAGGACATGAATGATTTGCGCGCGCGGGGCGTAACGATTGTCGATACGACTTGCCCTTGGGTGATCAAACCGCATAAGCGCACGCTGAAGTACTTGAAGGAAGGTTTCACTACCGTGATTCACGGCACGGTTGGCCATGAAGAAACCGCTGCAACTTGCTCTTTGATTGAAAGCGAGGGTGGGCATTACGTGGTGGTTTACAGTATTGAAGAAGCGGAAGTGCTCGCTTCTTTCCTCGAGGGTCAATGCGATGAACAAGCTATGCGCAGTGGCATTCGTGGTGGCAGTTTCTCGCCGGGCCTAAAAGTAGATGTCGATTTACAACGCTTAGGGGTTATCAACCAAACCACGATGTTGGCAAGCGAATCGCGTGCCATCGGAGACCGCTTGAAGCTTGCACTGCAAGCCCGGGACGGCGAAGTCGCTTACGAAGACAACTTCCGTGACTTCGACACCATCTGTCGCGCAACGCAAGATAACCAAGATGCTGCGGCAGCCGTGGCAGATACTCAGCCCGACCTCTATCTTGTGGTGGGTGGTTACGACAGTTCGAACACTAAAAACCTAGCCCGCGTGGGCCGACGTTTAGGGGTTCCGGCTTTCCATATTGAAGGCCCACATTGCATTGGTGACAAACTTCAACATCGCGATCACACCAGCGGCGAAATCTTGGAGGAAGGCGCTTGGCTGCCATCGAAACGGCCTTTGCGCGTGGCTTTCACCGCCGGCGCCAGCACCCCCGATGCCGTTCTCGGTGAAGTGATCGAAGGTTTAGTTGAGTTTGCTGGCGAAACCTTAGTGATCTAGCGGTTCGCGCGCCCCACACTTGGAGTTGGATGCTTGGAGTAGAGAGAGTGAATTCCAATTCCAACTTGCGGCTCAACGCGGAAGAGCTATTTTCGTCTTCCAAGTGGGCTTGATTCTGGCCGTTCTCATCCCCGGGTTATGCGTCATTACACGAAAGCGAGAGTGTTATGAAGAGCGAGAAAATCCAGCACATTTAGTGCTGGATGTTTAGTTCCGCGCCTTGTGGTCCGGTCCGGACGGCTTTTCATTACTACCCGTTCCGCCATACGCTTCTTCGAGTTCGTTGAGGATCTCGATATAGGAGCGCAAACGTGATGGCGGAAAGTCGCCATCGTCCAGAGCCTTTTGCACTGCGCAGTCGGGCTCTCCCCGATGCATGCAGGCTGGGTATTTACATTCTTTTCCAAGCTCACGCATTTCCGCATAGTGCAGACGCAATTCATGTGGCGGAATTCCGAAAGGCCGGAATTTGCGCACGCCAGGAGTGTCAATCATGGCTCCACCCATGGCTAGCGGATACCAACGGGTAAAGGTTGTGGTGTGGCGCCCCGACTGCAGCGAGACTGAGGCTTCGCGGACTTCCAAGTTGAGGCTTGGATCAATCGCATTCATTAAAGTGGATTTACCAACACCGCTCAATCCATAAAGCACACTGGTTTTGCCTTTAAGTTTGGCCACTAACTCCTCTACGCCAATGTTTTCGGTGGCCGAGGTTTGTAAGACATCGGCACCGGAGTTTGCATAACTGGCCTCATACTTCCTCAGCTTGCCACGCTTACCTTGGTCTATCTTGTTCAAGACAAGCAGCGCAGGGATTCCGGCAAAACTACAAGCGGCCAACATGCGGTCCGCCACAATCGAAGAAAACGCAGGCATTCCAAGGGAATTGACCACTACGACTAAATCCACATTAGTCGCCAAAATTTGGCGTCGGTCGGCGTCATCACCAGCGGCTCGTCGCGCAAACAAGTTGCTGCGAGGGAGGACTTTATCGATTGCTAAATCGGAGGCTCCACCGCTCAAAACCACCCGGTCGCCCACAGCAACCGGCGCCTTATCGATGCATTGGTTTTCAAATAGTCGTCCTCGCATGCGCGCCTTGCGAACCTCTCCGTCCACCATGACCTCGCATTGCCGAGCGTCTACGCGAACCACAAAGGGGCTGTCTTGGAATTCCATCGGCCAACATTCTATCTCAGTTCTCCGCGGTGGAGTGGGGTAAGTAGAATAGGAGCATGGAACTTGAGGTCATTCAGTCAGCACAAAACGCGAAGTTGAAATCCTTGCGTGGGTTACGCGCAGGAAAGGAGCGTGAATTCACCGCATTGGAGGGTCGACATTTGCTGGAAGATGCTTTGGCTGCTGGTGCCAAGGTGCTTTGGGTTTTGGTGCGCGAAGGGGAAGATCTGGAGGACCCTCTTTTGCAGCAAGCAGAGGCGGTTGGCGCGGAGATTGCTCCTTGCGATGGCAAGCTCATGCTCGATGCCAGCCGTTTAGATTCCCCACCAGATTTCATCGCATGGGTGGAACGCCCTTGCGGCGATTGGAAAGAAGCTTTTGCTGCGAGTGAGCCTGGGCAATGGTGGTTGGTTGCAGCTGGCGTGCAGGACCCTGGCAACTTAGGCGCTTTGGCGCGGGTCGCTGCCGGATTTGGCGCGGTTGGTTTGCTGTGCCTAAAGGGTGGCGTTTCTCCATGGCATCCGCGTGCTTTACGTGGAGCAAGCGGCACGACTTTTCGCTTACCCGTTTTTGAAGGCGTGGACTCCAGTGAGTTTTTGGCCTTCGCAAATGATTCTCACGTAGAGCTCTGGGCAACCGCGACCGATGGCGAAGACCTGAACGATGTCATCGGAGGTGCGAAAAGGGAAAAACCGATTGCTTTACTTCTTGGTGAAGAGGGACGTGGGTTAGATCCTTGGTTGTTTGCCGCCTGTTCCCGGAAAATAGGCATCTCTTTGGCGCGCGATGTGGATTCCTTAAATGTGGCCACAGCGGCGGCGGTGTTCGGCTGGGCTTTGCGCGAGAAATAGGCCATGGCCATCCAGGACGGGTTGTTTGGTGAGAAAGAGAGTGAGGTCGATGCCATGCGTCGGAACCAAAACTCTGCTTCCACTCCTTTGGCGGAACGTATGCGTCCGCACAACCTGGATGAGTTTGTTGGGCAGAAGAAACTGGTGGGTGAGAAGGGCGCGCTGCGCATGATTTTTGAAGGCGGCGACATGGGTTCGATGATTTTCTGGGGCCCCCCGGGAACTGGAAAGACGACCCTTGCGCGCATGCTGGCGGAGCGAGCGGATTTAGAGTTCCGCACCTTTTCCGCCGTCCTGGCAGGGATTAAGGAAGTGCGCGGCGCCATGCAGGAAGCGCAACGCCTGCGTCGCTCGACCGGGCAACCCACCTTGTTGTTCGTGGATGAGATTCATCGCTTTAATAAGTCGCAGCAAGATGCGTTTTTGCCTTTTGTGGAAAACGGCGACATCATTTTGGTGGGGGCGACCACTGAGAATCCATCCTTTGAGGTGGTTGGTCCGTTGCTGTCGCGTTTAACAGTTCATGTGCTTGAACCGATTGAGGAAGAGGACTTGGTGCTGTTGTTGCGCCGCGCTTTAGAAGATGTGGACCGTGGTTTTGGTGCGCGTAAGGTGAAGGTTTCGGAAGATCAGCTCAGCGCCATGGCTCGCTATGCCAGTGGAGACGGGCGTCGTGCTTATGTCGCCTTAGAGTCAGCCATCCGCCGTTGCGATGTCGGCGCCACCCTGTCCGATGACATCCTCGAGCAGGTTTTCGCTGGTCGTGCTTTGCTCTACGACAAGTCGGGTGAATCGCATTATGACTTAATCTCTGCCTTGCATAAGTCGGTGCGTTCTTCCGACCCCGATGCCGCGCTTTACTGGTTGGTGCGCATGCTCAAGTCCGGGGAAGACCCTATGTTCCTTGCCCGACGTTTGGTGCGCATGGCATCGGAAGATATTGGCTTGGCGGACCCCAACGCTTTGCGCTTGGCCGTGGCCGCCAAAGATGCTTTCCACTTTTTGGGCAGTCCAGAAGGCGAACTGGCCCTGGCAGAGATTGTAATTTATCTGGCGGTAGCGCCTAAATCGAATGCGGTTTACAAAGCCTATAAGGCGGTGTCCGAAGAGTTGGCATTGGGTTATGCACATGCCGTGCCGAAACAGTTACGTAATGCGCCGACCAAGCTGATGAAAGACATCGGCTGGGGGAAAGGGCAAAAGTATGCCCACGATGAAGCCGGTGCCCTCACCGACATGGAGTGCCTCCCCGAGGCTCTTGCGGGGCGTAAGTTTTATGAGCCCACAGAATTTGGTGTCGAAGCCCGCATTCGCACCCGCATCGATGAGATCCACGCGGAAGTGCAGCGGCGTCGGGATTCTTAAGCGCTTACAGGCCTGTATAGGGTGTATACCCCCCCCCAACCTAAAAGTAACATGCTTGATATACTGAATTACACTGGTATGGAGCCGATTCGGAGGTCACGCAATTCAATGGCCAACAGGTGAAGCTAGAGGGCACCCTCATTTACCGCGACGGCATCACCATGGTGGAAATCATGGATGGAACCACGGTGGAGTTACTTGGAGATTCCCTCCTTGCCATGCCTGACAGCCTCCCTGAAAGCAAAAGCATGCAAACTCTGGTGGGAGAGATTGTTGACAGCAAGTGTTTCTTGGGAGTCATGAAACCGGGAAATCTAAAACCACACCGGGCATGCGCAACGCGATGCATCAGCGGTGGTGTTCCTCCCGTGCTTTTGGTGCGTGATGACCTCGGCAATGCAAGCTACTACTTGCTGACTTCGCCGAGTGGCGCTGCCGTGAATCAAGACATCATCCGCCACAATCTGGTTGCGGAACCAATCAGCATTACTGGCGAGGTTTGGCAGCAGGGGGATCGAAGAGTTCTTCGTGCAGACCCAGAAACCTATCTCCGCTTGCCTTGAGATTGGCTAGGCCTGTGCTTGAAGGAGAATCCAGATCAAGAAAATTGATTTTGGTGCTCTAGTGAACCACACAAGAACGCTAGGTCATCACGGTTTCCCATGGCGCGCAGAGACATGCCTTTTTTAGCTGCGCGATCAAATACGTTTTTGATTTCACTGGCTGGGAAGCCAAACAGTAAGAGTTGACCTTCGGGGCGCATGCGGCGCACTAGGGGGCCAGCATCGGTTAGGTCTTCCGGGACCTTGCCATCGCAGCCGAAGGCGACCAGATCGTGGAAAGCGCCATCGGTGGCATCGTCCATGCGGCCTAGGCGACGTACCTCAGTGGGGCTATTGCGCCGGGCCACGAGGTTCTTAAATCCCTCCAGATCATTAGGGTGGAGGACGACTTCCACATGCGCCATTTCCATGCATACTGCAATGTAGGCGGCCAGGGCTGAGCCCGGTCCAGTGCCAAGGAAGGAAAGTTTTTTGCGTACGCGCGGAGAAAGCGCGGCGGTTGGCGCCATGGCTTGTGCAGCGAGCAATCCACCAGCTTCAATCCAACTGTCGATGATGTCGCCACCCGCTCCCAGAGGAACGGTTACCCCATGTCCCGGTGCGACGGCGGTTTCTTCGCGACTCAAAAGTAAGTCGCCAAGTTGTAGCGGGGTGTCGGCGGTCAGTGGCATTTTAAGAGCGTAACGCGCCGCGGGCTTTAAGGAAGCTCGGGGTGAGTCCTCTGCGCTCCAGTTCGCCGCCTAGGCGCATATGAGCGAAAATGCGTGCAAAGCACTGTTCGCTTTCTGCGCGCACGATTTCGGGCAGTTGCCACTCGTCGGGACCGGTGGGTAGCTCCTTCAAAAAGTTGGCATGGCGCTTTTCAAGAACGCGTCGATCTAAAAGTAAGACAGCGCCGCGGTCGCTTTCATTGCGCAATAGGCGGCCGCATCCTTGGCGGAACATGGCAAGGGCCTTGGGTAGGTAAATGGCATTGCGTTGCGGGCCCCAACCCATGCGCGCTTGTTGCGCAATCATGTAGTCATCGGGCGCACCATAGGGCAGCTTGGGCATGACGATGTATTCACAAGTCGGTCCCGGGAAATCCACGCCATACCAAAAGGTATCGAGCCCAAACAGCACACTCTCTTTTTGCGCGCGGAACAAACGCATGATCTCTTCCTTGCGAAAACCGGGCATGCCTTGCCAGTAAAACGGAAGGCCTAAAGCGCGGAAGCGGGGTGCTAAGCGTTCACCCACTCGGCGTACAAGAACGCGCGAGGTGAATAAGCCGAGCAGCCGACCTTGGGTGCGTTCGGCAAGGAAGAGCAGGACATCTTCTACATATTCCAGCCAAGTCTCGGCATCGGGGCCGCGGTAGGCATAAGGAGGCGCATCTTCTGGTACGCAGTAAAGCGCGGCGTCGGCGTCGAAGGAAGCGGGCGAGGCGAACTCACGAACTGGGGTGCCAAGACGGTCGATGGTGTCCTGTTGGAGTAGATCCAATCCTAAGTAAGCCTTCATCGAACGGAAGCCGCCGCGGATTTTGCTGGTCGCGCTGACTAAGGCGGCGTTGCGTAACGATGGAAAGTAAACATCGCCTAACCATTTTTGCGGCAACAGCCATTTGAGTGCGAGCAAGGGACGGCGTCGCTGATCGGTGACGACTTCGAAATGCAAGTCCTCGGAGAAGTCACCTTCTTCACTTTCACCACCTAACCACAAACCAAGTCCTTCACGCCAATGTGCAAGCAACTCCAGCGGACGACGTAAGGCCCACCGCAGCTTGCGCGCTTGGCGTAAATGCACATCGCCAAGTTCTTCGATGACAGTACGTAGTGCGCTATCTAATCCATCGACGGATTCGCGCAGGCCTTTGAGTGCAGTCACTAACTCGTCGCCGCGTCCGCTCTCTAAGTACTCATGCAGTAAAAAAGCAGCTTCCTCACGGGTGCGCTTGCCGTGTTCTTCACGCCTGAAATCTTCAAACACACGTAACTGCCGTGCCGTTTCATGCGCTGCCGCATCTAAGCCTTGCACATGCAAATGCGATTCTTTGGTCGCGCCCTCTAGGCGTTCGCCGCGATCACCGGTGGCCAGCCGTTCCAGTAACTGATCTAGCAAAATCAAAGGTGCACGATCTCGTCCGCGGGACTGTTGCAAATTGGAGGCTAACTTGGCGACATCGTCCAGCTCGATATCATAACTTTTTGCGGACAAAGCGACTTCATGGAGGTGATCGCACTCGTCAAACACCACGTGTCCAAACTGTTCTGGTCGCGCAAGTACAAAAGCGTGATTGGTGACGACCAAGTGGGAACGCTCGGAACGTAAGGTGCGTACACCCGCAGCGCAACGCATAGCTGAACGGCCGCGACAACAGTTGGGCAAAGCCCGCACTTGATTCATCATGGCGCTTGCAGTGCTCACCATTTTTGCGCGGTTTCCACACGGCATACCTGGCGCCAAAGGGAAGCCATCTAAGTCTGCGGTTGGGTCCTCGTTGTAGAACATGGCCAAGCGCAACCAAGTGACGCGCGCGACCATGGAGGCGCTGGATGGTTCCGGCGCTGCATCTAAAATGGCACGGCCACAAATGTAGTTCGCGCGTCCCTTTAACAAGCTGACCTTGGGCAATTCCGCGCGCGGTAACCCGGCGGCTTCTAATAAATCTAAAGCACGTGGGACTTCACGGAAATAGGCCTGCTCTTGCAAGGCGCGCGTGTAAGTGGAAACGCAAACTCGAACATCATGCTCCACCGCCCACAGCATGAGTGGCCCTAGGTAGGCCAAAGTTTTACCGGTACCGGTTGGGGCATCGGCAATTACGAACTCATGTTTGCCTAAGGTTTCTGCAACGGTATTGCCCAAGGCACGTTGCCCCGGGCGTTCGCGCGCCTCGGCATCGTCCACTTGGAATTGCTTGGGCAGCAAATCAAAGAAAGCGGCCATACGCCGCTGGCCTTCTTCACCAAGGGGAGCGTCATCTTCTAGGCGGGAACAGCGCGGGTCGGTGTCGCGGAACTCGTGACGGTAGTCCTCCAGGAAGCGCGGGTCGCGTTCTCGCAAGATGCGGTCGGCATCCATGGGCGCTTCCTCGAGGTCGGCTTGGAACTGGCCGTCCTCGGAGCGCGAGAAAAATAACTCCTGCTGCGCGCCGGCGGAGTAGCAACTCGGCTGATCGAGCAGGCGCTCGACCATGTGGAGCCAATCCCAGGAATCCTTTTGCTCCGAGGCGTTCTCCAACCGGAGGTCCTCGTAGCCTCTGGCGAAGAGTTGGCGCAAAACTTGGTCTCGCTCAAGGTGCTTTTGGACTAGAGCCACCAACAGGCGTCGTAGCTCCTCTGGCCCTGGTGGGCTCGGGGCTGCTTCACCGCAAAAGGCAAGATACAGGGCTTCAAAGTTGTTTTCCAGCCTTCGTGGATGGAGAAATGCTGCAAACCCGGTGAGGTCTAGCACGGTTGGGGGGATCGCAGTTGGGCACAAATTGCGAAAGCGAAGCAAGAAGCTCTCGCGGTCCGAGGCGACCACCACGGGCCGAGACTCTAGGCCGACCAGAAAGGCAGGGACGACTTCCTTCCACGACTCCATTCCCTGCAACTTCTTACCACTCAAGCCCTTATCGGCAAGCCACTTAGGGGCCGATTCTGGAGCTTGCCCGGGCGCAAAGGGTGAGCATTCTATGGGGGGGAATAAGTCAACTGCGCCTTCTCCCTCAACAAAGGAAGTGGCGTGTAGTGCGTACATTCCGTCGTGCACCGGATCGGGTCCTGTGGTGCCGAGGGAGACGAATATGGGGTCAAGAGAGGCGTTCATTGGCGCTCGCACAAAGCGTTCCGCTTAACGATAATACCTCCCGGTCAATCATCGTTCATCCCCAAAAAACGAGACCAAATCCATGATTGAAATTACGGAAATCCAGGTCGACGGTTACGAGTGCGTTAAGCGCGCCATCGACCCTGTATCAGGCCTTCACGCCTACATTTCGGTGCACAGCACTGTTCTCGGTCCCGCTCTCGGCGGTATGCGCCTCTGGCCCTATGGTTCTGAAGAAGAGGCCATGACCGACGTGCTGCGTTTGTCTCGTGGCATGACCTACAAGGCTGCTTGTGCAGGTTTGGCATTGGGGGGTGGAAAGTCTGTCATCATTGGCGATCCATCCATGAAATCGGACGCTTTTTTCGAAGCTATGGGGGAGTTTGTCGAGTCTTTCGGTGGTTCTTACATCACTGCGGAAGACGTCAACATCAAGGTAGAGGACATGGGCATTGTGGCGCGCAAGTCGGACCACGTGGTTGGCCTAGCCGGTAAATCCGGCAACCCATCGCCCAAAACTGCATGGGGAGTCTTCCTCGGCCTGAAGGCGTCCCTGGAAGATGTCTACGGCTCTGATTCTTGCGAAGGCAAGGTCGTGGCTGTGGAAGGCGCCGGTTCGGTCGGCTCAGTCTATGCGGATTACATCGCCAAGGATGGCGGCATAATTGTGGTCGCTGACATCAACGGCGAAAGTGCACAACGGGTGGCGAAGGCTACTGGCGGCACCGTGGTTGGACCGGACGAAATCCGCGCAGTCGATTGCGATGTTTACGCACCGTGCGCACTTGGGGGCTCCATCAACGATGAGAGTATTGTGGGTCTGAAGTGCAAGATTGTTTGTGGCGCTGCTAACAACCAATTGCTCGAAGCTCGTCACGGCGACAAGCTACGCGAGCTTGGCATTCGTTACGCTCCAGACTTTGTGGTTAACGCCGCGGGGCTGATTAACGTCTTCGACGAAATGATGCCTGGTGGTTACAAGGAAGAGCGTGCCTTGAAGAACATGGATCAAATTCGAGAAAGCATGCGTTCCATTTTCGCGATTTCGAACGAAGAAGGCATTAGCACTTCAGCAGCCGCAGACCGTTTTGCTGAGCGTCGTGTAGAAGAAGCACGCGCGGCAGCGAAGGCTTAAGTTCGAGCGTAAAACAAAAAAGCTGGCGCCTCCCTTGGGGGTGCCGGCTTTTCTCGTTTTTAATGCGCTTAGTTTTTCATTAGCATCTGGCCAATCGCAGTTGCCCAGGTGCGAGGAATCTTGACGACCTCTGGATCCAACATGGCCTGTACACGGTCAAGCTCTTGCTCTAAGAAACCACCGTAATAGCCAAAGCCAGCATTGTTAATGAGAATATCGACAGCCCAGTCGGCCTCTTCTGTTTTGGTGAAGAGTTGGTCTGCAGCGTCGTGCGACCAGGATGAGGTTGCGCCCATCGGCAGCGAGCTGACGTGCAAAATCTACACCTAAACCGCTAGAGGCACCAGTGATTAGGGCCCAAGATTTCCTGGAGTCAGGCAATGATCTAGCCCGTGATGACTTCCACACCATCCGCGGTAACGATCATGGTATGTTCGGTTTGGGTGATGCGAGTTGCGGGATCTGGATCCACCAAAGGTGGAAAGTCCATCAGGCAACCAGTGCGCTGCAAACGACTCAAGGTACCTTCGATGGCATCTGCCGACATACCCCGAAAAGTGCGACGTGCGAAAGGGAGGCCGTTCATGCCTTCAATGACTTCCCACACACCAGGGTCTATCCCCTTCATCTTGCGAGGTTTTTTCTGCATCATAAAAATCTCGGCGCGACCAGATTCATGCACCGTGCCATTGCCATTGGTTGCGAAAGGCTCAATCGCAATGACCATACCTTCTTCAAGGATTCCACGTGACCACTTGTCAGGCGCAGCTGGAATTTGTGGAGCGCAATGAACGGTCCATCGCGCAACGCCATGTCCGGTTAAGTTGTAAACCGGACGAAAACCGCGAGCCTCAATCGCGCGCAATATCGCGGCCGAAATGGTGCGCACCTCTACACCAGGTCCAGCGGTTTCAATCGCGGCAGCCAAGCCATCGGCCGAAGCTTGCACCATGTTGATGTACTCCTCCTTCTCGCCGAGATAGATGGTCTGCGCATTATCTGCAACGTAGCCATCGACCTCCACGCCAATGTCGACCTTCACCACATCTTCTGCCTCATAGACCATGGTGTCGCCAGGGCGGGGGCAATAGTGTGCGGCCACATGGTTGCGACTGGTCTGTGCCGGGAAGGCCATACCGGCGCCCTCGGAACGAATGTAGTCCTCTACTTCGTTCATGACATCTTCCAATTTTGCGCCAGGCTTCACCAGGGAAGCAGCAAGTTTGCGGGCAGTGCCAGCAATCACGCCAGCACGGCGGAACTTTTCGATGGCCTCAGGGCTAGAAGCGGGGTGTTGCGTCAATTTCATCAGGGGCATTCCTTAGGTGGAATCCGAGGATTTTAGAGTATTTATTGGGTTTACGGGAATTCAAAAGAATCAAAGGCGAATTCTGCTCAAGTCCTTTAGGGACGGGCCGAGGGCTGCCGATAGATACCCGAACCCAGTTCATCCCATGCTTCAAATTCAGACAGGACAGAAGATTGGCCAATATCAGGTCGAAGGCTTTCTCGGCAGAGGAGCATTCGCACAGGTATTCCTGGCCACCGACCTCAAAGGACGCCGTGTTGCTCTCAAAATGGGCGACGACAGTGGTGGCGGACGGTTCCTCCCTCGCTTCGGCGAAGTGACGGGGACCCGCGACCCGCGTGCTGTGAGTCCCGACGAAACCCCGGCAGAAGCCATGTTCCTCGACCCAGTGGAAGGCGCTCGACCCGAGGTCTTGAATGCAAACGAGGTGGATGACCTGTTGCTCCAAGAAGCTGAAATGCTGCGCCTGGCCGATGGTAACTCGGTGCCGCGCTTGCATGAGATTATCTATGTGGAGGACCGCCCCGTGCTGGTCATGGATCATATTCCTGGCAGCACCCTGCGCGAGCGCATTCGCTCCATGGAAGGTGTCAAACTAGGCTGGATTCTAAAGGCGGCCCAAATCGTGCAACGCAACTGCGAGTTCGGATGGACTTGCCACGGCGACATTAAGCCGGAGAACATCATCATTACCGAGCAGGAGGAAGTCCTCCTCATTGACCCGGTACCCAAAGCTTGTCGTGAAGACAGCATCGTGACCACCCCCTGGTACAATCCCTTCCTACGCTGGGATGAGAAGGGTGATGCCCAATCATTTGCCATCATTCTGTATGAATTGATGGTTGGCGCCGTACCTTTTGATCAAGTCCCCTGGTCGATGGCAGGTACCTGTGCCAGCGCTCACTCGGAGGAGGAACGGGAAATGAGCCTTTCGCTCTATCTCGCTTATCCACCGATGAGAGAATTGAACGCCTTAACTCCAAGGCACATCGAACAAATGTTTCACCGCTCTATGTGCGATTCGAGTTATGGCTTAGCTGAGCTGATTTACGACCTCGAGGAATTCCTCCTGCGTTAAAGCAGAGTCGAAAGTCAGATTCCCGTGATTGGAGGAGGTTGTTAGAATCTCCTCCGAATCCATGGGAACCACCGCAAATCGTACTCTTCAGCTCGGACACAGCCCTGATCCAGATGATGCCTTCATGCATTTTGCATTGGCGGCCGATCGTCTTGATACCGGTGGGCTCATCTTTGAGCACAAATTAGAAGATATTGAGTCTCTAAACCGTCGCGCAGTGACCGGCGACTATGAGATTACCGCAGTCTCGATTCACGGCTATGCCTTCGTGTCCGACAAGTACGCCTTGTTGAATCACGGCGCATCCATGGGCGAAAAGTACGGCCCGCGGATTGTGGCACGCGAAGAAATGTCTTTGTCGGATCTCGAAAAGGGCAAGGGCAAGCGCATTGCCATCCCTGGCGAGTGGACCAGCGCCCACCTTGCTGCACAAATGCTGATCGGTGACTACGACTACGGCATTGTGGCTTTTGATGAAATCCCTTTCGCTGTTGAGAAAGGTGAGTACGACGCCGGCGTGTTGATTCACGAAGGGCAACTCACTTTCCAAGAGCAAGGTTTGGTCTTGTTGGAAGACCTTGGTGTTTGGTGGGCGAAGGAGACCGATGGCTTACCACTTCCATTGGGCGGCAACACGGTGCGCCGTGACTTGGGCGATTTGATTCCGCAGGTTTCCAACCTTTTGCGCGAGTCGATTCAGTACGGATTGGATCACCGCGAAGAGTCGGTGCAATATTCCTTGCAGTTTGGTCGTGACCTCAGCCTTGAGCAGGCTGACGAATTCATTGCCATGTACGTGAATGAGCGCACGATCGATTACGGAGACGACGGTCGCGAAGCCGTGCGCCTGTTCTTGGATCGCGCTTTCCGCATGGGATTAATTCCGCAAATGCCTGAGCTAGATTTCGTGCGCTAGTGGGAGGCGGGGATTAGACTGGATTTGCCGTTTCTAGGCGTCCATGAACTCCAACTCTGACTTTCTGACCAGCAGCGCAATTGAAGACTTGCGCCGCTTCCGGCTGCTGGTCGATAAAGCGCCGTTTTGCATCCACGCTTTGATGATTTCCCGCGCTCCTATATTCAAGACCGCGAAGTGCATTCCGTCTTGGACGTGCCTGTGCGAAGGGCTGGAAAACTCGTGGGCCTGGTAGGTATTTCGGATACAACCCACCATCGGGAGTGGGAGGAAGACGAGGTCGATTTTGCGCTAGATCTCGCGCAGCAGGTCGTCCGAGTATTAGATTAGGCCGATGCCGATGTAGCGGAAGAGAAGCAGAGAGGCTTAGAAAGGCAAATGTTGCATGCGCAAAAAATGGAGAGTTTGGGCCTTATGGCTGGGGGCATTGCGCATGACTTCAATAATCTGTTGGTTGCCATCTTGGGGAATGCAGATTTACTTCAACGGTCCCTGCCGATCGACTCTACGGAGTTGGGCTTGGTGAGCGAAATTGAATCGGCCTCGCAGCGTGCAGCGGAATTATGTCAGCAAATGTTGGCTTACTCCGGGCACAGTAGTCACGAAGTTTCAAGATTTAGCCTGCAGGACTTGGTCTCCGAAATGATTCAGATTCTGCGCATTACGATTTCTAAGGACGCAGAGCTGGTTTATGAATCGGGAGAAATTCTCCCTTGCACAGAGGGAGATTCATCGCAAATCCGCCAGGTCATTATGAATCTAATCTTGAATGCTGCGGAGTCTTTGCCCGGAGGGCGGGGTGAGATTTTTATCAAGACTCAATTGGTGGCTGGTGGTTGTGCGCCGTCCAAGCATGGCGTCAACGTCCCTGGCGATGCGGACTATTTGTGCCTCAAGGTGACCGATACAGGTTGCGGTATGAGCGAAGAAATGTTGGACCGTATTTACGATCCTTTCTTCTCCACTAAGTTCACCGGACGAGGTTTGGGTTTGGCATCGGTGTTGGGAATCGTGCGCGCGCACAAGGGTGGCATCCAGGTCGCCAGTGAAGTCGGCAAGGGCACAACTTTCCGTTTATGTTTGCCGCTAGCTTCGGAGCCCAAGCTGCTCCCGGTTATCGAGGACACCTCCCTCGGAGAATGGAAGGCCTCTGGCCTAGCACTCATGGTCGATGACGATGAAACGGTTTTGCTGCTGGGCAAGGAAATGCTGACAAGGATTGGCTTCAGGGTCATTCAGGCAACCAATGGCGAGGAAGCCCTTCGCCTATTTGATTCCCACCGCGAGGAGCTCTCTGTGGTTCTGTTGGACTTGACCATGCCAGGACTCAGTGGCCAGGAGGTTTATGGCAGGATGCAAGATCTCGATGCCTCGATTCCGGTGGTCATGTCGAGTGGATACACCGAGCAACACGTTGCACTGCGCCTTGGATCGCGCGGATTGGGTGGTTTTTTACAAAAACCCTATACGCTTGATCAATTAGCTATACAAATTCACCGGCTGCTCGGACGCTTAAGCTAGGTCGTTGGATTATTCTCTTTTTGAGGGGCCAAGGGTCGGTTCTCTGCCGATGGACAGGTAAGAACTGCATGGCAAAGGATTCTGAACCAAACCGACAGGGAAAGGTCGTCGTCCTGGTCTCCGAAGACTTCTTCAGGGATTGGATTTGTACTACCCTCGAGGCCCTTGGTCGCGTGGCCATTCGGCTTGAGCCTGGCGATGACCTACTGAACCGCGTTCTAGCCACCAACTGCCTTGGTGTGGTTGTGGATTTGGAAGACCAGAAGTTTGATGGTCCAGAGGTGTTGAAAGGCGTCCGCGCATCGGAAAAGTCGGCTGACTGGACGATTATGAGCTTTTGCTCGTATGAGGACGAGGAACGCATGGCCAAAGTCACTGCGCTCGGACTGACCGTCACGCCGCGTTCCACCTTCGCTCTGAACCTGGTGCGCAAGCTTCAGGAGTTTGGCGCGGACGGGGAAGCCGATTCCTAAACGGGCCTAAAACGGCTTAGAATGCGCCAGAATTGCAGCTTCGAGGCCCAGGTTGCCCTAATTCTTCTTTTTGGGTAGAATGCATGGCCTTAAAGGGGGCCCAGTCAGCCAAAGGCGTGCGTGGCAAACCCTCTCATCCCGTAATACCCTCCTCTGCGAGGGAATTTCAACCCGATACAAGAAATAGCGTGGTTAAGCTCTACATCAAGTCCAATTGCAGGACCTGTGACAAGGCCGTGAAATACCTCACAAAGAAGGATGTTTCTTTCGAAGTGTTAGACATCATGAAGAGCCCTCCTGCAAAAAAGCTGCTTGAAAAAGCAGTAGATGCTCTCGATCCCAAAGGCGCTTTCAATAAGAAGGCCAAGGGATACAAGGAGCACAGCATCGAGGATGCAAACTTCAAGACTAAAAAAGAGGTCGTTGATCTCCTTCGTGCCAACCCGGATATGATTCGTCGCCCACTTTTGGCGCGCGGTGAAAAAGCTATCCTTGGGTTTGACGAAGCAGATTACGCAACCTTCCTGCGTTAGGCTGTAAGAGCCCCCTTTGATCCGGTCCGGTGGCATGCGCCTCCGGACCGTTCCTTTTTGTCTCCGCTCATGACTCCTGACCCACCAACCGAAAATCGTGCCGCCATCCGGCGTACCCGCTTTCGTTTGGATTTCGGGTCCATGCCGGCGGCGGAAGATTATGTTGCTTCGGAGGAGCCGTTGGAAATCCGAATCCGCGGTCAAGCTTTTGCCGTTCTCATGCGCACCCCCGGACGTGAACGAGATTTGGTGGCCGGATTCTTGGCCGCCGAAGGTTTGATTCACCATAAGGACGATGTCACTGCCATCGAACCTTGCCTCGATGTGCAAGCCGGATTGCCAGAGCCCAACATTTGGAATGTCGCCCTAGCCGATGGCGTCGCTTTTGATCCACGCAACCTGCGGCAAGTGATGGTTTCCTCCTCATGCGGCTTGTGCGGTGCGCGTTCCCTCGAAGATCTGCAGCGCGACATGCCTGTCTTAGCGAGCGGTTTGCCGAAGCAGTTGTCGTTGTCTTCCTTGCTGCATGCATTCGAACAACTACGCAAGGCGCAATCCTTATTCGAAGCGACTGCCGGCAGTCATGGTGTCGCACTGTGGGACCCAGAATCCACGCAAATCCTCGATGTTGCAGAAGATGTCGGCCGCCACAATGCAGTGGACAAATTGCTGGGTGCACAGCTCCTCGCTGATGCCTATCCTGCCGCCAAACCGCTCAGTTTACTGATTAGCGGCCGCATCTCTTTTGAGTTAGTGCAGAAAGCTGCACTTGCAGGCATACCTATGTTGGCTGGGGTTGGCATGCCAACCTCGCTCGCGGTAGATGCCGCCCGAGAGACTGGGCAAGTGCTCTTGGGGTGGGCGCGTGACGCCGGCGCAAATCTTTACGCCGGCGAGTTACACCTCAGTTAGCTTAAGTAATCCACGCCAGTGAGATCTGCGATGGAGAAGTCCATCGAGAATTCACGATCGATGTCAATAATGCGGCCACGGCCGAGGCGCTCGACAAATGTGATGGCGCCATTTTCTTTGCGGCCATCACGGAAGTGAAGACGCACGCTGTATTTGGTCATGCCCTCTTTGAGGCGGGCAGAGAGTTCGGAGACTTTGGGCAATTCTGATTCGGGTACGGGGCGGACCATTTAAGTATTGATTCAGGCGAGAAGGGGGGATCCGGCAGAAACCTTCAAGGCACCGGAGCGTAGAAGCAAGGTCGACCAAGTCTCGTAAGGAGGCTCGGCAGAAAGCGCGAGTTTTTCCAGGCTAGCTAGCGATTGGAAATCACCAGTCATCGCGGAAGTTTCGCGGATGGCCACCTCAATGTCAGATGCATTCAGGCGGTAAACAAGACCGACGTGGACTGCGCCAACCGCAGTCGTGTCGTCATTGAGCAGGCCCACCGGAGTGAGGTTCAACTCGATGTCGGGTAGCACGAGTTCTTCGTGCAGCTCGCGGGCGCAGGCACTCGCGAAAAGATCGGAGCCTTCTTGGTCGCAGGGGTTAATGTGCCCTCCGACGCCAATGCTCTTTTTCCCATGGAGACGCTTCTCGCCCTGAGCGGAAAGGCGAGTCAGGCACAAAACCTGGTCCTCACGGCAAATCGCGACGTAGGGGATAGGCTGCTTGAATTCTGGATGCTCTTCGGCGTATCTACGCTCAATGAAAAATCCAGATTCCCTTGCGGGCCCTAGGTAACGGTCTTCTAGCTCTTGCGCCTCAAGGGCAAGAAGACCATGAGGGGTGGCCTCCGGAAAGAGGACCGAGCGCGGAACAACCCAGACAAACTCCATGGCTGCGATTTTGCCTTCTTCTGACAATCTGGCAAGGGAAAACTACCAGATGTTGCGTTTTGTGGATAAATCGGGCTGCATATAGCACGCTATATCTAGTGGTACCCGCAAGCTCTTGCCTAAATTTTGCTTGCCTGGGAAAAATGAGTGCTGCCAGTAAGCCGGGTCCTGTCCCTCCGAAGAGGTGACGACCATTTCTCTAGGACCGCCATTGCTGACGGCCTCAAACGCTCTACCCGGAGGTCCAAACGGTGCGGGCAGCACCTTTCCTCCCTACATGAACTTTCTCCCGATGGGGTTTACCCTGCCACGGCTGTTACCAGACGCGCGGTGAGCTCTTACCTCACCCTTTCACCCTTACCGGCCCCGAAGAGCTTAGGCGGTTTGCTTTCTGCGGCACTTTCCCTGGGGTTGCCCCCGGTGGTCGTTAGCCACCATCGCGCCCTATGGAGCCCGGACTTTCCTCGTGTGGCACGAAACCACCCGCGGCCGTCTAGGCAGCACTCATGTCTATTGTAAACGCTGCCTGAGATTAAAGTGTGGCGTTGTTCTCTAGGAACTCACGCAGAATGACCACGGCGGCCACTGAGTCGAGTTTTTCTTTATGCTTCTTGCCACGCAAACCCGAACCCTTCAGTAACTGCTTCGCTTCCTTGGTGGTGTGCCGCTCATCTTGATGCCCAAGTTCGACGCGCTCGGGGAGCTTCAAACGCAAGGCATCGAGAAACACATATACGCTTTTGGCTTGTTCGCCTTCGCGTCCATCGGGCATGTACGGCATGCCTACAATCACGCGTTGCACTTCCCGCTTCACGACTAAATCGACAATCGCCTGCACCGTTTCGTTTAAGGAATAACTCGCCACCGCCTCAAGCGGATGAGCAGCAATGCCAAGCGCATCGCACACCGCAAGCCCGGTGCGCTTCAGCCCATAATCGACGGCAAGTGTGCGCCCGATCACAGGAGTTCGTTACGCCCCTCTTCCATCAAGCGCGTGACGAAGCGCTTGACTTCTTCTGCACGATCGCGCGGGGCCACTAAAATCGCATCTGCGGTACGCACTACGACGATGTCTTCCATACCGAGTACCGCAATCGTTTGTGGCTCGGAGGAGTACGCCAATACGCCTTTGGAATCTTCTGCCATGAGCGTGCCGCCCTTCGCGAAAATACCAACGTTACCATCGGCGTCGTGCTCGACTTCATCGTAAAGCGCCTTCCAAGATCCAACATCGCTCCACCGATACGGGGTAGCTAAGACTTGGACGCCAGCGACCTTTTCCATGATGGCTACGTCTACCGGTTCGGACGGAAGCGTTGGATAGACCTCGTTGACGGCACTTTGGAAGCCCTCGGTGCCAATCGCCGGCAAGATTTTTTCGAGTCCAGACATGAGCTCCGGCGCATGGATGCGAATGGCATCTAAAATCGTTGCGGTGCTCCACACGAAGATGCCTGCATTCCAAAAGTAACCACCAGCCGCAAGGAAGGCTTCCGCAGTTTCCTGGTTCGGCTTTTCACGGAAGGAGTCAACCGTAAAGCACTCCAGGCCTTCATGGGTGCCGGCAAGACTAGAGCTCTGAATGTAGCCATACCCAGTCGCTGGGTAGGTAGGGGGAATACCAAAGGTGATGAACACTCCTGGCACCGATGCCGCCTCGGCACCTGCACGTAGACTCCGTTGGAATTCTTCATTCGGAGAAATGGAATGGTCCGCTGGCAAAACCGCCATGACCGCATCAGGATCTTGGGCGTGAATCACGGCTGCAGCAAGGCCAACGCAAGGCGCAGTGTTGCGCGCGCAGGGCTCAATCAGAACATTCTCTTTCGGAACCCCCGGGCAGGCAGCCAGCACACCTTCCACTTGTTGTGCATTGGTCACAATCCAAGTGCGCTGCAAAGGAATCAAAGGATCTAAGCGACCAATGGTTTCCGCCAACATCGAATCACCACCTGTAATTGGCAGCAACTGTTTCGGGCGACTGCCTCGGCTTTCAGGCCAAAAACGAGTGCCAGAACCTCCGGCCATAATCACAGCGTGCAACATCTATCTATCCTTTTCGTGGGTAGTTTCGCGCCGCTATGGGTCAGCGGTCGCGAAGAGCCGTCTCTATGTAACGGCAGGGCACAGTTTACCCTTTCGAAGCCCGCACTACTCGATAGGAAGCACTGGAGAAACCTTCCAATCTGGCTTCGGTGGTGCCGGCACCCAAAGCGGGAAGGGTGGTCGTGCAAAAATATCGCCACCAATCTTGCTCACTGCACGTTGCGTAATGATGGGCGCTTCGGCTGGACCATAAACCTGTTGTTCGACCAGAAAATCAATCAAGTCTTTAAGGATGGGCAAGCGCCCAAGCAGGCTGAAAGTGCGCAAGGTCACTTTCAGGCTGAGGTTGGTGTCCATATCAATCGAGCCTTCGCCACGCACCTCCAAGAGGCTGTGGTTTAACGCCAGCTTCTCCACGAAGATTTTTCCCTTGCCATCGACGCGGAAATCTAAAACGCCTTCACTGAACTTAGGCGGAGCAATGCCCGCAACCCGCCAGATGGCATTCAAGACCGGTACGGTGCCAAGCACTCCATTTTCAATGCGAAGCTGCCCTAATCCTTTACAGAAGGTAGGCGAAGGGCTTGGACTCTTTAAGTACAAGTAACCACCTAGCTGTCCCGCGAGGGAGCCACTTAAGCCAACTTCCCGGCGCATGCGTTGCAAGGACAAGTCTTCGGCAAAGCAGCGCACTTCAATCGGCGCCTCTTTGGTTAATCCCAAGGAGAAGTAGCCGCGAACATCTTCTCCATCTCGGGTCTTACCATTGGTCGTCACCTTGCCGCCAAGCAGGGCAAGGTCGACGTCGGTCCAGCGGATGACTTCGCTATCGATATGGATATGGGCGGAGGCCTTGGACATGCCTACCTCGCCGAGCATGCCAGTGCCGTCGCTTAAATCTAGTTCGGCGCCAAACTCAGAGGAGTCACTCCACCACGCTTTGCGTACCTCGACTTTTGCATAGCCGCGGGTAATCGGGCTCATACCTGCCATGGAGACATCTTCCAAAATCAGGCCGCCTTCCGCACGAATACGGGGGGTGCCGCCCGCAGGGAGGATGGCTTCCACGCGCAGATTGTCGGCACGAACGTGGCCATCTAATCCAATCTCGGAGAGAGCCGAAAGCGCTTCGCGGTTGGCAATCAAAGCCAAACGCGAACTTAAGGAGATCCCTTGTTGGCTGTCCAGAATGGCATTGAGGTTCAGAATGTCGCCCTCAAAGACGCCATCAACTTCATGAATGGTCAAGTCGGAGTCTTCACTGAACAAGCGCAGGACATCGGCTTTGAAACCGTCCGGGAATAGATGAATCGCGCCTTGGAGGCGGAAAGTTTCACCGAGCAGGGCATCGCCCATTTGCATGGTGAGAGGCTTTAGATCCACCCGTGCCTGAAACTCTTCCGGGTTATCCGGGTTGAGCGTTGCACGTATGTCGGCGGTGCCACTCCAATCCGCGTGGGTGCCCCAAGGCTCCTGCCCAGTCAGCTCCTGCATGCGCAACAACAAGTCACTGCGAATGTGCAGATCCTGTCCATAAACCGTGGCCATGGAGAGTCCTGGTTGCGAACTCACGTTATAGCTGGCACGGATATTGCCACCATCGACGCCCGACCAGGTGCGTGGCAAGCTAATCAAAAACTCTTTCCCACGAAGGGCGATGGCACCCTGACCATTGAGCGGAGTAAAGCTCAATCCCATGTCGGGCCAATCCAGCTTTGCGTTGGAGCAGGTAAATGTGGTGAGCATGTGCGGCGCGCTTTGGTTGAGCGGCAACACCATTTGAATGCCGTAGCTGACATCGCCCTGCAGGGGGAAGTCGGCAATCTCTGGCGGCAGTTGCAAGTATGCAGAAAGCGTGTTCATTTCGGCAAGGGTTGCTGCCGCGTCTTGACCTTGCAAAGTCATGCGCACCACCGGGTCGATGCCTTCTTGTGCAGCCTCGCGGGCTTCTCCACTAAGGGTGAAATCGCCGCCCATGACACGCAGCAACCCACCGAAACGTGCTAGCCCAGGAGTCCAGCTGAACCACGCGGAATCAGCGTGCATGGGAAGGGGAAGTAAGCCTGGAATGGCATCTAAGTTGGTGCCTTCCCCGCGGATGCCAACGCCAAAATCCTTGCCGTCGTAGCGCAACAAGACCTCAATCCCGGCGGTTCCATTGGAGGGGCTGCCCAAGTCTCTCCACAAGCGTGCGATTTCTGGGTTGCCGGTTAAGGCGTGGTTGATTTTTGCATCGAGAGTTACATTCTCGGCAGTCAGGTCGAGTGCGAACTCCACTTCTTCCGGACGGAAATCAAAAGTTCCCGTGGCCCAGGCGTTTCCGGTTTCGCCAGCATCGGTTTCGCCAAGGAACAGCAGAGTTTTGTTGCCGGTGACCATGTGGCCGTGTTGCACGTTCACCGGGTAAGGGAATGAAATTCGGCTTCCATCTTCCTCGTCTAAGAAGCCGCGGTAGGTGAGCGCGGTGTCGGTGGCATCTACATGCAGCGACCAATCAAAGCCCAACTCCTCATTCCATTGCGCGGCGAACTCGGTCTGGGGATAACCACGAGGTTCCAGCCCTTTTACGATGGCCCCCACATCGGGAAGAATACTGTCGAGCCAATCGACCAACTCCTCGGTCACTTCGAGGCCTTCCCCGCGCACTGCAAAACCGACCTCGGGTTGCTCGCCATTGGTCAGGCGGATGGCGCCACCGCCCGCAAAATCGCCATGTGCTTCGGAGCCGTGTAAGGAAAACTGTATACCGGTATGGTTGTCGCCCTCAAAATCCATGCCCAGCTTGGAAGTGCGAATGTCATAAGGCGGGTACTCCAGTTGGGCCAGAGCTAAAGAACCCTGGAGTTTGGCTAGGCCGAGTCCTTCTGCGGTTCCGTTGGCTTCGGCGCGTAGACTTAAATGGCCTCCAACCCAGGGCAAATCGGGGTGCGCCAACACCGCCCAATCTTCGACAACACGAACATCCGCCGCCAGGGCAACAGTCCATGCAGCAAAACCTTGGGTGGCTTCCAGGTGGAAATCAAAGGCGCCGGTTGCCGGCAAACTGGCTTGGCTGTTAACCGCAAAACGAGAACCTTGCGCAGAGAGATAGCCCTTCACTTGCGCATTCCCCACTTGATAAACGCGTTGTTCCTCATCGGTCCAACGCAATTGACTGTCAGCGATTTCTAGCTGCAGAGGAAATGGTTCGGGGTTGTTGGACTTGAGCTTTGCCAAAGACTCCAGGACTTCCAAGCTCATGTCGCCATCGGCTTCTTGGATTTTTAGCGTGATTGGTTTGCCAAAAGCCTTGCTCCAAGGGCGTAAATCCAGAAAGGCATCGAGGCGCTCAACGCGTGCTCGATCTAGATCCTTATGGGTGAGGCGTAAATCGGCCATAATGACTTGGCCAAATCCCCAACGAATCGTGGCGCCCTCCGCTTTAAGGGCGAGCTCTGGTGCGCGCAAAGCAATCGCCCGATTGATGAGCCCAATCGGCAACGGCATAGGGAGATATGCCGTGATGATGAGAAGGCCGGTAAGGAATAGCGAAAAACGAGAGACCCGGCCGCGAGGAATCGGGAATCTCATGTTTTGGAGTGCATGCTGTGGGAGGAATAGTCGTTGGTTTGTAGGTCGCGGTAAATGCGTTTTACACGGGAACCTAAACGGCAGGTAATTTCATACGGAATGGTGCCCGCAGCGTTGGCAACATGGGTGGCGGTGAGGACTTCAAGGCCATCTTTGCCAATGATGGTCACACAGTCGCCGATGGTGGCATCTTGTACGTGGGTGACATCGATGGTGCAGTAATCCATGGAAACTGCGCCGACAATGGGGCAACGTTGCCCGCGCACCAAAACTTGTCCGCGACCACCTTTGCCTACACGGAAGGGGAGGCCATCGTTGTAACCCATAGGGAGGGTGGCCAAACGGGTGGCTTGATGGCTGGTCCAGCGTCCGTCGTAACCCACTTGAGTGCCAGCCGGAACGTCCTTTATGAAAACCAATTGCGTGTACAGGGAGAGTACCGGCTCGAGCAGGGCATCGGGGCAGACGTCCGCGGGGAGAATGCCGAACAAACTAATTCCAGGGCGCACGGCATCTGTAATTGGGTTGAGGCCCGAGAAGAGGGCAGCCGAATTTGCGCAGTGCAAGGTCGGTAAACCGCCCAAGGCTTCTCGGATTTCATCGGCAGCGGCGAGAAACAAGGCTTGCTGTCCTTCTGTAATCGTGGAATGCGCGCCTTGCGAACTACTGAAATGGGTCATCAGGCCGCGAAATTTCAGGTGCGGTTCGTCTTCAATCGCTTGGGCCACGCGCAGAGCTACTTCCGGTCGCACACCAAGGCGGCCCAGGCCAGTATCCACCTTGAGGTGTACGGCGAGTTGGGTTCCATGTTCGCGGGCGATGGCACCCAGTTTGCGCACCCGGCTCTCCGAATGCACGCCGACCTCAACATCGTGGGCCAGAAGGTCTTTAACCTCAGCATCAATGATGGTGCCTAAAACTAAGAGCGGTAACTTTACGCCGCTGTGGCGAAGCTGCAGTGCCTCTCCACTGTCGCCGACGCCAATACGCTCAACTTTTTCCTCGCTGCAGACCCGAGCAATGGCTACTGCTCCGTGACCATAGGCATTTGCTTTCAGCACTGGCCAAACCTCGGCGGACCCGGCGCGCTGACGAGCACGTTTCAGGTTCCGACGGAAGGCTGCTAAATCAATTTCAGCCCAGGCGCGATGCGCGGATTGCATGCCCCCAGGGTACGCTTCATTTAGCGCCGATGGAAGCCGGTGAGGCCTTCGCCACTGAGGAAATCTAAGGTGTAGGCGCGGATGTGCCCTGGCAGCGTGTTGCGCGCCTCCTGATGCTTGGCCCAAGTCTCATTATTGAGGCCTTCTTCAGTTTTTGGCACCCGTTCGGCCACCGCCGCAAGAAATTCCTTGCGGGTTGGGTGTTGTTTGAGAAAAGTGGCCATTCGACGGGAACTATGCCCCATTAAAATCCAGGCCTGATCAAAAGCGGGGGCCACTTCGCCGTAAATGAGAGGCACTGATCCATTTGGATCGACCATGCGTTGCGCGAGTGCATGATGCAAATCTCGATATTCCCGATAAGCGGCAAAGCGCGCTTTGATTTTCTCGTAGATGCCATCGTGTTCGGAAGCCGCAATGGGGGATTCCAAACCATCGGAACCCTCGATGTGGCGTAAGAATGCAATCGACTCAACATCGGAAATACCGAACTCCACCTGCGAACCCCACATGTCATAAAGGCGAATCTCGTCGTAGACTTTCCCGTTGCGGTCACGGTAAACGTGCTCGAAGTAGTCGGCAATCGGGTCGAATTCATGTTCAAAGTCCAAACTTCCTTCTGCGAACGCCGAAAACTTTCCGCTATCTGGCCATCGCCCAGCAAGCATGGCAATCACCGTATCGCGCGGTTTCGCACGGGTTTCCTCGAAGAATTGATTATTGGAATAATCCCAAGCCCAAGTCGCATAGCGGTTGGGTGTTGCGGTGCGTAAATAACGTTTGCGAAAGCTTTCCCAGGTTTTAGTTTGCACTATGACGTGCTTCGTTTTGAGTTTTAGCGCTGGAGCATATTCCTTTGGAGAATAGGCTAAAAGGGCTTCTCTTGGGTTTATAGTGGCATTTCGAAGCCTTCTGTCGTCGAGCAAGGCAAGTGTGGTTTCACACAATGGGTGCTCTTGCCCTAAAACGAAAGGCACCAGTTCTTCAGCAATGCGTTCGCGTTCTTCGAGCGGCAAAGAGTCAAACCGGCGCAGAATATTGCCTTCTAGCGAGTCACTTACAGGCTCCAATATGGAGCTTGCGCCGACTTGCGCGAGTGAAAGGAGGAGCATGGCGATGGATAGCACGCCATGAGGATATCGCCATGAATTTGGATTTTTCGCTTTAATTCGGTATTTCCGCGTTGACTTTGCAGTTGTGGTGCAAGCACAATCTGTACAGGGAGTGTCGGAAACGGCCTCCAATCACTACTTTCCACCTGTTCGCAGTCCTGCGGACCACAATCAAAAAACTGAATCATGGCTGCACTCAAAAAAGCGACTAAGAAAACGGCACCTAAAAAGGCTGCCACGAAAGCTCCTAAGAAAGCCGTTGCAAAGAAGGCTCCTAAGAAAGCTGCTAAGAAAGGTAATCAGGCCAAAATGGTCGATCTCATCATTTCGAAGAGCCGCACCAAGAACGCAGTCCAAAGCTGCAACGTTTCTGGTGACTTCTACGGCGCTCTAGATAGCTACGTACGCGAAGCTATCGAAGCTGCAGAAGCACGCGCTTCCGCAAACGGCCGCAAGACTTTGCGTCCACAAGATCTGTAAGTCGTTTTAGCGATTTACCCGAGGCGCTACCTTTACCGGTAGCGCCTCTTTTTTTGCGACTACTGGACGACCGGTGTCACGATATTCGACATGCGTGCATCAGGGGCACGCGTTTCGCTCTGCAGTGGCACCGGGCATCTGTTGGAGCTTTACCACAAGAAATTTGATGCAAATCGCGCTTCATGCGGCAGGATTTAGGGAGGGGGAAGTGGAATCCCAATGCCCTGCAGGCGCAAGGCCTCTAGGCCTGGATGCTCCGGCATCAAATGGGTAATCCGGAACAGAGAGTTCGCTCTCACCGGACCACCCTTGGGGCCTTCTGCTTGCTCTTCGGAAACTAAATCGCATTCCCATTCCCATACGATCTTGCCGGCAGGGTCGACCTCGAACAGCAGTCCTGGTTCGCCGGAGCAGATCAGCGTGTTGCCATTCGGTAAGCGTTGCACCCCACTAATGAAGCTAGAGAAAAAATCTGCCTTCTCCGGTGCCGTGTAAGTCCAGGAAGTTTCAGCCGGGCCGAAGCTGCCATCTGCATCACGCAGGTAGGTGCCAGCCTCGTTTCTGACTGGCCACCATTCTTCAATGCTGGAGTAATCACCACCTGGACGATCTTCTCCATTGTTGAAGACCATCAGGCCGCCGGCGCCGAGTTGTCCGTCTTCAATCCATTGAACGTCATGCTGCCCGATGAGCACGCGGTCTTCCAAAGTCCCCATGCCGTATGCCGCAGGATTTCCCCAGCGATAGAGCAAATCCCCGCCTTTGCCGCGACGTCCTCCACTACG
Organism: Planctomycetota bacterium; assembly: GCA_027623295.1. Taxonomy (GTDB): domain Bacteria; phylum Planctomycetota; class UBA1135; order UBA1135; family UBA1135. Next base: position 123,887 of record JAQBXR010000004.1, read on the forward strand.
GGATGCCGCTTCTGCGGTGCTGGTGGAGTGGTCGATGATCCAAATCTCATCGAAGGTGCGCACGCTGATGGCAACTTGATCGAGCGTGGCGTTGTAATCGATGGCGTTGGTGTGCATCCAATCGGCATCGCGAAACTTCTTGCGACGAAGCTCCTTGGCAGTGGGAGGGCCATCGTTTTGGGAGTCCGGCGCGGCATCATGAGGAGGTGGCCCGGCGGAATCCGGAGGGATGGGTGCGCCGTCATCGCCACCGGCGTAACCGGCGTAACCCATGGCTGCGAGTTGATCCATCAAAGCATCGAGCTCCTCTTCCGACTTCAACTCGGGATCGCGGTCGCCGTTGATGTCGATGCGCTCGGGGTGTTCGGCGACCACGCCATAGTGCGGTGCTTCCGGATCGAAATCTTGAATCAAGTGATCCCAGGAATGCCACTGCCAAACAATCTCGGCGCCATCGGTTCCGAAGGGACGGATTTCATAAAGCGCATCGGGCCAGAACTCTTCACCGCGCAATAATTCGGGATCGCGTCCGTTGGCTAAGGCTTCTTCGGCACTGCGTTTCTCCCAACCGATTAACAAGAGGTTGCCGTTGGGCATGGGCTCGATGTCGTGATGATGATGACGCTGCCCATCTGCCATGCGGTATTCCCACAGTACGGTGCCATCGGCCGCGATCTCTTGAATGCCTCCGCCAATGCCGCCGCCGGAAAAAGCGACGTCTTCCTCAATGCGCATGCACCGGTAAAGCGTGCCACGTTCGGTCAAGTAAACCGAGTTGCCCGGCTCCCACTCGGTTTCCCATTGATGCAGGGTCGTGCCTTCGCGGTCGACAAGGAAGACCTTCTTGCTTTTCAGCGGCGTGATGAGGAGGTAGCCATCTTGCGCCGTGGCGGAGCCCAAACGGTCACGCGCGGGCGCCGGAATGGGGGTTGGGTCATGCGGGTCAGGCCCGGAATGGGTGCATGCGGCTAGAAGGAGTGGGAGCAGACACGCGTGTTTGGCAAACGGGAGCATGCCGGATTGTAAAGGCTAGCTACGGAAAGCTGCGAAGTTCCCATAAGCACAGTGGCCGCCAGGTCCGTGAGGGAGCCGCTTGAGACGATGCTCCAGGTACTTTGGGGACTAAGGAAGCACCGTAGATTGGCCAAGCGAAGAAAGTGTCCATACTTTGACGAATGGTGCAGATGGATCCCAAGCGATTCCACGAAGATAGAAATCAGTGCCGATGAGTGCGGAGTTGTTTGATTTACTTTTAGGGCCGAAATACTGCTGGCCGCAAATACAACGGTTCTGCACTTTGCAGCTGGTCGACCCCGCGTCCATCGGGAGTTAAGCCAAGACTTTGGGCGAATAGAAGCAAATCCACAGCACTGGCCTGACAGCTTGCGCGTAACTGAACGCCCCTTGTGGCTAATCGCACATCACCTAAAAAAGCGTCGGAGTCAACTTTCGCTTTCCCATCTGCCAGGGAAATCACTTGCGGCATTTGTAGTGTTTCGAGCGAGTCGCCGCGGCGCAAATAAGTCGCGTGGTAAACCTCTTTGCGATAAGCATCCAGGATTAAGTGGAGCTTTTCGTTTTCAAGGTTTTGCGCGAAAGCCGCAGCATCGAAGGAGGGGAGGCCGGCGCAGGGAATGTCGAGCGCATAGCCGAGCATAATGCCGGCGCTACACGCAATGCGTAGTCCGGTGTAAGAGCCAGGGCCAATGCCAACAAGTATCCCGCGCAGGTCTTGGCGTTCGGCGTTCTCATTTGCAAGCAAGGTTTGCACCGCTTGCATGAGACCTTTGCCGCGTTGCTCGCTGAAATCAACCTCGGCGGTCGTTTCGCCATTCCATAGTGCGACGGAGTTTCGCGGACCGGACAGTTCTATGGCAAGCAGCATGATTTCCCTCGAACTTTAGACGAGGATGTCGTCTTGCTGCACCGCAGCTTCTAATTTGGCGATGGATGCATCGACCAAATCAGCTTCCAGCGCTTCGACCATGAGGCGTAAGCGTAATTCTGTACCGGAAAAGCGCACCACAATGCGTCCGCGGTCGCCGAGTTCCTTTTCAAGTTCGGCGCAGGCAGCAAAAAGGGTAGGTAACTCTTCCAGCGGGACTCGCTTTTTCACTTCTAGGTTTACCAAGCGCTGGGGGAGGTCTTCATAACCCAGTGCAAAGTCGCTCGGTTCTTTGCCATCACGTGCGAGGCTTTGTAGCACACGCAGCAAAGTGTAAATGCCATCGCCACGGTAGCCGTGATCCTCTCCGAACAGGATATGCCCGGACTTTTCACCGCCAAAGTTGAAGCCGCCTTCGCGCATTGCCGCGGCGACGTATTTATCGCCGACTTGGGTGCGCAATAAAGTTGCGCCGACATCGTGCAAGCAACGCTCTAAAGCGAGATTACTCATGACGGTAGCCACCACGGTGTTGTGTTTCAGCTCTCCACGTTTTTGCATGGCAACGCCAAGGCCAGCAAGGATGGCATCGCCATCGAGTACGCGGCCTTTGCGGTCGACCAGCATGCACCGGTCGGCATCGCCGTCTAAGCTGAGACCTAAATCGCAACCCTTTTCAACCACAGCATGTGCGGCCACCTCGGGATGTAAGGCCCCGCAGCCATGGTTAATGTTTAGGCCATCGGGTTTGTCGTTGATGCAAATCGACTCCGCGCCAAAGGCATGCAGAATCCGCGGCGCCAGTTTCGATGCCGCGCCATTTGCGCAATCCACCAAGAAAGTTTTGCCTTCCAAACTCAAATCTGGGAAGGCTTCACTGCGCAACCACGCGATGTAATCTCCCAGCAGATTCTTGGTCCGTCGGATATCACCGACCTCCGATGCGGCCACCGGGTCCTCGGTTGACAACAATGCGGTTTCCAATTCCTGCTCGACCGCCTCGGATAACTTTGCTCCATGACGTCCAAGCAACTTAATCCCGTTATCTGCTGCCGGGTTGTGCGATGCCGAAACCACCACTCCTGCTTGATATGGTCCGGCAAAAGTTAGGTAAGCCACGCTCGGTGTAGTCGCCAATCCGAGGACATCGACATCGACGCCGCCTGCGGTCAAACCAGCTGCAACCGCAGCAACTAAGGTTTCCCCGCTTTCGCGACCATCGTGCCCAATCAGCACTTTCGGATGCGCATCTGCGTCTTCCGGCATGTCGAGGTGAATGCGTGCGGCAAGCATCAAGCCGAGTCGCTCTAGCAGCCCAGGTACAAGGGGATAGCTCCCGGCACGTCCACGGATTCCGTCGGTGCCGAATAGGGTTTGAGCGTTCATGGATTGCGGGTGACGGTAACCGTCGCGGAAGCCGGATCCTCGGCGCGAATGACCAAGTGTTGGCGGAAGAAGTGCTCTTCCTCTGGGTCATCGAAGTTGAACAAGTGCGCTCTAACCGGAAGTATAGTCCGGTCGAGCGAGTTCGCGTTGAGGGTGTTCATGGGGAGCAGTAATTCCACATGCGCTTCAATCCACTGCGCGTTAATCTCAATGTCTGTATCGACGTTGGGCAGTCCGGCAGTCCAGCGTGTGGGTTCATAGGCTTCCATGGTCCAGGGGCCGTTGGAGGCAAGGTCGTTGGCAGGCAATACAATCAAGTCGTCGGCGCTGGGCAGCCACGGGAAGGGGGCCACCGGAAGAAAACGCACCGGCAACTCCAACAGGACTTGTTCTGGTTCCATGCTGATGCCACGTAAAGTCCATTCTTGGGCCAGGCGCAACGACTTGGTGACATTGTCTCGTTCGTTGCCGCTCAAAGTCACGCTCGCGAATAAGCCGGAGGACTCCCGGGTTCCATTTGCAGAGTGGGCGTCATTTATTTGCTCGTTTAGCTTTTGCATAGCGAGCTTGGGCCCGCTCAAGGTAATCTGATTCGGTATGAATCTTACGTCTTCTACTCTGGCTTCATGCGCATCAGATGGTTTGCCCACAATCGTTACATCGTGGTCGTTTGGTGAAAGCGGCTGCGTGGCGATGCGCTGGAAGGTTAAGTTTTGCATCTGCTTCCCACCTTTGGCGCCGCTCAGCAAATAGGCCGCGTCAGACGGCCGCACCCAAGTGAAGTCCTCGGGCGAAATCGGATATTCTTTGATGTCTTGAAGCGGGTCGCCTTCGAAGGTTACCGAAATCGAAGCATTACATTGACGACTTTTGAAGTCGTTGAACTCCGAGTTGGTGCCATGCAAGGTAATCGGCATCGATGCTCCGGTAGGTGGGTCGGTGAGTACCCAGCCTGGTGGAACCTTGACCGACAAGATGAGATTGTTTTCTTCCGAGTCTTCCGAGTGACCCACCGAAAGTCTAAGGGCGACTTCCTGGTCGAAGGAAATCTGTCCGTCCACCCACGACCAAATCAAAAACGCAATGCCAACTGCGAGCAACTTGCGTCGCCAATCATGGAGCAAGAATCCTGTCAGCTTGTTCATTATTTGACATCCTCAGGAGAGCCGCCGGCTTGAATTGCTTCCGCTACTTTGGACTCGGTTTTGAGTAACTCCGAAAGGCGCCTTTCCAGTTGGTCGTGCCCAATGGGCTTATGTAACACTCCATCGGCTGCAATACCGATTTCGCCAGACTCCTCACTGATGATGAGTACCACTGCATCGGTGCGTTCAGACAGACCAATCGCCGCGCGATGACGGGTGCCAAGACGTCGAGCAATGCTTGGGTTGTTGGTGAGTGGGAACACGCAACTTGCAGCGGTGATCCGTTTACCTTTCACCACTACGCCGCCATCGTGCAAGGGACCGCCATCGAAGAAGATGGTTTCGAGCAAGATGGGGGAAATGGGGAGATCCAGGCTGACCGCACCATCGGAAAAAGGTTTCAACGAAATGTTGCGCTCAAAGGCCAACAACGCGCCGGTGCGTAGGTTGGCCAATCGTTTGGCAGTGGTCACAATCTTGTTGAGCTCGGTTGGGGATTCGGCGGTGTTGTTGCCGAAACGCAATAAGCCACTTTGGCCGAAGCGACTAATGCCTTGGCGAATCTCCTCTTGGAAAATAATCACCACGATCAACGCGAAGTAAGGTGTGACCTTCTCCAAGATGAACTTGATCACGGCAACCCCGCCCGGCGCAAAGCGGTCAAGCAAAGCAACACTCACCAAAGCAATAATGGTGAAGGTGAACAAGCCGCGCAGGACACCCACACCACGGGTGCTACGGATGAAGCGTAAAATGCCATAAATCGCCGAGGTAAGAAGCAGGACTTCAAAGGCATCGGTGAAATGGAATCCGCTTAGGTCGAGGGGCATGGCACCTCAGCGGGTTTAGGCTTTGCGCAGGCGGCTGCGACCTTCATGGCATCGACCGATTTGCCGCCGCGATGCATACGCACATACTCCGCGCCTTGGGCAGCGCAAAGGGCCGCAGCACCAGCGGTTCCGCCATCGCGTTGATGGGGTGGGGCACCTGGAAGCAAATGGGTCATGAAGGATTTGCGCGAAGGACCAGCTAGCAGCGGGAAGCCTAAGGCTCTGAAGCAACCAAACTTAGCGATAAGCTCTTGCGATTGGAAAGCGTCTTTGGCAAATCCAATGCCCGGATCCAAAATGATTTGTTCTGGAGCCATGCCCGCGGCCAGGGCGTTTTGCACCATGGCCATGAGCTCATCGAAAACTTCCCCACGTAAATGCAGGTATTGGGTCTGCTTTTGCATGGTGGCCGGAGTGCCGCGCATGTGCATGAGCACCGTTTCGCAGCCGTTTTCCGCGAGTAGGGGAGCCATGTCTGGATCGGACAGACCGGAGACATCGTTAATCATGCTGGCCCCTGCGTGCAGGCAGCGAGCAGCGACATCGGCCGAGCGGGTGTCGATGGACAGCGGGGTTTGGAGCGGGAGTAAAGACTCCAAGACGGGCATGATGCGTTGCAGTTGTTCGTTTGCAGAAACACGTTGCGCGCCAGGACGAGTACTTTCTGCGCCTAGGTCTAAGATATCAGCTTGTTCGGCGAGCAGGCATTGGGCGTGATAAAGCGGGCCCATGGTGCCACCGCTGAAAGTCCCACCATCGGAAAAGGAATCCGGTGTGAGATTCAAAATGGCCATGAACTTGGGAGCCTTGGTGGGGCGAGCCATAGCAGTGCGCGCAGCACCCAAACGGGAGGCAATCCACAGCGCGCGGTAGGCTGGATCGAGGACATCGCCCTCGGGTAAGGGCGGCAAGAGATCTTTCAAGCCGTGAATCGCATAGCTGGCGGATCCGTCGGCCAAGGATCCCAAGCTTTCCACGCCAAACTCGCGCAGCGCAGACTTGCAGGAAGCACTCTTTGCAGCGGGCGCACGCCAACAACCCTCACCCAAAGGAAAGGCATGGTGTGGCATAGCCGCCCCCGGAAGCTCCCAAGGCTCCAACATGGGTCTCAGTTTAGCACCAAAAGGCCGGCGCAAGCGTGGTTAAGCCGTAGGCTCTTCGTTCGAGGGAGGGTTGCCCGGCATCGGAGGAGGCGTTTTGCGCTCTTCTCCAGTGACAGGTTCTCCAATTGGGTGTAAATCCTCAACCGCGGTGCCATCGACAAGTTGCTTGAACTCTTCCTTGGAAATGTTCTCGTAGCGAATCAGTGCCTGGGCAACGCGTTCCATGAGCGGTCGGTTCTCTTCAAGAACCGTTAGTGCACGTTGGTGCTGCTCAGCGAGGATCTCGCCCACTTCTTCGTCGATGATTTTGGCTGTAATCTGAGAATGCTCTTTGCCAGCACCGTATTCCGAACCCAAGAAGTTGTTCCCACTCTTCTCGCCAAAGCACACTGGGCCAAGCTTCTTGCTCATGCCCCAATGGGTAATCATGCGGCGGGCAAGATCGGTGGCACGCTCAATGTCGTTCGACGCGCCGGTGGTGATGTCTTCCAAGAAGGCTTCCTCAGCAACTCGGCCACCGTAAAGCGTGCAAATTTCGTCCAACAAGCGATTGTAGGACCAATGCATCCGGTCCTTTTCCGGGAGGAACATGGTCGCACCAAGCGCCATGCCACGCGGAATGATGGTGATCTTGTGTACTGGATCGGTGTGCTTCATGAACACGTTGACCACAGCGTGTCCCGCTTCGTGATAAGCAGTAATGCGCTTGTCCTCCTCCTCCATGACCGCCGACTTTTTCTGGCGGCCAAAGCGCACTTTGTCGCGCGCTTCTTCGAGGTCATCTTGGGTCACCCAAAGGTGCTCGCGGAGGGCGGCAAGGATCGCAGCTTCGTTGGTTAGAGCAGCAAGTTCTGCTCCGGAGAATCCAGGAGTTCCACGCGCGATGACCTCCAAATTCACACTTGGATCAATTTTTACTTTGCGCGTATGGACCGCGAGAATCTTCTCGCGTCCCTTGACATCCGGCAGGTCAATCGTGACTTGACGATCAAAACGGCCGGGGCGTAGCAGGGCGTTGTCCAGCACATCTGGGCGGTTGGTCGCGGCAATGACAATCACCCGGTCATCCGAGCTAAAACCGTCCATTTCCACGAGAATCGCGTTCAAGGTCTGTTCGCGTTCATCGTTACCGCCGCCCATGCCTGAGCCACGCTTACGTCCGACGGCATCAATCTCATCTAAAAAGATAATGCACGGCGCCTCCTTACGTGCGCCTTCAAACAGGTCACGTACGCGGCTTGCACCAACACCCACGAACATCTCTACGAAGTCAGAACCGCTGATAGAGATAAACGGAACACCGGCCTCGCCGGCGATGGCTTTGGCGAGCAAAGTCTTTCCGGTTCCGGGAGGGCCCACCAACATAACGCCGCGTGGAATGTGACCACCAAGGCGGGTGAACTTCTCAGGGAACTTAAGGAACTCGGTGATTTCCTCAACTTCATCGAGGGCTTCTTCGATGCCAGCGACATCGTCAAAAGTCACTCCGGTGCGGTTTTCCTTATTGTAAACCTTGGCGCGAGATTTACCAAAGTTCAGCAAGCCTTGTCCCTGGCCCTTCATCTGGCGCATAAACAGGAACCAGAACAACACCAAGAACAGCAGAATCGGGCCGAAGCTCATCAACAGGGTGGTCAAGCCGCTGGTCTTTTCGGTGGACAATCCCTTGGTGGTATCAAAGGTCAATCCTTCAGCGAGGGGCACCCGGTTCTCAGGACGGGTTTGGGCAGCTTCAAAAGCGGCGACTACTGCGGCTAAGTCAAAGGAGCTGTCATCGGAGGTCGTGCCATCAATCTCGGCGTAGTGAATGCCCGAAGCGTCCGCGTAATCGAGGAAAAAGCGTTGGCGTTCCACCACTTGGCTCTCCTCGTTTTCCGGATCGACTCTTAGGCGAATCCTGAGCGGATAACCCTTGAGTGGGGTGAGGCTGCCATCGGCAATGCGCGTGGTGAGCTCCTCAATCCCAATGGATTGGGATTTGGTTAAACCCTTCGCGAGCACTTGGCGGACGTCACCCCAGACCATGCGTGCGTCAGGCACCGCAACGATGTCTTTCCTTTCCGAACCATCCAGCTTGACGTGGAACGCCTTCGCCGTGTCGGAAATTGCAACACTCTCGACCTTGCCAGCGTAGAGGTTTACCCAAAGCTGATCCATGGTCATAGGGGTCGCTTGAGAGCTGCCACCAAATACGGCGAGCAGAATTAATACACCAACAAGCAGGATGACGAACAGGCCGCTATTATTGCGTTTTGGTGCCTCTTTTGGGTCCTGGGTGGGTTCAGGTTTTTCTGGATTCATGAATGAGGCGCGGACTCCAGGGGAGTAAAGAGGGAGTCCAATGACAACCAGACCTATTTAGGACTGAACTCGTCGTTTACCAGGGCTTTCCACCCATTGGGGAGGATGGCGCCAGGCTAGTGGGGACATGATACAGGAAGTGCCTCCCGTGCCGAGTCTAGGAGCAAAACTCCGCTATCCTTTCGAAGTCTTAAACCCACTTCGATCATGCCAATTCATTCCATCCTCCTTGCTTTCCACGTTTTAGGCGCTTGCATCTGGTTTGGTGGGCACGTGGTGCTCTCTTTTGTCATTCTTCCAAAAGCGAAAAAGGACAAAAACCCTGGGTTGGTGGTCGATTTTGAGAGTCGGTTTGGCAAAATTGGCATGCCGGCCTTGCTCGTGCAAATCATCACGGGCCCGATGCTCGCGACCCGTTTTGTGCCTGATCCAGGAGATTGGTTCCTGTGGCAGAACTCAAACCAGGACCATATTGCGAGTAAGTTGATCATGTTGGCCATAATTGTGGTGCTTGCCATAGTCATGAAGCGCAAAGTGCTCCCTAGGCTGAAGGCTGAGGAGGATGGCGCCTTGAAAAGCGCAGCCAAGTATGTGCACACGGTAACCTTCTTGAGTTTCATGTTGGTGTTTACCGGCTTGGATATCCACACTCTTGGTTTCGCGTATTAGAAGGCGAGATTTTTCTTGTCACAATAAGGACCATGAGAACGAACTCAGGCTCTATGTCGGAATCCCCATCTCCCTCATCCCCATCTCCCTCATTGGCGCCGTGGCTTTTGTTCAGCCTTTTGGGCTTGCTGTCCTGCCTCTCCTGTACCAAGGCCGATGGCACTGGTTCTTCCCGTTTAGTGGTGACCGGTTCGAGCACCTTGGCCCCCTTGTTGGCCGACCTGGCTGCAAGTTACGAGCGTTTGCACCCGGAGGTGCGCATCGATGTGCAAAGTGGGGGATCCGGGCGTGGAATTGCCGATGCGCGCTCAGGTGTCGCAGATTTTGGCATGGTGTCGCGGGATTTGTACACCGAAGAAGGAGACCTCAAGGCTTGGACTTTAGCGCGCGATGGCGTGGGGCTTTTGGTGCACGAGGAAAACCCCATACCTGCATTGACCTCGAATCAAGTGCGCGCGATTTATCGTGGGGAGATCACCGATTGGTCCCAACTTGGAGGCGCCGCTGGGCGTATTACCGTGGTGCATAAGGCGGAAGGCCGCGCCACCCTGCAAGTGTTCTTGGATTACTTTGGTTTGAAAAACCCAGAAATCCATGCCGACATTATTGCCGGCGAAAATGAGCATGCGATTAAGACCATTGCCGGAGACCGTCGCGCTCTAGGCTATGTTTCGATAGGCACTGCAGAAGAAGACATTTTGCACGGTATTTCGGTACGTTTAGTCGATCTAGACGGTGTTCCAGCAAGTTCCGAGGAAGTGGCTGCGGGGCGTTTTCCCATGACAAGGGCGTTAAACTTGGTCGCTCCTGAGTCGCCGCATGGAGTGGCTGCCGATTTCTTGCTCTACGTCATGTCTTCCGAGGCCAACGATCAGATACGTGCGTTTTCCTTTACGCCGCTCACACCTTGATCGCGTTTTACGCGGTGGATTGATTGCTGCGGCGGTTGCTGCGGGATCGATTTTCTTATTGGTTTTTCTCTTTCTGTTGAAGGAAGCGGGTCCGTCATTTTCAAATCCTGGGCCGAAGGCTATGTTGACTGACGCGGATTGGTATCCGACGACGGGCTCCTTTGGCATGCTTCCTATGTTGCTCGCAACTCTAGCCACAGCCTTTGGCGGGTTGCTGTTGGCGGTTCCGGTGGGGGTAGGCGCTGCCGTTTTTGCGCGTTACTTTGCGCCTAGGTTTTTGGCTCCTCTATTGCGTCGCCTGATGGAGTTGTTGGCGGGCATTCCCTCGGTGGTGTTTGGTTTGTGGGGTTTGCTCGTGCTGGTCCCGGGCATTTCAGAAAGCTTGGGTGGCCCTGGTCAAAGTCTATTGGCGGCCACTTTGGTTTTAGCCTTAATGATTGTGCCCACCATTGCGCTTACCGCCGATGCTGCTCTCCGCGCGGTTCCATCTACGGTTTTATTAGGCGCTACTGCCCTCGGTTTGTCACGAGGCTCGGTGGTCCGACGTGTAGCTTTGCCCACTGCTGCAGCAGGCATTCGTTCTGGCATCTTGCTCGCGTTGGCGCGTGGTCTCGGCGAAACCATGGCGGTACTCATGATTGCGGGCAACAAAGTGCAGGCGCCTTATGACTTGTTGCAACCGGTACGGACCTTAAGCGCGAACCTTGCACTGGAATTAGGTTATGCCAGCGAGGCACATCGGTCGGTGCTCTTTTTCGGCGGCTTATTGCTCACCACAACGGTCCTCCTTTCCCTAATGCCGCGCTTTTTAGCCCGCGAGGGGACCTTATGAACCGATGGCTTCCACGCGGCCGATGGGTTGTCGCGGCCTCCGCATTTTGCGCTCTATTCGTTGTAGGCACCCTTGGCTGGGTCCTTTGCGATGTCATCTACCACGGCGTACCACAGTGGAGTTGGGAGTATTTCACCACGAATCCTCAACACGCTGGACGCGAAGGTGGCATCGCACCCATATTAGTTTCCACGGTGCTGGTGCTCGGCGTTTGCTTGGCCACGGCACTCCCGATTGGTATCGGTTGTGCCTTATTCCTCAGCGAAAGCCAACTCGCACAAGGGCCTGGCGGCCGCATCGTCCGCGCATCGCTCGATGCCACTGCCGCGGTGCCATCCATCGTGTTTGGCCTTTTCGGCAACGCCTTTTTCTCGCACTTTTTGGGCATGGGTTTTTCCCTGTGGGCCGGCGGCCTGACCTTGGCATGCATGGTGCTGCCGCTTTTAATCCGCAGTAGCGAAGCTGCTCTACGTGCAGTACCGGCTGACATTCGCTTAGGCGCAGCAGCCTTAGGTTTATCGCGCACCACCACCATTCATCGCTTACTCCTTCCGGCGGCGGCGCCCGGGATTGCGGTAGGCTTGGTGCTTGGCATTGGTCGTGCTATCGCAGAAACGGCCGCCTTGCTGTTTACTGCCGGGTACGTCATGCGCATGCCCAGCGGATTAGAAGATTCGGGGCGCTCGCTTGCGGTGCACATTTACGATCTCGCCATGAACGTGCCTGCCGGCGACGTGCGCGCCTATGCTGCAGCTGCCACTTTGGTCATACTTTTGCTCATACTCAATAGTCTCACTGCAATGCTTACCGGATCCAGCGCGAAAACGGAGATCCGGCTGTGATTAAAGTACGCGAACTACAGTTGCGCTATGGCAAACATCAGGCGCTTGCCGATGTCGATATAGATCTACCCAAGGGGCAAGTCACCGCTTTGGTGGGCCCCTCAGGTTGCGGGAAGTCGTCCTTCTTAATGTGCTTGAATCGCTTAATTGAGCTCGTTCCAGGCGCTTCTGTCGAGGGATGTATCTGCCTAGACGGAAAGGAGGTTTTGCGCGATGTCAAATGCGCTCCGGTTTTACGTCGCCGGATCGGGATGATCTTCCAACGCCCGAACCCCTTTCATATGTCGCTGCGTCGCAACCTACATTTGGCTTTGCGTGAGCATGGCATGGGGGATAAGCAAGAACGCAATCAACGTATGCGTCGCGCCTTGGAAGACGTAGGCCTATGGGAGGAAGTGAAGGATCGGCTCGATGACAGCGCCACCGATTTGTCGGGTGGTCAGCAACAGCGTTTATGTTTTGCACGTGCTCTCATGCTGGAGCCGGAAGTCCTGTTGTTGGACGAGCCCTGCAGCGCCTTGGACCCGATTGCTTCTGAGGTCGTAGAGCAGCTGGTGTTGCAGCTACGCGGCCGCTACACCATTGGCTTAGTGACCCACAACCTCGCTCAAGCACGACGCCTTGCTGACCACCTAGCGGTGTTCTGGGTCAAAGATGGCGCTGGCACCGTATTGTGCTCTGGTCCTGCCGCTGCCATGTTTGAGGACGCCGGCCACCCAACTGCTGTGGCCTATCTCGAAGGCCGTCGCGGTTAAGTCTATGCGTCGGGAAGTTGCGCTAACTCTGCGCCCACTTCGAGCGCAATCTGTTGCGAGATCTCAATGAAGATTTCATCGAAGGCGCCGAAAGCATTTTCTCCAAGATCGGTGAGGAACTCCAGGTTGCGACGCACCGTGCCACCGCTCAGGACCTCGTTCTTTGAATCGCGCAACTCCCACTTCACCGCAAGTTCCGCCACACCCAAGGCCGCACCACCGGAGAGCAAAGCGACCCGAGCGCGCCTTCCGACGTCTTCAATCTCGGTATGCAGAGTGAAATCTGCAACACTGCCGCTCCTGAGTCGGATGTCGAGTTGCCTCTGCAAATCCGCACGGATCTCCGCGGTCAGTCCAACTTCAATCCCATCCCAGCGGCTCGTATTCAGGGTCGTGGGTACGGAGATGGAGCGACCTCCACCAACTTCTGGGCTAATCATGCGATAACCACAAGAGGGCATCGCGAAGCTTAGGCAAAGCAGGAGCGGAAGAAGGCGCATGGGCTTTGGTTAAGAGTCGATGCGCAGGGCTTCAAGGCGCACCTTGGCTTCTTTTGCTGCATTAGTGCCGCCCACCAAATCAGCAATCGAGGCATCGCCTTGAGAAACTTCTCCGGCAGCCAATGCGAAGTGATGCATGGCGCCGATGTCGTTGCCGATTCGAACGTAGTAATCGCCAACCATGGTGTGATACTGACTGAGCAAATCAGAGCAAATTTCGTATTTGCGTTGTGCTTCCACCCGGTGCAAGCCACCCGGGAAAAACTCTAAGTAGGCGCGGAACTGCTCTAGCGCAAAACGTACGGAAGGGCCATTCAGGCTCTTCAGCTTGATTAGTCCATAGTGGCACATGGCAAGCTGAAAGGAAGCGCTGTCTTCCCAACCCAATCCTTGGAAGTCTGGTTGCAACAGGCCTGCGTAGAAGATCAAGGCATCGTCATAATCCTTGCCGTTGTAGTGGTACTCTGCAACGCGGGCCATAGCTTCAGCGCGCATTTGCGGATCATTGCCAAGCAGGGCTAGATTCTCCAAAGTGATCACGCCTCGGCCGCGGTCGGCGAAGAGCCAGAAAACCTTGTACTCACCCGCGAGCAATCCGGTGCCGTAATGCAGCAAGCGTTGTTCGGCTTCACGCGCGCGTTGGGCTGGACCGGTTTGCGCCATGTAGGCTTCGTAGTAACGAATCGCGGTGTTCCAATCCTGCAACGCATCGGCGACCTGGCCGTAGAGAAGGTTGAAATCGCGTTGCGTAGGTAGGTCGAAGTCGATGGCATCGAAGCCATCGAGAACGTCCTCCGCGGCATCGAAATCGCCGAGGTCCGCCAAGCGGTGCGCCTCCGCGAGATCGTGGATGGAAAGTTGCTGCGGCGGTCCAGAACAGGAGCCGACCATAGTTGCAGCAAGAAGCAGAAGGAGTGTGGTTTTCTTCACGGACCGGGGACCGGGGCGACGTCTTGCCGATGTAGCAGTTGCCATGCTTTGGGCGGACGTTCCAGGTGGTAGTGCAGGAATTCGCCCAAGATTGTAAGACAATGCTCGGGGTTTCCGCAGTCTGCATCGAGTGCGATTTCCGGGGTCGCACGCATTCTTTGCAATAAAGCGAGGTCTTCAAGGGAGATGCGACGCGCATGCTGGTCTGGCCGATGCCCATCTTGAGGCACCAGCAGCCCTCCAGATGCGGGGGAGAACCACAATGTGGCGCCTTTGGGGGTGCCGGCGGGGATTTCGAGGTCAGGTTGTAGGCCTAATTCTTCCAATCCCTCGAGCACCGCTGCGCATAGTAGGGCATCCACGGGGGCGCCTTCTGCGAGGTGCTCCAGCCAGCGATGCAACCATAAGAAGAGGCGCGGAGAGGGTTGCCCTGGAGGAGAGCCGAGTTCTGCGAGTTCCGCCAAAATGCCTGCGGCAACCAGGCGTCGGGTGCCCCCGGCGAGTCCCGACATGCGGTCGAGGAGTTTGCCGGAGTAAAGATTGAACATTTCGGCGCCCTCTTTGCCACCGAATTTGATCTCGACCAAAGCCCAAGTGTCGTAGATTCCGATTTGGCCACTCTTTAAGCGGTTGACGCCTTTTGCCAAAATGGAAACCGCGCCAAACTTGGGAGTCAGCACACGCAGTACTTGTGAGTTTTCCGAGTAGGGCCAGCGTCGCAGGACAATGCCCGGGGAGGTTGTTCGCCTCACGCGACTTCCGTTTGCTCGTCAGGCTGAATACGGGTTAAGCGCACGCGATGAATGCGGCGATCGTCCGCCTGCAGCACCTCCATGAAGAGGCCGTTCATCGTTAGATGTTCCCCGACCGTTGGGATGTGCCCGAAGCGGTCGAACAAAAGTCCTGCAATGGTGTCGTAATCTTCGTCTCCGGGAAGATCAGTATCGAAAAATTCGTTGAGGTCATAAAGCGCAACACGTCCATTAGCCTCGACATTGTTTTCATCGACGCGGAGGAGTTCGGCAGATTCCTCCTTGTCATCGTGTTCATCTTGAATCTCGCCCACGATCTCTTCAATCAAATCTTCAATGGTCACCACACCAGCAGTACCGCCGTATTCATCGACCACCACCGCCAAGTGAATCCTGCGTTGACGCATTTCTTCAAGCAAATTGTGGGCCGCTTTGGTTTCTGGTACGAAGTATGGCTCGCGCATATGTGCCGCAACGGTTTCCTGACTCAAGTCGCGCCCTTCCAGGGTGAGCTGCATTAAATCCTTTAGGTAGAGCACACCCTTGATGTTATCTAGATTCTGCTCATACACCGGAATCCGCGAATGGCCTTCTTCTAGAGACAGTTTGAGAAAATCGGCGAGAGTGCTGTCATAGGTGATTGCGGTGAGCTCGGTGCGCGGCGTCATGGTGCTTGCAGCATCGGCTTCCGGTAAATCCAACACCCGGCCGATCATGTTTTGTTCGGTTTCGGTGAGCACTTCCTCGCGCGTGTGATCGGCAGCCACATTGAGAAGATTGGTGGACAGGTCCCTGGTGCTGGTGTCGTGGGCCTCAGCGCCAATGAAAGAAAGTAGGCGTTCGCACACAATGGTGAGTGGACGCAATAAATAGGTCAGTGCAACCGCCAAAGGAAGGAAGCTGAGCACGAATTTACGTGCGCGGCGGCGTTGGACTAAGGCGGGGAAGGCTTCCAACATGAGGCCGCCCAAAAGGGCAGCACCCAACCCGATAGGCCAATGTTGCAGGGTGGTGGGTTCGGCAATACCGCGTAGCAAAAAGACCGCGGACGCGGCAAGCAAGAACAAACGTGCTAAGCCTGCAGCAGATGGCAAGCTTGGGTGGCGTTCTAAGGTTGCGTCAATTCGTTCTTCGATCGCATCGTCGAGTCCATCGAGTAGCCTCGGGCGTACTGGCGATTGCAGCAGGGTGCGCAAGCCGCCAAGAATTGCGCCAATCACAATCAGCAAGATAGGTAAAAGCAGGAGGAAGTCGGCGGGGGCGGCGACTTCCGCGGGCGAGGGAGGGAGGTCCGCGTCGGATAATTCCGCGCAGGCCTTCATGACCGCTAAGAGGGCAGGTGAGTTCAAGATGTTCGGTCGCAGTCTGCGACTCATCCTAATAATACCCTCCTACGAGCGTAATGTTTGAGCATTCCCGTCCGCAGCTGTCCCGGAGGTATGCTTTCTCCATGCTGATTTCGTCCCTGACCCTCGTTTTAGCTGCTCTAGCTACTCTAGCTGCCTCTCAGCAAGAGCTCCCAGTCCTGGAATTGACCCATGACAATACTGAAATTACGCAATCTTGCCGGATTTCGATTCCTGTTGGCCGTGTAATTTCAGACTCCGACGGCAATGGTGTCATTCAAATCCGCACGGATGGCATTGAGGTGATTTTTGAAAAGAATTCGATCTTGCGCGGGGAACGTTTGGGTGTGGATGCGGATTCATTCGAGGGCATTGGAATCCATATTGAAGGCGCCAAAAATGTAGTGCTACGCAATATCTTCGTGCGTGGATACCGCTGTGGTGTATTAGCAACTCAAGCCGATGGCTTGGTGGTCGATGGCGCGGATTTTAGGCGTAACTTTCATCAACGGTTGAAATCGACCCCTGAGCGTGAAGACGCAAGCGATTGGTTGTGGCCGCATGAAAATGACGCGCAGCAATGGCGCAAAAATTACGGTGCTGGATTATGCATTGAGCGAAGCGATTCTGTTGTGGTGCAGAATGTGGTGGTGCGGGAACAGCAAAACGGAATCATTTTGGATCGCGTCACCAACGCCGAGTTACGCAGCAACGATTGCTCCTTCCTTTCTGGTTGGGGCCTGGCCATGTGGCGTAGTTGCGATAACTTGGTTCAGCAAAACCGCTTTGATTTTTGCGTGCGTGGGTACAGCCATAAGGCCTATAACCGAGGTCAAGACTCTGCCGGAATCCTGATGTTTGAGCAGTGCTCTCGCAATCGTATTCTTTCCAACTCGGCCACTCATTGTGGAGACGGCATTTTTGCTTTCTCAGGGAAGGAAGCTCTCGGAGAAAATCCAGCGCCGCAAGAGGATTTTGATTACACCCGACTTGGTAATAACGATAACCAGTTCATCGGCAATATCTTGAATGATGCCGCTGCGCATGGGTTAGAGCTAACTTTTGGCTTTGGGAATCTCATCCGCGACAACACTTTTCATGGCAATGCCATTTGCGGAGTCTGGGCCGGATTTTCCCAAGACACGACTATTTTGCAGAATGATTTCCGCAACAACGGAAGCGATGGTTATGGATTGGAGCGCGGTGCCATCAACATTGATCACAGTCGTAACAATTTGATTCAAGCAAACCAAATGCTCGACAATGCCGCCGGCCTTTACCTTTGGAGTGAAGAGACCCCCTTTTCAGAGACTCCGTGGGGGCAGGCAAATGACTTAACCGCCACGGGGAACGTGGTGTTGGGGAATGTATTTCAAGGCGATGGCAAAGCCGTCCATTTGCGCGGCAGCGTGGGCGTACAGCACGCCGACAATAGTTTTCAAAGTGCGGGTACGGGCGAAGAAGGTGAGCGGGAAAGTGTAGTCTTGGAAGATGACGCGGCATGGACAGCCGTGATTTCGCCCAAGCAAAAGGTGGAAAAAATCGAGGTACTTCCAGCTCCTGAAACCATGTTTCGCGGCCGTGACCACATTGTGATTGCTGAATGGGGCCCCTGGGACCAAAAGTCTCCTTTATGGCAGAGAGTGGGGAATACCGGTAGTGAACACCGATTCCGCATGCTGCCTAAAGAGGCAGAGGTAGTTTTGCGTTTCGTCGACGGCGGCCGCACTGTTTCGATTCGGCCCATGGCCAACACCGATTCCGCAGTTGGCAAGTTCTATCGCGTATTTGGTGGACGCAATAGCATGGATTTCTACATTTTGTCCGCTCGAGTGAATGGAAGATCTTTCAGCATGGAGGGAGTTGTGGTTAGCGTGGATTGGGAGGTGCGCAACTTCGAGTCGCCGGTGGACCCGCGGGAAGATGTGGAAGCTTGGCGTGCGGCAGCGTCGGAGGAGGGTGCGCTAGTTTGGAAAACCAAGAACCCAAATCTGAACTTCCAGAGTGGCGGTCCTAAGCAGGTACAGCAAGGCGCTGCAACCGGGGCCTGTGAAGCGGTCGACCACTTCGGCACGATTATGACCTCTAAGTTGGTCATGAATAAGGGCGCGTGGAAAATTCGCACCTACAGTGACGATGGCATCCGGCTGTGGGCCGATGATGTCCTGCTCATCGATAACTGGACCCATCATGGTCCTACCTGGAACGAAGCCGTCCTGACTCTGGAGGGGCGAAAAGCGGTCAACCTTCGCGTGGAACATTTCGAGCTAGACGGCCACAGTGTTTTAGACCTGAAAATCGTCCGCTCGCGCTAAACTCTCGGCATGAATCCGAAGCCCTGTCAATTGTTGGTGCATCACGCAGGGAGCGTGGTCACCTGGGATAGCGGGACCTCTACTCAGGCCGATGCTTTGGTTATCGATCAAGGCAAAGTGGTTGCGGTAGGGTTGGAATCGGAGTTGCGTGGTGCATGGAATCCAGTCTCGGAGCTCGATGCCGGCGGCGGTTTAGTGGTTCCGGGTTTTGTCGATGCGCACGTACACCCGGTATTTGCAGTTGGCCGCGCGGAAGAATTTGATTGGCGTGCGGAAGGTGTGGAGTATTTGGAAATCGCCAAGCGGGGCGGTGGAATCTTGTCGAGCGTACGGAATGTGCGCGCAGCTAGTGAAGAAGATTTGCTGGCTAAAGTGCGCAGTCACTTTCGGCGTATGCGACGTCATGGAACGACGGCCTGTGAAGGCAAGTCGGGTTATGGATTGTCGGTCGAGTCTGAGTTGAAGTCTTTAAAGGTCATGCAACAAGCCGCCGAAGCCGAGGGAATGCCGCTTTATGCGACCTTCCTTGGCGCACATATGTTTCCGCAAGAGCATCGCGAAGACCCGCAGCGTTACATGGATATCCTGTGTGAGGAAATGCTGCCCGCAGTAAAAGAGCAGGGAATTGCGCGAGCTGCAGACATCTTCATTGAAGAAGGCGCCTTTAATGCAACTCAAGCCCGCCGTTATTGCGCGCGCGCGAAGGAGTTGGGTTTTGCTTTGCGGATTCACGCCGATCAGTTTCATGAAATTGGCGGCACCCAACTCGCGGTAGAGATGGAGGCGGAGTGCGTGGACCACCTTGAAGCCTTAAGCGATGGCGGTCTGGA
This sequence comes from Planctomycetota bacterium, assembly GCA_027623295.1. Lineage (GTDB taxonomy): Bacteria > Planctomycetota > UBA1135 > UBA1135 > UBA1135. The sequence goes on from JAQBXR010000004.1 coordinate 143,219, forward strand.
AGCCTTGGCACTGAGCGGAAAAACCTTCGCCGGTTTACTCCCAACCGTGCCCCACTTTTTGCGCCAAAAAATCGATGCGCCAGGTCGGAAGCTGGTTCAAGCGGGAGTGCCTTACTTCCTTGCGACCGACTTCAATCCTGGTACTAGCTACACGCCGAGTTTGCCCGAGGTCGCTCACTTCGCCCGCGTTCGCCTGAACCTAAGCGCCGAGCAATGCCTGTTTGGTATGACCTTGGGCGCTGCCCGTAGTCTCGGAATCGGGGCGCAAAAGGGGCATTTAGGCCCTGGCGCCGATGCCGACCTTCTGGTTCTTGACTTACCAGACCTTTTTCACTTCGGGTATGCCTTTGGCGAAAACCCTGTGGTGAAAATCGTGGTGGGCGGCAAAGTCCAGCAGTAATTTCGGATTGGTATAGACTGGGGAATGCGCGTCTTCTCGCTTTACCTCCTGCTTCTCTTCTGTTACCTATGGCTGTCGACGGTTTCCTGCGCCGCGCAAGTATTTCACGTCGAGGAAGCGCCCGAGTGGACTAGCTTTTTCGATACGACGAGTGGTTGGACCGGTGCCGATGGCATCTTTGCGCTTCCATTGGATGGGATTGATTCCCCCGGTGGAGTCGACCGCACCTCCACGGTCTTTGTTTTTAGTGACACCTTCATCGGCGATGTGAATCCTGGCGGCTCTCGCGTCAATGCACAACTGGTGAACAACACCCTCGGCTTCTTACGTCAAGGGGAGTTCGCGCAGGGAGCTAGGTTCTTTTGGGATCAAAGTGGGTCTAGCCCTGGTGCCATGGTGGTGCCGGACACGCCACTGTCGGAAGCTGGCGATTGGTATTGGTTTGCCGATGGCGTGGTGCTCGGCGATCAAATCCACGTTTTAGCCATGCGTATGCATAGCCTTCCTGGTGGCGGTGCCTTTGGCTTTGAACGCGGTGGCATTGCGTTGATTTCTATGCCCAAAGCGGGCCCTTATGTGCCATCCTCCATCCGCCAAATCGATGCACCGGTCGGCTTGCCTCCGGTGGTTGGAGGACGCGGCGGCATCTTTTTTGGAGCCGGGATTTTCTCGAATACGGCAGCGGCAGGCGCCCCAAACCCAGACGGCTTTATCTATATCTATGGTTCGCAAGAAGATCCTCTAGTGAAGAAACTCGTGGTGGCACGGGTACAGCCACAAAGCTTCACCGACTTCGATGCCTGGCGCTATTGGAATGGCAATTCTTGGGTGCGCGATATCCGTCAAGTTGCCGCGGTCACTGGCCGCATTTCGAATGAACTATCGGTCAGTCCAGCCCCAAATGGGCAGTTCGCACTCATCTTTTCGCTGGACACTTTATCGGGCAAGGTAGCCATGAAGTTGGCTGACAACCCATGGGGTCCATTTGGTCCTGCCGAAGTGCTGTGGGAGATTGAAACTCCGCCAAGCATAGATGACTTGTTCACCTACAACGCCAAAGCGCACCCGCACCTTTCCGAGCCCGGTGAGTTGCTGATCAGTTGGAACGTCAACACCTTCAATTTCTGGGACCACTTCACCTACGCCGATATCTATCGTCCGCGATTCATCAAGTTGGTGTGGCATTAAGTCGGGGGGGATAGAATAGCCAGCAATGGCAAAGATTCTGGTATTGGGTTCCGGCATGGTCGGAAGTGCGATGAGCCTTGATTTGGCGTCGCGTCATGAAGTGATTGCTACTGACCGTAGCGCAGAGGTTTTGCAGCGTTTTGATGGAGTCGCCAATATCGAAACCAAGGTGGTCGATGTCGCCGATGCTGCAGCCGTCACCGCTGCCGTGGCCGGCATGGATTTAGTGGTCAGCGCGGTACCTGGTTTTTTGGGCTTTGCAACTTTGCGCACCCTGATCGAAGCCGGCAAGAATGTAGCGGACATCAGTTTTTTCCCGGAAGATGCCTTGGAGTTATGCCATTTGGCTCAGGAAAAAGGCGTGGTTGTGGTCACCGATATTGGTGTCGCTCCTGGCTTAGATAACTTAATTTTGGGTTATCACGATGCACAAATGAAAGTGCAACGCTTCGAGTGTTTGGTCGGCGGTTTGCCGAAGAAGCGCACCTTCCCGTGGCAGTACAAAGCTCCGTTTTCCCCGATGGATGTGGTGGAGGAATATCTACGCCCAGCACGGGTGGTGGAGAACGGTCGCGAGGTCGTTATGCCGGCTTTGTCGGAGCCAGAATATGTGGATTTTGAAGGTATCGGAACTCTAGAAGCCTTCAACACCGATGGCTTGCGCTCCTTAATCCACACCATGAGTCATGTTCCGGACATGGTGGAGAAGACTTTGCGTTTTCCAGGACATCGGGATTTAGCATTGGCCTTGCGGGAAAGCGGTTTCCTGTCCGATGATGCGATTACTGTAAATGGGCAAGAGGTCATCCCGCGTGAAGTGACTTCGGCAATCCTATTCGACCAGTGGAAGCTGCATCCTGGCGAGGAAGAATTCACGATCATGCGAGTCACCGTGGAAGGCCAAGAGGATGGGAAAACTATCCGTCACGTGTGGAATCTGTATGACGAGTTCGACCCAGAAACCGGCATTTCGTCCATGTCGCGCACGACCGGCTACACCTGCACGGGTATGGCGGAATGTATCTTGGATGGCGCCTGGAAGGTAGCAGGCTTATCGCCTGGTGAGGTCGTCGGGCGTAACACTGCGGTGTTTGAGCGGCTGATTCAGCATCTCGCAGCGCGGGGCGTCACCCTACGCCACGAGACGGTGGCTATCGACGACTAGCCTTTTTGATTGCGCACGAAGAAGACTAGAAGCTTCAAGTCTTCGCTGATGTCGTGGAAACGATGCGCTTCTAAGGCTGGCACGAAGAGGACATCGCCCGCTTTCACGGTCATTTCTTTTTCACCCGAAGTGAATTTACTGGCGCCACCCACTACGTAATAAACTTCGTCCTCGTCGTGGGGAGATTGGCCATCGTCGCTGCCGGCTGCGAGGTGGTAGATGCCGCAGTACAGCTTCTCGCGCGAAAGGAACTCGTCCCATCCGTGGTCGCTTGCGATGAGTTTTTCAAGTCGATCAAAAAACGAATCTTGGGAAGCAGCTTCCGCAGAGGGGTTTTGTTTGGCAGCAAGGGTGGGAGGCAATGGATTGCCGATGCGCTCATCCATGATGAGGTTCGCACCAGTTTCTTCGAAAGCCAAAGACCCCGGCAGCCTCACG